>NZ_JBDGLI010000002.1:0-538697 GCF_057655955.1 Pseudomonas sp. Soil_N_39
ACCGGGTCGTTCGGAGGCTTTGCGCCTGGCAAAAATTCCTGTGGGAGCCGAGCTTGCTCGCGATAACGGTGGGTCAGTCACATCGATACTGACTGATCCGACGCTATCGCGAGCAAGCTCGCTCCCACAATGACCGGGTCGTTCGGAGGCTTTGCGCCTGGCAAAAATTCCTGTGGGAGCCGAGCTTGCTCGCGATAACGGTGGGTCAGCCAACATCAATGCTGACGGATCTGGCGCTATCGCGAGCAAGCTCGCTCCCACAATAACCGGGGTTGTTCAGGCACTTTGTTGCTGGCCCGAACTCCCCCCAATGGATCAACGGCTGGAAGTTTCCCCCGCCGGCAGCGGCTCCTTGCTGCGCCAGTGCGGCAGGGAGTTCCAGTAGCGCTGGCCCTTGGCATCGTCGTACATGCCTTCCCAACGGGCGATGACCAACACGGCCAGGGCGTTGCCGATGACGTTCAGCGCGGTACGGGCCATGTCCATGATGCGGTCGACACCGGCGATGAAGGCCAGGCCTTCCAGCGGAATGCCCACGCTGCCCAAGGTGGCCAGCAGCACCACGAACGACACGCCCGGTACGCCAGCGATGCCTTTGGAGGTGACCATCAGGGTCAGCACCAGTAGCAACTGCTGGCTGATGGACAAGTCGATGCCATACAGCTGGGCGATGAAAATCGCCGCGATGCTCTGGTACAGGGTCGAACCGTCGAGGTTGAACGAGTAGCCGGTGGGCACCACGAAGCTGCAGATGGCTTTCGGCGCGCCGTAGGCTTCCATCTTCTCGATCACCCGCGGCAGCACGGTTTCGGAACTGGCGGTGGAGTAGGCCAGCACCAACTCATCCTTGAAGATGCGCATCAGCTTGAGCACCGAGAAGCCGAACAGGCGGGCGATCAGGCCCAGCACCACGAAAGCGAAGAAGGCGATGGCGACGTAAACCAGGATCACCAGTTTCGCCAGAGGCAGAAGGGAGGCGAAGCCGAAGTTGGCGACCGTCACCGCGATCAGGGCGAACACACCGATCGGCGCGTATTGCATGATCATGTGGGTGACTTTGAACATGCTTTCCGACACGCCCTGGAACATTTTCACCAGCGGTTCGCGCAGGTCCGATTGCAGGCTGGACAGGCCCAGGCCGAACAAGACGGAGAAGAAAATGATCGGCAGCATCTCGCCACGGGCGACGGCGGCGAAGATGTTCGACGGGATCAAGTTGAGGATGGTCTGGATGAACGCATGTTCATGCTGGACTTCCGCGGCCGTGGCCTGGTACTTGGAAATGTCCACCGTGCCCAGGGTGCTCATGTCGATGCCGCTGCCCGGCTGGAAGAAGTTGGCCAGCAGCAGGCCGACGACGATGGCGATGGTGGTGACGATTTCGAAGTAAAGGATGGTCTTGAGGCCGATACGCCCGAGTTTCTTGGCGTCACCGACCCCGGCAATGCCGACGATCAGCGAGGAAATCACGATCGGGATCACGATCATCTTGATCAGGCGGATAAAGATGTCGCCCGCCGGTTGCAGTACGTTGCTGATCCACCAGGCCTTCTCGGCACTGAAATGGTTGAGCAGCGCGCCCAATGCAATCCCCAGCACCAGACCGATGAGGATCTGCCAGGCGAGGCTTAGTCGTGCCTTCTTCATATCGTTACCCTTACTTCAGTTGGACTCGGGCAGTGGCGTGAACGGTCCGTCGATGACCACGAACTCTGCATTGCCTCTGCCCCGTATAAGGTCACCCCGAGCGCGCTAGCGGCTGACTGGCAGGCGAAAAAAGGCGCAACTATTGCGATGCCAGGGGGGCTCGTCTAATGCCGTAAACGCCTACCCCATGCCGAATCGGCATGAGATTTTCCAAACGAAACCCGCCTCACAGGCGGTTCGAAGGCGACATTTTTGCAGGCATAATTGCCGTAAACCGGCCATTTCAGCGTCTCTGGGCTTTCTCAGCCGAGGTTGGGAGCCGTTGAAACGGCGACGCATCGAGACGCGATTCACGAGAGAAATCGTCTCGGTATTCTCCGATATACGGTCAGGGAAAGGGTAAAAAATTGGCGGGAGGAGACAAAATGCCGCATCGGGGGTCGCTTGCGACACGAAGCTCTACGCAAGTTCGCCAAGCCGTGAGGGCTTTGCGAACTTGCGTCACAGCTTTTACCTGACCCGGCCCTTTCGCAGGCACCCCTTGCGCCCGTAGGTCACTCCGACGCATATCCGTCAGAACGTCCCGGCCCCCTGGTCATGCACCGGCCCTCCTCGGGCTGTGCAGCAGAGAAAAGCAGGGCTGCTTTTCCCATTTTCAGAATCAATACCAGTTCGGATCTTTCTTGAGTTGTTCCCTTAACAGTTTCTGCATACCTTCATCGGGATTACCGAGGAAACGGTAGTCGGCATGACGGGTCGGCGATTTGTCGGCCGGCAGTCCGGCAGGGACCTCCACCAACATGGCATAGGCCTCGTCCTTGTCGAAACTGAAGGCGACGATCAGACGCTTGCTGCGACACGTGGCCTGGGTTTCACACAGCGGTCCCACCAGGTACTTGTCGCCGTCTTCCTCGACAGCATTCATTTGTTCCGAATCGCCTGACAGGTTCATCACCCATTCGGGCAGGCGCTCTTCTTTTTTGACGACGTGCTGCCAAGTCTCGCGGTATTGCGGGTCCGCCTCCAGCAACTGGTTGGCACGCATCTGTCCGTCATTGGCAGCCATTGCCATGGCACTGCCGCCCAGCAACAGGGCGGCGGCCAGTCCTTTTAAGGAAACGCTCATGGTCAGCCTCGGCCACGGCGGCCAAAGAAGAAGGAAGCAATGAACATCACCAGGAACACGACAAAGAGAATCTTGGCGATGCCCGTGGCGGTGCCTGCGATACCACCGAAGCCCAGTACGGCGGCGATGATGGCAATGATCAGGAAGGTAATTGCCCAGCTCAACATGGTGATTCTCCTTACGCTTTTCTATTTAGTGAGGGTCTTGCAGTGATGGTTCCGGCGCAGTGGACGACCGGTACATCGGGTTAAAACACCCAACGTTCTTCACGCGGCATGTCGGTCACTGGCTGAGCCTGATCGACCTCCATCATGCGCATGGAAGCGGAAGCCTCGGCGACGCTGACGGCGCTGAAATGGGTTTGTGGGGCACGGTGAATCGACACCTGCGGCGCTTCTGGCTGTTGACGTTCGTGCCAGAGCAACCATTGCTGACCAACAACGAGCGTGACCAACAATGCCAGGGCAGCCCATAAGCCCTGCTGGATATTCAAGGAAGAGAGTCGAAACTGGGCGGCACATTGACGATTCATCCTGAAATTCCTCCCCACCCGGGTGTGGTGATCTGGTTGAGGCGCTCTTACGCCACGTTGACCAGAGCAGTGCAGCCGGCGTGCCAGGATTTTTTAAGAGATAAAATTCTTTAAAATCAAAGAGTTATCAAATGACCACGAGAGCTGGGGGACGCATCCTGCACGATGACCCGCGCGAACGTCGTGCGAATTGCACGAACGGCAGGGAAAAGGCGTAAGGTGGTTCTGAAGTTTCCTGTCAGACGCAGCCGTCGGAATCAGCGATACGAACCGTCCCCCCGGACAAATCACAAAAAAAGGAACTCAAATCAGTCTTTTAGGAGTCAGACGTCTACAGAGGCAAGTTCGGTGGGTAATATCCCCTCAGAATCGACCATGCAACTTGCCCGATTTTTCTGACACTAACCAACATCATTCATTAAAGGAGCGTAGGAAAAATGGAATCCGCCACTGAGCACCAAGGCCGCATTCTGCTGGTAGACGACGAGTCCGCCATCCTGCGTACGTTCCGTTACTGCCTGGAAGACGAAGGCTATGCCGTTGCCACCGCCAACAGCGCCGCCCAGGCCGACACACTGCTGCAACGCCAGGTGTTCGACCTGTGCTTTCTCGACCTGCGCCTGGGCGAAGACAACGGCCTGGATGTGCTGGCACAAATGCGCATCCAGGCGCCCTGGATGCGGGTGGTGATCGTCACCGCCCACTCGGCCGTCGACACCGCGGTCGATGCGATCCAGGCCGGGGCGGCCGACTATCTGGTCAAGCCTTGCAGCCCGGATCAATTGCGCCTGGCCACCGCCAAGCAACTGGAAGTGCGCCAGTTGTCGGCGAGGCTCGAAGCCCTTGAAGGGGAGGTGCGCAAGCCCAAGGACGGCCTCGATTCCCACAGCCCGGCGATGAAAGTCGTGCTGGAGACCGCGCGCCAGGTTGCCAGCACCGACGCCAACATCCTGATCCTCGGCGAGTCCGGTACCGGTAAAGGTGAGCTGGCCCGGGCTATCCATGGCTGGAGCAAGCGTGCGAAGAAATCCTGCGTCACCATCAATTGCCCTTCACTGACCGCCGAGTTGATGGAAAGCGAATTGTTCGGCCACAGCCGGGGGGCCTTCACCGGCGCCAGCGAAAGTACGCTGGGGCGTGTCAACCAGGCCGACGGCGGCACGCTGTTTCTCGACGAGATCGGCGATTTCCCCCTGACGTTGCAACCCAAGTTGTTGCGCTTCATCCAGGACAAGGAATATGAGCGGGTAGGGGATCCGGTCACCCGCCGCGCCGATGTGCGGATTCTCGCCGCCACCAACCTCAACCTTGAAGACATGGTGCGCGACGGGCGTTTTCGCGAAGACCTGCTGTATCGCCTGAACGTCATTACCCTGCACCTGCCGCCGTTGCGTGAACGCGCCGAAGACATCCTGACCCTGGCCGATCGCTTCCTGGCCCGCTTCGTCAAGGAATATGCGCGCCCGGCTCGAGGCTTCAGCGACGAGGCTCGCGAAGCGCTGCTAGGCTACCGATGGCCCGGCAACATCCGCGAACTGCGCAACGTGGTCGAGCGCGCCAGCATCATCTGCCCACAGGAAAAAGTCGAAATCAGTCACCTGGGCATGGCCGAGCAGCCGGTCAACAATGCGCCGCGCATCGGTGCCGCATTGAGCCTCGACGAACTGGAAAAAGCCCACATCGGCGCGGTGCTGGCCACGGCCGACACCCTCGATCAGGCAGCCAAGACGCTGGGTATCGATGCCTCCACGCTGTATCGCAAACGCAAGCAGTACAACCTGTGAGCAACACCTTATGAAACTGGCGATGAAGCTGCGCACACGGCTGTTTCTCAGTATCTCGGCCCTGATCACCGTGGCATTGCTGGGATTGGTGCTTGGGTTGGTCAGTGTCATGCAAATGGCCAGTACCCAGGAACAAGCGGTACGCGACAACTTCATCCTGCTGGACCTGGGCCTCAAGCTGCGCCAGACCCTTGGCGATCAGTTGATAATCATGCTCGACGACGAGCCCGACCTGGCTGCTCTGGAGGCCTCCAAACAGCAATACCTGGCGCTGATCGACGAGGGGATCGCCCATGAAAGAAAGCTGGACAACACGGCCATCAGCTTCAGCCGGGCCAAGGCCGACTACGTTGAATTTATCGAGGCCTTCACCGCGTCTCGCCAGCTCTCGGGCGTCAAGGACCTCACCGAAAAATTCAACGTGCTGCGCAATGGACTGATCGAAGGTTATCGCGAGGCCCTGACCAACATCAGTGAAACTCAGGACCGCGCCCGTGAACGTGCGATGTGGATTTCCGGACTGCTGGGCCTGGTGGGGTTGGCGGTGCTGATCATCGGCTTTATCACGGCCCATGGTATTGCCCGGCGATTCGGCGCGCCGATCGAGGCGCTCGCTGCGGCGGCGGATGACATCGGCCAGGGCAATTTCGAGGTCACGCTGCCCATTTCTTCCGCCGCCGAGTTGAATCTGCTGACCCGTCGTTTCGGGGTCATGGCCCAGGCACTGCGCGAACATCAGGCCACCAATGTCGATGAGCTGCTCGCCGGCCAGCAACGTTTGCAAGCGGTGCTCGACAGCATCGACGACGGCTTGCTGATGATTGATCGCCAAGGCCAGCTGGAGCACCTCAACCCGGTGGCCCAGCGTCAATTGGGCTGGGACGAGGCGCGCCTGGGCCAAGGGCTCGGCGAGGCGCTGGGACGCCTGGAGCTGGATGAAGAACTGCATCTGGTGCTGCGGGGGGGAACCCTGGAACGTGCGCCGGAAGATCTGAGCATCGAGGTCGACGGCGAGTCGCGGGTGCTGACCTACAGCCTTACGCCGGTCAGCCACACCCAAGGCCACATCCTCGGTGCGGTCATGGTGCTGCATGACGTCACCGAACAGCGCGCCTTCGAACGGGTGCGCAGCGAGTTCGTCCTGCGGGCCTCCCATGAGCTGCGCACGCCGGTGACGGGCATGCACATGGCGTTCGGCCTGTTGCAGGAGCGCCTGCACTTTCCACCGGAGTCGCGCGAGGCGGACCTGCTCAACACCGTCACGGAAGAAATGCAGCGGCTGATGCAACTGATCAATGACCTGCTGAATTTCTCTCGCTACCAGAACGGCCTGCAAAAGCTGACCCTGGCGCCTTGTTCCATCGACGATCTGTTGGAAGAGGCCCGGCTGCGATTTGCCGAGCAGGCCCAAGCCCAGGGTATCGAGCTGCTCGTGGCAATCCAGGGCCCGCTGCCGCGGCTGCATGCCGACGCGGCGCAACTGGATCGCGTGCTTGATAACCTGATCGACAACGCCATGCGCCACACCGGCGAAGACGGCCAGATCCGCTTGCAGGCCCGACGCCATGGCGAGCGGGTGATCATCAGTGTCGAAGACAACGGTGAAGGCATTGCCTACGGCCAGCAAGGACGGATCTTCGAACCTTTCGTCCAGGTCGGGCGCAAGAAGGGTGGCGCCGGCCTCGGCCTGGCTCTGTGCAAGGAGATCGTCCAGCTCCATGGCGGACGCATGGGCGTTTATTCAAGGCCGGGGCAGGGGACGCAGTTCTACATGGCGCTGACGGTATGAGCAGACTTAGGCTTCATCATCGAGGCGACGTCCACGCAGGCGTCGGCCACGGGTAATCAATTCGATGAGCTGCACCGCGCTGAGGGCATGGGCGAACAGCCAGCCCTGGCCGAACCTCACGCCTTCGCTGCTCAAGTAGGAGGCCTGGGCTTCATGCTCGATGCCTTCGGCGATCACCTTGAGTTGCAGCGCGTGGGCCATGCGGATGATGTGCGGGGCCACACCGCTGCTGGCGGCATCGTGGCCCAAGGCGTCGATGAAGGCCTTGTCGATCTTCAGACAGTCCACGGGCAGGGTTTGCAGGTAGGCCAGGCTGCAATAACCGGTGCCAAAGTCGTCGATCAGCACCTGATGCCCAACATCGCGCAACGATTGCAGGTTATCCCGGGCGACCAACACATCGATCAGCCCGCGCTCGGTCACCTCGAAGGCAATCTGGTTCGCCGAGACCCGATGCAACGCCAACAGGCGAGCGATCACTTCGCCAATACGCGGCACCATCACATCGCAGGCCGCCAGGTTCACCGAGATATACAGCTGCGGATTGGCCCGTAACACCTGACCCAATTGATCAAACAGCCGCTGCAGCACGAAATCGGTGATCTGACGGATCTGACCGGTGTTCTCGGCCATCGGGATAAACAAGTCCGGGCTGGTCAGGGTGCCGTCCGGTCGTCGCCAGCGCAGCAAGGCTTCGGCGCCGACGCAGTTGCGGCTGTCCAAGTCGAAAATCGGCTGGTAAAGCACCTGCAATTCGCCACGCCTGATGGCCCCGTGCAGTTCAGCATCCATGGACTGGCGGTGGCGGGCGAGCAGAAACACCTGGAAACCAATGCCCAGGCCCAGCACCAAGCTGATGGGCAGCATCCACCAGGCACTGTTCGGGACCTTGAAACCTTTGCGCTGGGCGATCAGCACCAGCTGGTATTCCGGGCTGTCGGTGGGCATCCGGTAGATCAGCCGGGTCTGCGTCACCTGCAAAGCATTCCGGCTTTTCGGTGGCCAAGGCTCTGCGGGCGGCCAGTGTTGTTGAGTGCCCAACACGGGAATGGCGCGCTTGCCGTGATCCAGGACCACCAGCAAGCTGCTACCCGGGGGCAGGTCGACCACGTCGGCCAAATGCCCACGGGAGGTGGCCACTCGGAAGTTGCCACGGCCCAGCATTAACGCCGCGCGGTCTTCGTTGGGTTCAGTGGTGGTATTGAGCCAATAGCTGTAGGTCGGACCCCGCAGATCGGGCGGGCGGGTCACCGATAACCTGCTCTGGCGCGGACGATTGGAACAGACGCCACCGCCATCGATATACACCGCTTCATAAACGAAACGGTAATTGAAGCTGACCTCTCGCAAGGTCGCGATCATGTCATCGTCGCAGCCGCGCAACGGCTGGTTTTGCAGGTCATCGAGACTTTCACGCAATTGCCCGAAGAGCTGCTCCAGCCGCAGCAGAAAGCGCTCGCCCTGGGCATTCATCTGATCGCTTTCACGTTGCTGGATCTGCTGCACGACCACGAACAGACTGCCCGCCAGCAGCAGGAGGGTACTCAGGGCAGCCGCCATCATCGCCAGGAACAGGGGGCGATGTAGCCAGCTCTGTAGGGTTTCGCGGGCAGCCGTCATCATCGGTAATCCGAAAGTTACCAATGAGTTATAGCTTCTGATTTGGGTTTGGTCCGATTCGTCGGACGGGCGTCATTATTTTGTCTGGTTGAGCACCTGCAAAATCGCCGCGCTTTGCGCGTCCGGTGTGCCATCGAAGCGGGTCGGCCGGTAGTGCATCTGGAAGGCGGCCAGCACATGGTGTGTGGCCACGTCCCACTCGCCGGTCTGGGGCGTCGGGTAGCCCAGACGGGCCAGCTCGGCCTGGAACCAACTGGCAGGCGGTAGCTGTGTTGCGAAGAAAACCTGCTGGCGTGCGACGGCCTGTTCATCCGGCCACACCCCCAAGCCCGCTTGCGCCAGGCGCTTCCAAGGGAACAGCGGCCCCGGATCGAGCTTGCGCAGGGGCGCGATGTCGCTGTGGCCGATGATGCTGCGTGGGTTGATCCCGTTGCGCTGGATGATGTCCTTGAGCAAAACGGTCAAGGCCTGGACCTGGGCTTCGCTGTAGGGATACCAGAGGCGCCCGGTGGGCGTGTCGACGAAACCCGGATTGACGATTTCGATGCCGATGGAACTGGAATTGAGCCAGGTCCGGCCTTCCCATTCACTTTCCCCGGCGTGCCAGGCGCGGCGACCTTCGTCCACCAATTTGTAGATGGTCGCGTCTTTATCGTCGCCAATCAGGTAATGGGCACTGACTTCGCCATGGGTCAGCAGGGCCAGTGAACGCTCCAGGGACGCAGAGGTGTAATGCACCACCACGAATTGGATGCGGTTGTCGTGGTTGACGGAAGGGTGACTGGTGTCGAGCCGCGGGCCGCTGGTACAGCCGGCCAGGATAAATAGGGCAGTGATGAGCGAAAAGAATTTCATGGCGGAAGGCATTACGCGCTGGAAGTAATGCAACAGTGTAACGTATCGCCCCGCGATGATCCGTTGCGCAGGACGATATTAAACAAATTGGAACAATTAGCCCTCAGCCCAGCTCCACGCGGTTGCGCCCGGCATTTTTTGCCCGGTAGAGCGCCTGATCGGCTCTTTTCAGCACCGAATCGCTGTGTTCGCCCGGCTTGAAGGCCGTTATGCCCACCGATACCGTCACCGTGACCGGCTCGCCCTTGAAGTGAAACGGGCAGGCTTCGATGGCCACACGCAGCGCCTCGGCCAGCTTGGCGCCAGCCGCCAGGGGGGTATCCGGCACCAGCAAGACAAACTCCTCGCCACCAAAACGCGCAATGAAATCGCCGCCACGCAGGCGTTTGCGCAGGACCGAGGCGATCAGTTTCAACACCCGATCACCGGCCAGATGGCCGTAGTTGTCATTGATACGCTTGAAATGATCAAGATCGAGCATGGCCAACAGCAAGCTGTTGCCGTGCTGCTGCCACTGGACGATTTCATGCTCCAGGCGCTCGGACCAGGCGGCGCGGTTGGGCAACCCGGTGAGCGGATCGACCAGCGCTTTTTGCCGCTGCTCCTCGAGATTTTCCCGCACGACCTGGGCGTCCTGCTCCATCAGCGCGACACGATCGGCCAGGCTTTTCAGGCGCATCGAGACTTCCTGTTCGCGTTGATCCCGTTGCTGGCGGTGTTGGTCCATCGTCCCGAGCAAGCCTTCGAGGTGATTCTCCAGCACCTGCTTGAGGCCTTCCAGGTCATCGGCTTGTTGCACGCTGCTTTGCAGGCCGTCCACCTGTTCGCGAATCTGGGTGTCCATTTCCCGAGAGGCCGACAAGTTGTCGGCGTGGTCTTCACTGGCGGCCTGCAGGCTGCTCTGGAAGGACTCGAGACGATCATTGAGGCGTTGCAGGTACGCTTCGAATTCATGCTGGCCGGTGTCGGTGATGGCCAGCATCAGCACCGCCAGATCATCGAGGATCGGTAGCAATTCGTACCAGTTCAAGCCATTTCGCAGCCGTTCACGCATAGCTTCGGCTTGTGGCCGATGACGCTCGGGCAAGGTCAGGTCGCCCAACAGGCCCAGCAAAGTGTCTTCGATGTGCTTGGCGACCGAGCTGTAGGACGGTTCCGGCGAGTCGGGCAGGGCGTATTGGGCGTCGGCCACATCGGCGGCGGCCAGGGGCTCGCCTGGCTCGGCTTCTGCTGGAGGCGGCGAAGGGTCGGGGAGGGCCTGTGGCACCTCATCGGACCTCAGCTCGTCGGGATTTTCCAGGACGGGTGCCGCTACCGGGAGGTCGTCGGCGGCCACCGCCTGCAATGGGGCAGGCTCGGCGGCTTCGTCCGGCTCGCTGATCGGCGGAGCCACTTCGGCTACAGGTACCGAGACGGGCGTCGGTGCGGGTTCGGTCTGCGGCGTAACCAAATCGACCGGTTCGGGCGTTGCCTCCAACGTGGATGCTTGCTCCGCTACCGACGGGACTGGTGCTGGTGCTGGTGCTGGTGCTGGTGCTGGTGCTGGTGCGACGGATGCTACGTCAGTTGCCGGCTCAACGGCTACGACAACTGGCAGGGCCGCGTCTGCCGGAGGTACCACGCTGGCCTGGGCAGGCGCTTGGGGCTGGGGCGTCGCGTCCTCATGGCCTTGGCCACCAAACAACCGTTGCAGCAATCCGGGGCGACTCGGTTCGACAGGGGTGTCCAGGGCACTCAGTGCCTTGCCTTGCAAGCCGCTCAATTCGCTGAGCAGCAGTGGAATCTCCCGGGCCTGGCCAACCCGCTCTTCCAACTGCTTGGAAAATTTCTTCAGGGGCCGGCTGACTTCCTTCGGCAGTGGCAGGCTCTGCAACTGGGCAACCAGGGCCGTCAAAGCGGTGCTCATCTGCTCGATCCGGGTTTCGCGGCGCTGCTCGGAATCGAGTACGGCTTTCTCCAGGCGCGGCAGCAGGGCGGCGAGACCGGCGTCCATGTCATCGGTGCGCACCACTTCGCGCATCTCTTTCATGCATTGGTCGACAGCCCGGTCAGTGCCTTCGGCGGCCAGGGTGCTGCGCACCAGGCCACGACGCAGCAAGTCCAGCCGAGCATCCCAGCGGCGCTCAAGCTTTTCCTGCTGTTCGATACTCTTGAGGTACTTCTCTCTCCAGCGTTCGGCGTCGTCGCTCATTCATCGGATCCGCGAGGGGCAGTACTCAGCACGGGGAATGCATCGGCCGTGAGCGAACCCGGCAAACGAATTTCTACCGCGACCGGCAGGTGATCGGAAATGGGTTGGGCCAACACCTCGACGCGCTCGAGGGTCAGGGTCGGGCTCAACAGGATATGGTCCAGGCAGCGCTGGGGGCGCCAGCTGGGGAATGTCGCTTCCAGTTGTGGTGCGAGCAAGCCGAGATCGCGCAGGGGCGAGGTCTGCAGCAGGTCGGTGGCGTGGGTGTTCATGTCGCCCATCAGTATCTGATGCTTGTAGCCACCGATCAGCTCGCGAATGTACGCCAGTTGCATCGTCCGGGTACGCGCCCCGAGCGCCAGGTGCATCATGACCACAACCAACGCCTCCGGACCTTCGCCGAAACGCGCAAGGATCGCCCCGCGCCCTTTGGGGCCCGGCAGCGGATGATCTTCGATCGCCCACGGGCGCAAGCGACTCAACACACCATTGCTGTGCTGGCCGAGACGGCCGAGGTTGCGATTGAGTTGCTGGTACCAGTAGGGGAAGGCGCCCAATTGGGCCAGGTGTTCCACCTGATTGACGTAGCCTGACCGCAAGCTCCCGCCGTCGGCCTCTTGCAGGGCTACCAGGTCGAAGTCCTTGAGCAGGTCGCCGATCTTCTGCAAGTTACCGGCACGCCCGGTGTGCGGCAGCAAATGTTGCCAGCCGCGGGTCAGGTAATGCCGGTAGCGTTCGGTGCTGATGCCCACCTGGATATTGAAGCTGAGCAGCCGCAAGCGGCTGTCGCCAGGCAGGCCCGTGGACGCGACATGATGCTCGTTGACCCGTGGTTCATGCAGGCCAACGATGCGTTCGGTACTCCAGCGGGCCATGGGCGTGGGCCGCGCTTAGTTGGCGGCAGCCTTGGTGGCCGCTCGCTCTTTGGCGATCAATTGGTCGGCCAGTTGCAGCGCTTGTTCGGCACCACCGGCAGAACCGATGTCAAAGCGGTATTTGCCGTTGACGATCATGGTCGGTACGCCGGTGATTTCGTATTTCTTCGCCAGCTCACGGGCTTTCTTGATCTGGCCCTGGATGGCAAAGGAGTCGAAGGTAGCGAGGAACTTGTCCTTATCAACGCCCTGGGTCGCGAGGAATTCCGCCATGTCTTCTTTCTTGACTAGCTTCTTGCCTTCTTTCTGGATCGCGTTGAAAACCGCCGCGTGAACCTTGTGCTCGACGCCCATGGCTTCGAGGGTCAGGAACATTTGGCCGTGGGCGTCCCATGGGCCGCCGAACATGGCAGGGATGCGGACGAAGTTAACGTCCGACGGCAGCTTCTCGACCCATGGATTGATGACCGGTTCAAAAGCGTAGCAGTGCGGGCAGCCGTACCAGAACAGTTCCACGACTTCGATCTTGCCAGGCGCCGCTACAGGAACGGGGTTGGTCAATTCGACATAGGGTGCGGCGGGCTTTTCAGCCGCTTGGGCAGTCATGCCGAACAGGCTGGCGGCGACGAGCGCGGCGCTGATGATCAGATTACGCATGCTTTACTCCTGGACAATGAGGGGGCCTCGCAAGGCCTGCTTCTAAGACAGACCGTGGCGGGTGCAAGTTCTCTAGTGTAACGGCAGCGGCCACAAAAAAGGGCGGCCAAAGCCACCCTTTTGATGCTCGCATCGACAGATTAATCGAGCGTTAACGTTGCAAGAGGTGTATCCCCTTGCAACGGCCTTAGTGCAGACCCTGGATGTAGCTGGAGACTGCCGCGATGTCTTCGTCGCTCAGCTTGCGAGCGATGGTGCGCATGGTCATCGCATCGCCGTCATTGGCACGACCGCCTTCTTCCTTGCGGAAATCGGTCAGTTGCTTGGTGATGTACTGGGCATGCTGACCGCCCAGGTGAGGGAAACCGGCAGCCGCGTTGCCTTTGCCATCCGGGGAGTGGCAACCGGTGCAGGCTGGCAGGCCCTTGGCCAGGTCGCCGCCACGGAACAGCGCTTCACCGCGTGCCACGAGCTTCGGATCAGCGGCGCCGACGCTGCCCTTCTGGCTGGCGAAATAGGCCGCGATGTCCGCCAGGTCTTGATCGTTCAGGTTATTCAGCAGGCCGGTCATTTCCAGCACGACACGCTTGCCGTCCTTGATTTCCTTCAACTGCTTGACCAGGTAACGCTCGCCCTGACCCGCCAGTTTCGGAAAGTTGGGCGCCATGCTATTGCCATCCGGGCCGTGGCAGGCCCCGCATACGGCAGCTTTCGCCTGACCGGCAGTAGCATCGCCAGCGGCGTGGGCTACGCCGGATATCCCCAAGGTCAACAGCAGACTCACGATCAGTTTGTTCATCAGCTAATCCAACTACGGCTAAGGGTTAAAGAGTTATGGACCGGGTTTACTCGCTCATCCACTGGATGATGGCTCGGTAATCCTCGGCACTGCAGTCCATGCACAAACCACGCGGCGGCATCGCCTTGAAACCCTGGGTCACGTGTTGCACCAGCGTCTCCATACCTTTCGCCAACCTCGGCGTCCAAGCTTCCTGATCGCCCTTGCGGGGCGCCATGGGGAGTTGGCCGGAATGACAGGCACCACAAACACGGTTGTACACAGCTTCCGGATCCTGTGTAGCCTGAGCGCTGTAAAGCGGCATCAAGACACCGGCAGCTAGCAGCCATTTCGTCATAAAACGACCTTTTCAGGGTTGGGAACGAGCTGCGTTCTAATGCGCAATTTCGGTCGGTCGCTCCCGTGAACTTCATCCTACGCTGGGACAAAGCGCACACAAAATCTGCGGCATTATATACTGGCGTCACTGAAACGGAAACGACACAGCTTGCCGCGTCCATTCCCGACGCCGCCCACATCGGAAATCCCATGCAACTGAAGAACCCCATCCTTGGCCTGTGCCAACAGTCCACCTTCATGCTCAGCGCTGCCAAAGTCGATCAATGCCCAGACGACGAAGGCTTCGAAGTGGCGTTTGCCGGGCGTTCCAACGCCGGCAAATCCAGCGCGCTGAACACCTTGACCCATGCGAGCCTGGCACGCACCTCGAAAACCCCGGGTCGCACGCAGCTCTTGAACTTCTTCAAGCTAGACGATGAACGGCGTTTGGTCGACCTGCCCGGCTACGGTTATGCCAAGGTCCCGATCCCGCTCAAGCAACACTGGCAGCGCCACCTGGAAGCGTACCTGGGCAGCCGCGAGAGTTTGAAAGGCCTGATCCTGATGATGGACATTCGCCATCCGATGACCGACTTCGACCTGTTGATGCTCGATTGGGCGGTCGCCAGCGGCATGCCGATGCACATCCTGTTGACCAAGGCCGACAAGCTCACCTACGGCGCGGCGAAAAATACCTTGCTCAAAGTGCAGTCGGACATTCGCAAGGGCTGGGGCGACGCGATCACTATCCAGCTGTTCTCGGCGCCCAAGCGCATGGGCCTGGAAGAAGCCTACACAGTGCTGGCCGACTGGATGGAATTGGCGGACAAGGGCAGCGACGAGGCCGAATAAGCCAAATCGCAGGCAAAAAAAACCCCGGACTTCTTATGGGGAGGGGGAAGTTCGGGGTCCAAGTTCCGGACCGCTAGGGCGGGGTCCAGATATCTGCCAACACTTAACACAACATAGGAGCATTGAAGGGCTTCACCAGCCATTCAGAATCTCTGAGTGGCGATTCACGGGTTTAGTTCAGATTATTTTTGGAAATAACCTTAGGAATTTTCCGAACTAATGAGGCCGCACCTGGGTTTTGGGGGACTCAATGGGCCCAGATTGTCTGGGCTGACGCTATCGCGAGCAAGCTCGCTCCCACAGTGAATTGGTGTTGGCTCGATAGTCGGCTCGACACAAAACGCCTGTGGGAGCGAGCTTGCTCGCGATGACAATCTTTCACTCCCCAGCTCTATCAGCCCCCCCCCTGTGGCGAGGAGGCCTCAGGACAAAAGGATCAGTGCGCCTCGTCCCAGTTATTGCCCACGCCCACTTCCACCAGCAGCGGCACGTCCAGCGTGGCGGCGGTGCTCATGTGCTGGCGGATTTCCTCGCGCACCTGGTCGACCAGGTCTTCACGCACTTCCAGCACCAGTTCGTCGTGGACCTGCAGGATGACCTTCGCATCCAGCCCGGACGTCGTCAGCCAACGGTCCACGGCGACCATGGCTTTCTTGATGATGTCGGCCGCCGTGCCCTGCATCGGCGCGTTGATGGCGGTGCGCTCGGCGCCTTTGCGCAGGGCCGGGTTTTTCGCGTTGATGTCCGGCAGGTACAACCGGCGACCGAAAATGGTTTCGACAAACCCTTGCTCGGCCGCCTGGGCGCGGGTGCGTTCCATGTACGCCAGCACACCCGGGTAGCGAGTGAAGTAGCGGTCGATGTAAGCCTGGGACTGCTTGCGATCAACGCCGATCTGCTTGGCCAGGCCGAACGCGCTCATGCCATAGATCAAGCCGAAGTTGATCGCCTTGGCGCTGCGGCGCTGGTCATGGGTGACGGCTTCCAGCTCGACGCCGAACACCTCGGCGGCCGTGGCCCGGTGCACGTCCAGGTCGTTGCGAAAGGCGTGGAGCAGCCCTTCATCCTTGGCCAGGTGCGCCATGATCCGCAGCTCGATCTGCGAATAATCCGCCGCCAGCAGCTTGTAGCCTTTCGGCGCGACGAACGCCTGGCGGATGCGTCGGCCTTCGGCCGTGCGAATCGGGATGTTCTGCAGGTTCGGGTCGATGGACGATAGGCGCCCGGTCGCGGCGACGGCCTGCTGGTAATTGGTGTGGACGCGGCCGGTACGGCTGTTGATCTGTTCCGGCAGGCGATCGGTGTAAGTGCTCTTGAGCTTGCTCAGGGAGCGGTACTGCATCAGCACCTTGGGCAGCGGGTAATCCTGCTCCGCCAACTCGGCGAGCACCGCTTCGGCAGTGGACGCCTGGCCCTTGGCGGTTTTGCTGAGCACCGGCAAACCGAGCTTTTCGTACAGGATCACGCCCAATTGCTTCGGCGAACCCAGGTTGAATTCCTCACCGGCGATGGCAAACGCCTCACGCTCCAACGCCACCAGTTTTTCGCCCAACTCGACGCTCTGTACGCCCAGCAGGTTGGCATCCACCAACGCACCCTGGCGCTCGATGCGCGCCAGGACCGGCATCAGCGGCATTTCGATGTCGTTGAGCACCGGGCCCAGGCTTGGCGTGGCGGCCAGTTTTTCCTGCAAGGCCTGGTGCAGGCGGAAGGTCACGTCGGCGTCTTCGGCGGCGTAAGGGCCGGCCAGTTCCAGGGAGATCTGGTCGAAGGTCAGTTGCTTGACCCCTTTGCCCGCGATGTCCTGGAAATCGGTCTTACTCTGGCCCAGGTACTTGAGCGCCAGGCTGTCCATGTCATGGCGGGTCGCGGTGGAGTCCAGCACATAGGATTCGAGCATGGTGTCGAAAGCGATGCCCTGGACCAGAATGCCATTGTCCTGGTCGCCACCAATGGCGCAGTTGGCCAGGATGTTGGTTTCGAACTTGGCGTGCTGGCCGACCTTGAGCTTGTTCGGGTTTTCCAGCAGTGGCTTGAGCGCCTTGAGCACCGTGTCGCGGTCCAGTTGTTCCGGCACGCCCATGTAGGAATGGGTCAGCGGGATGTAGGCCGCTTCGAAAGGGGCCACGGCGAACGACAAGCCGACCAGTTGCGAATGCTGGGCATCGCCGCCGTTGGTTTCGGTGACAAAGGCAAACAGCGGCGCTTTGTCCAGTTTCGCCAGCCACGCCTCGAAGCGCGCCTGATCGAGAATGACCTCGTACTTGGCTTCGGCGCCGCCGGGCTGTTCTTCGGCAACTTCGACGATCTCCTGGCCGGCACGCTTGGCGTCGCGCTGGTTTTCTTCGAACCAGCTCTTGAATTCCAGCAGGGTATACAGCTCGGCGAGCTTCTCGTGATCCGGTTGGCCCATTTGCAGATCATCGAGGCCGACGTCCAACGGCACGTCGACCTTGATCGTCGCCAGCTCATAGGAAAGGAATGCCATTTCCTTGTGCTCTTCAAGCTTGGCGGCCAGGGTCTTGGCGCCACGAATGGGCAGGGTGGCGACGATGTCCAGTTGCGCATACAGCTCGGTCAGGCCGCCATTGACGCCTACCAACAGGCCAGATGCGGTCTTCGGCCCGATACCCGGAACGCCCGGGATGTTGTCGGACGAATCGCCCATCAACGCCAGGTAATCGATGATCTGCTCTGGAGCGACGCCAAACTTCTCCTTCACGCCAGCCACGTCCAGGGCGCTACCGGTCATGGTATTGACCAAGGTAATGTGCCCGTCGACCAACTGCGCCATGTCCTTGTCGCCGGTGGAGATCACCACCGGACGGTCGGCCGCCGCGCTGCTGCGGGCCAGGGTACCGATCACGTCATCGGCTTCGACGTTGTCCACGCACAGCAGCGGGAAGCCCAGGGCCTTGACGCTGGCATGCAGCGGCTCGATCTGCACGCGCATATCGTCGGGCATGCTTGGGCGGTTGGCCTTGTATTCGGCGTACAGCGCATCGCGAAATGTCCCACCCTTGGCGTCGAACACCACGGCGAACGGACTGTCCGGATACTGCTTGCGCAGGCTCTTGAGCATGTTCAACACGCCCTTGACCGCACCGGTCGGCAGGCCTTTGGACGTGGTCAGCGGTGGCAGCGCGTGAAAGGCGCGGTACAGATAAGAAGAACCGTCCACCAGGACGAGGGGGGCTTGGCTCATGAGCAGGATCAACCTTTTCGGCGGGTCCGGGGCTAGAATAGCGGGACCGTTGACGACAAAGGGACAAGGTTATCATGCGTACACTAAATCGCCTGTTACTGGCTGGCTTGTTTGCAATCACCCCGTTGGCCGTCATGGCGGCGGACGACGCACCCTCGGCGGACCCGGACGTCACCATCCGCACCGAAGGGGATAGAACCATTCAGGAGTATCGGCAAAACGGCTTTTTGTACGCGATCAAGGTCACGCCCAAGAACGGCAAGCCTTATTTCCTGGTACGCGCCGATGGCACTGATGCAAACTTCATCCGCTCGGACCAGCCGGATATGCTGATCCCTTCGTGGAAAATCTTTGAGTGGTAGTACCGCTCTGCACTTCAACCGGCGCCCGCTGAAGGGCGCCCGTACTGGCAGTTTTAACCATGTCTGTGTTCACGCCCCTGGCTCGGCCCGAGCTGGAAACCTTTCTCGCCCCTTACGGGCTTGGCCGTCTGCTTGATTTCCAGGGGATCGCCGCTGGCAGCGAAAACACCAATTTCTTTATCAGCCTGGAGCAGGGCGAATTCGTCCTGACCCTGGTCGAGCGCGGCCCGGTGCAGGAAATGCCGTTCTTCATCGAACTGCTGGACGTACTGCACAACGCCGACCTGCCGGTGCCTTACGCCTTGCGCACCACCGACGGCGTCGCACTGCGGGAACTGGCGGGCAAACCGGCGCTGTTGCAACCGCGCCTGGCCGGCAAGCACATCAAACAGGCCAACGCCCAGCATTGCGCCCAGGTCGGGGAATTGCTGGCGCATCTGCACTTGGCGACCCGCGACAACATGATCAAGCGCAAGACCGATCGCGGCCTGGACTGGATGCAGGAGGAGGGCGCCAAGCTGCTCTCGCACCTCGACGCAGAGGCGCGCCAGTTGCTCGAGGCGGCGCTGGATGAAATCGCCCGGCAGAAGGTTGGCATCCTGGCGCTGCCACGCGCCAACATCCACGCCGATCTGTTCCGCGACAATGCGATGTTCGAAGGCACGCACCTGACCGGCTTGATCGACTTCTACAACGCCTGCTCCGGGCCGATGCTGTATGACGTCGCCATCGCCTTGAATGACTGGTGCTCGGATGACGACGGCGTGCTCGATGGTGCCAGGGCGCGAGCGTTGCTGGGTGCCTATGCGGCGTTGCGGCCGTTCACCGCCGCCGAGGCCGAGCTATGGCCGACCATGCTGCGCGTGGCGTGCGTGCGGTTCTGGCTGTCGCGGTTGATCGCCGCCGAGTCGTTTGCCGGGCAGGATGTGTTGATTCACGATCCGATGGAGTTCCAGCAGCGATTGGCGCAGCGGCAGACGGTTCACGCACAGTTGCCTTTTGCCCTGTAACAGCCAGCAGGCGCGAAGCTGAATGCTCTTGTGGCGAGGGGATTTATCCCCGCTGGGCTGCGAAGCAGCCCCCAAGAAATATCTGCCGCCGCAGCGCATCAGACTGAAAGCAAGGGGCTGCTTCGCAGCCCAACGGGGATAAATCCCCTCGCCACAGGGTCTGCGTTGGTAGGCTATAGCGACTCCAGGCACCCCGCCAAATCATTCCCCAACTTCTCCAACAACTGCTCATACCCCTGCGCCGTCGCCGGGGTGTAGCCGCCCAGTGCATCCAGCTCCGCCAACTTCACCGGCAACCCGGCCACCAGGGTTTCGGCCAGGCGCGGGCGCAGGGGCGGTTCGCTGAACACGCAGGTCTTGCCCACCGCTTGCAAGCGCGTGCGCATCGCCGCCACATGCTGGGCGCCGGGCTGGACTTCGGCGGCCACGGCGAATACCCCGGCGTGCTTGAGGCCGTAGTTGTCTTCAAAATAGTCGAACGCTTCGTGGAACACGAAATACGGTTTGCCCGCGACCCCGGCCAGGCGCGTCTTGAGGCGCGTGTCCAAGGCGTCGAGACGCTGGTTGAAGGCCGTGAGGTTGCTTTGATAGCGGGCCGCGTTCGCTGGATCCGCCGCGCTCAGGTCCGTCGCCATTTTGGCAGCGATCACCCGCGCATTGTGCGGCGATAGCCACAGGTGGGCATCCACGGTGCCGGGGCGATGGTCGTGATCGTGTTCATCGTCGCCATGGTCATGATCCTCGTGGGAGGCGCTGTCCTGGGCGAAGTGACGCAACTTGAGCCCCGGCAGATCCTGCACCGCAACGGAGGGCAGGGTACGACCGTTCAACACCCGCGGTAGGAAACCTTCCATGTCAGGCCCAATCCAGTACAGCAGGTCCACCGACTGCACCTTGCGAACATCCGACGGCCGCAACGCATAGTGATGCGGCGAAGCCCCTGGCGGCAGCAACACCTCTGGAACGGCTACGCCGTCCTGCACGGCGGCGGCAATCAACTGCAACGGCTTGATGCTGGTGAGGACCTTGACGTCGGCCTGAGCCGGGCCGATCAGTAGAAAACTTGCGACAAAAGCGACAAAGAGCGAAAAAAATCGGGACACGATGACCACTCGTAGAGGCGAGAACGGGTAACATAATAACGTCTCTCACTGAACTCGTCGCTGCCCATGCCTATTACGCCCCTTGCCAGTCGCCCCCACGACCACTCCCACTGCGTGCACAGCGCGCTGTCCGAGGCCGACGCCATCTGCGCGCGCCAAGGGTTGCGCCTGACCGCCCTGCGGCGGCGCGTGCTGGAATTGGTCTGGCAGAGCCACAAGCCGCTGGGCGCCTACGACATCCTCGCCGTACTCAGCGAGCAGGACGGCCGCCGCGCCGCGCCGCCAACGGTCTATCGGGCGCTGGATTTCCTCTTGGAAAACGGCCTGGTGCATCGTATTTCTTCGCTGAACGCCTTCGTCGGTTGCAACCATCCCGAGCACGCCCACCAGGGCCAGTTCCTGATCTGCCGCGAATGCCACGCCGCCATCGAGCTGGAACAGAAGTCCATCAGCGATGCGATCATCACCAGCGCCAAGGAGGTCGGCTTCGTGGTCGACACCCAGACCGTCGAAGTGGTGGGTCTGTGCTCCGGCTGCCAGGGGGCCTGATGAGCAACGCGCTGATCCGCCTCGAGCAGGTGGCCGTGACGTTCGCCGGACAGAACGTGCTGGACAACATTCACCTGAGCGTCGAGCCGGGGCAGATCGTGACCTTGATCGGCCCCAACGGCGCCGGCAAGACCACTCTGGTGCGCGCCGTACTGGGTTTGCTCAAGCCCGACAGCGGCAGCGTCTGGCGCAAGCCCAGGTTGCGCGTCGGTTACATGCCGCAAAAACTTCACGTCGATCCGACGCTGCCGCTGTCGGTGCTGCGCTTCCTGCGCCTGGTGCCGGGGGTGGACCGCGCACGGGCCTTGGCCGCGCTCAACGAAGTCGGCGCCGAGCAAGTGATCGACAGCCCGGTGCAAAGCGTGTCCGGGGGCGAGATGCAGCGTGTGCTGCTGGCCCGCGCCCTGTTGCGCGAGCCGGAATTGTTGGTGCTCGACGAGCCGGTGCAAGGGGTCGATGTGGCGGGTCAGGCCGAGTTGTACAGCCTGATCACGCGCCTGCGCGACCGCCATGGCTGCGGCGTGCTGATGGTGTCCCACGATTTGCACCTGGTGATGAGCACCACCGACCAGGTGGTCTGCCTCAACCGCCACGTCTGCTGTTCCGGGCATCCCGAACAGGTCAGCGGCGATCCGGCTTTCGTCGAGCTATTCGGAAAAAACGCACAAAGCCTGGCGATTTATCACCACCACCATGACCACGCCCATGACCTGCATGGCTCGGTGGTCAGCGCCCCTTCCGCTTCCAATCATGTTCATGGAGATGGCTGCAAGCATGGCTGATTTTCTGTTGTACGCCCTGCTCGCAGGCCTGGCACTCGCCCTGGTCGCCGGCCCCTTGGGTTCGTTCGTGGTCTGGCGGCGCATGGCCTATTTCGGCGACACCTTGTCCCACGCGGCGTTGCTCGGCGTGGCCCTGGGGTTTCTGCTGGATGTCAGCCCGGCGGTGGCAGTGACCGTCGGTTGCCTGTTGTTGGCGGTGGTGCTGGTGACCTTGCAACACCGCCAGCCGCTGGCGTCCGACACGCTGCTGGGTATTTTGGCACCGAGCACCCTGTCCCTCGGGCTGGTGGTACTAAGCTTCATGCATGACGTGCGGATCGACCTGATGGCCTATCTGTTCGGCGACCTGCTGGCGATCAGCCCGACGGACCTGTCTTGGATCCTGGGCGGTAGCGCGGCGGTGCTGCTGTTGCTGGTGGCGCTCTGGCGGCCATTGCTGGCCGTTACCGTGCACGAAGAGCTGGCCCGGGTCGAAGGCTTGCCCGTGCTGGGTTTACGGTTGGCGCTGATGCTGCTGATTGCGGTGGTCATCGCCGTGGCGATGAAAATCGTCGGTGTGTTACTGATTACGTCATTGCTGATCATTCCAGCGGCTGCGGCACAGCGTCACGCCCGCTCACCCGAGCAGATGGCCCTGGGCGCGAGCCTGCTGGGCATGCTCGCAGTGTGTGGCGGGCTGGCACTTTCCTGGTTCAAGGACACCCCGGCCGGCCCGTCTATCGTGGTCAGCGCCGCTGCGTTATTTCTGCTGAGTTTTGTCCTGCCTCGTCGAGGGGTGTAGACTTGCTCGCTTTTTGCGCAAATAGAGAGTCGCAGGAATGAAGCCGTTCGCCTCCCGTTATCTGCTCCTTGTCGCATTTTCCCTGCTGCTGGGCGCGTGCCAGAGTACACCGCCGGTCACCCAGGCTCCCGATACGCGGGGCCCGGCCATCGCACAGCTCGAGCAAAGCCTGGCCAGCAATGAGCTGGCCACCGCCGAAGGCCAGTTGGCCGCCTTGCAAGCCCAGTCGCCGGAAGACCGGTCGCTGGAACCTTACCAGCGGCAACTGGCCGAGGCGTATTTGCGCCGCAGCCAGATCGACTTGCAAAAAGGCGACGTCAATGCCGCCGCCACTGCCCTGAGCCGCGCCCGAGCACTGATGCCCAAGGCCCCGGCCCTCACCGGCGAGGTCAACAGCGCCATTGCCGAGGCCCGCAAGGCCGAGCTGGAAAAAGCCGAGGCCGACCTCAAGGCCGCCGAAGCCAAACCGGTCGCCAAGGTGATCGATCCGAGCGCCCCCAGCACCACGGTTGCGCTCAACCTCGCCGATATACAGCAAATGCGCCGACAACTGGATGCCATCGCCGCTGATGTGGTGAATTATCAGTGTGACGTCAGCATCCAGGCGCCGCGCACCGATGACTATCCATGGTTGGCGACGTTGCTGACCAAGCGGGTCAAGAAGCTGGACCCTGGGTTTGATCTGAAGCTGCAGAAGCAGATTTTGCGCAGTGTGCCGGCCCAGGTCGTGCTGACTCCGCGTAAGCCTTAAAAAGCATCGCGAGCAAGCTCGCTCCCACATGGGGTTTAGTGATCGACACCTAACCCCTGTGGGAGCGAGCTTGCTCGCGATAGCGTCCTACCAGACAACAACTCTCTTTAGGCTGGAACAGCCTTCGCCTTCGGCTCCCGCGCCCAAACCCGATGCTGAGCAATCGCCGCAAAAAACCGCGAAAAACCGCTCGCATCCGCGTCTTCGATCAACCCCGCATCCACCTCCAGCTTCAACTCCACCAACAACTGCCGGGCCTCACCATGAAGCCCAATGGCTTTCAGATGCTTGTAGGCCTCCAGCACGTAATGCAACGCCACGCCGTCGCGACTCAAGGCCTTGATCGACTCCGCGCCACCCGGTACGAATACCGCGTCAAAGGCAATCGACGGCAAGCCTTCCATGGACGCATCTACCGCCAACGTCTGCCCATCGGCGGTGGTCACCGGCGCCGAAGTCGGCCCCAGCACTTTGGCGTGAGCGCCTTCTGCCTTCAGGGCCTGCTTGAGGGCATCGATGATCGCCCCGTCGACACCATTGGCCACCAGCACTGCTACTTTGCGCGTCTTGATGTCGCCGGACAGCAGGTTCGCCTGGCTCAAGGCCGGGGATTGCCCCAGTGAAGGCGTCGGAACATCGACAGTACCCGCGGTCGGTGCCGGCAAGCCGAGGTTTTTCGCTACCCGCCCAGCCAGGTCCAAGTCGATGTTGGCGAGGATCTCATTCACCTGCCGCTTCCGGATGAACTCCCGCTCCACCTTGCCCAGCTCGAAGCTGTAGGCGGCGATGATGTGCTCTTTTTCGTGGGGGCTCATGCTGTTGTAGAACAGCCGCGCCTGGGAGAAATGGTCACCGAACGAATCGCTGCGTTGGCGGATCTTATAGGCGTCGATACGCTCTGGATAACTTTCGAAGCCGCCGTCCTCCGGGCCGGGCGGGGTTTCCTTCGGCCAACCACCGTCGATGGAGTTCGGCTCGTAGGACGTGCGCCCCTTGTCGATGGTGCTGCGGTGCATGCCGTCACGCTGGCCGTTGTGCACCGGGGTGATCGCCCGGTTGATTGGCAGCTCATGAAAATTCGGCCCACCGAGTCGGCTGATTTGCGTATCGGTGTAGGAAAACAGCCGACCTTGCAGCAGCGGATCGTTGGAAAAATCGATGCCCGGCACGATATGCCCAGGGCAGAACGCAACTTGCTCGACTTCGGCGAAAAAATTGTCCGGGTTACGGTTCAGCACCATCTTGCCCAGGGGCGTGATGGGCACCAGCTCCTCGGGAATGATCTTGGTCGGGTCGAGCAGGTCGAAGTCGAAATTGTGCTCGTCTTCCTCGGCAACGATCTGCACGCCGAACTCCCATTCCGGGTAGTCGCCCATCTCGATCGACTCCCAAAGATCGCGACGGTGATAGTCCGTATCTTTACCCGCCAGCTTCTGGGCTTCGTCCCACACCAATGAACAGGTGCCGACGGTAGGGCGCCAGTGGAATTTGACGAAACTGCTTTTGCCTTCGGCGTTGATCATGCGGAAGGTGTGCACCCCAAACCCCTGCATGGCGCGCAGGCTTTTGGGAATGGCCCGGTCGGACATCGCCCAGATCACCATGTGGGCCGATTCCGGCACCAGCGAGACGAAATCCCAGAACGTGTCGTGGGCCGAACCGCCTGTAGGAATTTCGTTATGGGGCTCGGGTTTTACGGCGTGGACGAAGTCAGGAAATTTGATCGCATCCTGGATGAAAAACACCGGCATGTTATTGCCCACCAGGTCGAAGTTGCCTTCGTCGGTGAAGAACTTCACTGCAAAACCACGCACATCCCGCACCGTGTCGCCGGAACCCCGTGGGCCTTGCACAGTGGAAAAACGCACGAACACCGGGGTTTTCTTGCTCGGGTCTTGTAGGAAACCGGCCTTGGTCAATGCTGAATGCGCTTCATAGCTCTGGAAGTAGCCATGGGCGCCGGTCCCGCGGGCGTGGACGATGCGTTCCGGGATGCGCTCATGGTCAAAGTGCGTGATTTTTTCACGCATGATGAAGTCTTCCAGCAGCGAGGGACCGCGAGCGCCGACACGAAGGGTATTCTGGTTATCGGCGATTTTCACGCCTTGGTTAGTGCGCAACGCCTGCTCGGTGGCGTCGGAGCGAAACTGTTCCAGGCTTTCGAGCTTGGCGTTGGTGTTGCCGCGATCCAGGGTGTCGGTCCCGGCCAGTTGGCTCTTGTTGACCGTGGGCTTTTCGGTACTCATCAGGCATAACTCCTCTTTGCGATCCCCGCCGTGGCCAGGACTCTTGAGTTCGATACCGCAGGTTGGTACCTGGGCATTTTCGAGTTGCTTAATGAGTGACCGATGCCGTTTGGCTGTGTTCCTTTTTTATGCCCATTGATCGCGTTATTGCCAAATGACTGGTCCGATCGCAAATAAATGCTAAGAACCTCTATACGGACAGGCTAAAATGCGCGCCCGGCTAACCGCTGATCCTTTTCCAACGCGCCCCACAAGGTTCGCTACGTGATCGAGTTTCAAGACGTCCATAAAACCTACCGAGTCGCCGGTAGGGATATCCCCGCCCTGCATCCGACCAGTCTGACGATTGAGAACGGTCAGGTCTTCGGCCTGATTGGCCATTCCGGTGCGGGAAAAAGTACCCTGCTGCGCCTGATCAATCGCCTGGAAGACTCCAGCGGCGGCAAGATCATCGTCGACGGCGAGGAAGTCACCGCCCTGGACGCCAGCGGCCTGCGGCGCTTCCGCCAGCAAGTCGGGATGATCTTCCAGCACTTCAACCTGCTGGCATCCAAGACCGTGGCCGACAACGTGGCGCTGCCGCTGACGTTGGCGGGCGAATTGTCCCGCAGCGACATCGACCGCCGCGTCGCCGAGTTGCTGGCACGGGTAGGGCTGTCCGACCACGCCCGTAAATACCCAGCGCAATTGTCCGGCGGCCAGAAGCAGCGCGTCGGCATCGCCCGCGCCCTGGCGACCAAGCCCAAGATCCTGCTGTGCGACGAGGCCACCAGCGCCCTCGACCCGCAGACCACCGCCTCGGTGCTGCAACTGCTGGCGGAGATCAACCGCGAGCTGAAGCTGACCATCGTGCTGATCACCCATGAAATGGACGTGATCCGCCGCGTTTGCGATCAAGTAGCGGTAATGGACGCCGGTGTGATCGTCGAACAAGGCCCGGTGGCCGAAGTGTTCCTACATCCGAAGCACCCGACCACCAAGCGTTTCGTCCAGGAAGACGAGCAGATCGACGAAAGCGAACAGCGCGACGACTTCGCCCACGTGCCAGGGCGTATCGTGCGTCTGACGTTCCAGGGCGAAGCGACATACGCGCCATTGCTCGGCACCGTCGCCCGGGAAACCGGTGTGGACTACAGCATCCTGGCCGGTCGTATCGACCGCATCAAAGACACCCCCTACGGGCAACTGACCCTCGCCATCACCGGCGGTGACATGGAGGCGGCGTTTGCCCGCTTCACCGCGGCCGATGTCCACATGGAGGTGCTGCGCTAATGGAACTGTTGAGTTCGTTCTTCTCCAACATCGACTGGCTGGAAATCTGGCTGGCAACGGGCGATACCTTCCTGATGCTGTTCGGTTCGCTGCTGTTCACCGTGCTGCTCGGCTTGCCCCTGGGCGTGTTGCTGTTCCTGTGCAGCCCGCGCCAGTTGCTCGAAGCCCGGGGCGTTTATGCGCTGCTGTCGCTGATCGTGAACATCCTGCGGTCGCTGCCGTTCATCATCCTGTTGATCGTGATGATCCCGTTCACGGTATTGATCACCGGCACCTCCCTGGGCGTGGCCGGCGCGATCCCACCGCTGGTGGTCGGCGCGACACCGTTCTTCGCCCGCCTGGTGGAAACCGCCCTGCGCGAAGTCGACCGCGGCATCATCGAAGCGACCCAGGCCATGGGCGCAACGACGCGGCAGATCATCGTCAACGCCTTGCTGCCGGAAGCCCGCCCGGGCATTTTTGCCGCGATTACGGTGACAGCGATTACGCTGGTGTCCTACACGGCCATGGCCGGTGTGGTCGGCGCCGGTGGTTTGGGCGACCTGGCCATCCGGTTCGGTTACCAGCGTTTCCAGACCGATGTCATGGTGGTCACGGTGGTGTTGCTGCTGGTGCTGGTTCAGGTCCTGCAAACCGTGGGCGACAAACTGGTTGTGCATTTTTCTAGAAAATAAGGCCTCGCGGCCAATAAACCATGAGCCGGCCATTCGCTGGCAGGCGCCGAGAGCAGGCGCTTCAAAAGGAGTTAGCTGAATGAAGAAACTACTGGTTGCCTTCGCTGCCGCCGCAGCGTTTTCCGCCCACGCCGACACCCTGACCGTCGCCGCCACCCCGGTGCCGCACGCGGAAATCCTCGAATTCGTCAAACCGGCATTGGAAAAGCAAGGCGTAGACCTCAAGGTCAAAGTCTTCACCGACTACATCCAGCCCAACGTGCAGGTTGCGGAAAAGCGCCTGGACGCCAACTTCTTCCAGCACCAGCCGTACCTGGATGAGTTCAACAAGGCCAAGGGCACGCACCTGGTGAGCGTGGCCGGTGTGCACCTGGAACCCCTGGGCGCTTATTCCAGCAAGTACAAGGCACTTACCGAACTGCCGGGCGGTGCCAACGTAGTGATCCCGAACGACGCTACTAACGGTGGTCGTGCGCTGTTGCTGCTGGCGAAGGCTGGGGTGATCAAGTTGAAGGATTCGAACAACATCCTGTCGACGACCAAGGACATCACCGAGAATCCAAAAGATTTGAAGTTCCGCGAGCTGGAAGCGGCGACCATTCCGCGGGTGCTGACTCAGGTGGATCTGGCGTTGATTAACACCAACTATGCGTTGGAGGCCAAGCTTGATCCTTCCAAGGATGCGTTGGTGATTGAGGGTAGTGACTCGCCTTATGTGAACATTCTGGTTGCCCGTGAGGATGATAAGGACAGTGAGGCGATGAAGAAGCTGGTTGCGGCTTTGCATACGCCGGAGGTGAAGGCTTTTATTCTTGAGAAGTACAAAGGGGCGGTTTTGCCGGCGTTTTGAGCTGATCAGGTGGTGAAAAAAACGGGGCTGCGTGGGAATGCAGGCCCGTTTTTTTTGCTCGGAAATATGCGTGATGGGCAAAAATCCGCAAGATCACGGGCATTCATAGAAATATCTGCGGGCTTTCGTGTTTCTGGAGCGTTAAAAAAGCGAACCCGACGCAAGATGTCGGGTTTGCTTTTGGGAAGGATGTTTATTTGCTATCGCGGATCAACGTTATCCAACACCCGGTTAGCCAGCAATGAACTCAGCTCAATCAATTGCTGGATGCCGAGAAGGATGTGGCGGCGCTGACCTTCCAGATCGAAGGCCAGGTTGCTGACCATCGCGTCGGCTGCCGCCAGGGTTTCGCTGAGGTTGGCGAGGAGGGATTCGTTGTCGGCGTTTTTTGCGACGGTGAAGAGCTGGCCCGGTTGGGACGTATCTTCGGACTTTTCCGGTTTTGGGAGCAGGTAGTGATCCAGGACGCGTTTGGTGGCTTCGTCGTGCTTTTTGGCCTTGGATTTGGTGCGCGGGGGAGCTTGGTCCGCCTCTGGCGGATTCGGTGTAGGTTTGAACATGTACTAAGTCCTATAGTTGAAGCCGCAACCCTCTAGCTACTAAACAAGGGGTGGCAGCTGTACGCAGGTTAGTAGACCGGGGACTTAGCAAGCCGGCGCGCCCGAGGGCGCCCTGCGCACAACCGCCATCAAATACAGGCATGGAAATACCTGATTGATAGAGCTTTGCACCTTACTAAATACCTCGGGCTACTAAACCCGACCACTGATGGGCAGTGGCAGGAAAACGATAGAACCCAGGGGCAAGGTGCACAAGCGGGCGGATTCTGGCGTAGTTGTAGGTAAAGGCGCAAGGTTGGGTAGCCTGGTGGACGGGTTGGGGTGGGAGGATGAACATGTGGTGTTTATGACCTGTAGTTCAGGCTAGAGGGATACTTGAGAAGGGACGGGGTAGCTGGCACGGGTTGGTCTGTAGGAATGTGTTTGGATGGTTTGGGGCTGCTGCGCAGCCCAGCGGGAGCAAGCTCCCTCGCCACAGACTTTTGGTTGCATGGAGATTTTTGGGGTTGCTGCGCAACCCAGCGGGGATAAATCCCCTCGCCACAAGGGACTGCGTTATGGATCGATGGTGTGGATAAGCGCCGCTGCAATCGAGGAGCTGAAGGCCATCGGATCCGCTTCATTGTTCTACAACCCTCATGATAAATTCACGCCGCGACCTCTAATCAATAGAGGCCATTCAGGGAGAGAAGTGAGTGATCAAGTCTTTGTTGGTTGGGGCATTGCTGGCAATGGCATCCGCATCGGCATCTGCGATGAGTTGCGATAACCCTAGAAACGCCTATGACAGAACCTATTGCGCGTCGCTGAAAATGGTTCAGTCGGATCAGGACATCAACGATCAATACAAGAAGACGATGAGTGCTCTGAACCCGGAGCAAAAGAAAAAGGTGAAAGCCGCTCAAATCCAGTGGATCAAAAATCGTGACAGCGCCTGTTCCAACGATGGCCTGCTCTACCTGGACTGTGCCAATGAGAAGACCGAGGCGCGTATCGTCATACTCAAGGCTGTCGAGCGCGAGTGCCGTGCTGCCGGTTGCGACGATGCCAAGCTGTCGCAAGTCGAGTAACCCGTAACAACTTGCCTTCGCTGAAAAACCCGACCTAAAGCGTCGGGTTTTTCTTTGGCGGGTTCACCCGTTATTGCGGATTGATTCCAGCCTGCTCCTGTAAAGAAGATGATGCACAGTTTGGTTGTAGGAAGGGTTGGGGCTGCTTCGCAGCCCAGCGGGGATAAATCCCCTCGCCACAGTAATTCAGTTGTTTGCGTTGGTGGCAGGGTGCCACAATCGCCGCTTTAGTTGCGTCACGATCAGGTGGATCAAATGGGTGGCCCAAGATCTCGCAATGGCCAGGATTTTTGCATAGCCGAGCAGGTGCGGACTGATCGATTGCAGCAACTGTTTCGCCAATCCGTTTCTGCGGTGTTCGGCAGTTACATGGCTGCCATCATGTTGAGTTGGCTGTGCTGGGATCGGTTTGAGCACAGCATCATTCTTTGGTGGCTGGGCATCCTGACCGCATCGACGCTGTTGCGTATCGCGATGTTCGTTGCCTATTTTCGCAGCGACGAAAGTGAGCGTACGCCTCAACGCTGGGAGCGCAGGTACTGGGTCACGTTGGTGCTATCCGCCAGCATCTGGGGCGGCGGGGCGTTTGTGGTCATGCCGGCGGACGATCTGTTGTCCCAAGCACTGGTCATGCTCTTTACCGTCGGAATGTCTGTCAGCGCGGTGTCCTGTTATTCGGCCTACCGCGATATGACGCTAGCCTCCATTGGCCTGGTGTTGTTTCCGTGTACCGTCTGGCTGCTGTTTCAACCGTCGCCGATTCAAGTCGGCATGGCCCTTTCGATCCTGGTGTTCGCCGCATTTGCTGCCCGCGCCACACACAAAATGTCCCAGGCCCTGGAAGTCGCCTTTCGTCTTACCCGTGAAATGGAACAGGCGAACAGCATTTCTACCCGCGCCGCACAAACCGATGAACTGACCGGCCTGAAGAGTCGGCGGGCTTTTTTCGAGCATGCCCAGCAGCTCTACGACGAATGCAAGACCAACCGGTTAGGGTTGTGCGCGGTCATGTTGGACATGGATCACTTCAAGCACATCAACGACACCTACGGCCATCAGGTCGGGGATCAGGTTTTGCGCGAGATGGGGATGGTCATCAGTTCGTCATTTCGGGCGACGGATATTCACGGCCGACTAGGTGGGGAAGAGTTCGCCATTCTGCTTCCTAACACTTCCATCGAAGTCGCCACCCAGATCGCAGAACGGCTCATTGATACGATTGCGGGTTTGATGATCGAGCCTGTCCACTGCATAACCGCCAGCCTTGGCGTCGCGTCGACGGAGGCCTGTAACAAGGACCTTCACAGCTTGATGAACGATGCGGATAAGGCCCTGTATCGGGCGAAGGCGCTGGGGCGCAATCGAGTGGCTGTTGCTTAGTCGGGTTGGCTTTGCATCATCCGTCGGAACTGGAAAAAACAAAAACCGCCATTCGGCGGTCTTTTTTGTATCGGCAGAACTCAGGTTCTGGCACCAGCCATGCGGCCAACGGGTTCAAGCTCCTTACCCTTGGCGAGGCTAACCGACAAGAACTGGCGCTCAATACTGGTCGCGCAACCAGCCAGACGGCGGGCTTCCGCTTGGTACTGAGCTGCAAGCAAGGGCTTTGGAGTGCGCTTGGAAGTCTTCATGGAAAACTCGTCAATAGAATTGGGGATCATGTTATGCCTCGTTCACCGCTATAACAAGGCGCCGCTGGTCGTCGAAATCGAAGCCCAGATACTGGTACCACTGGACGGCCCCAGGGTCAGGCTCAAAAATCTCAATCTCGCTAAGCTTCAGCATTCGCGCGTATCGGCTGATCGCGATCAATACTAAACCGGCAACTTCACCCTTTAGAGGATGAGTGACGTCAGGCTTGCCCTCCAGGAGGACTACCTTGATGGACAAGGTGCTTGATTTTGGAGTGGCAAAGCAAAGTCCACATAACTCTCGGTCATACCACAGAGAAAGGTCAAACGCTTTCCCGTCGCGATTCTTCCACCCAGGTATATCCTCCCATGGATAAAGTTGGGCCTCTGAGCCCCATAGATAGCATTGTTCCAGCGCCTCTTGAGCTATCGGCTCGTACCTTATCCGCTCAACATCAATACCCTTCTCCGCTAGTGCCCTAGGATCGTCCACCAAAAACTCTTTAGCGAGCTGCATTGCGGTCGAGCGGAACATCTGATGTTTAAAATCGCTAATGCGTGGCCGTTTCATGTGGCAAATACGATGATGGGCAGTGGCAGAAAACAATAGAACCCGGGGACAGGGCGTACAAGCAGGTGGGTTCTGGCGTTGTTGTAGGCAAAGGCGCAAGGATGTGTGGGCTGGCGGAAGCGTGGTGGTGGGAATGATCGAGAAGCCCATAATTCTGCTTTGAACTCCCTCTCTCCGAAGGTCTGCAATTGCGCTGGACCTGCTGATCCTCCCTAGCACTTCCTTCTCCTTGGTCCACCTCGCGACCCACGCGAGCTGGAGACACTGCGCCGCCATAAAATAAATCTCTTTTTAGATCAAACGGTTAAATCAAAATCGATAAATTTTTAAAAATTTATCTTGCGCGCTAATTATTCATCCGTTAACTTTACCTCAACTGGTTAGCGCACAAACATTTAGCGCAAGCCAAAACGATCAAATCAATCAGCAAAAGAGGAAACACCATGAACGTTCTCTATACCGCAGTCGCAACCTCTACCGGTGGCCGTGATGGCCGTGCTGTTTCCAGCGACAAGATTCTCGACGTGAAACTGGCCACTCCAAAAGCCTTGGGCGGCGCCGGTGGTGAAGCCACCAACCCTGAGCAGTTGTTCGCCGCCGGCTACTCGGCTTGCTTCATCGGCGCATTGAAGTTTGTCGCCAGCCAAAGCAAACGCAGCATTCCTGCTGACGCTTCGATCACGGCACACGTTGGCATCGGCCAGATCCCTGGCGGTTTCGGTCTGGACATCGACCTGCACATCAGCCTGCCAGGTCTGGATCAAGCCGATGCTCAAGCGCTGGTCGACGCGGCTCACCAGGTTTGCCCGTACTCCAACGCGACACGCGGCAACGTCGACGTCCGTTTGCACGTCACCGTCTAACTCACTTCATCTACGAATAAAAAGGATCAGGACATGAACACTTTCAGCAAAACTCTCGTTGGCTCGCTTCTGGCTCTGTCGCTCGGCAATGCGTTCGCGACTTCTTTTGTTCAACCTACGTTCGCTGAGGGTGGTTCGGATCGCCTGATCGAAAGCCGCGTAGCCGAAGGCGGCTCGGATCGACTCATCGAAAACCGCGTAGCCGAAGGTGGCTCGGATCGACTCATCGAAAAACGTGTCGCCGAAGGTGGCTCGGATCGACTCATCGAAAAACGTGTCGCCGAAGGCGGCTCGGATCGACTCATCGAAAAACGTGTCGCCGAAGGTGGCTCGGATCGACTGATCGAAAAACGTGTCGCCGAAGGCGGCTCGGATCGACTGATCGAAAACCGCGTAGCCGAAGGCGGCTCGGATCGACTGATCGAAAACCGCGTAGCCGAAGGCGGCTCGGATCGACTCATCGAAAAACGTGTAGCTGAAGGTGGCTCGGACCGACTGATCGAAAACCGCGTAGCCGAAGGTGGCTCGGACCGACTGATCGAAAACCGCGTAGCCGAAGGTGGCTCGGATCGCTTGATCGAAAACCGGGTAGGCTGAACAAACCCTTCACCGCTCCGAAAACCGGTCATATCAACCCATGTCGCTTCCAAAAGAAAAAACGCCGCTTATCTCTCATGAGGAAGCGGCGTTTTTTTGCAACGTGTCATAGGACCCTAAACGATGCTATCCACCACACCACCATCCACGCGCAGCGCCGCACCGGTGGTGGCCGAGGCCTGTTCCGAGCTGGCATAGATGATCATGTTGGCGACTTCCTCGACCCGTGCCGCACGCTGGATAATCGATGTGCTGCGGTGCTCGTTGACGAAATCCGCCGCGACTTTTTCCAGGCTTTCCCCGCTGCGCTCGACGTCTGCCTGGAGCATCTGGGCAACACCTTCGGAAAGGGTCGGCCCAGGCAACACCGAGTTCACCGTCACGCCCGTGCCGGCGAGGCGCTTGGCCAGGCCGCGAGCGATGGAAAGTTGGGCGGTTTTGGTGAAGCCGTAGTGGATCATGTCGGCGGGAATGTTCACGCCCGATTCCGACGAAACAAACACAATCCGCCCCCAACCACGCTCGACCATACCCTGGGCGTAGGCCCTGGAAACACGCACGCCGGACATTACGTTGGTTTCGAAGAAGCGCTGCCATTCGCTGTCCGGCGTTTCGAAAAAGTCTTCCTGTTTAAAAATGCCCAGGTTGTTGATGACGATATCGAAGCTTGGGTGCTTGGCGACAAGTGCCTGACAGCCAGGCGCGTTGCTGAGATCGCCCACAAAGCCAGTCGCCCTTGAGGCAAGCTCGCCCAAGCGCTGCAGCGCGTCTTCCACGCTGCTCTCGCTGCGACCATTGATGACCACGTGGGCGCCGGCTTCCAGGAAGCCTTTGGCGGTCGCAAAACCGATACCGCTGGTGGATCCGGTGACCAGGACGTGACGTCCGGTGAAGTCGATTTTCATGAGGGGACTCCTTGATTAATGAACCAGAGGAAGTGAGATATTTCTGGCTGGACGGTAGTCCGACGAATTTAGAGGTGGTTTTGCCATTCCAACGTCGACGCTATCGCAGGCCCTTAATCATGGACACGATTGAGGCTTTGCGCCTCTTTGTGATCAATCAGCCGTCAGGAAGCCGACCACACTGCCAGTTCATAGCCATCCGGATCGATAAAGTGGAAACGCCGGCCACCCGGGAAAGCGAACACAGCACGGCTGATGGTCGCCCCTGCGGCTTCGAGCCTGAGCTGGGTGCCTTCAAGGTCATCCGCGTACAGGATGATCAACGGGCCACCCGGGCGCACGGGTTCACCGGTCGTGAAGCCACCGGTCAGTCGGCCGTCACTGAATTCGGCGTAGATCGGGCCGTAATCGACGAAGTTCCAGCCGAATACGCTTCCATAGAAGGCTTTGCTTCGGGCGATATCGTTGACATTGAGCTCGATGTTATCGATCTGACGGTCTTTTGCGCGAATGCCCATTGATGCTTCCTTGGCTGATTGGGGAGTAGGCGAGCTTAGGCCATTCAGCCCTCACTGAGCTTGAAAAAATCGATCCGGACGGCAGGGGTTGAGAGCAGGGGATGGCTTGTCGCCGATGATTTCCTCACAGGCAAGACGGCCCACAATCGCCGCCAGGGTAACGCCGGGGTGCATGACGCATACGTAGACGCCGCCGACCTGCGGAAGATAGCCAATGATGGGGATGCCATCGGCGGGCATGGGCCTGAACCCGACAAGAGCCGATTGCAGATCCAGGGAGACAACGCCGTGGAGTTCGTTCTTGATGGCGTTGGCCGTTCGCATTGCTATCGCCGCTGGTTGGTTTTCCAGGGCGCCGTCCAGATAGTCTTCGGCCGCTAGCAGCGTACCCTCCGGGGTTTGCCGCACTTCCATTTCAGGGCTGGAGATGAGGGTGTGTACCAGGTTGGGTTGCGACGTGTAACGAATGAAAATCGCCGGGGAAGCCTCTATGGGCAGGGAGACTTCAAGCAGGTCAGTCAGCTTCGTGGTGCCTGTGCCGGCTGCCAATACGACGACATCGGCTTCGATGGCGCCCGCGGCGGTTTCAACGCCCAGCACGGTGGAACCCTGGGTTTTAAAGCCGAGCACTGGCGTTTGGGTGAAAACGTTCGCGCCATTCACCTGGGCGCCAGCGATCAACGCATGGGTTGCTGCTACGGCGTCCAACGCGCCTTCTTCTGCCACATACGAAGCGAATTGAGGCGGGTTCTTGAGGTTTGGCTCAAGCTCGAGAATCTGCGATTGGGGTATCCGGTTTGCCAAAGCGGTTGAACTCGCGCCGTAAGATAGGGCGCCAGTCCATTGAATCTTCAGGCCGGGCAGTTGTGCTTCGAGTCGGCGGTATTCCTGAATGGCAGCACCACGTAATGGCGCAATGGGGTCGGGGTCGGCGTGTGAGGTATTGATCCAGGCGAATGAGCTGCCGGTCACGCCTGACGCGATGCCTCCGGCCTCGACCACGGTGACATTCGCGCCTTTGGCCGCCAGGTGGTAGGCCAGGGATGCGCCTACGATACCCGCGCCAATGACGATGACGCGTTTGCCTGGACCGTTATCCATTCGGCCTCCGTTGGGTTTGCCTGGGGGAATACGTTAGCCCGGTTGGGGCTGCTTCGCAGCCCAGCGGCAGCAAGTGCCCTCGCCACAGGGGTTGGATCAGGCACATCGCAGTTGTGGCGGGGGGATTGAGCGAAACACCCAGCCTTCAGGCCTGCGCGCTGAATCGCTGCGCAGCGCGCCGCTCAAGCATTGCCGCTTCCGTCTCTCGCGTCGCGAGTTCGCCTTTGTAGGCCAACTGATTGAAAAACAACCCGTCCGAAAACTCCTGGGGCGGTACCGAGCCGGGGCGCTTGAGCATCGGCGCCAGATCGATGGTGTTGGCGAAGTTTTCCTGGGTCAGGTTGTAGCGACCCAGGTAGCTGCCGGACCACGGCGAGTCGGCGTCGACCATGTCGATCGAGGCGTCGCGGAACGCAACGGCTGCGGCTTTCAGATCCGTGGATTCGTTGAGCAGATCCGTCAGCCGCCGGGTTTCCGAGCTGCTGAGCTGGCCGGCCGTGTTGAGCACCTTGAGCCTGCCATCGGCCTCGACGGTGAAGCCGTATTTCTTGCCGGCCAAGTCTGGATGGGTTGCCGAAAGCGTTGACTGGAATGTCTCGAAAGAGCTTTTCAGGGTGTTTTTCGCGCTCTCGGTGATGGCGGCATATCGAGGGAAATCTGGCGATTGGGATCGACCGATCCAGGTTTCGATGACCACCGGCGATTCCACCATGAGCTGGGTTTCTTCGCTGGGGTGGTAGATAGCCGCTGGGCCGGCGTCTGCCAGCTGCTTTACGGCGTCCGCTGGAGGATTGCTCACCAACTTCTGGTCGGAGCGGGTGAGGTTAGTGTTGGCGGGCGGGATATTGGCAGCGTTCAGGGAGAGGTCCATTTCATCGGTCCATGATTGGCGGATACCTCGGGTTATCGACAGCGGGGGACCAAGCTTTAGGCGAGGGGGGGCTGCTGCGCAGCCCAGCGGGAGCAAGCTCCCTCGCCACAGGAGGTTGGGGGTCAGTTAGTTATGTGGCGGCTGTGAAGGCGCTATCGCGAGCAGGCTCGCTCCCACAGGGATTTGTGATGGATGCGGTGTTTGTGAACAGCCCGGAAAAACTGTGGGAGCTGAGCTTGCTCGCGATGGCGGTGGGTCTGCTTGCATCAATGTTGAGTGTGCCGTCATCGCGAGCAAGCTCGGCTCCCACATGGGTTCTTGGGTGTTCACAAATCCTGCATTCACCACAACTAGCTCATGAAGCAACGGGCCTTCAGTACCACCGCGCCTCGCCCGGCGGGCGTTTCTTGAAGCGTTTCATGCTCCACATGTACTGGCTCGGGTAGGCCCGCACGTAGCGCTCCACCACTTGGCTCATGGCCGCGCATGAGGTTTCGGTGTCAGTGCTGTACATCGCGTCCGGGGCGGCTTCGAGGATGACTTTGTAGCCGGAGCCGTCCGGCAGGCGCAGGGCGTGGAGGAATACGCCGACCGCTTTGCCGCCAGCGAGCATGTTCGGCACGAACTTGCTGGTCAGGGCCTGGGTGGCGAAGAAGGGCACGAAGATGCCGGCGGATTCGGCCGGTTCCGGGTCGGCGGGGATGCCCACCTGGCCACCTTTGCGCACTTCCTTGATGACGCTGAGGATGCCTTCCTTGGTGGAGGCCGCGACTTTGTTGCCCAGTTGCACGCGTTGCTTTTGCAACAATTCATCCACCGCCTTGAGCTTGGGCGGGCGGTAGAAAATGATCGGTTTGCACTGGCTGCAATAGAAGTGGTTGAGCACTTCCCAGTTGCCCAGGTGGCTGGTGATGCCGACCACGCCTTTGCCGGAGGCCAGGGCTTCTTTCAGCACCTCCAGGCCTTCGACTTCGCGTACCAGCTCGATGGAGCGCTGGGCCGGCCAGATCCAGGCACAGGCGCTTTCGGTCAGGGATTTGCCGATGTCCTTGAGGCTCTGACCCACCAGACGTTCGCGCTCGGCCGGGTCCATCTCGGGAAAGCATTTGGCGAGGTTGATCCGCACCACGTCGCGGGAACGGTTGGGAAATTTCCACATGAGCCAGCCAATGGCCGAGCCCACCGCCTGCACTGCGCGCCAGGGCAGCAGCGCAAACAACCGCAGAGCGCCGACCAGCAAGGCGCCTTTCAACTTATCCACAGGTCACTCCTGAATGTATGGGCCGTGTTGCGAGCCGGCTATTCTAACCGCCGTTTACCAACTCGGCGTAGCGGTCGCAGTCCTGGGTGTGGTCCATGACCATGCCCGAGGCCTGCATCAGCGCATAACAGATGGTCGGCCCGACGAAGGTGAACCCGGCTTTTTTCAGGCCTTTGCTCATCGCCAGCGCCTCGGGCGTGATGGCCGGCACTTCGCTGCGGTCTTTGAAATGGTTGATGATGGGCTTGCCGCCCACGAACGACCAGAGGAACGCCACCGGGTCTTCCAGCGCGAGCCAGGCCTGGGCATTGCGACGGGCGGCCTTGAGCTTGAGGCGGTTGCGGATGATGCCGGTGTCGAGCATCAAGTCTTCGATTTCGGCGTCGCTCATCTGCGCCACGCGCTGCACATCAAAGCCGTACAGCACTTTGCGGTAGTGCTCGCGTTTGCGCAAAACGGTGATCCAGGACAACCCGGCCTGGAACCCTTCGAGCAAAAGCAACTCGAACAAACCCTGCGCATCGCGCAGCGGCGTGCCCCACTCCTGATCGTGATAAGCCATGTACAACGGATCGTCAGAACACCAAAAGCAGCGTGGCATAAGGCTCCAGGGGGCGTGCGCACGAACGAATCGGGTATACTCCCGCTCTTTAAATCGCAGCCCAAGAAACAGGTGAATTTCGTGAGCCAGCCTACGCCAGCCGTGCGTACCTTCCAAGACTTGATCCTCGCCCTCCAGCAATACTGGGCCGAGCAAGGTTGCGTGGTACTTCAGCCCTACGATATGGAAGTAGGCGCCGGCACTTTCCACACTGCCACGTTTCTGCGTGCCATCGGCCCGGAAACCTGGAACGCCGCTTATGTGCAGCCCAGCCGCCGCCCGACTGACGGCCGCTACGGCGAAAACCCGAACCGCCTGCAGCACTACTACCAGTTCCAGGTGGTGCTGAAGCCGAACCCGGAAAACTTCCAGGAACTGTACCTGGGCTCCCTCAAGCATGTGGGCCTCGACCCGCTGGTGCACGACATTCGTTTCGTCGAAGACAACTGGGAATCGCCAACCCTGGGCGCCTGGGGCCTGGGCTGGGAAGTCTGGCTCAACGGCATGGAAGTGACCCAGTTCACCTACTTCCAACAGGCGGGCGGCATCGAGTGCTACCCGGTCACCGGCGAGATCACCTATGGCCTGGAACGCCTGGCCATGTACCTGCAGGGCGTGGATTCGGTCTACGACCTGGTGTGGGCCGACGGCCCATTCGGCAAAGTGACCTATGGCGACGTGTTCCACCAGAACGAAGTGGAGCAGTCGACCTACAACTTCGAACACGCCAACGTCGAGAAGCTGTTCGAACTGTTCGACTTCTATGAAAGCGAAGCCAAGCGCCTGATCGAGCTCGACCAGCCGCTGCCGTTGCCGAGCTATGAAATGGTGTTGAAGGCGTCCCATACCTTCAACCTGCTGGACGCACGCCGGGCGATTTCCGTGACTGCGCGCCAGCAATACATCCTGCGTGTACGCACCCTGGCGCGCTCCGTTGCGCAAGCCTACCTGCTGGCCCGTGCCAAGCTGGGCTTCCCGATGGCGACCCCGGACCTGCGTGATGAAGTGTTGGCTAAGCTGGAGGCTGCACAATGAGTGCTCAAGATTTTCTGGTTGAACTGGGCACCGAAGAACTGCCACCCAAAGCCCTGAACACCCTGGCCGATGCGTTCCTGGCCGGTATCGACAAAGGCCTGCAAGCCGCTGGCCTGAGCTACGAAGCCAAACAGGTGTACGCCGCGCCGCGCCGCCTGGCCGTGCTGATCACCGCCCTGGCGACCCAACAGCCGGACCGCAGCATCAACCTCGATGGCCCGCCACGCCAGGCCGCGTTCGATGCCGACGGCAACCCGACCCAGGCCGCCCTGGGCTTCGCCAAGAAGTGCGGCGTGGACCTGAGCGAAATCGACCAGAGCGGCCCGAAGCTGCGCTACAGCCAGAGCATCAAGGGCAAGCCGACCGCCAGCCTGTTGCCGACCATCGTCGAAGACTCCCTCAATGACTTGCCGATCCCCAAGCGCATGCGCTGGGCCGCGCGCAAGGAAGAGTTCGTGCGTCCGACCCAATGGCTGGTGATGTTGCTCGGTGACCAGGTTATCGATTGCACGATCCTGGCCCAGAAGGCCGGTCGCGATTCCCGCGGTCACCGCTTCCATCATCCGCAGAGCGTGCGCATCACCTCGCCGGCCAACTACCTGGCCGACCTGCGTGCCGCCTATGTGCTGGCCGACGCCAACGAGCGCCGCGAGCTGATCAGCAAGCGCACCGAAGAGCTGGCCACCCTGCAGGAAGGCACCGCCATCGTGCCGGCCAACCTGCTGGACGAAGTGACCGCGCTGGTGGAATGGCCGGTGCCGCTGGTGTGCTCGTTCGAGGAACGTTTCCTCGAAGTGCCGCAGGAAGCACTGATCACCACCATGCAGGACAATCAGAAGTACTTCTGCCTGCTGGACGCCGAAGGCAAGTTGCTGCCGCGCTTCATCACGGTCGCCAACATCGAAAGCAAGGACCCGCAACAGATCATCGCCGGTAACGAAAAAGTCGTTCGTCCGCGCCTGACCGATGCCGAGTTCTTCTTCAAGCAAGACAAGAAACAGCCCCTGGAAAGCTTCAACGAGCGCCTGCGCAACGTGGTGTTCCAGGAAAAACTCGGCAGTGTCTACGACAAGGCCGAGCGCGTTTCGAAACTGGCCGCGTTCATCGCCCCACGCATCGGTGGTGACGCCCAGCGCGCGGCCCGAGCCGGCCTCCTGTCCAAGTGCGACCTGTCGACCGAAATGGTCGGTGAGTTCCCGGAGATGCAAGGCGTCGCCGGTTACTACTACGCCCTCAACGATGGCGAGCCGCAGGACGTAGCCCTGGCCCTGAACGAGCAGTACATGCCCCGCGGTGCCGGCGCTGAGCTGCCGACCACCCTGACCGGTGCGGCTGTGGCGATCGCCGACAAGCTCGACACCCTGGTGGGCATTTTCGGCATCGGCATGCTGCCTACCGGCAGCAAAGACCCGTATGCCTTGCGTCGCGCGGCGCTGGGCGTGTTGCGGATCCTGATCGACAAGCAGTTGGACCTGGACCTGAACGACGCCGTGGCATTCGCCGTCAATGCGTTCGGCAGCAAGGTCAAGGCTGCCGGCCTGGCCGATGCGGTGCTGGAATTCATCTTCGACCGCCTGCGTGCGCGTTATGAAGATGAAGGTGTCGAGGTCGCGACCTACCTGTCGGTACGTGCCCTGAAGCCGGGTTCGGCCCTGGACTTCGACCAGCGCGTACAAGCGGTGCAGGCGTTCCGCCAACTGCCGCAAGCAGCGGCCCTGGCCGCGGTGAACAAGCGTGTTTCGAACCTGCTGAGCAAGGCCGAAGGCAACATCGCGGCGACCGTCGAAGCCAAGTACTTCGACAACGCCAACGAGTTTTCCCTGTACTCGGCGATCCAGCAGGCAGACCAGGCGGTCCAGCCAATGGCGGCGGCGCGTCAGTACAGCGAAACCCTGGCTCGCCTGGCGGCACTGCGTGAACCAGTGGATGCGTTTTTTGAGGCGGTGATGGTCAATGCCGAAGACGCCAACGTACGGGCCAACCGTTACGCACTGCTGGCGCGTCTGCGTGGGCTGTTCCTCGGCGTCGCCGATATTTCGTTGCTGGGGTAACGCTTGAAACTGCTGATTCTCGATCGGGACGGGGTGATCAATCACGACTCCGACGCTTACATCAAATCGGTGGATGAGTGGTTGCCACTGCCTGGTTCGATCGAAGCCATCGCGCAGTTGAGCAAGGCCGGCTGGACGGTGGCGGTGGCCACCAACCAGTCGGGCATTGCCCGCGGTTATTATGACCTCGCCGTCCTGGACGCCATGCATGAGCGCCTGCGCGCCCTGGTGGCGGAGCAGGGCGGGGAAGTCGGCTTGATCGTCTACTGCCCGCATGGGCCGGACGATGGCTGCGATTGCCGCAAGCCCAAGCCGGGCATGTTGAAAACCATTGCCGCGCATTACGATGTGGCCTTGGCGGGTGTGTGGTTCGTCGGTGACAGTCTCGGTGACCTGGAGGCGGCAAAGGCCGTCGATTGTCAGCCAGTTTTGGTAAAGACCGGGAAAGGCGAGAAGACTCTGGGCAAGACCCTGCCGGTGGGCACCTTGATTTTTGACGACCTGGCGGCGATTGCCGCTGAACTTATCCACAATTAGAGCTCCCAATACATCCTGATCAAGGATTGTTCGGGAAGCGCTTGAACAGGCGGGCATTGCCCGCAACGGTAAACGCCGCTATGTCGATATTGCAGGCCATCAGAAGCTTTCTCTTTTACCTGCTGCTGGGCACCAGTTCCTTGTTGTGGTGTACCTTGAGTTTTTTTATCGCTCCCTTCCTGCCGTTCAGGGCGCGCTATCGTTTCATCAATGTGTACTGGTGCCGATGCGCGCTGTGGCTGAGCAAGGTGTTCCTGGGCATCCGCTATGAAGTGAAGGGTGCCGAGAACGTGCCGGACCGGCCCTGCGTGATCCAGTCCAACCACCAGAGCACCTGGGAAACGTTCTTCCTCTCGGCCTATTTCGAGCCGTTGAGCCAGGTCCTCAAGCGTGAACTGCTGTTCGTACCGTTCTTTGGCTGGGCCATGGCGATGCTGCGCCCGATTGCCATCGATCGCGACAATCCCAAGTTAGCGCTCAAGCAAGTGGCGAAGAAGGGTGACGAGCTGCTGAGGGACAACACCTGGGTGCTGATTTTCCCCGAGGGCACCCGTGTTCCTTACGGGACGGTTGGCAAATTCTCCCGCAGCGGTTCCGCATTGGCGGTGAACGCGAACCTGCCGGTGCTGCCGATTGCACACAATGCCGGCAAATTCTGGCCCAAGGCGGGCTGGATCAGAAAACCGGGCGTCATCACCGTAGTGATCGGCGCGCCGATGTATGCCGAAGGCACCGGGCCCCGCGCCATCGCCGAGCTCAATGACCGCGTACAGGCTTGGAATGAACAGACACAACGGGAAATGGGTTCGCTTCCTCCCGGCCCTGTCGCGGAAGTCCCCACGGAACAAGCCGCTGTTTGAGATCTGTGGATAACCTGTGTACCGTTTTTTCGAAATCCGTTGATTTTATGTTGTAGGTATATGTTTTTAATACATATTTCCTAAACACATAAAACCCGTCTGCAGGTGCATAAGTTTTTATAGCACCAGAAAATCGCAGCCTTCGGCAGCTCCTATAGAGATTCGATACGCCCTGTAGGAGCTGCCGAAGGCTGCGATCTTTCAATCTTCCAGCAACGGGAAGCGCAGGCTGAACGTTGTGCCTTTACCTACCACGCTGTGGCACTCGATTTTCCCCTCGTGATGATCAACCACTGCCTTGACCATCGATAACCCAAGGCCAATTCCATCGACCCCCTGGGCCGACGAAAACCGTCGGTACTGACTGAACAAGTCCGGCAGTTCTTCGGCGCTGATGCCCTTGCCTTGGTCGGCGACATTGCAGATCAACCAGCCCGACACGCAATGCACCTGCAGGGAAATGCAGGCATCGGGTGGGCTGTACTTGATGGCATTTTCCAGCAGATTGAACAGGGCACGGGTCAGCAACGATTGATCCGCTCTCACCATCGCCTCTTCATCCTCAATTTCATGAATCAACTGGATGCGTTTTGCCTGGGCGATGGGCAGCGCCTGGTCGAGCACATCCAGCACCAGCATGGCGAACAGCGTCGGCTGGAATTGATAGGCCTCGGATTCGGCCTTGGCCAATTGCACGAAGCCCTCGGTCAGGTCCAAAGCGCGACGCACCTGGCGCTCGATCTGGTCGAACAGCGGATGATCACCGCCCACCTGGTGCCGCTGCACATCGAGCAGTGCAAGGATCGCCGAGTGCGGGGCACGCAGGTCATGGGAAAGGAACCGCAGCATGACGCTGCGCTGTTCTTCCGCCTCACGTTCGGCGCTCAGGTCCGTGAGGCTCAGCAACCAGCCAATCGGCGCATCGCCATCAACCGGAAATAACGCGGCCCGCTCCAGGCGCAAGCTGCGCTCACGAATGTCGCGAAACTCCACCAAGGGCAATGTGGATAACCGGTGATGCACCCCATGCTCCAGCCCCGGATAACCCAATTGCCCAAGGTGCTCCAACACGTCACCGCCCGCCAGGCCATGGCCGAACAGCTCACGTGCCTTGCGATTACCCAACAGCAGCTTACCTTGGGGATCGCTGATCATGGTCGCGACCGGCAGGTATTCCAGGCCATCGGCAATGAAGCGCCGGGTGTCGCGGGTGCGGCTCATGGCTTGCTCCAGGGCCATGATCTGGCCCTGCAAACGGTCGCTGCCGGTGTAGGAGGCACGGCGACGCTCCGGGAAGACCTTGGGCTCGGCGTCCAGGCGTGCCAATTCCCAGCCGAAATAGGCCAGCACCACGCTCAGCCGTCGCCAGTTCCAGATCAGGTAGCCGAACATGATCCCCAGCACACTGGCCATGGGTGACCACCACCAACCCCGTGCGCCCAGCATGGCGCTGATCAACAGGGCCAGGCTCATGCCACCCACCGTTGTCCACAGGGCCAGGCGGGGGCGCAACAGTAACAAGCCCAATACACAGGCCACCAGGCACACCGACAACAACGCAGCGCCTGAACGGCTGCCCGGGGATTGACTGCTCAATGACAGCAAGGCTGTCAGCGGCAACAGCAGCAGACTTATCCACAACCACTCCCGTACCAACTGTCGAAACAACCGCTGGACCTGGGTGGGTTCACGACTTTCACGGCGACGCTGGTTACTCATAGGCCTCCTGGCCGAACTCAAGGACTGTGGATATCTTCACTGGCCCGCATCAGTCGACAGGCTGAAACGCCCACGACTATAACGGACTCGATGGGTGGCGCGCTGCTGCCTTTCCCTCTGTGCCGCGAGCCGGTATTGTCGCAGCCAGCGACAGGTCAATGACAACGAATCAGCCACTGGCTGCATTTCATTGCCACCTGAAGATGTCCGTTACTCTCGAGATCAAGGAATCGCATTCCATGCGTGTCGCCATACTGGACGATGAACCGGCCGAGCTGCGCCGGGTAGAACAGACACTGCAACAAATCCCCGGCAGAGGCGAGCAAGCCTGGACCCTGCACAGCTTTGAACGAGGCGAAGACCTGTTGCGGCAACTGCGTCGGGAAACCTTCGACCTGTTGATCCTGGACTGGCAACTGCCGGACATCAGCGGGCTTTCGCTGCTGCGATGGACCCGCGAGCACATGGATTCACCACCGGCCGCCATCATGCTGACCAGCCGCGACGGCGAACACGACATCGTCCAGGCCCTCAATGCCGGCGCAGACGACTATGTGAGCAAACCCTTCAGGCCCAACGAACTCAAGGCCCGGGTCACCGCCGTACTGCGCCGCCACAACCTGCAGCGTGCGCCCGCCAGCGACGTGCTGGTGTTCAACGACCTGGCGTTCGACGACGCCGAGCTGACCATCACCCGCGCCGGCATTCCCATCAGCCTGACCGAACGGGAATACCGCCTCGCCCGGTGCCTGTTCGCCAACCTGGGCCGACCGCTGTCTCGGGAGTACTTCTACGAGCGCTTCTGGACTCACGAGGAAATGACCTCATCCCGCCCGCTCGACACCCATATCTATCGCCTGCGCAACAAACTCGGGCTGACAGCGGATCGGGGTTGGCAGTTGCTGACGATTTACGGGTATGGGTATCGGTTGGAGAGTGTGGCGGCGGGGAGTGAGGCGTCTGTCGCGAGTTAGGTATTGGATGCATCCGTGGCGAGGGGATTTATCCCCGCTGGGCTGCGTAGCAGCCCCCAAACAGGCAACTCGGTGTACCAGGAAGATTGAACTCACTGCTTTAGGGCTGCTGCGCAGCCCAGCGGGGATAAATCCCCTCGCCACAATGGATATCACCCTATGGTCTGTACCACGCTTCCTGGTTTTGCGATCCGGCGACGCTGTATCAGTACGCCGGACAGCACCACCAACACACTCAGCAGCCCCGTCGCCAGGATCTCCACCCGATGGGCTTCCTGGAACAGCATGATGGTCAAGGCCCCGACGATGAAGACAATCACCGCATAGGTCAGGCCGGGAAACAGCCACATGCTGAAAGCGATTTTTTCACCACGCGCCATGCGTTGTTTGCGCATGCGCAGCTGCGAAACCGCGATGACCAGGTACACCAGCAACGCAATGGCGCCAGAGCTGGCCAGCAGGAATTCGAAAACCGCCGCCGGTGCCACGTAGTTGGCGAATACCGCCAAAAAGGCTGCACCAGTCGACAGCATCACCGCCCAGTGAGGCGTACCGCTCTTGTTGGTACGCTGGGAAACGGCCGGTGCATCACCGCGCTTGCCCAACGAGAACATCATCCGCGACGCCGTATACAGCGCCGAATTCAGGCAGCTCGTGACCGCCACCAGGACCACGATATCGACGATCAGCTTGGCATTGGGGATGCCCATGCGCTCCAGCACCGTCTGGTAGGAACCGACGCTGGCCAGGAGTGGGTCGTTCCAGGGCACCAGGGCAACAACGATGAAGATGGACACGAGGTAGAACAAGCCAATCCGCCAGATCACCGAGTTGGTCGCCTTGGAGATCTGCTGGCCAGGGTTCTTCGATTCAGCCGCCGCGATGGTCACGATCTCGGTGCCCATGAACGAAAACATGGTGGTCAGGATTGCCCCTAGCACCGCGCCCATTCCGTTGGGCAGGAAGCCCTGGGTGTCGAACAGGTGCGAAACACCGCTGACCTGACTGGTGGGGAGAAAACCGAATATCGCCATCACCCCCAGCCCGATGAAGCCAATGATCGCCACCACCTTGACCAGGGCGAACCAGAATTCGAACTCCCCGTAATTCTTCACGCTGAACAGGTTGGTGACCGTCAGTAGCAGGGTGATGACCAATGTGAACACCCAGATAGCCACGTTCGGGAACCAGGCGTGCAGGATCGTCGCAGCGGCGTTGGCCTCCAGCGGAATCACCAGGACCCAGAACCACCAGTAGAGCCAGCCGATGGTGAAACCGGCCCAGTGCCCAATCGCGCGGTCCGCATACGTCGAGAAGGAGCCGGTGTCCGGCGACGCCACCGCCATTTCGCCCAGCATCCGCATCACCAGCACCACCAAGGCACCCGCGGCCGCGTAGGCCAGCAGCACGGCCGGACCGGCCGCGGCGATCGCATGGCCGGAGCCGACGAACAGACCGGCACCAATCACACCGGCAATGGAAAGCATCGTCACATGACGGGGCTTGAGCCCTTGCGCCAGATTATCGGAAGTATGCGTACCGCTCATTGAGACTACCCTTGGCATTTGAATTTATTCGTATCACCTCAACCCATCGCTCTCTGTAAATTTAAAAAAACGATGTGTAAGTTATTAAACACGCAAGTTCTGCGCCAGAAAATCTGAGGCTCCCGTTATCCGGGACTCTCCTCGGATTCCTAACCCATTGAGAATGAAGGCTTTGTGCCAGGATGTTACCGAGCTACCCCGTTTATGACCGACGGGTCCGAAGGAGCGTGGAGATTTTAAAATGTAAAAAAAAGCCAACGCATAAGCGTTGGCTTTTTGTTGGAACGAGGTACCGCAGAAGATCAGAAATCCAGGTTGGACACCGCCAACGCATTGCTCTCGATGAAGTCACGACGAGGCTCGACTGCATCACCCATCAGAGTGTTGAAGATCTGGTCCGCGCCAATGGCGTCTTCGATGGTGACTTTCAGCATGCGACGCGAGCCCGGGTCCATGGTAGTTTCCCACAGCTGATCCGGGTTCATCTCACCCAGACCTTTGTATCGCTGGATGGTGTGGCGCTTGGTGCTTTCCGCCATCAGCCATTCAAGGGCTTCCTTGAACTCGGTCACGGCTTTCTTGCGTTCACCACGTTGGATGTACGCGCCTTCGTCCAGCAGCGTGCTCAGTTGCGCGCCCAAGGATACGACGGTCTTGTAGTCGTTGCTGCCGAAGAAGTCGCGGTTGAAGGTGACGTAGTTCGACAGGCCGTGGGAGATCAGTTCGACTTCCGGTAGCCAGACGTTACGCTCACGGTCTTCGCGCAGGCTGGCTTTGTAGACCAGGCCGGATTTTTCCACGGTGCGCAGGCGTACTTCGTACTGGGCCAGCCAATCTTGCATCGCTGCGTGATCGGACAGTTGCTCCAGGCTCACGGCTGGCAGGTAGATGAAGTGCTCGGTCAGTTCCTGTGGGTACAGGCGCGACAGGCGCTTGAGGGTCTTCATCACCAGACGGAAGTCATTCACCAGACGCTCGAGGGCTTCACCGGAAATGCCCGGGGCATCTTCGTTCAGGTGCAGGCTTGCGTCTTCCAGGGCCGACTGCGTCATGTACTCTTCCATGGCGTCGTCGTCTTTGATGTATTGCTCTTGCTTGCCTTTCTTGACCTTGTACAGCGGCGGCTGGGCGATGTAGATGTAGCCGCGCTCGATCAGCTCCGGCAACTGACGGAAGAAGAAGGTCAGCAGCAGGGTGCGGATGTGCGAACCGTCGACGTCAGCATCGGTCATGATGATGATGTTGTGATAGCGCAACTTGTCGATGTTGTACTCTTCGCGGCCAATGCCGCAGCCCAGCGCGGTGATCAAGGTGCCGACTTCCTGGGAGGAAATCATCTTGTCAAAGCGCGCCTTCTCGACGTTGAGGATCTTGCCCTTGAGCGGCAGGATGGCCTGGGTGCGACGGTTGCGGCCCTGCTTGGCGGAACCGCCAGCAGAGTCACCTTCCACCAGGTACAGCTCGGACAGGGCAGGGTCCTTTTCCTGGCAGTCAGCCAGTTTGCCCGGCAGGCCGGCGATGTCCAGCGCGCCTTTGCGGCGGGTCATCTCACGGGCCTTGCGCGCGGCCTCACGGGCACGGGCGGCGTCGATCATCTTGCCGACAACCAGCTTGGCTTCGTTCGGGTTCTCCAGCAGGAAGTCGGAGAAGTACTTGCCCATCTCCTGTTCGACCGCAGTCTTCACTTCGGAAGACACCAACTTGTCCTTGGTCTGGGAACTGAACTTCGGATCCGGCACCTTCACCGAAATGATCGCTGTCAGGCCTTCACGGGCATCGTCACCGGTGGTGGCGACTTTATGCTTCTTCGCCAGGCCTTCCTGTTCAATGTAGTTGTTCAGGTTACGGGTCAGCGCCGAACGGAAGCCCACCAGGTGAGTACCGCCGTCGCGCTGCGGAATGTTGTTGGTGAAGCACAACAGGTTCTCGTTGAAGCTGTCGTTCCACTGCAGGGCGATTTCCACGCCGATGCCGTCTTCACGCTGGACGTTGAAGTGGAACACCTGGTTGACCGGGGTCTTGTTGGTGTTCAGGTACTCAACGAACGCACGCAGGCCACCTTCGTACTTGAACAGCTCTTCCTTGCCGCTGCGCTCGTCCTTGAGGACGATGCCGACACCGGAGTTGAGGAAGGACAGTTCACGAATCCGCTTGGCCAGGATGTCCCAGCTGAAGTGGATGTTCTTGAATGTTTCGCTCGACGCCTTGAAATGGATCTGGGTGCCCGTGGACTCGCTGTCGCCAACGATCGCCATCGGTGCCTGAGGTACACCGTGGACGTAGGTCTGTTCCCAGATCTTGCCACTGCGGCGAACGGTCAGGACCAGTTCTTCGGACAGTGCGTTCACCACCGAGACACCTACACCGTGCAGACCGCCGGAGACCTTGTAGGAGTTATCGTCGAACTTACCGCCTGCGTGGAGGACGGTCATGATGACTTCGGCGGCGGAAACGCCTTCCTCTTTGTGCACGTCTACCGGGATGCCACGGCCGTTATCGCGAACGGTGATGGACTCATCCGGGTGGATAATGATGCTGATGTCGTCGCAGTGGCCGGCGAGGGCTTCGTCGATGGAGTTGTCGACCACCTCGAACACCATGTGGTGCAGACCGCTGCCATCATCGGTGTCACCAATGTACATACCGGGACGTTTGCGTACGGCATCCAGGCCTTTCAGCACTTTAATGCTCGTTGAGTCGTACGTATTTTCTTCGCTCAATGCCTTCACTCCCGATGGTCGTGGGTCTGGGTGATACGGCCCTGTTCCACGTGGAACAAGGCGACTGGCGTTTCCGTCTGCCAGCCTTCCCTCAATAATTCGTGGTCTACACAGGTGATGAACACCTGGCAGCGTAAGTCTTCCAGCAAGCGGCACAGCGCGCGGCGGTGGGCTTCGTCCAGCTCGGACGGCAAATCATCCACCAGATAAATACACTGACCGCGACGGGCCTGGCTGACCAGATGCCCCTGGGCGATACGCAAGGCACACACCACCAACTTCTGCTGACCCCGGGACAAAATGTCCGCGGCGTTGTGTGCACCCAATCTAAGGCGCAAGTCAGCGCGTTGTGGTCCAGCCTGGGTATGGCCCATCTGCTGGTCCCGCTGCAGCGAGCCAGCCAGTACGGTGCTCAGTTCCCGGTCCTTGTCCCAGCCTCGGTAATAGCTGAGCGTCAGGCCCTCAAGCTCAACCAGTTCGCTCAAGGTCTGCTCGAAGACCGGTTTCAAGGCTTTGATGTAAGCGCGGCGGTATTCATCGATTTCAGCGCTGGCCTGGCACAGTTCCCTGTCCCAAACCGCTTGCGAAACGGCGTCAAGTGTACCATGTCGCAGCCAAGAGTTTCGCTGGCGCAACGCCTTCTGCAGGCGTTGCCAAGTCGTCATGAAACGCGGTTCCACATGAAACACGCCCCAGTCGAGGAATTGCCGGCGAATCTTTGGTGCGCCTTCCAGTAGACGGAAGCTGTCCGGGTTGATCAACTGCAGCGGCAGGATCTCGGCCAGCTGTGCAGCGCTGCGAGCGTTCTGCCCATCGATGCGGATTTGGAATTCGCCTTGCCGGTCCCGCGAGATCCCCAGGGCGCTGTGGCCGCCTTCCGCCAACTCCACCTGCCCAAACACCGTGCACGCCAGTTGATCGTACTGGATGACCGGTAACAGGCGCGTGCTGCGAAATGAACGGGCAAGCCCGAGCAGGTGCACGGCTTCCAGCACGCTGGTTTTGCCGCTGCCGTTGGCGCCGTAAAGGATATTGATGCGGGGGGAGGGGGAGAAGGTCACCGGGTGCAGATTGCGCACCGCGGTGACCGAGACGCGACTTAAGGACATCTAGCTTCTGCTGGGCATGATGATTACAGACGCATCGGCATGACAACGTAAGCCGAATCGTCGTTATCGGACTCCTGCACCAGCGCACTGCTGTTGGAGTCGGACAGGATCAGACGCACTTGCTCAGTGGTCATCACGCCCAGCACGTCCAGCAGGTAGCTGACGTTGAAGCCGATCTCCAGGGAGCCGCCGTTGTACTCAACGCCTACTTCTTCTTCCGCTTCTTCCTGTTCCGGGTTGTTCGCCTGGATCTTCAGTTGACCGTTGGCCAGTTGCAGGCGAATGCCTCGATACTTCTCGTTGGAGAGGATCGCGGTACGGCTGAAGGCTTCGCGCAGCGCCTGGCGATCGCCCAGTACCAGCTTGTCGCCACCTTTTGGCAGCACGCGCTCGTAGTCAGGGAATTTGCCGTCCACCAGCTTCGAGGTGAAGGTGAACTCGCCGGTGGTGGCGCGGATGTGGTGCTGACCCAGCACGATGCTGACGTTGCCGTCCGGCTCGGTCAGCAGACGGGCCAGCTCCAGGATACCTTTACGCGGCACGATCACCTGGTGGCGATCCGGCTGGCCGATATCGGCCTGCATGGAGCACATGGCCAGGCGGTGACCGTCGGTGGCGACGGCGCGGATAACGCCGGCGGACACTTCCAGGAGCATGCCGTTGAGGTAATAACGCACGTCCTGCTGGGCCATGGCGAAACTGGTGCGTTCGATCAGGCGACGCAATTTGCTCTGGTCCAGGCTGCAGGTCAGCGAACCCGGGCCTTCTTCAACAGTCGGGAAATCGTTGGCGGGCAGTGTGGACAAGGTGAAGCGGCTGCGACCGGCCTTGACCACGAGCTTCTGCTCATCGACCTTGATGTCGATCAGCGCGTCGTTGGGCAGGCTCTTGCAGATGTCCATCAGCTTGCGCGCCGGCACGGTGATGGAACCCGGATCAGCCGGTTCTTCAAGTTGCACCCGACCGACCAGCTCGACTTCCAGGTCGGTACCGGTCAGCGACAATTGCTGGCCTTCGACAACCAGCAGCACGTTGGAAAGTACCGGCAAGGTCTGGCGGCGTTCGACGACGCCTGCGACCAGTTGCAGGGGTTTCAACAGGGCTTCGCGTTGAATGGTGAAATGCATGGTCTAGTCCCTTGCCTTAATAAGCTGCGCTGGTGGTCATCAAGTGGTCAGTGTACGCAGCAGGTTCTTGTAGTCCTCGCGGATGTCCGCGTCGGATTCCTTAAGTTCGTTGATCTTGCGGCAGGCGTGCAGCACGGTGGTGTGGTCGCGTCCGCCAAACACATCGCCGATTTCCGGCAGGCTGTGGTTGGTCAGTTCCTTGGAAAGGGCCATGGCCACCTGACGCGGACGTGCCACCGAACGCGAACGGCGTTTGGACAGCAGGTCGGATATCTTGATTTTGTAGTATTCGGCAACCGTTCGCTGAATGTTATCCACAGAAACCAATTTGTCCTGGAGCGCCAACAAGTCCTTCAAGGATTCGCGAATCAACTCGATGGTGATATCGCGGCCCATGAAGTGCGAATGGGCGATCACCCGCTTGAGGGCACCTTCGAGCTCACGTACGTTCGAGCGGATACGCTGGGCGATGAAGAAGGCTGCGTCGTGAGGCAGCTCGACCTTGGCCTGGTCGGCTTTCTTCATCAGGATCGCGACCCGGGTTTCCAGCTCCGGCGGCTCGACGGCCACCGTCAGGCCCCAGCCGAAACGCGACTTGAGGCGTTCTTCGAGACCTTCGATCTCTTTCGGGTAGCGGTCACTGGTGAGAATGACCTGCTGCCCACCTTCAAGCAATGCGTTGAAGGTGTGGAAAAACTCTTCCTGGGAACGTTCCTTGCGGGCGAAGAACTGAATGTCGTCGATCAGCAAGGCATCCACCGAACGGTAGAAGCGCTTGAACTCGTTGATGGCGTTCAGTTGCAGCGCCTTGACCATGTCGGCCACGAAACGCTCGGAATGCAGGTACACGACCTTGGCATTCGGGTTCTTCTTTAATAGGTGGTTGCCCACCGCGTGCATCAAGTGGGTCTTACCCAAGCCGACGCCGCCATAAAGGAAGAGCGGGTTGTAACCGTGCTTGGGGTTGTCCGCGACCTGCCAGGCCGCCGCGCGGGCCAGTTGGTTGGATTTACCTTCGACGAAATTCTCAAAGGTAAAGGTTCGGTTCAGGTAGCTGGTGTGCTTGAGCGCGCCTTCGACCTGGACGGTGCGCTGTTCGGCCCGCACCGGAGCCTGCTGGGAGCTGGCACCGGCCATGGGGTCGAAGCTGTCCCGGGAAGGTTCTTCGCTGACCTCGGCAACTTTTTGCGTGTTGCGTTTGCTCGGGGCGGGGGCAGGTGCCGGGGCGGCATGGTTGTTCACCGGTGCCGGGGCAGCCTGCTGGGCCTGTGATGCGGCGGCGGCCAGCGGCGCATTGGGTGCAGCGCGGGGTGCCGAGCTGCGTTTGCTGCCTATTAATAAGGACAACGCAGGTGCCATGCCATTGCCATGCTCGTCGAGCAGTTCCATGACCCGGCCCAGGTACTTTTCGTTGACCCAGTCGAGAACGAAACGGTTCGGTGCATAGACACGCAACTCGTCGCCTTCGGCTTCGACCTGTAGTGGACGGATCCAAGTGTTGAATTGTTGGGCAGGCAGCTCATCGCGCAAAAGCTCCACGCACTGCTGCCAAAGTTCCACTGACACGGATATCCCCTAAGTTGAAAGCCGGTGAGGCAAAAACAAGCGGCCATTGTAGCGAGCAGACGTGCACTTATCCACACGCAGGTTGCTCATCGCTCATGATTTATCAATGCGTTAACTCAGAGAAAGGCGACCGGCGGTCAGTGGATAAGCTCTGTGGATAACCGTGCCTGAGGTCGTTGCACAAGTGGGGGCAAAACTCGGTGGATAACCGCCCTGTGGATAACCATGCATTCCACCCACAGCTTATCCGACAGCGCAGCACAGGCTGGACACCGCTTTCCCCTGTAGTTGTCATTCTCTGTACATGGCGGATTACAAGGTCTGAGCCTGGTTATCCACAGAAAGGTGGCGCCCTTGCTTTTATAAGCTTTACAGAAAAGCTTTAAATAATTCCCTTCTTTATTTCTATATCTAGCGCTGTGTGATGAATCCGCCGAAAGCGGCTGGATATCTATTTAAAGGAAACGCTGGTTGGAAATTGACCTAGAGGCTTGCTTTCTCTAGAATCCCCGGTCTCTTAAAACGGGGGCCATTCCGGCCCGTTGTGGACGAACCAGGTAACACGACATGAAACGTACTTTCCAACCAAGCACTATCAAACGCGCTCGTACCCACGGTTTCCGTGCTCGCATGGCTACCAAGAACGGTCGTGCCGTCCTGTCGCGTCGTCGCGCCAAAGGTCGTGCGCGTCTGGCAGTTTGATAATCCGGCACTGGAGGTGAGTCAGGACTTCAGTCGGGAAAAGCGTCTGCTTACACCCCGGCATTTCAAGGCAGTCTTTGACTCCCCTACCGGCAAGGTTCCGGGGAAAAATCTCCTGCTCCTTGCGCGCAGTAACGATCTCGATCACCCCCGACTAGGGCTGGTTATCGGGAAAAAGAGCGTCAAGCTCTCCGTTCAGCGCAATCGCCTCAAACGTCTGATGCGCGAATCGTTTCGCCTGAACCAGGATTCACTGGTTGGATGGGACATCGTTATCGTCGCGCGCAAAGGTTTGGGTGACGTAGAAAACCCCGAATTGATTCAGCATTTCGGCAAGCTCTGGAAGCGTCTGGCGCGCAACAAGCCAGTACCAGCAGTCAACACCGAAACTGTAGGGGTAGACAGTCCTGATGCGTAAACTGGCACTCGTTCCGATCCAGTTTTATCGCTATGCCATTAGTCCTTTGATGGCCAGTCACTGTCGTTTCTACCCCAGTTGTTCCTGCTACGCGTACGAAGCCATAGAAAATCATGGCCTCCTGCGCGGTGGCTGGCTGACCTTTCGTCGTTTAGGTCGCTGTCATCCGTGGAATCCCGGCGGTTATGACCCGGTTCCGCCTATCCCTACCTCCCGTTCTTCTTCGATGGCCGAGTAATCATGGATATCAAACGCACGATCCTGATCGTCGCCCTGGCAATCGTGTCCTACGTCATGGTCCTTAAATGGAACCAGGACTATGGCCAGGCTGCCCTGCCGACTCAGAATGTTGCAGCCAGCAATACCGCACCGAGCCTGCCGGATGCTCCAGTTGGCAACAACGCTGCCAGCAATGACGACATCCCCCGCGCGGCAAGCGATACCAGCGCTCCTGCCGAAGCCCCTGTGGCCGTAAGCAAAGATCTCATCCAGATCAAAACGGACGTGCTCGAGCTGGCAATCGATCCACAGGGTGGTGACATCGCCCAGCTGAAGCTGCCGCTGTACCCACGTCGCCAGGATCATCCGGAAATCCCGTTCCAGTTGTTTGACAACGGTAACGAGCGCACCTATCTGGCCCAAAGTGGCCTGATCGGTACCAACGGCCCGGATTCGAACCCGGCCGGCCGCCCGGTCTACTCTGCCGAGAAGAAGACTTATCAACTGGCTGACGGTCAGGACCAACTGGTCGTGGACCTGAAGTTCAGCAAGGATGGCGTCAACTACATCAAGCGTTTCACCGTGAAACGTGGCATGTACGACGTAACCGTCTCTTATCTGATCGACAACCAGAGTGCCCAGCCTTGGTCCGGCGCGATGTTCGCGCAGCTCAAGCGTGACGCCAGCGACGATCCTTCCTCCAGCACGGCCACCGGCACTGCGACTTACCTGGGCGCCGCCCTGTGGACAAGTTCGGAGCCGTACAAAAAAGTATCCATGAAGGACATGGACAAGGCCCAGCTCAAGGAAACCGTCCAAGGTGGTTGGGTTGCCTGGCTGCAGCACTATTTTGTAACAGCCTGGATTCCGCAGAAAGGCGACAGCAACGTCGTCCAGACGCGTAAAGACAGCAAGGGCAACTTCATCATCGGTTACACCGGCCCGACATTGACTGCCGCGCCAGGTGCAAAAGCCGAAACCAGCGCCATTCTGTATGCCGGTCCAAAAAGCCAGGCGGTGCTGAAAGAGTTGTCCCCAGGCCTGGAACTGACCGTGGACTACGGCTTCCTGTGGTTTATTGCCCAGCCGATCTTCTGGCTGCTGCAACATATCCACAGCATCGTCGGTAACTGGGGCTGGTCGATCATTTTCCTGACCATGCTGATCAAGGGGATTTTCTTCCCGTTGTCGGCCGCCAGCTACAAATCCATGGCGCGCATGCGTGCAGTGGCACCGAAACTGGCCGCCCTGAAAGAACAACATGGCGATGACCGGCAGAAAATGTCCCAGGCCATGATGGAGCTGTACAAGAAAGAGAAGATCAACCCGCTGGGTGGATGCTTGCCGATTCTTGTGCAAATGCCCGTGTTCCTCGCGCTTTACTGGGTTCTGCTGGAAAGCGTGGAGATGCGTCAGGCACCGTTCATGCTGTGGATTACCGACCTGTCGATCAAGGATCCGTTCTTCATCCTGCCGATCATCATGGGCGCGACCATGTTCATCCAGCAGCAACTGAACCCAACGCCTCCGGACCCGATGCAGGCGAAGGTCATGAAAATGATGCCAATCATCTTCACCTTCTTCTTCCTGTGGTTCCCGGCGGGTCTTGTGCTGTACTGGGTTGTGAACAACGTGTTGTCCATCACTCAGCAGTGGTACATCACGCGTAAGATCGAAGCGGCGACGAAAAAAGCCGAGGCGTAACTTGCTCTGTGGATAACCACACAAAACGCCCCCTAGTGGGGCGTTTTGCTATCTGCCATTTTTGTCTGGATACCGGTTTATGAGCGCACCGCGTGAAACCATCGCCGCCGTTGCCACCGCCCAAGGTCGCGGCGGTGTCGGCATCGTCCGTATTTCGGGGCCCTTGGCCAGTGCCGCAGCCAAGGCAATCAGCGGTCGTGAACTCAAGCCGCGGTTCGCGCATTACGGCCCGTTTTTCAGTGATGACCAGCAGGTGCTGGACGAAGGGCTGGCCTTGTATTTCCCAGGGCCAAACTCGTTCACCGGCGAAGACGTGCTGGAACTGCAAGGGCACGGTGGTCCTATCGTGCTGGACATGCTGCTCAAACGTTGCCTTGAACTGGGCTGCCGCCTGGCCCGTCCGGGTGAGTTCAGCGAACGGGCTTTCCTCAACGACAAGCTCGACCTGGCCCAGGCCGAGGCGATTGCCGATTTGATCGAAGCCAGTTCTGCCCAGGCCGCCCGCAACGCATTGCGGTCCTTGCAAGGAGCGTTTTCCCAGCGTGTGCATAACCTCACCGAACAATTGATCGGCCTGCGGATCTACGTCGAGGCGGCGATCGACTTTCCGGAAGAGGAAATCGACTTCCTCGCCGATGGCCACGTGCTGAGCATGCTCGATAAGGTGCGCGATGAGTTATCCACAGTACTGCGCGAAGCCGGGCAGGGTGCCTTGTTGCGCGACGGGATGACTGTGGTGATCGCTGGACGACCGAATGCCGGCAAGTCCAGCCTGTTGAATGCCCTGGCCGGCCGCGAGGCGGCGATTGTCACCGAGATCGCCGGCACCACCCGGGACATCCTTCGTGAACATATCCACATCGACGGCATGCCGCTGCACGTGGTGGACACGGCCGGTTTGCGCGACACCGAGGACCAGGTGGAAAAAATCGGCGTCGAACGGGCGCTCAAGGCCATCGGTGAAGCCGACCGGGTATTGCTGGTGGTGGATGCCACCGCGCCGGAAGCGGACGATCCCTTTGCCTTATGGCCTGAATTCCTCGAGGTCCGTCCAGATCCGGCGAAAGTCACCCTGATTCGCAACAAGGCCGATTTGACTGGGGAAGCGATCGCCCTGGACGTCAGCGATGACGGGCACGTAACCATCAGCCTGAGCGCGAAGTCGGCGGGTGAAGGCCTGGAGTTGCTGCGCGAGCACCTCAAGGCCTGCATGGGCTACGAGCAGACCTCTGAAAGCAGCTTCAGCGCTCGCCGACGGCATCTGGAAGCGTTGCGCCATGCCAGTGCAGCCCTGGAACACGGTCGGGCGCAGCTGACCTTGGCGGGGGCTGGTGAGTTGTTGGCCGAAGACCTGCGCCAGGCGCAACAGTCCCTGGGGGAAATTACCGGTGCCTTCAGCTCCGATGACTTGCTGGGCCGGATCTTTTCCAGCTTCTGCATCGGTAAATAGCCCCACCTCTGCAACCGGGTTTGTCCTCGAAAGCCAATCGAGTGCAACGCAAACCCGGTTCCTCCTCTCTTTTTTAAACCGATTGCCCTTGATGGCGGCTTATCTGTGGATGCTGCTGCGACCTCGTAGCGGCTGTTTTTGTGGATTAAGCCCTGTGAATAACTGCCATTGAGGTCGGTTGATAAGCGGCCTCCAAAACTGAAGATAACCGTCTCTGTGGATAACCACCTCATTCATCCACAGGCTTACACCGGTTATCCAAGCCCCTCACTGGCACATGACCACAGGGTTTTGAATCTCTGTACATATTGAAAAATAAGGCCTACAGAGCTTTATCCACAGATAGCGTGGTCAGTAAGAATAAACATAAAAACAAAGATTTTATAAATTTCTTTCTTTTTTATTTTTTTAACCGCGAGTTCTCCACAGCTGGTTAAATTTTGTGCAAAGGGTTCTTTAGAAAGGGCGAAGTCCCTATACTTGCCGACCTGGCTCGAAAAACGCCCAGGGCCAGACTCAAAACCTATTTCCGAATTACCTGAATAAAGCAGGCACGAGGTGCGTGGTGGATTTCCCTTCCCGTTTTGAAGTGATCGTCATCGGCGGCGGTCATGCCGGTACCGAGGCAGCACTTGCATCAGCACGCATGGGGGCAAAAACCCTGTTGCTGACGCATAACGTGGAAACCCTCGGTGCCATGAGCTGCAACCCTGCCATTGGTGGCATCGGCAAAAGCCACCTGGTCAAGGAAATCGATGCCCTTGGCGGTGCGATGGCCATGGCCACCGATAAGGGTGGTATCCAGTTTCGCGTATTGAACAGCCGCAAAGGCCCGGCCGTGCGCGCTACTCGCGCCCAGGCTGACCGAGTCCTGTACAAAGCCGCTGTCCGTGAAATCCTGGAAAACCAGCCGAACCTGTGGATATTTCAACAAGCGGCCGATGACCTGATCGTCGAGCAGGACCAGGTCCGCGGTGTGGTCACGCAAATGGGCCTGCGTTTCTTCGCCGATTCCGTGGTGTTGACCACGGGGACCTTCCTCGGCGGACTTATCCACATCGGTTTGCAGAATTTTTCTGGCGGTCGCGCCGGTGATCCGCCGTCGATTGCTCTGGCTCACCGTCTGCGTGAGTTGCCATTGCGTGTCGGGCGTCTGAAAACCGGTACGCCACCTCGCATCGACGGCAAGTCCGTGGATTTCTCGGTGATGACCGAGCAGCCTGGCGATACGCCGATCCCGGTGATGTCGTTCATGGGCAACAAGGAACAGCATCCACGGCAAGTCAGTTGCTGGATCACCCACACCAACGCCCGCACCCACGAAATCATCGCGGCGAACCTCGATCGTTCGCCGATGTATTCCGCTGCCGGTGAAATCGAAGGTGTCGGCCCGCGCTATTGCCCGTCGATCGAAGATAAGATCCATCGCTTTGCCGACAAGGAAAGCCACCAGGTGTTCATCGAACCGGAAGGTTTGACCACCCATGAGCTATATCCGAACGGGATATCCACAAGTCTGCCGTTCGACGTGCAATTGCAGATCGTGCAATCGATCCGTGGCATGGAGAACGCGCACATCGTGCGTCCGGGTTATGCGATCGAGTACGACTACTTCGATCCGCGCGATTTGAAGTACAGCCTGGAAACCAAAGCTATCGGCGGTCTGTTCTTCGCCGGGCAGATCAACGGCACCACCGGTTACGAAGAAGCGGGTGCCCAGGGTTTGCTCGCCGGAGCCAACGCCGCACTGCTCGCCAAGGGCAAAGAAGCCTGGTGCCCGCGCCGCGATGAGGCGTACATCGGTGTGCTGGTGGACGACTTGATTACCCTGGGTACCCAGGAACCATATCGGATGTTCACATCCCGCGCTGAATATCGCCTGATCCTGCGTGAAGACAACGCCGACCTGCGCCTGACCGAGAAAGGTCGCGAGCTGGGTCTGGTGGATGACGTGCGCTGGGCCGCGTTCTGCAAGAAACGCGAGAGTATCGAACTGGAAGAGCAGCGCCTGAAAAGCACCTGGGTTCGTCCCGGTACCGAGCAGGGCGATGCCATTGCGGCGAAATTCGGCACTCCGCTGACCCATGAATACAACCTGCTCAACCTCTTGAGCCGTCCGGAAATCGATTACGCCGGGCTGGTGGAAGTCACCGGCCAGGGCGCGGAAGATCCGCAAGTGGCCGAACAGGTCGAGATCAAGACCAAGTACGCCGGTTACATCGACCGCCAGCAAGATGAAATCGCCCGCCTGCGCGCCAGCGAAGACACCAAGCTGCCTGTGGATATCGATTACACCGGCATTTCCGGGTTGTCGAAAGAAATCCAGAGCAAGCTCGGCGCGACCCGTCCAGAGACCCTGGGCCAGGCCTCGCGCATTCCCGGCGTCACGCCAGCGGCGATTTCCCTGTTGATGATTCATTTGAAAAAACGCGGCGCGGGCCGCCAGTTGGAGCAAAGCGCTTGAGTTCGATGGTCACCTCGCAACACGCTGAAGAGTTATCCACAGGTGCCCGTCAGCTCGGCGTCAGCCTGACCGAAGCCCAGCACGCGCAATTGCTGGGTTATCTGGCGCTGTTGATCAAATGGAACAAGGCCTACAACCTGACCGCCGTGCGCGATCCGGATGAAATGGTCTCGCGGCATTTGCTCGACAGCCTCAGCGTGATGTCCTTCATCGAAAACGGTCGTTGGCTGGACGTCGGCAGTGGCGGTGGCATGCCGGGCATCCCGCTGGCGATCCTGTTTCCCGACTCGCAAGTGACCTGCCTGGACAGCAACGGCAAGAAGACCCGCTTCCTGACCCAGGTCAAACTCGAATCCAAACTGGATAACCTGCAAGTTATCCACAGCCGCGTCGAAGCGTTCCAGCCTGCCGAGCCGTTCAACGGGATCATCTCCCGGGCGTTCAGCAGCATGGAAAACTTCAGCAACTGGACTCGCCACCTGGGTGACGCCGATACGCGCTGGCTGGCAATGAAGGGCGTTCATCCGGCCGATGAGCTGGTAGCATTGCCGGCAGACTTCCACCTCGATAGCGAACACGCCTTGGCCGTACCCGGTTGCCAAGGCCAACGCCATCTGCTGATACTGCGCCGCACGGCATGATTGGGAACACAAGCAAGAATGGCTAAGGTATTCGCGATAGCGAACCAGAAAGGTGGTGTGGGCAAGACCACCACCTGCATCAACCTCGCAGCATCCCTGGTCGCGACCAAGCGCCGGGTGCTGTTGATCGACCTCGATCCACAGGGCAACGCCACCATGGGCAGCGGTGTGGATAAACATGGCTTGGAAAACTCCATCTACGACGTCCTGATCGGCGAATGCGATCTGGGCCAGGCCATGCACTTCTCCGAACATGGCGGTTATCAACTGCTGCCGGCCAACCGTGACCTGACGGCGGCCGAAGTGGTGCTGCTGGAAATGCAGATGAAGGAAAGCCGCCTGCGCAGCGCCTTGGCGCCGATCCGGGAAAACTACGATTACATCCTGATCGACTGCCCGCCATCGCTGTCGATGCTGACCCTCAACGCCCTGGTGGCCGCCGATGGGGTCATTATCCCCATGCAGTGCGAGTACTTCGCCCTGGAAGGGTTGAGCGACCTTGTGGATAACATCAAGCGAATCGCCGAACTGCTGAACCCGGACCTGAAGGTCGAAGGCCTGTTGCGGACCATGTACGACCCGCGCCTGAGCCTGATGAACGATGTCTCGGCCCAGCTCAAGGAACACTTTGGCGAGCAGCTCTACGACACCGTCATCCCGCGTAACATCCGCCTGGCCGAAGCGCCGAGCTACGGCATGCCGGCTCTGGCCTACGACAAACAATCCCGTGGTGCGCTGGCTTACCTGGCCCTGGCGGGCGAGATGGTTCGCCGTCAGCGCCGCAACCCACGCACCGCTGCAGCCCAGCCAACTTAAGGAAACCCCATGGCCGTCAAGAAACGAGGTCTCGGACGTGGACTGGATGCACTGCTCAGCGGTCCGACTGTCAGCTCGCTGGAAGAACAGGCCGTACAGGCCGACCAGCGCGAGCTGCAGCACCTGCCCCTGGACCTGATCCAGCGCGGCAAATACCAGCCGCGCCGAGACATGGACCCGCAGGCGTTGGAAGAATTGGCCCAGTCGATCAAGAGCCAGGGTGTGATGCAGCCGATCGTGGTCCGGCCGATCGCCAATGGGCGCTTCGAGATCATCGCCGGCGAACGTCGCTGGCGCGCCAGCCAGCAGGCTGGCCAGGAAACCATCCCGGCGATGGTCCGCGATGTGCCGGATGAAACGGCCATCGCCATGGCGTTGATCGAGAACATCCAGCGTGAAGACCTCAACCCGATCGAGGAAGCCGTGGCCCTGCAGCGCTTGCAGCAGGAATTCCAGCTGACCCAGCAACAGGTCGCCGAGGCGGTGGGCAAGTCCCGCGTGACCGTGGCCAACCTGCTGCGCCTGATTGCGTTGCCGGAAGTCATCAAGACCATGCTGTCCCATGGCGACCTGGAAATGGGTCATGCCCGGGCATTGCTCGGTTTGCCGGAAAATCAACAGGTTGAAGGGGCGCGACACGTTGTCGCACGCGGCCTCACCGTGCGCCAGACCGAGGCACTGGTTCGCCAGTGGCTCAGTGGCAAACCGGCACCTGTCGAGGCCCCCAAGATCGATCCGGATATCGCCCGCCTCGAACAACGCCTGGCCGAGCGCCTGGGCTCTGCGGTGCAGATTCGCCACGGGAAGAAGGGCAAGGGCCAATTGGTGATCGGTTATAACTCCCTCGATGAGTTGCAAGGCGTCCTTGCGCACATTCGCTGAAACAATTGCTCTTGTAGCGCGCAGTCGGAAATCACTACCTGGCAGTTGAATAGGGGCAGAACCGCCCCTATACTCTGCGCGCATTTTGTCGGCACAAATTATGCCAAGTTATTGAATTATGGCGGCCGACTATTGGAGAGCAAAAGCGATGGAAACCCGCACGCCAAACCGCTTGCCGTTCCATCGTCTGGCAGTTTTCCCGGTTCTGATGGCTCAATTCACCGTCGTACTGATCGCCGCATTGGCGCTCTGGCAATGGAAAGGAGTCGTCGCCGGATACTCAGGACTTTGCGGAGGCCTGATAGCCTTGCTTCCCAATATTTACTTTGCTCACAGGGCCTTTCGGTTTTCCGGCGCCCGAGCAGCCCAGGCTATCGTCCGGTCTTTTTATGCCGGCGAGGCGGGGAAACTGATTTTGACGGCAGTGCTGTTTGCACTGACGTTTGCAGGTGTGAAGCCATTGGCGCCGCTGGCTGTATTCGGCGTCTTCGTGCTGACCCAACTGGTCAGCTGGTTCGCTCCCCTGCTAATGAGAACAAGACTTTCGAGACCTTAGGGCGTTTGAGGCAACCATGGCAGAGACAACCGCTTCGGGCTATATCCAGCACCACTTGCAGAACCTGACCTTCGGTCAGCTACCCAACGGCGGCTGGGGCTTTGCCCACACCGCAGCAGAAGCCAAGGAAATGGGCTTCTGGGCTTTCCACGTCGATACCCTCGGCTGGTCGGTCGCACTGGGCCTGATTTTCGTTCTTCTTTTCCGCATGGCGGCCAAGAAGGCGACCTCTGGTCAGCCAGGTGCACTGCAGAACTTCGTTGAAGTACTGGTCGAATTCGTCGATGGCAGCGTGAAAGACAGCTTCCATGGCCGCAGCCCGGTGATTGCACCGCTGGCACTGACCATCTTCGTCTGGGTGTTCCTGATGAACGCCATCGACCTGGTACCGGTCGACTGGATTCCTCAGCTGGCCATCCTGATCTCCGGTGATGCACACATCCCATTCCGCGCCGTGTCGACCACCGACCCGAACGCGACCCTGGGCATGGCGTTCTCGGTTTTCGCACTGATCATTTTCTATAGCATCAAGGTCAAGGGCATCGGCGGCTTCATCGGCGAACTGACCCTGCACCCGTTCGGCAGCAAGAACATCCTGGTTCAAGCGCTGCTGATCCCGGTGAACTTCCTGCTGGAATTCGTGACCCTGATCGCCAAACCGATTTCTCTGGCACTGCGTCTGTTCGGCAACATGTATGCCGGCGAGCTGGTGTTCATCCTGATCGCTGTGATGTTCGGCAGCGGCCTGCTGTGGCTCAGCGGCCTGGGTGTAGTTCTGCAGTGGGCGTGGGCTGTGTTCCACATCCTGATCATCACCCTGCAGGCGTTCATCTTCATGATGCTGACCATCGTCTACCTGTCGATGGCGCACGAAGAAAACCATTAAGGCCAGTCTCGACTAGTCTGATGTCCTTCCCGGTCAAACGGGAAGGGGCCCGACCAGGGCATGAAACGATTTGTTTTACCGCTTTAATCTAAAAAACCTAAACCATACGACGTAAAAGTCGGGAGGAAAGATGGAAACTGTAGTTGGTCTAACCGCTATCGCTGTTGCACTGTTGATCGGCCTGGGCGCACTGGGTACCGCAATTGGTTTCGGCCTGTTGGGCGGTAAGTTCCTGGAAGGCGCAGCGCGCCAGCCAGAAATGGTTCCAATGCTGCAAGTCAAAATGTTCATCGTGGCCGGTCTGCTCGACGCCGTGACCATGATCGGTGTTGGTATCGCGCTGTTCTTCACCTTTGCGAACCCGTTCGTTGGTCAAATCGCTGGCTAATTACTCGGATGTCTCGAGTAGATTGGTGTGATGGACAACGTAACTGCGAGGTGTTGGCGTGAACATTAATGCGACCCTGATTGGCCAGTCCGTTGCGTTCCTGATTTTTGTACTGTTCTGCATGAAGTTCGTATGGCCTCCGGTCATTGCGGCATTGCACGAACGTCAAAAGAAGATCGCTGATGGTCTGGACGCTGCCAGCCGTGCAGCTCGCGACCTGGAGTTGGCCCATGAGAAAGTGGGTCAGCAACTGCGCGAAGCGAAGGCTCAGGCAGCTGAAATCATCGAGCAAGCCAAGAAACGCGGTACCCAGATTGTCGACGAAGCCCGTGAACAGGCTCGCGTCGAAGCTGACCGTGTGAAGGCTCAGGCTCAAGCCGAGATCGAACAGGAACTCAACAGTGTCAAAGACGCGCTGCGTGCCCAAGTGGGTAGCCTGGCCGTTGGCGGTGCTTCGAAGATCCTGGGTGCCACAATCGATCAAAACGCGCACGCAGAGCTGGTTAACCGACTGGCTGCTGAAATCTAAGCGAGGGCGATCATGGCAGAACTGACCACGTTGGCCCGACCTTACGCTAAGGCGGCCTTCGAGCACGCTCAGGCCCACCAGCAACTGGCCAATTGGTCAGCCATGCTCGGCCTGGCAGCAGCGGTGTCGAAAGATGACACCATGCAGCGCGTGCTCAAGGCCCCGCGACTGACGAGCGCAGAAAAGGCCGCCACGTTCATTGACGTGTGCGGCGACAAGTTCGATGCCAAGGCACAGAATTTCATTCATGTCGTTGCCGAAAACGACCGTCTCCCGCTTCTGCCGGAGATCGCCGCTCTTTTCGACCTGTACAAGGCCGAGCAAGAGAAATCGGTAGACGTGGAAGTCACCAGTGCTTTTGCATTGAACCAAGAACAGCAAGACAAACTCGCCAAGGTTCTCAGTGCACGACTCAACCGGGAAGTGCGCCTGCAAGTCGAGGAAGACAAGTCCCTGATTGGGGGCGTTGTCATCCGCGCCGGCGACCTGGTTATCGATGGCTCGATTCGCGGCAAAATCGCGAAACTTGCCGAAGCATTGAAATCTTGAGTTTGAAGGGGCAGCAGAGCAATGCAGCAACTCAATCCTTCCGAAATAAGTGAAATTATCAAGGGCCGCATCGACAAACTCGATGTGACCTCCCAAGCCCGTAACGAAGGCACTGTCGTCAGCGTATCTGACGGCATCGTGCGGATTCACGGTCTGGCCGACGTCATGTACGGCGAGATGATCGAGTTTCCGGGCGGCGTCTACGGTATGGCCCTCAACCTGGAGCAAGACTCTGTAGGTGCCGTGGTATTGGGCGCGTACACGACGTTGGCTGAAGGCATGAGCGCCAAGTGCACCGGCCGCATCCTCGAAGTTCCGGTTGGTAAGGAACTGCTGGGTCGCGTTGTCGACGCACTGGGTAACCCTGTTGACGGCAAAGGTCCGCTGAACAACACCGAGACCGACGCGGTCGAGAAAGTTGCTCCAGGCGTGATCTGGCGTAAGTCGGTAGACCAGCCTGTACAGACTGGCTACAAGGCTGTCGATGCCATGATCCCTGTCGGCCGTGGCCAGCGTGAGCTGATCATCGGTGACCGTCAGATCGGTAAGACCGCTCTGGCGATCGACGCGATCATCAACCAGAAAAACAGCGGCATCTTCTGCGTCTACGTGGCAATCGGTCAGAAGCAATCGACCATCGCCAACGTGGTTCGCAAGCTGGAAGAGAACGGTGCACTGGCTAACACCATCATCGTTGCCGCCAGTGCTTCCGAATCGGCCGCACTGCAGTTCCTGGCACCGTACTCCGGTTGCACCATGGGCGAATACTTCCGCGACCGCGGTGAAGACGCGCTGATCGTTTATGACGATCTGTCCAAGCAAGCAGTGGCCTACCGCCAGATTTCCCTGCTGCTGCGCCGTCCACCAGGCCGTGAAGCCTACCCAGGCGACGTGTTCTATCTCCACTCCCGTCTGCTGGAGCGCGCATCCCGCGTTTCGGAAGAGTACGTAGAGAAGTTCACCAACGGCGCCGTGACTGGCAAGACCGGTTCCCTGACCGCTCTGCCGATCATCGAAACCCAGGCTGGCGACGTTTCCGCGTTCGTTCCGACCAACGTGATTTCCATCACCGACGGTCAGATCTTCCTGGAATCGGCCATGTTCAACTCGGGCATCCGTCCTGCTGTGAACGCCGGTGTTTCGGTATCCCGTGTGGGTGGTGCCGCTCAGACCAAGATCATCAAGAAGCTGTCCGGTGGTATCCGTACCGCCCTGGCCCAGTACCGTGAACTGGCGGCATTCGCCCAGTTCGCTTCTGACCTGGACGAAGCGACCCGTAAGCAACTTGAGCATGGTCAGCGCGTTACCGAGCTGATGAAGCAGAAGCAATACGCACCGATGTCGATCGCTGACATGGCGCTGTCGCTGTATGCCGCTGAGCGTGGGTTCCTGACTGACATTGAAATCGCCAAGATCGGCAGCTTCGAACAAGCGCTGATCGCTTTCTTCAACCGCGATCACGCCGATTTGATGGCCAAGATCAACGTTAAAGGTGACTTCAATGACGAAATCGACGCTGGCCTCAAGGCCGGTATCGAGAAGTTCAAGGCCACCCAAACCTGGTAAGCCGCAGCGGGAGCCGCAAGGCTCCCGCTTGCTAACCTGATAGGTGTTACATGGCAGGCGCAAAAGAGATTCGCAGTAAGATTGCGAGCATCAAAAGCACGCAAAAGATTACCAGCGCCATGGAAAAAGTGGCGGTCAGCAAAATGCGCAAGGCACAAATGCGCATGGCTGCTAGCCGTCCTTATGCGGAGCGCATCCGCCAGGTGATTGGTCATCTGGCCAACGCCAACCCGGAATACCGCCACCCGTTCATGATCGACCGCGCCGTCAAGCGCGTCGGTTACGTTGTGGTGAGCAGTGACCGTGGTCTGTGCGGTGGCTTGAACACCAACCTGTTCAAGGCCCTGGTCAAGGACATGGCGGTAAACCGCGAACAAGGCGTCGAGATCGATCTGTGCGTGGTCGGTAGCAAGGGTGCGGCTTTCTTCCGCAACTTCGGCGGTAACGTCGTCGCTGCTATCAGCCACCTGGGTGAAGAACCGTCGATCAATGACCTGATCGGCAGCGTCAAGGTGATGCTGGATGCTTACCTGGAAGGCCGGATCGACCGCCTGTCCGTGGTATCCAACAAGTTCATCAACACCATGACGCAACAGCCGACCGTGGAGCAGTTGATTCCACTGGTGGCGACCCCGGAACAGGAACTCAAGCACCACTGGGACTATCTCTACGAACCGGATGCCAAGGAGCTGCTTGACGGCTTGATGGTCCGCTACGTGGAGTCGCAGGTCTACCAGGCGGTGGTCGAGAACAACGCAGCTGAACAAGCGGCGCGGATGATCGCGATGAAGAACGCTACCGACAACGCCGGTGATTTGATCAGCGATTTGCAGCTGATCTACAACAAGGCGCGTCAGGCTGCGATCACCCAAGAGATCTCGGAAATCGTCGGCGGCGCTGCCGCGGTTTAACGGTTCAAATATTCAGAGGATCCAGCTATGAGTAGCGGACGTATCGTTCAAATCATCGGCGCCGTTATCGACGTGGAATTCCCACGCGACAGCGTACCGAGCATCTACGACGCCTTGAAGGTTCAAGGCGCCGAAACCACCCTGGAAGTTCAGCAGCAGCTGGGTGACGGCGTGGTTCGTACCATTGCGATGGGCTCCACCGAGGGCTTGAAGCGCGGTCTGGACGTCAACAACACTGGCGCAGCCATCTCCGTACCGGTCGGTAAAGCGACCCTGGGCCGGATCATGGACGTACTGGGCAACCCGATCGACGAAGCTGGCCCGATCGACACCGAAGAGCGCTGGGGCATTCACCGTCCTGCGCCAACCTTCGCTGAACAGGCCGGTGGCAACGAACTGCTGGAAACCGGCATCAAGGTTATCGACCTGGTTTGCCCGTTCGCCAAGGGCGGTAAAGTGGGTCTGTTCGGTGGTGCCGGTGTAGGCAAGACCGTAAACATGATGGAACTGATCCGTAACATCGCCATCGAGCACAGCGGTTATTCCGTGTTCGCCGGTGTGGGTGAGCGTACTCGTGAGGGTAACGACTTCTACCACGAGATGAAGGATTCCAACGTTCTGGACAAAGTGGCACTGGTCTACGGCCAGATGAACGAGCCGCCGGGAAACCGTCTGCGCGTAGCCCTGACCGGCCTGACCATGGCCGAGAAGTTCCGTGACGAAGGTAACGACGTTCTGCTGTTCGTCGACAACATCTACCGTTACACCCTGGCCGGTACCGAAGTATCCGCACTGCTGGGCCGTATGCCTTCGGCAGTAGGTTACCAGCCGACCCTGGCTGAAGAGATGGGCGTGCTGCAAGAGCGCATCACTTCGACCAAGCAAGGCTCGATCACCTCGATCCAAGCGGTATACGTACCTGCGGACGACTTGACCGACCCATCGCCAGCGACCACCTTCGCCCACTTGGACGCCACCGTCGTTCTGTCCCGTGACATCGCTTCCCTGGGTATCTACCCAGCGGTAGACCCACTGGACTCGACGTCGCGCCAACTGGACCCGAACGTGATCGGCCAGGAGCACTACGACACCGCTCGCGGCGTTCAGTACGTGCTGCAGCGTTACAAGGAACTGAAGGACATCATCGCGATCCTGGGTATGGACGAGCTGTCGGAAGCCGACAAGCAGTTGGTAAACCGTGCTCGTAAGATCCAGCGCTTCTTGTCGCAGCCGTTCTTCGTGGCTGAAGTCTTCACCGGTGCCTCGGGTAAATACGTTTCCCTGAAAGACACCATTGCTGGCTTCAAAGGCATCCTCAACGGTGACTACGACCACCTGCCAGAACAAGCGTTCTACATGGTCGGCGGCATCGAAGAAGCGATCGAGAAAGCCAAGAAACTGTAATCCCGGCGCCCGGCAACGGGCGCTAATTTAGGTTGAGGCAATCAGATGGCTATGACAGTCCATTGCGATATCGTCAGTGCGGAAGGGGAAATCTTCTCCGGTCTGGTCGAGTTTGTGGTTGCGCACGGTGAGCTGGGTGATCTTGGTATCGCCCTGGGTCACGCACCGCTGATCACCAGCTTGAAGCCAGGTCCGATTACTCTGACCAAGCAGGGCGGGGAACGGGAGGTGTTCTACATCTCCGGTGGTTTCCTCGAGGTTCAGCCGAACATGGTCAAGGTCCTTGCCGACACCGTGCAACGTGCTGCCGACCTGGACGAAGCCTCCGCTCAGGAGGCCGTCAAGGCCGCTGAGAAGGCCCTGCACGAGCGCGGCGCGGAATTCGACTACGGCTCTGCTGCCGCACGTCTGGCCGAGGCCGCAGCCCAGCTGCGCACCGTCCAGCAGATCCGCAAGAAGTTCGGCGGCTAAGCCGTCCGCTTTCTGTGCGATTGATTAAAAAGGGTAGCCTCGGCTACCCTTTTTTCTTTTCCCCACATTCATTACCTGGTCGCAGCCGCTGACCACCCAGGATTGGTAGCCAGTCATGTCTCTTGAAATCGTTATCCTCGCGGCCGGCCAAGGCACCCGCATGCGTTCGGCGTTGCCCAAGGTCTTGCACCCGGTCGCCGGCAATTCCATGCTCGGCCATGTTATCCACAGCGCGCGGCAACTTGATCCACAGCGCATTCACGTGGTGATCGGCCATGGGGCCGATGCGGTACGCGAACGCCTGGCGGCGGATGACCTGAATTTCGTCCTGCAGGACAAACAACTGGGTACCGGCCATGCGGTGGCCCAGGCCGTCCCGTTCATTACCGCCGATACGGTGCTGATTCTCTACGGCGATGTGCCGCTGATCGAAGTCGAGACCTTGCAGCGCCTGCTCAAGCACGTCGCCCCCCAGCAGTTGGGCCTGCTGACCGTCGAGCTGGATGACCCTACCGGTTACGGTCGCATTGTGCGTAGCGCCGACGGCCAGGTGACGGCGATTGTTGAGCAAAAGGACGCCAACGAAGCCCAGCGCGCGATCACCGAGGGCAACACCGGAATTCTCGCCGTGCCGGCCGAGCGCCTGGGCGACTGGATGAGTCGTCTGTCGAATAACAACGCCCAGGGCGAGTACTACCTGACCGATGTGATTGCCATGGCCGTTGCTGATGGGCTGGTCGTTGCCACTGAGCAGCCGTTGGACGCCATGGAAGTGCAGGGCGCCAACGATCGCCGGCAACTGGCCGAGCTGGAGCGCCACTATCAATTGCGCGCCGCCCGCCGCCTGATGGCCCAAGGCGTGACCCTGCGCGATCCGTCCCGTTTCGATGTTCGCGGTGAAGTCAGCGTGGGGCGCGACGTGGTAATCGATATCAACGTCATCCTCGAAGGCAAAGTTTTCATCGAAGACGACGTGGTCATCGGCCCGAACTGCGTGATCAAGGACAGCACCCTGCGTAAAGGCGTGGTGATCAAGGCCAACAGCCACCTCGATGGCGCGGTCATGGGCGAAGGCAGCGATGCCGGCCCGTTTGCGCGGTTGCGTCCCGGCTCCGTACTGGAAGCCCGGGCCCATGTGGGTAACTTTGTCGAGCTCAAGAACGCTCACCTGGGTGAAGACGCCAAGGCCGGCCACTTGACCTACCTGGGTGACGCTGAAGTCGGCGCCCGCACCAACATTGGCGCCGGCACCATCACCTGCAATTACGATGGCGCCAATAAGTGGAAAACCGTCATGGGTGAGGATGTCTTCATCGGCTCCAACAACTCTTTGGTGGCGCCTGTGGATATCTCTAGCGGTGCAACCACGGCGGCCGGTTCGACCCTCACCCAGAATGTGGATAACGGCCAATTGGCGGTGGCACGCGCTCGCCAACGCAATATCGACGGTTGGAAGCGGCCGGAAAAAATCAAGAAGCCCTAAAGTTATCCACAACCCCTCTGTGGGAGCGAGCTTGCTCGCGATAGCGGTGTATCAGGTAAAGCATCATTGCCCGACATGGCCTCTTCGCGAGCAAGCTCGCTCCCACAGTGTTTGGGGATTTCTGAATTTTTCTTCTCCCGCCTTGACGATATCCCTTCAATAGGTTTTGATTGCTTACGTTATCTTTCGAATCGAAACTTATCCCGTCATGTCGAAGCGCAATACACCACAACGCCGCCACAACATCCTTGCTTTGCTCCAAGAGCAGGGCGAGGTCAGTGTGGATGAGCTGGCCAAGCGCTTCGAAACCTCGGAGGTTACGATTCGCAAGGATCTAGCTGCCCTGGAAACCAATGGCCTGCTGCTGCGTCGCTACGGTGGCGCGGTGCCGATGCCGCAGGAGTTGGTGGCCGATAACGGGCAAACCGTCTCCAAGTACAAACTCGCCATTGCCCGGGCCGCCGTGAAGCGGATCCGCGAACACGCGCGGATCATCATCGACAGCGGCAGCACCACCGCCGCCATGATCCCTCAACTCGGCCAACAGCCGGGCCTGGTGGTGATGACCAATTCCCTGCACGTCGCCAATGCCTTGAGCGAACTGGAGCACGAGCCGGTGCTGTTGATGACTGGCGGCACGTGGGACCCTCACTCCGAGTCGTTCCAGGGGCAGGTGGCCGAGCAGGTTCTGCGTTCCTACGATTTCGACCAGTTGTTCATCGGCGCCGACGGCATCGATCTGGTTCGAGGTACCACCACTTTCAACGAACTGCTGGGCCTGAGCCGCGTGATGGCTGAGGTTGCCCGGGAAGTCATCGTGATGGTGGAGGCCGACAAGATCGGCCGCAAGATCCCCAACCTGGAGCTGCCGTGGAGCAGCGTCCATACCCTCATTACCGATGATCGCCTGCCCGTAGAGGCCCGCGATCAGATTCAGGCCCGCGGCATCACCGTGATCTGCGCGCCTGTCAGCCAGGAGAAATAGCATGTGTGGAATTGTCGGCGCCGTTGCTGAACGCAACATCACAGCAATCTTGCTCGAAGGCCTCAAGCGCCTGGAATACCGCGGCTACGACAGCGCCGGTGTGGCGGTGTACACCAACGACGAGAAGCTTGAGCGCATGCGTCGCCCGGGCAAGGTCAGCGAGCTGGAGCAGGCGCTGGACGCCGAACCGCTGCTCGGTCGTCTGGGCATCGCCCACACCCGTTGGGCCACCCATGGCGCGCCGTGCGAGCGTAACGCTCACCCGCATTTCTCTGGCGACCTGGCGGTGGTGCACAACGGCATCATCGAAAACCATGAAGCCCTGCGTGAACAGCTCAAGGCGCTCGGTTATGTGTTCACTTCGGACACCGACACTGAAGTCATCGTCCACCTGCTCAACCACAAGCTCAAGGACCTGGTGGACCTGACCGTCGCCCTCAAGGCCACCGTCAAGGAGCTGCACGGTGCCTATGGCCTGGCGGTCATCAGCGCGAAACAACCCGATCGCCTGGTCGCAGCCCGCAGTGGCAGCCCATTGGTGATCGGCCTGGGTCTGGGGGAAAACTTCCTGGCTTCCGATCAGTTGGCGCTGCGTCAGGTCACCGACCGTTTCATGTACCTGGAAGAAGGCGACATCGCCGAGATCCGCCGCGACAGCGTGCAGATCTGGGATCTCGATGGCAAAAGCGTAGAGCGTGAGACCGTCCAGTACCGCGACGGTGCCGAAGCCGCCGACAAAGGCGAGTTCCGCCACTTCATGCTCAAGGAAATCCACGAACAACCGGCCGTGGTGCAACGTACCCTGGAAGGCCGCATGAGCCAGAGCCAGGTCTTGGTCCAGGCGTTCGGTCCACAGGCGGCCGAGTTGTTCGCCAAGGTCCGCAACGTGCAGATCGTGGCCTGCGGCACCAGTTATCACGCTGGCATGGTCGCCCGTTACTGGCTGGAAGAGCTGGCCGGTATCCCGTGCCAGGTCGAAGTGGCCAGCGAGTTCCGCTATCGCAAAGTGGTCGTGCAACCCGACTCGTTGTTCGTGACCATTTCCCAGTCCGGCGAAACCGCCGATACCCTGGCCGCCCTGCGCAACGCCAAGGAACTGGGCTTCCTCGCCAGCTTGGCGATCTGCAACGTCGGCATTAGCTCGCTGGTGCGTGAGTCCGACCTGACCCTGCTGACCCAGGCCGGCCGTGAAATCGGCGTGGCGTCGACCAAGGCGTTCACCACCCAGTTGGTGGGCCTGTTGTTGCTGACCTTGTCCCTGGGCCAAGTTCGCGGCACCCTGGGTGAAGGCGTCGAGGCCAAGCTGGTGGAAGAACTGCGTCGCCTGCCGGCCCGCCTGGGTGAAGCCTTGGCCATGGACAGCACTGTGGAAAAGATCGCCGAGCTATTCGCCGAGAAGAATCACACCCTGTTCCTGGGCCGTGGCGCGCAATTCCCGGTGGCGATGGAAGGGGCCTTGAAACTCAAGGAAATCTCCTACATCCACGCCGAGGCCTACCCGGCCGGTGAACTCAAGCACGGCCCGCTGGCGCTGGTGGATAACGACATGCCGGTGGTCACCGTCGCGCCAAACAACGAGCTGCTGGAAAAGCTCAAGTCCAACCTGCAGGAAGTCCGCGCCCGGGGCGGTCAGTTGATTGTCTTTGCCGACGAAAAGGCCGGCATGACCAATGGCGAAGGTACCCACGTGGTGCACATGCCGCACATCCACGACATCCTGTCGCCGATCCTCTACACCATTCCGTTGCAACTGCTGTCGTACTACGTCGCGGTGCTCAAGGGGACTGATGTGGACCAGCCGCGTAATTTGGCTAAATCGGTAACGGTTGAGTAAGGCTGTAGCGCAGGCAAGGGAGCCAGCCTGTCGGCGTGGACCCGAAAACCCTCACAGAAAACCAACCCCCTGAATTCAGGGGGTTTTTTATGGCTGACAGTAAAGTTTTGTGCCGGCTCAGGCCAGGAACAACGATTCAATTGCGTCTTGGCCGCCAGCCCTGTTCGTCGTATTCACAGCGAGCCGCTGAACAACCGCGTTGACAACATGGGGCATAGGTGATGAGATCAAGTCATACGACAACGTATGACCAAGAAAATAATAAAAACGAAAGGCGCAGTCATGTCTTCTACATTTACCGCCCAGCGAGTTTGTAGGTTACCGTCCCCACGCGTTATCGCGGGACGCCAGCTATCTTTCCCTCTTTCCCGAAAGCCCCGTGCGGGCTCGCAAGTGCAATCCAATTTCCCGATCCCAGCGTTCAGGCCTGCGCGCCTGCCTCACCAGGCGTTAGCGCTGGGCGTGCTCGTTTTGTGCTCAATTTCAACCCCACAATGAATGGCAGCACCTGGAGAACAATAATGAAGAAAACACTCTGCGCCTCTTTGATCGCCTCCTTCCTGAGCTTGACCGCTGGCACGGCGATGGCCGCCGACGCCAGCGATTGGCCAAGCCGTCCGGTGCAGGTGGTGGTGATTGCCAACGCCGGCGGTGACACGGATTTCAACGCACGAATGATGGCCAAGTACTTCACCAAGCTCACCGGCAAATCCATGGTGGTGACCAATATGGCCGGTGGGGGCGGGACGATTGCCGCCGATGCGGTCAAGAGCGCGGCGCCGGATGGCAATACCATCCTGTTCACTCACACCGGCCAGTTGATCGTCAACGAAGTCGCGGGACTGTCGGAGGACCGCTTTGATGCGTTTGATATCTCCTGCATCGCCGGCGTCGACAAAGGCGCGGTGTTCGTCTCGGCGAAAAGCTCGGGCATCGACAGCCTCGACCAACTGATTGAAAAAGCCAAGGCCAAGCCCGGCACCATCACCTACGGCACCGAGATGGGCAACTTCTCTCATCTGCAGGGCCTGATGTTCGAGAAGCTCGCTGGCGTGAAACTGAAAATGGTCGACAGCGGCACGGTGTCCGAAAAAATCGTTGCCTTGCTGGGCAAGCGCATCGACCTCGGCGCCATCAGCTATGGCTCGGTCCAGGATTACATTTCCAGCGGCAAGATGACCGCCCTGGGCCAGCCCAACGCTGAGCGCAACGCGCTGCTGGGCGACGTCAAGACCTTCAAGGAACAAGGCGTGGACCTGATCCTGGACAAGCCTTACGTCGTTGCCTTCCCGAAAGGTACGGACCCGGCCATCGTCAAGAAAATGGCCGACACCATGAAGAAAATCACCGAAGAGCCGGAATATGCCGAGGAACTGAAGAAGTCCTTCAAGCAGCCGGTCAGCTTCCAGGGCCCCGAAGAAGCCATCGCTACATTGAATAAAACCCGCGACAGCTTCATGGAGTTCAAGGACGAGATGCGTAAAGCGAAATAATTTTGCGTAACGGTTCGGGTGCGCGCCACGCTGGCCAGCGCCCGACAACCAGTCCTTCCCAGCAAGAGGAGCCTGTATGGATTCCTATAAAAGAAAAGAGCTGATTGCCGGCCTGGCCATGCTCGGCGCCGGTGTAGCTTATCTGGTGTTGACCATGAACCTGCCGCGTCGCGGTTTCGTCGATGCCGCGTTTGTACCCTGGCTGCTCGCCATCGCGTTGTGCCTGTTGGGCGCGTTGCAATTATGGGCGTGGCGAAAGCTGCCGGACAAAAGCCCTGAACCGGCGGAAAAGCCTGAGTCGATCGATTATCCAACGGTCTTCAAATCCCTGGCATTGGTGCTGCTTTTTACAGCGCTGCTGGAGACCGTGGGTTTCGTGATCATGACGGTGCTGTATCTCTATGCCCAGTTCATCGTACTGACCCCCGCGGAACAAAAGGTCAAGCATCTTCAATACGCGTTGATAGCGGTCGTTTCGGCAGTTCTGATTTTTTACATTTTTCGCCATGGCTTCGACTTGCTCCTGCCTGTCGGTTTATTGGATTTCTAGGGGACGGCCATGATTGAACTCATGCAAACAGGCTTCGCGGCCGTACTTACACCCTACGTTTTTCTCCTTATCACCCTCGGCGTTGCGGTGGGGATCGTTTTTGGTGCGGTGCCCGGGCTCTCGGCTACCATGGCGATCGCATTGTGCTTGCCGCTGACCTACTCGATGGGGCCAGGTCCTGGCCTGGCGTTGCTGGTGGCACTGTTCGTCGGCGCCACCTCTGGAGGGCTGATATCGGCGATATTGCTCAACATACCGGGAACGCCGGCCTCCATCGCGACGACGTTCGATGGTTGGCCGCTGATGAAACAAGGCCATGGCGTCAAGGCCCTTGGGATTGGCGTGGTGTTCTCGTTTCTCGGCACGATTTTCAGTATCGCGGCGTTGATGTTCATCGCCCCGATCCTGGCGGAACTGGCCCTGAGCTTTGGCCCGCACGAATACTTTTCCATCGCGATTTTCTCGCTGACATTGATCGCTACGCTGTCCACCGGCTCGCTGGTCAAAGGCTTGTTTGCCGGTGCCCTGGGCTTTGCCTTCTCCACGGTGGGGATCGCCCCGGTCGAGGCCATCCGTCGCTTTACCTTTGACCTGCCGAGCCTCAATGGCGGCTTCGCCATGTTGACGGTCATGATCGGTATGTTCGCCGTCGCCGAAGTGCTGAAGTTTGCTGAGAGTGCGCGCCTGAGCCACCGGGCCAAACCACAGCACGTCAGCATGAAAGGCGTGAAAGGTTTCGGCTTTTCGATGAAGGAATTTGTCGGCCAACTGCCCAACGCCACTCGTTCATCCCTGATTGGCCTTGGTATAGGCATCTTGCCCGGCATCGGTGCCGGTACGTCGAACATCGTCTCTTACATCGTGGCCAAGAAACGCTCGAAAACCCCTGAGGAATTCGGCAAAGGCAAGATCGACGGCGTGGTCGCCAGCGAGACCGCTAACAATGCCGGCATCGGTGGCGCGATGATTCCGCTGCTGACGCTGGGCATTCCCGGCGATACCACCACGGCGGTGATGCTGGGCGGTTTCATGATCCACGGCATCCAGCCCGGGCCCCTGCTGTTCATCAGCCAGGCACCGCTGGTCTACACGATTTTCGCCGCGCTGATCCTCGCTTCCGTGCTGATGCTGGTGCTCGAGTTCTACGGCCTGCGCATGTTCATCAAACTGCTGGCGGTGCCCAAGCACATTCTGTTGCCGATTATCCTGGTGCTCTGTGTGGTCGGCGCCTTTGGCCTGAACAGCCGAATCTTCGACGTCTGGGCGGTGTTGCTGTTTGGCTTGCTGGGGTACGGGTTCGTCAAAGCCGGTTTGCCGATTGCACCGTTCATCATCGGCTTCATCCTCGGTCCGATGGCTGAAACCAACTTGCGCCGTGGCTTGATGCTGTCCGATGGCAACTTCGGCGGCTTCCTGACCAATCCCATCTCAGCGGGCTTTCTCATCTTGGCCGCCGCCTCCATCTCCTGGCACCTGGTGACGGTCATTCGCAACAGGAAAAGCGCTGCTATCGAATTGATGCGCAGCTAGCCCATTGCAATTGCTGCTGTAACACGAACCCGTGTTGCAGCAGCCGAACCCAAACGTTCGGAGCATAGCCATGCAAGACACGCCTCAACTGTCTTCTGCCGATGACGATCGCATTGCCTGGGTGCGCGTGGCCTCGGTTTTTCTGCCATTGGCCAACCCCATCAGCGATGCCAAGGTGCTGACCGGTCGGCAAAAGCCAATGACCGAAATCGCTATTCTGTTTGTGGAAATCGAAACCAGGGACGGCCACCGTGGCCTGGGGTTCAGCTATTCCAAGCGCGCCGGTGGCCCGGGGCAATTTGCCCACGCCCAGGAAGTCGCCCCCAGCCTCATTGGCGAAAACCCCAGCGACATTTCCAAATTGTGGGACAAGCTCTGCTGGGCGGGGGCCTCGGTGGGGCGCAGCGGCCTGGCCACCCAGGCGATCGGTGCGTTTGATGTCGCCCTGTGGGATTTGAAAGCCAAGCGGGCCAATCTTTCCCTGGCTCGCTTGCTTGGCGCCCATCGCGATTCTGTCCAGTGCTACAACACGTCGGGTGGCTTCCTGCACACCCCTCTTGAACAATTAATGATCAATACCGACCTCTCCCGGGAAAAGGGTATCGGGGGGATCAAGCTCAAAGTCGGCCAGCCTGACCAGGCGCTGGATCTGCACCGGGTCAGCACCATCCGCAAACACTTGGGGGATGACTTCCCCTTGATGGTCGACGCCAACCAGCAATGGGACCGACCCACTGCACAGCGCATGTGCCGACGCCTTGAGCCGCTCAACCTGGTCTGGATCGAGGAACCGCTGGATTGCTACGACGCCGAAGGTCATGCCGCGCTGGCCCAGCAATTCGATACGCCGATCGCGACCGGTGAAATGCTCACCAGCGTTGCCGAGCACTGGGAATTCATCAAGCTGCGCGCGGCCGATTACCTGATGCCCGACGCGCCCCGTGTCGGTGGCATCAGCCCTTATCTCAAGGTCCAGGCATTGGCCGAGCAGGCGGGGCTGATGATCGCGCCGCACTTTGCCATGGAACTGCACATCCATTTAGCCGCCACCTATAGCCGCGAGCCCTGGGTGGAACATTTCGAATGGCTGGAGCCGCTGTTCAACGAGCGCATGCAAACCCGCGATGGACGCATGCTCGTGCCGACCCGGCCAGGGCTTGGCCTGTCGCTCAGCGAACAAGTCGCCGGTTGGACTGCGCAACAGGTCGAGATCGGCCAGCGCCCTTGAGGAGGTACGATGCCGTCGCTGTTGAGTCAGGAGTTGATCGAAAACATCGAGCGTTTGGTCGGTCCCGCCGGGCTGGTGCGCGATCCCGAACTCATGCAGGGCTACCTGACCGATTGGCGCAACGCTTATCAAGGCTTGGCCGCGTTGGTGGTGCGCCCTGGCAGCACCGAGGAAGTGGCGGCGGTGGTGCGGCTTTGCCATGACGCTGGGGTGGCGCTGGTACCTCAAGGAGGCAACACTGGGTTGTGCGGAGGTTCGATCCCGGACGCTTCCGGTCGACAGGTGGTGCTGTCCTTGACCCGGATGAAGCGCATCCGTGAGATCGACCTGGCCAATGAAACCATCACGGTCGAGGCCGGGGTGATATTGCAGCAGCTACAGGACGCCGCCAGCCAGGCCGGTCGCCTGTTTCCGCTGTCGCTGGGGGCTCAGGGCAGCTGCACGGTGGGCGGTAACCTGGCGACCAATGCCGGCGGCACGGCGGTGCTGCGCTACGGCAACATGCGTGAGCTGACCCTCGGCCTGGAAGTGGTGCTGCCTGACGGTCGCGTCTGGAATGGCTTGCGGGGCTTGCGTAAAGACAACACCGGCTATGACCTCAAGCAGTTATTCATTGGTTCGGAGGGCACGCTGGGCATCATCACGGCGGCGGTGCTGAAACTGTTTCCGGCGACCCACAGCACGGCGACAGCCTGGGTGGCGCTGCCTTCGCCGCAAGCGGCGGTGGACTTGATCGGCCATGTTCGCAGCCTGTGCGCCGACCGCCTGACGGGCTTCGAGATGATGTCGCGCCAGAGCTTGGACTTTGTCCTGGACCATGTGGCGGGTTGCAGTGATCCACTGGAAACCAAACATCCCTGGTACGCGTTGATCGAGCTACGTGACACGGTGCCCGATGCGCCATTGACGCTGTTGCTTGAAAACGGCCTGGCTCATGCTTTTGAGCAGGGTTGGGTTACCGATGCGGTACTTGCCAGCAACCAGGCACAGGCGGCGGCGCTGTGGGCACTGCGCGAAGGTATTTCCGAGGCGCAGAATCATGAGGGGCCGAGCCTCAAGCACGACATCAGCGTGCCCGTGAGCCGGATACCGGAATTCATTGAACGCACCGACAAAGCCCTGCAACAGGACTTCCCGGGCGTGCGCATCGTTTCCTATGGCCACATGGGCGACGGCAATCTGCACTACAACATCAGCAAGCCGGTCGGCGATGCGGACGCTTCGTTCAAGGCCCGCGAACACGCGATCATGCAAGTCATCTACCGTATGACCCGTGCTTTCAACGGCAGCATCAGTGCTGAACATGGGCTGGGACAAGCCAAACCCGACGCGGCGGTCCGCTTCAAGGATCCTCTGGAGATGGAGCTGATGCGTACCATCAAACGTACGCTGGACCCGACCGGGCTAATGAACCCCGGTAAGGTCTTCACTGCCGGACTGGAGTGATCGAGTAGGTCGCTGCTGGCCTTCCTCGCTCGAATATCAGACGGCTCTGATTGCGCTTTCCCGCTAAGCGCTACTCCAGAAAACACCGATCAAACAGATAAACGCTACCCGGTTTGAGATTTTCCACCGTGCGTTGCGGGCGGCCGCCGTCGCCGCTTTTTTTGCGACCGGTTTCCTGCAAATAACCGGCCTCGGTCATCTTCAGCAAACGCTGGCGCATGCTGGTCTTGAGCACCGGGCGATCGAGCACCACGGAGAAAATGCTCACCGCTTCCGGCGCGCTGAATTCCGGGCCCAGGAACATCAGCGGCAGGCTGCTGTAGAGGGCTTTGGACAACAACCGCTCCTGGACCGCCGCCACCAGGCTGTTGTGGTCGAAAGGAAGTTTGATCGAGGCGTCTGCGACGTCCTTGAGGGGAAAAAATCCCTGGTGTTCGGCGAGCTGGACCGCCTCGCTGACAATCGCCAGGTAGAACGTCGAGGATGACCAGCAGCGCGGATCGCGGAACGCGTCGCCGACGGTGCCGACCTGTTCGATCCACGCCAGCGGCATGCCGACCTTGTTTGAATTGCGCAGGCGCTCCACGGCGTCGTTCAGCGTCAGATCTTCTACGCCACCATTGACCACGATCCCGGGCAGCGCCCAATGGCCGGCGAATGGCTCGGCTTCCCGTCGGTTCAGGAGGATTTCCAGCGCCTGGGTCTCCCGGCAGAAGCGCAGCACACAGAGATCGATGGTGTGCAGATAACCGCGCGCGGGGGCTGTGCTAGTGGGCATGTCGATTTCCGTGGGTAGCGTAAAGGTCATAGTTTAACGGGTTCATGCCGGGTGCCATCCAGTCGCTGGGAAGCGGCTTGCCCAGGGCCAGTCGTTCGCGAACCACCGTGCTGCGTACGTGGATCTTTTCCTCCACGCAAAGGATGGAGAAACGCGCCAGCAATTCCTGGCCGCGATAGAAGGTCGGCAGCCGATCCGCGACATCCCGACCCACCACCAACGCGATCCGCTTGCCGTCCAGGGCCAGGCTGTCGGCGAGGTGGGCGAGCAGGGTGTAGCTGTAGATGGCGCCTTCAACGCCACGGGCCACGACCTGCTCCACCCGGCTTGCCCGCACTTCGGCGCAGCACAGCGGCTGAACCTTCTCGACGATCGATTCCAGCCAGTTCAGGCGCACCTCATAGTCGACCATTTGCTTGCCATCGGGATGCCTGAAGCTGGGCACCACCAACACGCGTCTGGCCTGGCGCGAGGCCTCGATCATCACTTGGGCGTGTCCTGCGTGAGGCGGATTGAAGGCACCGCCATAAAGGGCTATCTCGAACATGGCTTATCCTCTTTTGGTACATGACATGTACTCTATCAGCAAAATCTTTTTGATGAAAACCTGCTCTGCTCTGAACCATATCCATTGAATAAAAGAACAATCATCAAAAATATTTTCTGCAAGTAGGTTGTCATGAAAGTACATCTTATGTACTCTCGTTGCCATGAAGAGGAGAAACCCAACATGAACAGCTTGACCCGGAAAACAGCTTCCTTCGATGTCGATGCGCAAAAGAGCTTCACGCCGCTGTGCCCCGATGAGCTTCCTGTGCCGGGCGGTGACCAGATTGCCGGTGAGCTGAATTTCATCGCGTCCCTGGCCAGCCTCCGTATCGGCAGCAAGGACGCCCATACGCCCCTGGCCCCGTGGGTGGTCGCCGATCACGCAAAGATGTTCGTGCCCACCGGGCTCGAGCACGCCGACATCACCTGGGTCAGCCACTGCGTTCCTGGTACCGAAGGTTTCGCCTTGCTGGATCAACTGCCGACCCCTTATGACTACGACTATTTCGTCTGGAAGGGTGTCGAGCCGGATTTGCACCCGTATGGCGCCTGCTACCACGACCTGCACGGCAAGCTGTCCACCGGGGTGATCGAGTACCTCAAAGGCCTGGGTGTGGAGCAGGTCATTGTTGGCGGGCTGGCGCTGGATTTCTGCGTCAAGACCACCGCGCTGCAACTGGCCGCCGCTGGCTTCAAGGTGATCATTCACCTCCCGGCCTGCCGGGCCATCAGTGAGCAAGGGGCCGTTCAAGCCATTCACGACATGCAGCAAGCCGGCGTCTCGGTTGCCGCGACTCGCGAAGAAACCATCTGCCTGGCAAACGCATAAGGACGAACCATGGACAGTGCATACGATTCAAGCAACGGCGTCATCCAGAGCCTTCTGGATACCGACTACTACACCTTCACCATGATGCAGGCGGTCTTGCACCAGCACCCGAATGTCGAGGTGGAATACCAGTTCATCGTGCGTTCCAAGGAGCGGCTCGGTCACCTGATCCCGGACATTCGTGTGGAGTTGGAGAAGCTCGCTGGGTTGCAGTTGCGCGAGGGAGAGCAGCGGTTTTTGTTCAACAAGCGTTTCCGTGAGTACCTGACACCAGACTTCGAACAGTTTCTTGGCCTGTTTCGCTTCAATTTGCGCTACATACACGTTGCGGAAGTCGACGGCCAACTGCACATCCGCGTCCGTGGGCCGATGCTGCACTGCATCATGTTCGAGCAACCGGTGTTGGCGATGGTCAGCGAATTGCGCAACCGCGAGAAATACCCCGAAGTCGAGTTGGCCGACGTCACCCGCAAGCTGTACCAGAAGTTCGAATGGCTGGAGAAAAACGCCAGTCGTGAAGAGCTCGCCGAGTTTCGCGTTTCAGACTTCTCCACCCGGCGGCGGCTGTCGTTCAGGGCCCAGCGGGAGGTGGTGAATGTGATGCGCAGCGATTTTCCTGGGGTCTTTGTCGGCACCAGCAACGCGCACTTGGCTTACGAATTCGATCTCCCGTTGATCGGCACAATGGCTCACCAGTGGCTGATGGTGCACCAGCAACTCGGGCGCTTGCGCGAGAGCCAGAACGCGGCGTTGGAAAACTGGGTGCGCGAGTATCGCGGCCGCCTCGGTATTGCCCTGACGGACTGCATCAGCACCGACTTTTTCCTCAAGGATTTCGACCTGTACTTTGCCAAGCTCTACGACGGCTTGCGCCAGGACTCCGGTGACCCGATCGTCTGGGCCGACAAGGTGCTGGGGCGCTACCAGGAGCTGGGCATCGACCCGCGGACCAAGGACCTGATGTTCTCCGATGGCCTCAATTTCGAAAAGTGTCTGCCGATCCTGCGTCATGTTCGCGGCAAGGCCAGATTCGGCTTTGGCATGGGCACCAGCCTGGCCTGCGATGTCGACGGCGTCGAACCGCTGAGCATCGTCATGAAACTGGTGCGGGTCCACGGCGAGCCGGTCGTGAAGTTCTCCGACGACCCGATCAAGAACGTCTGCGAGGATGCCTCGTTTCTGCGGTATGCCGCCCAAGTGTTCAACGTCGCCCTGATCAATCCACAGTTGGGAGCCTGATATGACTACGCTTCAACAAGAGCGCATTGCCCGGGAACTGGGCATCGACCGCCAACTCACCCAGGGTGGCGTAGCCACCGAGATTGCCCGCCGCATCGAATTCATCAAGCAGACTTTGCGCGAGTCGGGTTGCCAGTCCCTGGTCTTGGGGATCAGTGGCGGCGTCGACTCGCTCACCGCAGGGCGTCTATGCCAATTGGCGGTTGAGCAACTGCGGGGTGAAGACTACGCGGCGCGGTTTATCGCCGTCCGGCTGCCGTACAAGGCCCAGGCCGATGAGCAGGACGCCCAGGCTTCCCTGGACTTCATCCGGCCGGACGCGATCACCACCAGCAACATCGCCGCGTGTGTCGACGGGCTGATGGGCAGTATCGCCATCGATGGCTTGCAGCCTTCGGCCGAGCTCACCGACTTTGCCAAAGGCAACGCCAAGGCTCGGGCGCGGATGCTGGCGCAATACGCCATTGCCAATCTGAGCAATGGATTGGTGGTGGGCACCGACCATGGGGCAGAGGCGGTGATGGGGTTTTTCACCAAGTTCGGCGACGGCGCGTGCGACTTGGCACCGCTGTCCGGGCTGACCAAGACCCAGGTGCGGTGGTTGGCCGACGCAATGGGCGCTCCCGCGTACCTGGTGCGCAAGGCACCGACTGCGGATCTGGAAGACCTGGCGCCCGGCAAGTTGGATGAAGTGGCGTATGGCTGCAGCTACGAGGAAATCGATGCGTACCTGATGGGCGAAGAGGTGTTGCCCCAGGCGCGACAGCTCATCGAACGCGCCTACCTCAAGACGGCCCACAAACGAGCATTGCCACGCGTTCCTGCATAGTTGTAATAGGGTTTTAATGGGACCTTTGGCCTCGAACGGAGTGGCAAATGAAACAGGCAATTGGCATCAAGGATCGCGTACGCATCAAGCACGTCGAAGTGCTCTCGGACGATTGGTACGTGTTGCGCAAGACCACCTATGACTACCTCGGCCGCAATGGCCAATGGCGCGAACTGACGCGCGAGACCTATGACCGGGGCAACGGTGCCACCATCCTGCTGTACAGCAAGGCCAAGCAAACGGTGGTGTTGACCCGGCAATTCCGCTTCCCGGCCTTCGTCAACGGCCACGATGACCTGTTGATAGAAACCTGCGCCGGCCTGTTGGACAACGACGACCCGCACACCTGCATCCGCAAGGAAACCCAGGAGGAAACCGGCTATATCATCCAGGACGTGCGCAAGGTGTTCGAAGCCTTCATGAGCCCGGGCTCGGTGACTGAGCGGGTGCATTTTTTCGTCGGCGAGTATTTCGACGAAGACAGACAGCACGAAGGCGGTGGCCTTGAAGCCGAGGGCGAAGAGATCGAAGTGCTGGAGCTGTCCCTCGACCACGCCTTGGGCATGATCGAGACCGGGGAGATTTGTGACGGCAAGACCATCATGCTGTTGCAGTACGCCAAGCTGCATCGGTTGCTGGATTAACCCCAGGCCTGCTGCGGGCGGAGCGCACCGCCGCCGAATCTTTCGCGATAGGCGGTGGGCGGCAAGCCGATAGCGTTCCGGAACGCGGCCCGGAAACTCTCCACCGACCGATAGCCGCAGGCCTGGGCGATGTCGGCCGTGCTCTGGTCGGTGCTTTCCAGCAGCGCCCGCGCCCGATTCAGGCGTTCCTGTTGCAGCCAGGTCTTGGGCGGCAGGCCGGTGGTCTCGACGAAGCGCCGCAGGAAGGTGCGCTCGCTCATGGCGACGCGGGCGGCCATGTCGCCGACGCTCAAGGGCTGATCCAGATGCTCGCGCAGCCACTGCAGGACGCGGGTCAGTTCGTTGCGTGGCGACTTGCTCACGGGCGCGACGATGAATTGTGCCTGGCCACCGGTCCGTTGCGGGGCCATGACCAGGCGCCGGGCCACTGAGTTGGCGATGTGTGTGCCGAAGTCCCGGGCAATCAGGTGCAGGCAGGCGTCGATGCCCGCCGCGCTGCCGGCTGAGGTGATCAATGGCCCGGAGTCGACATACAGCACATTCGGGTCAACCTTGATCAGCGGGAATCGCTCGGCCAGCTCCGCGCAGAATTGCCAATGGGTGGTCGCGGTCTTGCCGTCGAGCAGCCCGGTGGCTGCCAGGGCAAACACCCCCGAGCAGATCGACAGCAGGCGTGCGCCGCGTGCGTGGGCGCGGCGCAGTGCTTGTAACAGCGCTTCGGGAGGCGGTTCGTGGTGGCTGCGCCAGCCGGGGATGATGATGGTGCGCGCGCTGTCCAGGGCTTCGAGCCCCGCGTCGACGGCTATTCGAAGGCCTCCCAGGGCATGCATCGGTCCTGGATCGACGGCGACGATTTGATGGCCGTACCACGGTACATCCAGTTCCGGACGCGGCAGGCCGAAGATCTCCAGGGCGATGCCAAACTCGAATACGCACAGGCCTTCATAAACGAGGATCGCCACGGTTCCGGGGTGAGCGTGCATTTGGCGTGATTCCACCGTTTATTGTCTTGCGCTGCACTGTAGCGGACGGGCCCGTCACCCTACAATCGATCGCAGGCAATCAGGAAAACCAAGACGGTTGAGCCTTTGCACAGGTGGATAAGGGACGGGAAATGAAGAAAGTCGCCGTGGTGGGCTGCACCGGTGCAGTGGGCATGACCATGCTGCAATTGCTTGAAGATACCGATTATGAAGTGGTCTGCATGGCCTCGGGGCGTTCGGCGGGCAAGCGCTTGAAGGTGGGTGATGTCGAATACCTGATCGAAGCCTTTTCGGTCGAGGGCTGCGCCTCGTGCGATATCGTCTTCCTGTGTGTTTCCGGGGCCTTTGCCCTGGAGTACGGCGAGCGTCTGGCTGAGAACGCCTACGTCATCGATAACTCTTCGGCCTTCCGTTATCACCCGGCCATTCCACTGCTGGTGCCACCCATCAACGGTCACCGTTACAGGGGTGAAAAACTGATCGCCAATCCCAATTGCTCATCGGCTATTGCGTTGATGGTGCTGGGTCCTCTGCATGACGCGTTCGGGCTGCAGAGCGCGATCATCTCTACGTATCAGGCCGCCAGCGGTGCGGGGCAGCCGGCGATGCTGGAGCTGCGGGAGAAGGCCGGGTCCTTTAGCGACTATGGCGACCGCGATGACAGCGAGTACTTCGCCCATAACCTGGCCTTCAACGTGATTCCCCAAGTCGATTCGTTCGAAGCCAATGGTTACACCCGTGAAGAAATGAAAGTGGTCTGGGAGCTGCGCAAGGTGCTCGACGAACCGGCGCTGGCGATCAGTACCACCGCAGTGCGGGTGCCGACCTTGCGCTCCCATGCCGAGAGCCTCAGCCTGCGGTTCAACACACCCATCCAGTCGCTGGAGCAGGTGCGCGAGCTGTTACGCAGCGCGCCGGGGGTTGAGGTGGTGGATGAGCCGGAGTTTGGCGCTTATCCGATGCCCATGACCTCAACCTACAAGCACGCGGTGGAAGTCGGGCGGATTCGCTACAACCTGATCTACGGCGAGCATGGGTTGGACTTGTTCATCAGCGGCGACCAGTTACTACGGGGGGCGGCATTGAACGCATTTGAAATCATGCAGTTGATCAAGCATTGATCAAATCCGGCCTTGAACATAAAAACGCGCAGCCAGTTTCAATGGCTGGGCGTTTTTTGTTCAGCTGGATTGGGCCTCGCTGTCTTCCTGCATGTCGTCCAGGTATTGCGGCTGGTCCGTCTGTTCCGGCAGTTCGGTCACGACGCTGAAGTCGCTGATCTCGATGGCGCCGACCCCATGCCCGAGCAAATGGAAGGAAAACGCCTTGCGCTGCTGCGGGTTGTCGAAACTGATGTTCATCACCAGGGGCTGGTCGGGTGTCACCGCCACCTCGGTCGGCAGGTCCATCGACACATCCTGCTCGAACTCCTTGGCCTTGAGGGAAATGTAGGCGGCATGGTCAGCCTCTACGGTGCGGATGGTCAGGCTGACACGGGTCTGTGAGCCCTTGGGCATTTCCAGGTATTGGGCACCGATCAGGTTGTCGGTCCAGTCGTTGGTGACCTGGGCCGGCAGTGGGATTTTATCCGCGCTCCCGAACTGATAATGCTGGTTCAGGGGCGTGCGTAACAGGGTCTGGTCCAGGGCCGTGGCCCGGGCGCTGATCAATCGGGCGCGCTGGCCGCTGTATTGCCCGCCGTAGGTGGCGCGGTCGGCGATGAAGCCTGCACTGCTGTAGTAACGGCAATGCTGAAGGAAATCGCACTCGGTGAACGTGCCCTTGCCGTCGTGGTAGCGCAGCTTGCCGTTGGTGAACGACATGATTTCCCGGCCCTTCGGGTAATCCCTGAACAGCGAGCGACCGGACAACGATGTGGGCACCGTAAAGCCGAAGTAATCGAGGATCGAGGCGGTCAGGTCCACGTGGCCGTAGGTGCCTGACTTGATCCGGGGCAACGGTTCCGGCGCCAACGTCAGGTTGAACCCCCAGGACGAGGCCAGCCGCACATCGTCGATGCCATGGGATTCGTCTGAGGTGATGACCACCAGGGTGTTGTCCAGGATGCCCTGGCGTTCCAGGCCTGCCAGAAAGTTCGCCAGTGCGTCGTCCAGGTAACCCACGGCGGCCTGCTTGGCGGTGTCGTAGCGTTGGAGGTAGTCATCCGGTGCCGAGTAGGGCTGGTGCGTGCCCACGGTCAGCAGGGTCAGCATCCAGGGCTTGTCCGCTTGTTGCAGTTGCCCGACGTAGTCCAGCGCGCCTTCGAAGAAGGTCTTGTCGTCCTTGCCCCAAGGGAATTCCAGGTAGGCGGGGCGAGTGAACCACTCCATGCCCAGGGTCGTGTCGAAGCCGATGTGCGGCATGATCCGGTCCTTGGCCATGAACCGCAGGCCCGCGCCTTGGAGGAAATGCGTGGAAAAGCCGTTCTGGCGCAACTGGGCCGGCAGGCAGGCTTGGTTGCGCTGGGTCTGGTTGAGCATTTCGACGCCTTTGGGCGTGCCGTCGTCAAGCTTGTCGTAGTCGCCACACAGCATCGCGTACAGGCCACGAATGGTCTGGTGGCTGTGCAGGACGTAATCGGGGGTGTTCATGCCGCGCTCGGCCCAGGCGCTGAGGTGCGGCATCAGGTTTTCCTGGTAGCTGCTTTTCAAGGCTTGGCGGTTGGCGCTCACATAGGCGCCGGGAATGCCCTCCAGGGCGATGACCAGGACGTTGCGCGCCCGTCCCGGTTCGGCCAGCAGTTTGGTGCCATCGAGGTCCAGGCGGGTCAGCCCCGCCATGGCTGGGGCGGGGTCCACGGCATCGCCATCGAGCCATTGCCGGGCTTGGTCCTGCCCGGCGGCGATACCTGCGGTGACGAGTTGGTGAGGCAGGTTGAATACGTTCCATTGGTCCGCTTCGCTGGGACGCCAGGCCTGCAGCGCACCATGGCTCAGCAGGAGCAACACGGGCACGGCCCAGGCGTGGCGAGGCAAGCGTGGCGCCTGGTGTGGGCGGCGGGTCCATTGGGTCACGAGCCAGAACGCCAGCGCGGCCAACTGGATCGCCGCCAGCCAGGGGTGGGCGAAGCCGCCGCTGGTAGAGTTTTCAACGAACTGCGGGTCGGTCAGGTAATGGATGTCCGAAGGATTGGGCATCCGCCCGACCGCACTGACCAACTCGATGCTGGCCAGCGTCAACGCGCTCCAGGCCAGCAATACCGGCAGTGTCAGCCACCAGGGACGACGGTAAAGCAACGCGATCAGTAACCCACCGATACCCAGGTCCGATAGATAGCCCAGTGGGTCGGACCAGCCCAAGGCGAGACGCAGGCCCATGGGAACGAGTAATACGCAGCCAATCAGGGTGATGAGGGCGGCGCGGGGGTGGGTTGAAGCGCGATAGATAATATTCACAAGCAACAGGCCTTTCAGTTGAAGCCAATCCATTGAACAACACACTCACCCTGTGGGAGCGAGCTTGCTCGCGATAGCGCTGTGTCAGTCCATATGGATTGCCGCTGACCCGACGCTATCGCGAGCAAGCTCGCCCTCAGTGGGTTCTTCCTTCGGTCATGAAACTGTCATGAGAAGGGATGGTACCAAGGGCTGCCGTCGCTGGTCGGGCCAATGTCCCGGTGTCCGGCTGCGTTACGCTGTGGTTCACTGGCGCAGGCCTCTACAATGGCCGCGTTGCGCCGCTTTGAGGCGTGTAGAAAACTTGTATCAGGATTTCTCATCGGGGGATGGATGGACAGGTTCCAGGAAATGCAGGTTTTTCTCGCCGTGGCCCAGGCGTCGGGTTTTTCGGCGGCCGCGCGACGCCTGGGGCTATCAGCGGCCAGTGTCACGCGGGCGGTGGCGGGGTTGGAGCAACGTATCGGCACGCCATTGCTGGTGCGCACTACTCGCAATGTGTACTTGAGCGAAGCCGGCCAGCGCTTTCTCGAGGACTGTCGGCGGATCCTGAGCGATTTGCAGGAAGCCGAGGATTCGGCGGCCGGCAGTCACGTTCAGCCCCGCGGGCAATTGACGATTACCGCGCCGGTGCTGTTTGGCCAGTCGTTTGTCACTCCGCTGTTGGTGGATTACCTGCACCGGTTCCCCGAGGTCAGCATTAACGCCTTGTTGTTGGATCGTACGGTCAGCCTGGTGGAGGAGGGCATCGACGTTGCCCTGCGCATTGGCGACCTGCCGGACAGCAACCTGCACGCCGTGCGGGTCGGTGAAGTGCGGCGAGTGGTGTGCGGATCCCCGGATTTCTTCGCGCGGCACGGGCGGCCCCGGCATCCGGATGATCTGGAGCAAATGCCGGTGGTGGCGTCGTCGGCCACTGGCCAGGTCAAAAGCTGGAGCTTCATCGATTCAGGCCAACCGTTGGCCGTCCGGCCCGTGCCTCGGCTGGTGGTGACGGCCAACCAGGCGGCGATCACCGCCGCCTGCCAGGGGCTGGGAATGACGCGAGTCCTGTCTTACCAAGTGGCGGGCAACGTGGCCGCCGGTGAACTGGAAATCGTCCTCGCCGATTTCGAATTGCCGCCGCTGCCGATCCATGTGGTGTACCAGGGCGGACGCAATGCGCCGGTGCGGGTCCGCAGTTTTGTCGATTTTGTCGTCAGTGCGTTGCGCGAACATCCGGCCTTGAGCGGCTGACGTATTATTTCTCTGGCTGAAACAATGGATTGCATTTACGGGTTATTCTCTTGTTTTGGCTCGGAGCGGAAGATGACCCCATCGACGCCGTTGTGCTGATGGCGTCACTTCCAACGGAGTCGACCATGAACCCTATCAAGCACTATCACTTCCCGCTTTCCGGCCATTCCCATCGCGTTCAACTGATGCTTTCGTTGCTCGGGTTACCGGTCGAGGAGGTCTTCGTCGACTTGGCCAAAGGCGCGCACAAACAGGCGGATTTCCTCGCACTCAATGCGTTTGGCCAGGTACCGGTCATTGACGATGACGGCGTGGTGCTGGCGGATTCCAACGCGATCCTGGTGTACCTGGCGCATAAATATGGCAAGGGCCGCTGGCTGCCCACCGATCCGGTCGGCGCCGCGCAGGTGCAGCGCTGGTTGTCGGCGGCGGCCGGGCCGATCCATGCGGGGCCGGCCACGGCGCGACTGATCACGGTGTTCGGCGCGGCCTACAACGCCGAGGACGTGATTGCCCGGTCCCACAACGTGTTGAAAGTCATCGATCAGGAATTGAGCAGCCGTGAGTTTCTGACGGGTGATACGGCGACTGTCGCGGATATCGCCGGCTACAGCTACATCGCCCACGCACCGGAAGGCAATGTGTCGTTGGAAGACTATGCCAACGTGCGGGCCTGGCTGGCACGGATCGAAGCCTTGCCCGGGTTCGTGGGCATGCCGCGTACGGTTGTCGGGTTGCAAAAGCACCCATGAGCATTTGAATGGGTCGCCCTGTGGCGAGGGAGCTTGCTCCCGCTGGTTGCGAAGCAACCCCCTGAAAATGGCGCGCGGTGTGCCTGGCATGGCTGCGGTGTCGGCTTTGGGGCTGCTGCGCAGCCCAGCGGGAGCAAGCTCCCTCGCCACAGAGTTTCTCTTCGACGCGGGGGGCGGTAATCTGCCGGTCTTTGTGGGTGGTGAGGCTCCATGACGTTTCTTTCCCGGCTCTCCCTGGCCCTCGCCGTGTTGCTTTTAGGGGGCTGCGAACAACCCCCGGCCCTTGATCAACAACTCTATATCTGGCAACGCCAATGGACCCCGGCCCATGGGCTGGCGCTGCGCCAAAGCCACAGCGACTTTTCCACGCTGCGGGTGCTGGCGTTGCAGGCTTTTCCCGGGGCGGGCTGGCGCCGTGCACGGATCGATCCGGCCCTGCTCAAGGCGGACGGCCGTCCACTGATCGTCGTGATTCGCCTGGACGGCCAGCTCAAGGCCCTGAACCAGGACGAGGTCATCGCGCAAATCCAGCAAGTGCTGGGGGATTGGCAAGCCCAAGGCCTGACCCCGGTGGGCGTGGAGATCGACCACGATGCCGGTAATGCACGGCTGCCGGCCTATGGAAACTTCCTCGGCCAACTGCGGCACATCCTGCCGGCCAACCTGCGGCTCAGCATCACGGCGCTACCGGCCTGGCTCGACAGCCCCGCCTTGCCGGGGTTGCTGGAAACGGTGGACAGCAGTGTGCTGCAGGTCCACGCGGTGAGTGATCCACGGCAAGGGCTATTCGATCCGAAACAGGCCCGGCACTGGGCGCAACGCTGGAGCAAGATCACCCCGCGGCCGTTTTATCTGGCCCTGCCAGCCTACGGTGTGGCGCTGCTGACCCAGGAGAGCGGCGTGCCGGTGGTGGAAAGCGAGGTGCCGATCGATCGCGCTGGCGAGCGTCGAGAGTTGCTGGCCGATCCGCAACAAGTGGCCGGGCTGGCGGCGGATTTGCGGGCTGATCCGCCGCACCATCTCGCCGGGCTGATCTGGTTTCGCCTGCCCCTGGCCGGCGACCGACGAGCCTGGAGCTTGACCACGCTCGGCGCCGTCGCCCGGGGCGATCACCTGGACAGTCGCCTGGCGTTGAAGTGGGCGGAGCAGGGCGGTTTGTACGATATCCGCCTGGTCAACCAGGGCAATCTCGACAGCCCCTGGCCCCAGCGCCTGACACTGGCTGTTGGCGCGTGTGACGGCGTCGATGCCTTGGCCGGTTATACGTTGCAACAAGCCCCCGGACTGCTTACCTTCACCCGCATTCAGGAAGGTCGCTTGGCTGCCGGCGCCCAACGGGCAATCGGCTGGGCGCGCTGTACGAAAATCGACCAAGGAGGTTTCAATGTTTACCCGTAAGTGGCCTCGTCACCTGCTGTGCCTGAGCCTGTGCCTACCGCTGGCTCCGGCGCTGGCCTGCGGGCCGGATTTCCCGATGCGCCTGCTGGATAACCGCGCCCAGACGCTGGCGCAATTGCCCGAAGGCAGCTTTCGCTTCGAAGTCAGCCGCCTCGGCCAGGCGCTTGCCGGGCTCAAGCCGGCCACCGAGGCGACGCGCAACCCGGACTACAGCTATGACGACCTGCCTTCCTACGTAGAGCAACGCAACCAGGCCGAGCGGATTGGCTTGACCCCGCCGCAACAAGCGGTGGTGGAGCGCTTGCGGGCGCTGACCGATATCGACCAGGTGGCGGCTGAAGCGGCCAAACTGCCTGATGAGCTGCGCCTGTATGCCCTCGGCGCGGCGGCTTTTAACCTTGGTGAGCATCAGCGTGCCGTGGAAGCCTTCCAGCAACTGCTGACGTTACCGGCTGACCAGCGTCGGTTGCGCAGCACCTGGGCCGCGTACTCTCTTGGACGGGCCTTGTTCGCCGAGAGTGCCGGGGCGGGCAGCGGCGACCCGGTGGCCTTGCGGGATCAGGCGCGAGCAGCGTTTCGCCAGGCCCGGGAAATGACTATTGCTGGCTTCAGCGATCCACTGGAACTGGGCATCGCCAGCCTTGGCGAAGAAGCCCGGGTGGCCTACACCGCTGACGACTGGGACAGCGCCATCGCCCTGTATGCGATCCAGAACCTGCAAGGATCCCCGGTCGGCTACAGCTCGTTGCTGCAATTGGCCGGTGATTTGAGCGTCCAGCCGGATGAGCGCTTGAATGAACTGCTCAAGACCAAAGCGGTGCAGCGACTGGTCACCGCCTACCTGCTCAGCCGGATCGGCTGGTGGGACGGTGAAGAGCCCTCGGGCGAGAAAAGGCTGGTCAAACTGCTGCAGGCCAACGCCCGGGACAATCTGGAGGATGCCGACCGTTTGGCGGCAGTGAGTTACCAGCACGGCGATTACGCCAGCGCCCAGGCGTTTGTGCAAAAGGCTCCCGACACAGGCCTGGCCTGGTGGGTGCGCGCCAAGTTGGCCTTGCGCGACGGCGACAAGGTGGCCGCGGCGGCGGCTTATGCCAAGGCGGCCCAGGCGTTTCCGAACGATGAGTCCTGGGGCAGTCGGCGCACACCGGATTGGAATTACGAATCGGTGCAACCCAAGTGCCGGGTCGAAGGTGAAAGCGCGATCCTGGCCTTGCAGCGCGGTGATTACCTGCAAGCCTTCGATCAGCTCTATCGCGGCCAGAGCAACTATTGGTACGACGCTGCCGCCGTTGCCGAGCGTGTGCTCACGGTGGATGAGCTCAAGCAGTACGTCGACGCCCAAGTCCCGGCGCCACCGGCGTTGAGCCAGGAGGATCGGGATAACTACGTGCCGCTGCCGGTGGCCGCGAGCCTGCGCAATTTGCTGGGCCGTCGTTTGCTGAGGGAAGGGCGCTTTGAGGAGGCGCCGGCTTATTTCGATAACCCGGACCTGCAGAACAAGGCCCGGGCCTATGGGCAACTGCGCCAGGACGCGGAGTCCAAATGGTGGCCAACCCGGCGAGCCGAGGCGTATTTCCATGCGTCCTGGATGGCGCGCAACTGGGGCATGGAGCTGCTCGGCTATGAGATGGCGCCGGATTACGCCAGCCTTGGCGGCAATTACAGCCTGGAACCGGTCGAGCTGAACGTCGGGCCGCTGGTGGCCGAAGGTGAAGTGCAACGCCAGCAGGCCAGCGCCGCGCAGCCGGACATGCGTTATCACTATCGATTTGTCGCCACGGCGCTGGCGAGCCAGGCGGCGGATAATCTGCCCCATACCAGCCAGGCGTTTGCGGCGGTGCTGTGCAAAGCGGTGGGGTACAACTCCAGCCTTGAGGAGCAAAGCGCGTTGTATCAGCGCTATGTGAAGGAAGGCCCGTACGTGGATTGGGCCGGGGATTTTGGTCATCAATGCCAGCAACCGGATTTCAGCACGGCGAACAAACGCTACGTGACCCAGGCCCTGGACCCGATTCGCTCGGCGCTGCGCCCTTACAAGGTTTGGCTGGAAGTGGGCGGGGTCGTGTTGGTGGTGGCGGTGGGGTTGGGGCTGATCAGCCGGCGCCAGCGCAAGGCGCGGATGTCGGCCTCCTGAGATAAGGAACCCTTGTGGGAGCGAGCTTGCTCGCGATGAGGACATCACATACGTCCTTGTAGCGTCTGCAATGCCGCCATCGCGAGCAAGCTCGCTCCCACAGGGGCGGGTGTTATCGCCAGTGGGGCGTGTTCCTACATCTGCGTCGCCATCCCCTCCACATTCATGGCCGCCTGGCGCAACGCTTCCGAGCGGGTAGGGTGCGGGTGGCAGGTCAGGGCGATGTCCTCGGCCGAGGCGCTGAACTCCATGGCCACGCAGTACTCACCGATCATCTCACTGACGCTGGGGCCCACCAGGTGCACGCCAAGGATTTCATCGGTGCGTTCATCGGCCAGGACCTTGGCGAACCCTTCGGTCTCGTGGTTGATCTTGGCCCGGCTGTTGGCCGTGAACGGAAACTTGCCGACCTTGTAGGCGCGGCCTTCGGCCTTGAGTTGTTCCTCGGTCTTGCCGACGCTGGCCAGTTCCGGACGGGTGTAGATGACGCTGGGGATCAGTGCATAGTTGACCTCGGCGGCCTTGCCGGCAATCTGTTCGATGCAGGCCATGGCTTCGTCTTCGGCCTTGTGGGCCAGCATCGGTCCGGACGTCACGTCGCCGATCACCCAGACGCCGGGGGCTTCAGTGCGGTGACGCTGGTTGGCGAGCATGCCGCGTTTATCGGTGCTCAACCCGACGTTTTCCAGCCCCAGCCCTTGCGTGTAGGGCCGACGGCCGATGGCGACCAGCACGTAATCAACATCCAGGGTCTGTGCCTCTCCGCCCGCCGCCGGTTCGATCTGCAATTGCACGCCGCTGGCCGAGGTCGTGGCGCCGGTGACCTTCGAACTCAACTTGAATTGAATGCCTTGTTTAGCCAAGGCCCTTTGCAAGGTCTTGCCGGCCTCGCCGTCCACGCCCGGGCAGATGCGATCGAGGTATTCCACCACCGTCACCTGGGCGCCCAAGCGCCGCCAGACCGAACCCAGTTCCAAGCCGATCACGCCTGCGCCGATCACCACCAGATGCCGAGGCACTTCACCCAAGGCCAAGGCACCGGTGGAGTCGAGGATGCGCTGGTTATCGATGGTCACGCCTGGCAGCGGCATGGGTTCCGAGCCGGTGGCGATGACGATGTCCTTGGCGTTCAGTTCGGTCTTGCTGCCATCGTCCGCGGTGACGGTTACTTTGCCTGGCCCGTCGATGTGGCCCCAGCCTTTGATCCAGTCGACCTTGTTCTTGCGAAACAGAAACTCGATGCCCTTGGTCAGGCCCGTCACGCTTTCGTCTTTCTGCTTCATCATTTGCGCAAGATTGAGGGTGGGACTGACTTCAATGCCCAGGTTGGCGAACTCCGCTCCCGTGGCTGCTTCGTACAGTTCCGAGGCGTGCAGCAATGCCTTGGAAGGCATGCAACCGACGTTCAGGCAGGTGCCGCCCAGGGTGGCCCGGCCCTCGACACAGGCGGCCTTCAACCCTAACTGACCGGCCCTAATCGCCGCGTTATACCCGCCGGGCCCGCCGCCCAGAATGACCACGTCGTAGTTGCTCATCGCTATTCTCCCGCTTGGCCTGAGAAAAAATTATGAACGTAATATGAGCGTTTCCACGGATCTCGGTCAAGGCTTAAGTCAAGAGGTCGGTGTGGGGCCTTGTCATGAAGAATTCAAAACGGAAATTTCACAGCAATCGTTATAAGGTAACGGCATATAACAGAGCGTCGGTGGCGTCTGTCCACGGGCCCTGATTCTGATCGCCACGAAAGCTGGGGTGGTATGCAAGTCGATCTAGATATCGAGGGGACACAAGTGGCCGAATGGCCGCGTTTCCAGCGAGCGTCGTTTCAAGGGCGCCGCTTGAAGCGGATCGCCTACGCCTTGGGAAGCGTGGCGGGCTTGGGCTTGGTCCTGGCATTTTTTATTGGGGTGTTTTCGCCGCAATCGCTGTGGCCGGCCTTGCTTGTCAGCCAAGGTGCGGGACTGTTGGTGCTGGTGGCGGGCTTGCAATCGGCCTGGTGGGTGGCGCAATGGCGCAGCAAGGCGTTGTTGCCGGCTGTGGATAACCTGCCGACGGAAAACGAGCCTGTTGATAACCCGGGTTGGTATGAGCGGCTGCTGGATAGCATCGGTGCCCGTTCAGTCGGTCTGCTCAAGCAAATCGGTGCGCCTGCGTTGTGGCTGGCCGGTTGGGCCGTGCTGGTATTACTCAGCCTGGAGCAAGCCTGGAACTTGCAGTTGCCGGCTGCCGCCCTTGGCGTCTCGGCCGGTGTAGGGGCGGTGCTGTCGTTATTGTTGGCGTTCGGGTTATTGGTGTTCGAGCGGCAATTGGCCCAGCAGTCCCCGGTGGAATGGCCGGAAGCGCCAGCGCTGGGGCAACTGACGCGAGTGGCGATCATCGTGTTGGTGCTCGGCGCCCTGTGCTTGCTGTTCGCCGCAGAAACGTCCATCTGGCCGGTGCGCCTGGCGGTGCTGATGGGGCTATTGCCAGGGCTGGTGGCGGCGGAGTTGTTGTTGCGCGCGGTGCTGTCGTTGTTCATCCCGCGCCGGGACGCCCTGGAGCCGACGCCGCTGGGCCGCAGTGTCATCGCCGATCTGCTGCGCTGGCCGCCGCAACCTTGGCTGGCCTTGCAACATGAACTGCACAACCGTTTCGGCATCGATCTGCGCCAGATCTGGGCCTTCAGCTACATGCGCCGGGCTTTTTTGCCGGTGTTGGCGTTGGTGGCGCTGGTGGGCTGGTTGTTGACAGGCGTGCACGAAGTGCCGCTGCAGGGGCGGGGCATCTATGAGCGCTTTGGTAAACCGGTAGAGGTATTCGGGCCCGGCCTGCACGTCGCCTTACCTTGGCCGTGGGGCAGGGTGCTCAACGTCGAGAATGGCGTGGTGCATGAACTGGCGACCAGCGTTGCGGATAGTCGAGCGGTTGTCGAGGCTGAACCGGCGGAGGGGCCGGCACCGGCCATTGCCAATCGGTTGTGGGACGCCAGTCACGTGAACGACAAGTCCCAAGTCATTGCCAGTCGTCGTGCTAACCAACAGAGCTTCCAGATCGTCAACATGGACGTGCGTTTTGTCTATCGCATCGGCCTGACGGATGCCGCGGCGTTGGCGGCGACTTACAACAGCGCCGATGTGCCGACGCTGATCCGCAGCACCGCCAGCCGCATCCTGGTGCATGAGTTTGCTTCGCGTACGTTGGATGGTTTGTTGGGCGTCGACCGTGTGAGCCTGGCCGACGAAATCGGTCGCGCCGTACAGGCGGATTTGCAGACCCTCGATAGCGGTGTGGAAATCCTGGCGACGGTGGTGGAGGCGATTCATCCGCCGGCCGGTGCGGCCAATGCCTACCACGGCGTACAGGCGGCACAGATCGGCGCCCAGGCATTGATCGCCCGGGAGCGTGGCGCGGCGGCGGAACAGACCAACCAGGCGCAATTGCAAGCCAGCATCGCCCATGATCAAGCCAGTGCCACTGCGCGGGAAATCAACGCGACCGCCCAGGCTGCCGATTTGCGTTTCAACGCCGACCGCAAAGCCTACGCCACGGCGGGGCACGCTTTTGTGCTGGAACATTACTTGAGCCAACTGAGCCAGGGTCTCGGCAATGCCCAGTTGCTGATTCTCGATCATCGCCTGGGCGGTAGCAGCAACGCACCGACCATCGACTTGCGTACCTTCACGCTGCCGGCCGACCCCGCGTCGCCGCGTAACCCCGTCCCGCCAGGAGCTGCCCATTGAGCCAGTCCTCTTCACACGGTCACCACGACCCCGCCGGTCACGATCACGGCCATGCCGGTCATCACCACGGCCATCATCACCACCATCACGGCGACCCGCAGCAGGCCGGGCCATTTCCTTGGCGGCGGATGGGCTGGGCGGTGCTGCTGGTGGCATTTGCCGTTGCGGCCGCGAGCTTGGTGCAAGTACGGTCGGGGGAGGCCACGGTCATTACCCGTTTCGGCAATCCGGCCCGGGTGCTGCTGCAACCTGGCCTGGGATGGCGCTGGCCGGCGCCGTTCGAGGCGGCGATCCCGGTGGACCTGCGATTGCGCACCACGTCCAGCGGCCTGCAGGATGTCGGGACCCGCGATGGACTGCGGATCATTGTCCAGGCCTACGTGGCCTGGCAGGTGCAGGGTGACCCGGACAACGTGCAGCGTTTCATGCGTGCGGTGCAGAACCAGCCGGACGAAGCCGCACGGCAGATCCGCACGTTTGTCGGCTCGGCGCTGGAAACCACAGCCGCCAGTTTTGACCTGGCGAACCTGGTCAACACCGATGCCAGCCAAGTGCGCATCGCCGATTTCGAAGCGCAGTTGCGTCAGCAAATCGATCAGCAGTTGCTCACCACTTACGGCGTGCGGGTGTTGCAAGTCGGTATCGAGCGCTTGACCTTGCCCTCGGTAACGCTGACCGCAACGGTGGACCGCATGCGGGCCGAGCGCGAGACCATCGCCACTGAGCGCACCGCCATCGGCAAACGCGAAGCGGCGCAGATTCGCTCCGCCGCGGAACGTGATGCGCGCGTCGTGCAGGCTGATGCCACCGTGAAGGCCGCTGATATCGAGGCGCAGTCCCGGGTAGAAGCCGCCGAGATTTATGGCCGGGCGTACGCCGGCTCTCCCCAGCTTTACAACCTGCTCCGTTCGCTGGACACCTTGGGCACCATCGTCAGCCCGAGTACAAAGTTGATTTTGCGCACCGACGCCGCGCCGTTCCGTGTCCTGGTAGACGGGCCTGTTTCCGTGGAAGGCAAAGGTGGAACACAACCATGAGTTTGGTTCCACGTGGAACAAACGAGTTATCCAGTCCGTGGATTCAGGCCGGTCGCTTGGCGTTTCTGGCGCTTTACGCCGTCACGGTGTTGGCGGCGTTGGCCTGGGTCTTTTCCAACGTGCGGCAGATTGACCCGCAGAATCGTGCAGTGGTGCTGCATTTTGGCGCCTTGGATCGAATCCAGAATGCCGGCCTCTTGTTGGCCTGGCCGCGTCCTGTGGAACAAGTGGTCCTGCTGCCAGCAGCGGATCGGGTGCTTGAGCGGCGGGTGGAGAATCTGCAGCGCTCGGACGCGGCCTTGCAGGCTGATCGTGTGGCCAGTTTCGCCACGCCGGTCAGCGATGCATTAGCCGGTTCTGGTTATTTATTGACCGGTGATGCCGGCGTGGTGCAACTGGATGTGCGGGTGTTCTACAAGGTCACCGACCCTTACGCTTTCGTCTTGCAAGGCGAACATGTCCTGCCGGCGCTGGACCGACTGGCGACCCGCAGTGCCGTGGCCCTGACTGCGGCCCGGGACCTGGACACCATTCTGGTGGCTCGGCCCGAACTGATGGGCAGTGACAACCAGGCTGCCGAGCGCCGCGAACGCTTGCGGGGCGATCTGGTGCAGGGACTTAACCGACGCCTGGCTGATCTGGCGGCGACAGGGCAGGGGCTGGGCATCGAAGTGGTGCGGGTCGACGTGCAATCGAGTCTGCCCGGGCCGGCGGTGAGTGCGTTCAACGCGGTGCTGACCGCCAGCCAGCAGGCCGACAAAGCCGTGGCCAACGCCCGGACTGAAGCGGAAAAACTCACCCAGGTCGCACGCCAAGACGCCGACCGTGCCGTGCAAGTCGCCCATGCCCAGGCCAGCGAACGGCTCGCCAAGGCGTCGGCCGACACGGCCACGGTGCTCGGGCTGGCGAAGACTCAAGGCAGCGATCCGCAAATGCTGCTGCGCCTGTATCGCGAACGCATGCCTGCGATCCTTCGCCAGGCCGGTTCAGTGACCACGGTCGACCCGAAAGACGATTCTCGTCTGATCATCCAGGGAGCCGGCCAATGACCGCTCAAACACCTGCTGTACCGATGTTGTCCTCGGCTGAGCAACGCATCGCCGCTCGGCAATTGACCTTGGCGATGCTCGCTCTCGGCTTGCTCGCGCTGGGTCTGGCCTGGCGCGGCTGGTCGCCGGAGCAGAATGGTGTCAGCCAGTTGCTGTTGGGTTTCGCCTCGCTGCTGGTGGCGGTGCCGGTGATGCGTTCGGCCTGGTACAGCTTGCGCTATCCAAGCCTGCACGGGATCACCGACCAACTGATCGCCCTGGCGATGCTCGGCGCCTGGGCCACTGGCGATCTGCTGACGGCGGCGTTGCTGCCGATCATCATGATCTTCGGCCATGTGCTGGAAGAGCGCAGTGTCATCGGTTCCCAGGAGGCGATCCATGCCCTTGGCCAACTGACCCGCAGCCAAGGTCGCAAGGTACAGGCCGACGGCTCGATCATCGATGTCGACAACGCGACGCTCCAGGCCGGTGATGTGGTGGAGGTGCGCGCCGGTGACCGGGTGCCGGCCGATGGTCGGGTGCTGTCCGGCCAGGCCAGCCTCGACACCGCGCCCATCACCGGTGAGTCGGTGCCGCTGGAGGCGGTGGTCGGCACGGAAGTCTTTGGTGGCGCGATCAACCTCGATGGCCTGCTGCGGCTGGAAGTGACCCGCACCGGTGCAGAATCCACCCTGGGCAAAGTCATCGCCTTGATGCAAAACGCCGAACGCTCCAAACCACCCATCACCCGCTTGCTGGAACGCTACGCCGGTAGTTACCTGGTATTGGTGTTGTTGCTGGCGGCAGTGACCTGGTTCGTGACCAACGATGCCCAGGCGATGCTGGCGGTTCTAGTGGCCGCGTGTCCTTGCGCGTTGGTGCTATCGGCACCGGCCACTGCCATTGCCGGGATCGCCGTGGCGGCGCGCCACGGGATCCTGATTCGCAGCTCGGCCTTTCTGGAAGAACTGGCGGACTTGACCTCATTGGTGGTCGACAAGACCGGCACCTTGACCTATGGCGTGCTGCGCCTGCAATCCATCGACCATGCCCGGGATGCTCACGCATCGTTGTTGCTGCCGTTGGCCGCCAGCCTCGGTTCGGCCAGCAGCCATCCGGTCAGTCGTGCGTTGGCGGGGTTGGTGGAACAGGACAGCTGCCTGGCGCTGACGGACATTCGCGAGCGCCAAGGGTTGGGTGTGGTCGCAATGACGGCCCAGGGCGAAGCGGCGCTCGGTCGGCCGGAATTGTTTGCACAGCTGGGCATTCAAACCTCAGCGGTTCCTGAGCACGACGGCCCGATTGCCGGCTTGGCCCTGGACGGGCAGTTCCTCGCCTGGCTGCTGTTGGCCGACAGCGTCAAGCCGGAGGCACAGGTGGCCATGGCCGAGCTGCGGGAGTTGGGCTTGGGCCGTCAGTTGTTGTTGACCGGCGACCGCCAGAGCGTGGCCACGAACCTGGCCCGGGATGTCGGCATCGGCGATGTGCAAGCCCAGGCTTTGCCGGAAGACAAACTCAAGCGGGTCATGGCTGAAATCGACCATGGGTTTCGTCCCATGGTGGTGGGCGATGGCATCAACGACTCCCTGGCGCTCAAGGCCGGGGTGGTGGGCGTCGCCATGGGCGCGGGCGGTGCGGACATCGCCCTGGCCTCGGCAGATATTGTGCTGATTGGCAGCGACCTGCGGCGCCTCGGCACCTGCGTGCGACTGAGTCGCCAGTGTCGGCGCACGTTGCAGGTCAATGTGATCATTGGCTTGGGCTGGACGCTGGCCATCGTTGCCTTTGCCGCCTTCGGCTGGCTGGGCGCGGCGGGGGCAATGATCGCTGCGCTGCTGCACAATCTCAGTACCCTGCTAGTGTTAGGTAATGCCGGGCGCTTGCTGCGGTTCCAGGAGCCACTGCTCAAGATCCAAGCGAAGGGCACCGTTGGGTAGGGTCAGCGAACTGTGCGCTGTACTTGCAGTCTGCTATTGGAGAGGGCGTGCCACCGCAGAAGTTACCCGCCACAGGGAGTGATTTGGGACAGCGATAGAAAAAGGCTATAAATTCGATAGCCTGCTATTTTTCTAGCATGGTCTACCCTCATTTCAGACGTCTGAACAAGGGGGATTTTCCATGCTCGCGCAACTTCCACCGGCCTTACAGAATCTGCATCTACCGCTTCGGTTGCGGCTCTGGGATGGCCATGAATTTTCACTGGGGGACGACCCCAGCGTCACGATTGTGGTCAAGGACCCGCAAATGGTCGCGCAATTCACCCACCCCAGCCTGGACGCATTGGGGGCGGCGTTTGTCGAAGGCAAGCTGGAACTCGAAGGTTCGATCCACGAAGTCATTCGGGTCTGCGATGAATTGAGCCAGGCGTTGGTGGAGGACGATCCCGACAACCAGCCGGTGCGCTCGGTCCACGACAAGGAAACCGACGCCAAGGCGATCTCCTACCACTACGATCTCTCCAACGCGTTTTATCAGCTATGGCTCGACAGCGACATGGCCTATTCCTGTGCCTATTTCGAGACGGGCAGCGAAACCCTCGAACAGGCCCAGCAAGCCAAATTCCGCCATTTGTGCCGCAAGCTGCGACTGCAACCGGGTGACTATCTGCTGGATGTCGGGTGCGGCTGGGGCGGCCTGGCGCGTTATGCCGCACGGGAGTTCGGTGCCAAGGTCTTCGGCATCACCCTGAGCAAGGCGCAACTGACGCTGGCTCGGGAGCGGGTCAAGGCCGAAGGCCTGGAGGATCAGGTCGAGTTGAAACTGCTGGATTACCGTGACCTGCCCCAGGACGGCCGCTTCGACAAGGTGGTCAGCGTGGGTATGTTCGAGCATGTCGGCCACGCCAACCTGAAGCAGTACTGCAAGACGCTGTTCGGCGCCGTGCGCGAGGGTGGGCTGGTGATGAACCATGGCATCACCGCCAAGCACACCGACGGGCGTCCGGTCGGTCGTGGCGCGGGCGAATTCATTGAGAAGTACGTATTTCCCAACGGCGAGCTGCCGCACCTGTCGATGATTTCCGCCCACATCAGCGAAGCGGGACTGGAGATCGTCGATGTGGAAAGCTTGCGCATGCACTACGCACGTACGCTCGATCACTGGAGTGAGCGCCTGGAGGACAACCTCGAGGCGGCGTCGAAGGAAGTGCCGGAGCAGGCATTGCGGATCTGGCGTCTGTACCTGGCCGGCTGCGCCTACGCGTTCGCCAAGGGCTGGATCAACTTGCATCAGATCCTGGCGGTGAAGGCTCATGCCGACGGTAGCCATGAGTTGCCGTGGACCCGCGACGACATCTACACGCCTTAGAGAATCGGCGAAATAAGCCGGGCGATCCGCATGCCGACCTTCTGTAGGCGGTGGGTCTCCCGGCTTTCCTGTTTGTCGATTTCCTGGGCCTGGGCGAAATCAGCTTCGAGCATCTGCTCGACTTCGGTGGCGAACGGGATATCGACGGTGAGCAGCATGACCTCGAAGTTCAATCGGAACGAGCGGTTGTCCAGATTCGCACTGCCAATGGCGCTGATTTCCCGGTCGATCAAGACCACTTTCTGATGCAGGAAGCCCGGCCCATAACGGAACATCCGCACACCGGCTCGTACCGCTTCAAACGCATACAGGCTGGAAGCTGCGTAGACGATCTTGTGGTCGGGCCGCGAGGGCAGGAGGATGCGCACATCCACGCCCCGCAGTACAGCCAGGCGCAAGGCTGCAAACACTGCTTCGTCGGGGATGAAGTAAGGCGTGGTGATCCAGACGCGTTCGCTGGCGGCGTGAATGGCCTCGACGAAAAACAGTGAGCAGGTTTCATAGGCATCGGCCGGGCCGCTGGCCAGCAACTGGCACAGCACGCCGTCGTCCGGGTAGCTGTCCGGCAGGATCAGCGGGGGCAGGGAGCGGGCCGCCCAGAACCAGTCTTCGGCGAACGACTCTTGCATACTCGCCACTACCGGCCCGCTCACTTGCACATGGGTGTCGCGCCACGGTGCCAAGGGTGGTTTGTCGCCCATGTATTCGTCACCCACGTTGTGCCCGCCGACAAACCCTTGCACACCGTCCACCACCACGATCTTGCGATGGTTGCGAAAGTTGACCTGGAACCGATTGAGCCAGCCGCTGCGGGTGGCGAACGCTTTGACGTGGACACCCCCGTCGCGCAAGGCTTGCACGTAGCGGTGGGGCAGGGAATGGCTGCCAATGCGGTCATAAAGCAAATACACCGCCACGCCTTCGGCGGCTTTCTTCAAGAGCAGTGTGTGCAGGCGTTGACCGAGGCGGTCGTCGTGAATAATGAAAAACTGAATCAGCACAGCTTCTCGTGCCTGTTCGATGGCCTGGAAAATCGCCTCGAACGTGGCGTGGCCGTTGACCAGCAAACGCACCTGGTTATTCGCCAGGCACGGTGTGCGCCCCAGTTTCGGCATGGCCCGCAACGAGGCGTAGGCTTGGGAGGCGCGAGCGGTCAGGGCTTCTTCGACCCACGGGCGCCAGTTCAGCTCGGAGATCGCCTTGCGCATTTCTTCGTTGGCTTGCCGACGCGCCTTGATGTAGCCATCGAACGTGCTGCGGCCGAACACCAGATAAGGAATCAACGTCAGGTAGGGAATGAAGGTCAGCGACAGGGCCCAGGCAATCGAGCCTTGGGCTGTGCGCACCGTCAGTACGGCGTGGACGGCGGCGATGGAACCCAGGGTATGGATCAGCGCGATCAGGTAACCGAAAACATGCGGGCCGAAATAATCCATGGGGCAGCCTTGCTCCTGAAGTTTCAATGCTTAACAGACCATGTTCCAGGGCGAATGTCGCTAATTAATTCACTGGTTTGAGCCCTGAACCGAAGCCCGTGGGCGGCGTCTAACGGCCACTTGTCCTCTGGAGTTCGTGTAATGAATGTTCGTCTGCTGGGTGTGGCCTTGGCGATGGGTTTGTCGGTTCCGATGGCGGCTCAGGCGCAGATGCTCCAGCCGGGTTTGTGGGAATTGACCACCAGCAACATGAAGGTCGATAACCAGAACCTGCCGGACCTGCAACTGATCCTCGGCCAGTTGCAAACCCAGATGACCCCGGAGCAACGGGCGATGCTGGAAAAGCAGGGGATTACCATGGGCGGTAAAGGTATTCGCGTATGCCTGACCCCGGCGCAGGTGCAAACCAATGACATCCCGCTGCAAGACCCGCAATCGGGTTGCAAGCAGCAGATCACCGAGCGCACTGGCAATCAATGGAAGTTTCGTTTCAGTTGCCCAAAGGCCCAGGGTACTGGGGTCGCGACGTTCCAAAGCGATCGTGAATTCACCACCAAGGTCAACGGCACGTTTAACGCCACCGGCATCCAGCAGAACGGCAGCCTCGACACGCGCGCGGTATGGCTGGGGCAGGATTGCGGCACGGTCAAGCCGAGGGCTTGAATCGGGTATGAGGTAATCCCTTGGTGAACTTGTGGGAGCAAAGCTTGCTAGCGATGCAGACAACTCGGTGAATCGCCAAGCGCATCACCGCTCATCGCGGGCAAGCCTTGCTCCCACAGTGCTCGATCAAGGCCGGCTCAGTGCCTCATACAACGTATTGAGGTTGTATTCGAACAGGCCGGTGAATGTGCTGGCCGGTCCGCTGGCAGCGAGTGCATCGGAGTACAACGTGCCGCCGATGTGCGCGCCGCTCTCGTCGGCGATCTGCTTGAGCAGGCGTGCATCCTTGATGTTTTCCATGAACACCGCTTTGACTTTCGCCTGACGGATCTGGGTAATCAGCGCCGCGACTTCCGCCGCCGACGGTTCACGTTCGGTGGATAAACCCTGGGGCGCCATGAACTCGATGCCATAGGCTTGGCCCAGGTAACCGAATGCATCGTGGGAGGTCACGATCTTGCGATTACCGGCAGGCAATGTACCGAGCTTGGTCTTGGCTTCGGCGAGCAGGGCGTAGATCTTCTTCAAGTACGCTTGGCTGTTGCGTTCGTAATCAGCTTTGTTGGCCGGGTCGGCCGCCTCCAGTGCCTTGGCGATGTTGCTGACGTACAGCTCGGCGTTCGCCAGGTTGTGCCATGCGTGCGGGTCGGGAATGGTCTCGCCATCCTCATCCAGTGACCGTGGGATGACGCCGCGGCTGGCGCTGATCACCGGGGCGCTGGTTTCGGTGCTGGTCACCAGGCGATCCAGCCATGGCTCGAAGCCCAAGCCATTCTTGATGATCAGTTTTGCCCTGAGCAACGCCTTGGCGTCGTCTGGCGTTGGTTCGTAGGTGTGCGCATCGGCGTCCGGCCCGACCATGTTGGTGATTTGAATATGCTCACCGCCGACCTGGCGAGTCATGTCGGCGAGGATGCTGAAGCTGGTCACGACCTGGAGTTTTTCGGCGGCGGACACGGACATGGACAGCATCAGACTGAGTAGCACGAGCAGAACGCGCATCGGGAGACACCTCATTGGGATGTGAGCAAAGGCGGGCGGCGCAGCAAACCGTGCACCGGACCGAATACCACCGACAACAGATACAACACGCCTGCCACCAGAACGATGGACGGCCCGCTGGGCAGTGAGTAATAGAAAGACAGCAGCAGGCCAAGCCAAACCGAGAGGCAACCGAGCAGCCCGGCGATCAGCATCAGTAGCGGCAGGCGACGGCTCCAGAATCGCGACGCGGCGGCTGGCAGCATCATCAGGCCGACCACCATCAGCGCGCCGATGGCCTGGAAGCCGATCACCAGGTTCAGCACCACCAGGGTCAAGAACACGCCATGGGCCAACGGACCGAGGCGACTGACGGTTTGCAGGAACAATGGGTCCAGGGTGTCGAGCAGCAGCGGTCGATAAATCAACGCCATCGCCACCAGGCTGGCGCCGGAAACCCACAGCATGCCTGTAAGTGTCGGACCGTCTACCGCCAAGGCCGAACCAAACAGCAGGTGTAGTAAGTCCAGGCGTTTGCCGGCCATGCCGAGGATCAGCACGCCGGCCGCCAGGGAAATGGGATAAATCGCCGCGAGGCTGGCGTCCTCCCGTAGGCCAGTGCGCCGGGTAATCCAGGCGGCGAGCCCGGCCATGCTCAGGCCCGCGCCCAGGCCGCCCAGAGTCAAGGCCGGCAGGCTCAGCCCGGCGAACCAGAACCCGAGGGCGGCGCCGGGCAGAATACCGTGAGCCACGGCGTCACCAATCAAGCTCATGCGCCGAAGAATCAGGAATACGCCCAACGGCGCCGTGCTGCACGCCAACACCAGACCACCTAGCAAAGCCCGGCGCATGAAGACAAACTCTTGGAACGGTTGCCAGAGATGAGTGGCCGCAAGCATCAGGCCACCCACGTATGGGGTTGTTGGGCAATCAAGTCGACACTGCGGCCCAGCACGCAGCCGGTGTTTTTTATGAGCAGCGTATGGGGGACATGTTGGCGGACCGCTGCCAGATCATGACACACCACCACGAGGGTCCTGCCTGCGGCGTGCCAGCGATGAATGTGCTTCCACAGCAGTGCTTGGCCTTGTTCGTCGAGGGCGGCGTGGGGTTCGTCGAGCAACAGCAAGGGCGCTTCGGCCAAGCCCAAGCGCGCGAGCAGGGCACGTTGCAACTCGCCTCCCGACAGCGCCATCAGTGGACGATGCTCAAGGCCGTTCAGTGCCCAGTCCTCCAGTACGGTTTGCAGCAACTGTCTACGCATGGCTGGTGTGTGGCGATTGCCCCAAGAGCCGGCCGCCACCAGGTCTTGCAAGCTGATGGGGAATTGCCGATCCAAATGTTGCTGCTGGGGCAGGAATGAAATCCCGCCACGCCGTGGAACATTCAACGCGACTTTTCCGGCTAGCGGCTTTTGTAGCCCCGCGAGCACTTTCAACAGGCTGCTTTTGCCCGAGCCGTTGGCACCGATGATGGCGGTGAGGCTGCCTGCCGGTCGCTCCATGGCGAGGGGCGGTGTAAGGGGTTGTCCGGGCGCACCCCAGCGCAGTGCTTGGCAGTTGATCATGATGGCTCCCGGGTCCAGCGGCTTTGCGCCACGGCGTCATGGGCATGAAGGCTTTCGGCGTGCACGACGCGGACATCCAGGGCGGTGATCGCCGATGAGCGGGTCAGGGCCGTGCTCAATCGCCGCGCGGCGTCTTCGCAGAACATCAGGTTTTGGCCGTTGGCCAGGGCGAATGCTTGTTCATCGGCGCGTTTGACGGCGGTCTGTACGGCGGTACCGAGAGCTGCTTCGGCCTCGTTGATGAAGGACTGCAGGGGCAATTCCTCGACATCGGCGTTAAGGCGCAAAGTCAGGGTCGCGGTACTGCGCTGGCTATGAGGAGTGGCGACAATGCCGTTCGATGAACCCAACCAGGCGAGAATTTCGGCGTGCTCAAGTTTCTTGTTGGCAAAGTCGTCGACGAATTGCTGTTGGATCAACTGTCGGGCAAGGGCTGCCGAACAAGGGCAAGTCGAAGAATAGGGGATCTGAATTTTCAGTTCCACGTGGAACATTTTGTTTTTCAGGTGAGCTTCGATGCTCACCGGATAACTTTTCCAGCCCGACAGCGGGCTGACTAGCGCCGGACGTTTGAGCAGCAGATCGGTATGCACGCTGAGCGAAGCCGCCTGGGACAAGCCTTCATGGCTATCGAGAAATTGCTCGAGGATTCGGCGCAATAGCGCTGGCGACAGTGGTGTCTCTTCAAGTAGCCCCAGCGCCAGGTATAAGCGCGACATATGAATGCCCCGCGCCTCGCCGTCATCGAGACTGACACCGGCATCGGCCGTTGCTCTGAGACGCTGGCCGTCAATCAACACTGGCGTTGCGATGCCACACATGCCTACCCAATCAAGGGGCAGGGTTTGACGTGAAACCTGCGCAGCCACGTCGGGCAGCGTTAACGCATTCATGGTCAAGGCCCATCGAAGGTTCAAAACTAGATGTTATAGTATAACGGTAAATTTTAAGAAACCTTTTCCATGAAAGGAGTTTCATCTCCCCAACAACCGCCACGTTCCACGTGAAACATCAGCGCGATGAGTCCTGGCAACCGTTCATGCGGCCGCATGTAAATGCGCCGGTGCTACCGCCCGAGCTTGAAAAGCGATTGAGGGTTGTCCAGCCCACACGCCGACTGTACCCCACCCAACTTTCTCCATCGGACGCCAAGCCGGTAAAGAACGTGAGCTGACCGTAACGGCTGTTCGTTTGCGCCCAGTACCGGCGACTGGCGGCTTCAAAGCCGCGCAAATAGATCGTGTTTCCAGCCGTCGCGACGCTATAGGCATTGCCCTGTATATCCACGCAGGCCAGCAAATTCGCGCTGCGGGTGCAGTTGGCCAAGAGCGGAGTTTGGGCCGCAGCGCCTAGCGCCCACAGCAACAGCGGGACGGCAAAAACGATTTTCAGATGATTGTGCATGGATTGATCTCAGACCAATGAGAGGACTGGCGGGGCTGGCTGAATCGTATCGTTATACTATAACATAAAAACTATCCAGGCCCTGAACCTAGCCAAACCCTGGAAATGAGCCGTCGTCGAAGCGGCCGCCCGATGAGGATATACCGATGCCCAATCGCCTTCCCGTAACCGTGCTGTCCGGATTCCTCGGTGCCGGTAAAAGCACGCTGCTCAACCACGTCCTGCGCAATCGCGACAATCTGCGAGTTGCCGTGATCGTCAACGATATGAGCGAGATCAACATCGATGGCAGCGAAGTCCAGCGAGATGTCACCCTGAGTCGTTCCGAAGAGAAATTGGTGGAAATGAGCAACGGCTGCATCTGCTGCACGTTGCGTGAGGACCTGCTCGAAGAAGTCGGGCAACTCGCCAGGGAAGGGCGTTTTGATTACCTGCTGATCGAATCCACGGGTATTTCCGAGCCGTTGCCAGTGGCGGAAACCTTCACCTTTCGTGATGAAGAGGGCCGAAGCCTGGCCGATGTGGCGCGACTCGACACCATGGTAACGGTGGTTGATGGGGTGAATTTCCTGCTGGATTACCAGGCCGCCGAAAGCCTGGCGTCACGGGGCGAAACCCTGGGAGAGGAGGATGAGCGCTCGATCACCGACCTGCTGATCGAACAGATCGAGTTCGCCGACGTGATTCTGATCAGCAAGATCGACCTGATCAGCCAGCACGAGCGGGAAGAACTGACCGCGATTCTGCGGCGTCTCAACGCCCAGGCGCAGATCATTCCCATGGTCATGGGGCAGGTGCCACTGGGCAGAATCCTCGACACAGGCCTTTTCGACTTCGAACGCGCCGCCCAGGCACCTGGTTGGCTGCAGGAACTGCGCGGTGAGCACGTGCCGGAAACCGAGGAATATGGCATCGCCTCGACCGCTTATCGGGCACGCCGGCCGTTCCATCCCCAGCGGTTCTTCAACTTCATCGACCGGCCGTGGCCCAATGGCAAACTCCTGCGCTCCAAGGGGTTCTTCTGGCTGGCCAGCAAACCTGAGGAGGCGGGCAGTTGGTCCCAGGCCGGCGGTTTGATGCGGCATGGCTTCGCCGGGCGCTGGTGGCGGTTCGTGCCGAAAAACCAATGGCCGCAGGATGAAGAGAGCACAGCGGCGATCATGAAGAACTGGCTGGCTGCCACAGGCGATTGCCGTCAGGAGCTGGTCTTCATTGGTCAGGACATTGATTTTGGCCAACTCGCCGCTGAACTGGACGCTTGCCTGCTCACCGATGCGGAAATGGCCCAGGGCGTCGAAAGTTGGCGTTTGTTGCCGGATCCGTTCGGTCCATGGCGTGAAGAGGTTGCAGCGTGATGCTGGCGCCCAGTCTGAAAAGAGCGGTGCGGGTGCGGCAGGTCCAAGGTGATACGCCGGGGATATTCACGCAGATCCTGGAGGATGGCACCAACCTGGCGGTCTGGCAGCGACAGCTTCCCGCACACATCAGCGACTTCGCGGCCATGGTGCTGGCGATGGACCAGCCGTTGGCTGAGTCACGGGTGCTCGACTTGCCAGAGGAAGACTCCCAGCCAACGCTGCACGGCTTGGCCGCAGGTTTCAGCGACCTGCAAGGCTATGAAGGCTTCATCGCCGATGTGTCCTGGCTGGTCAGTGCGTTTGCCTGCCTACTGGGCGCCCAACGGGTCGGTCTGCGCCTGCGCACGCTGGACAAGGCCATGTGCCCGCGCTTCCACGTTGATCACGTGCCGGTGCGGCTGCTGACCACCTATGCGGGCGTCGGCAGCCAGTGGCTCAAGGAAGAGGCCATGGATCGCCGGCGCCTGGCACAGCCTGAGGCAGAGCCGGCGGATCCGCTGGTGATCCAGCAGTTTGGTTGCGGTGATGTCGGCTTGCTTAAAGGCGAAAAATGGCACGGTAATGAGGGGTTTGGCTTGATCCATCGCTCGCCGGAGCCCGCGCCGGGGGAGCGCCGATTGATTCTCACGCTGGATTGGCTCGCTTAAGGCTTGAGCCAGGTGCCCTGGCTTTGCCCTTCGCAAAATGGCTGCAGGTAAGCGGCATCGGTCGCCACGCCGTAATAGTGAATATCCTGGCGGTAAGGCATATTGGCGACCTGGGCGTTGCTGCAGACGCCGAATGCGCCGCCAGGGCATTGATCGACGTATTGCACTTCGACCTTCTGGCCGGCAAGGTTCGGCTGGCAGAAGCCGTCGGCAAACAGCTTCTGCGGAATGCTGCGGTTCTGTTGGCAGACTTTCACATCGAGTCGCTCCGCCTGGCTGTGAACCACGCAGGCCTGGGCCAGCGCCTGGTTCGACGTCAGTGCCAGTAATAACCAACCGATCATTCGCATCTTCACCTCCACCGAAAGCCGTCGATTATGTTGCAGCACATTCCCACCCATGTCATCGCCGGTCCCTTGGGCGCCGGCAAGACCAGCCTGATCAGGCATCTGCTGGCCCAGCGTCCGGCCAACGAGCGCTGGGCGGTGCTGATCAACGAGTTCGGTCAGATCGGCCTGGATGCCGCGCTCCTGACCCAGGCTGGCGATGGTATCGCACTGGGGGAAGTGGCCGGCGGCTGCTTGTGCTGCGTCAACGGCGCGCCGTTTCAGATCGGACTTGGGCGTTTGCTGCGCAAGTCCCGGCCGGATCGGCTGTTCATCGAACCCTCGGGCCTGGGTCATCCTGCGCAGTTGATGCAGCAACTGAGTGAGGCGCCATGGCTCGGTGTGCTCGCGGTACAACCCTGTGTAGTGGTGTTGGATGCCCGGGCGATGGCGAACGGCAAGCCCTTGCCGGACGCGCAACGACCAGCCTTGGCGGATGCCGGACTGCTGGTGCTGAACAAGTCCGAGAGCCTCACGCACGCCGATCGCGAACGGGTGACGGCGCAACTGTCAGGGTCTGTGTTGTACTGGACGCAACAGGCTGCATTACCGATAGATCGATTGCCAGGCCTTACGGCTCGGGGCAGCGGGGCTGTGGATAACTTGAACCTGCCCAAGCGTCTGGGCCAGATCCCGGCCATCTGGACCGACCCGACGCAGCCAATCTGCCTGCACCAGCAGCAGGACGGTGGCTGGAGTATTGGCTGGCGCTGGCACCCAAGCCAACGCTTCGACGCAGCGGTGCTGACGCGATGGCTACAAGGCCAGGACTGGAAACGGGCGAAGATGGTTATCCACAGCCACGACGGTTGGGTTTCAGCCAATGCGTTGGAGGGGGCGTTGCTGGGCTGGCAAGCCAGTGAGTGGCGCCAGGATTCCCGGATCGAGCTTATTTTCGATCAGCCGCAAGACGTCGATCGCCTGCAAGCCGGTCTGGTGAATTGTCGGTGTTCTTGAGTCAGCCTTGTTTCAAGGCTTCCACTTGTTGTGTTCCTGGCGCCACTGGCTCAACTCGATGACTTCGGCCCTGGGCCTGGTCTGGGCCGGTTCAATGGGCGCTGGCGGGGTTTCTTCGAAAGGCATCGGGTAGGGCGCTAGTTCTATTTGCGCGCTGTGGGCACCGAACTGGGTGATGGTGCCCGAATGACGGCTTTCGCCGGTGACGGTGAACTCGAAGGTGTAGACGCGAGCCAGTCGTCGTCGACCCTTGGCGTCCTTCACGAAGCCGATTTTTTTCAGCGCCACGTTGCCGTCCAGTAGCTCGATCTTGAGGTTGGCGCAATGCTGCATGACCCTCGCCAACGCCCGCTCGCGCAAGCCATGGTTGTGCCACAGCCAGGCACCGCCGGTAGCCAGCAGCATCAGCACGAAGATGTTTCCAAGGGTCAGCATGAACGAAGTGCTCCAACAAGTTGCTGTCAGCTTAACTGTCTCGCCGGTCTGTCGTACAGGCTGCGTTTAGTCGCATACTGCGCGGCTTGAATTTCAATCGTTTTACGGAAACTTCCCGCATGAAACGTACGCCTCATCTGCTTGCCATTCAGTCCCATGTGGTGTTCGGTCACGCTGGCAATAGCGCTGCGGTGTTTCCGATGCAGCGGGTCGGCGTGAATGTCTGGCCGCTCAATACCGTGCAGTTTTCCAATCACACCCAGTACGGCCAATGGACCGGTGAGGTGCTGGCGCCAGAGCAGATACCAGCGTTGGTAGAAGGCATTGCAGCCATCGGTGAGCTGGGTCATTGCGATGCGGTGTTGTCCGGTTACCTGGGGAGTGCGGCTCAGGGGCGGGCGATCCTGACGGGGGTGGCGCGGATCAAGGCTGCCAATCCCAAGGCGCTGTACCTGTGTGACCCGGTCATGGGACATCCAGAGAAGGGCTGCATCGTGGCGCCCGAAGTGAGCGAATTTCTCCTGGAAGAAGCCGCTGCCGTGGCGGACCTCATGTGCCCGAACCAACTGGAACTGGACAGTTTTTCGGGGCGCAAGGCACAGTCGTTGTTCGATTGCCTGGCCATGGCCCGCGCGTTGCTGGCCCGCGGCCCGAAGGCGGTGCTGGTCAAGCACCTGGCCTATCCCGGCAAACCCGATGACAGTTTCGAAATGCTGCTGGTGACCGCCGATGGCAGCTGGCACCTGCGCCGTCCACTGCTGGCTTTCCCGCGCCAGCCGGTGGGCGTGGGTGACCTGACGTCGGGGTTGTTCCTGGCGCGGATACTGCTGGGAGACAGCCTGGTGGCGGCGTTCGAATTCACCGCCGCGGCGGTGCACGAAGTGCTGCTGGAGACCCAGGCATGCACCAGCTATGAGCTGGAACTGGTCCGCGCCCAGGACCGGATCGCCCATCCACGGGTGCGGTTCGAGGCTGTGCCAATCAACCTCTGATTGCAGCTGCTAATCCCTGCGGGAGCGAGCTTGCTCGCGATGGCGGTCTAACAGTCGACATTGATGTTGAATGTAATGGCCTCATCGCGAGCAAGCTCGCTCCCACAGTTGTTTTTTAAGTGGCTGGTTAAGGCCCGTCCGCCTTGATCTCCTGGTAGCGTCTCTCCAGCTCCTGGCGGATTTGCCGGCGTTGCTGGGCTTGTTCGTAGCGGCGTTTTTCTTCGCTGTTTTGCGGCTGCAAGGGCGGCACGGCAGCGGGTTTACGCTGGTCATCCACCGCAACCATGGTGAAGAAGCAACTGTTGGTGTGGCGCACCGAGCGTTCGCGAATATTTTCGGTCACGACTTTGATGCCCACTTCCATCGACGTGTTGCCGGTGTAGTTCACCGAGGCCAGGAAGGTCACCAGCTCGCCGACATGGATCGGCTCACGGAAGATGACCTGGTCAACCGACAGGGTCACCACGTAGCGTCCGGCGTAGCGGCTGGCGCAGGCGTAGGCGACTTCGTCGAGGTATTTGAGCAAGGTGCCGCCATGGACATTGCCAGAGAAGTTGGCCATATCAGGGGTCATCAACACCGTCATCGACAGCTGGGCGTTTCCGGGTTCCATAACGTACTCACGGTTCAAGGCAGTCATTCGGGAGTGCACCTCTACGGGTGCTGGGGAGTGGCCTGCGAACAGGGCACCAGGTTTTAAAAGCCACCGATATCGGGACGCTGCGCCTGTGGTTGCCGTCACGCGCCGATGGATCTGTTTCCATATATTGCACCGTCTTTTTGTCAGAAGTCGCGGTGTTACCCTTCAAAAGCCCGTTGCGAGGGCAATTCCTACAGAGGAAACGGATTTCTCCAGCTCTGCAGTGAGTCATTTTGAACAGGGAGCCTCGACATGCATGCCATCAGCTTCATTCAGGATTTGGCGATCATCATGATGGCTGCGGGGTTGGTAACCGTACTCTTTCATCGTTTCAAACAACCGGTGGTACTGGGCTACATCGTGGCCGGCTTCATCATTGGCCCGCATACGCCACCGTTCGGTTTTATCCACGACGAAGACACGATCAAGACCCTGGCAGAGCTTGGGGTGATCTTCCTGATGTTTTGCCTGGGCCTGGAATTCAGCCTGCGCAAACTGTTCAAGGTCGGCGCCACGGCCTTCATCGCGGCGTTTCTCGAAATTGTGCTGATGATCTGGATCGGCTATGAAATCGGCCGTTGGTTTGAGTGGAGCACCATGGATTCGCTCTTCCTGGGCGCGATCCTGGCCATTTCCTCCACCACCATCATCGTCAAGGCCCTCAACGACCTGAAGATGAAGAACGAACGCTTCGCGCAGCTGATTTTCGGGGTGTTGATCGTCGAGGACATCCTGGGCATCGGCATCATCGCCTTGCTGTCGAGCATTGCCGTCAGCGGCACCGTGAGCTCCGGCGAGGTGTTTTCCACTGTCGGCAAGTTGTCGCTGTTCATGATCGTCGCGTTGGTCATCGGCATTCTGCTGGTGCCGAGGGTGCTGGCCTACGTGGCGAAGTTCGACAGCAACGAAATGCTGTTGATTACCGTACTGGGCCTGTGTTTTGGCTTCTGCCTGCTGGTGGTGAAGCTGGAGTACAGCATGGTGCTCGGGGCGTTCCTGATCGGTGCGATCATGGCCGAGTCCCGGCAACTGCTGAAGATCGAGCGGCTGGTGGAGCCGGTGCGTGATCTGTTCAGCGCGATCTTCTTCGTCGCCATCGGGCTGATGCTCGATCCGGCGATATTGCTGCAGTACGCCTGGCCGATTGCAGTGATCACGGCCGCTGTGGTGCTCGGCAAGATGCTGTCCTGCGGCCTTGGTGCCTTTATCGCCGGCAACGACGGACGCACCTCGCTGCGCGTTGGGATGGGGCTTTCGCAGATTGGCGAATTTTCCTTCATCATCGCGTCGTTGGGGATGACCCTGCAGGTCACCAGCGATTTTCTCTATCCGGTTGCGGTCGCCGTCTCGGTGTTGACCACACTGCTGACGCCGTACCTGATTCGAGCTGCCGACCCGTTGTCCGTCAAGTTGGCGGCGGTCATGCCACAACGGCTGACGCGAGTGCTGGGGATGTATGGCGAATGGCTGCGTAGCATCCAGCCCCACGGTGAAGGGGCGATGGTGGCGTCGATGATCCGGCGAATTTTGCTGCAGGTCGGTGTCAACTTGGCGCTGGTGATTGCGATTTTTGTCTCGGGTGGTTTTTTCGCCGAGCGGATGTCGGCTTACCTGCAAGCATGGATCAGCGACCCAAGCTGGCAGAAAGCACTGATCTGGGGCGGGGCGTTGCTGCTGTCGCTGCCGTTCCTGATCGCCGCGTATCGCAAGCTCAAGGCGCTGTCGATGCTGCTGGCGGAGATGGGCGTGAAGCCGGAGATGGCTGGCCGCCACACCCAGCGCGTGCGTCGAGTGATCGCCGAAGTGATCCCGATTCTCTCGCTGTTGGTGATTTTCCTGCTATTGGCAGCCTTGTCGGCCAGCATTCTGCCGACCAACAAGTTGCTCGTACTGATCGCCGTGGTGGCGACTGCCGTTGCGGCACTGCTCTGGCGCTGGTTCATCCGCCTGCATACGCGGATGCAGGTGGCCTTGCTTGAAACCCTGGACAATCACAAGGAATCGTCCGGGCATTGACTGGCGGCGGGGCTCAGCTTTCCAGCCAGACGTCCCGCGCCCAGTGCCAGACCGATTCCCAGGTTTCCTCGGCGATCAGTTCTTCTTCGGCCTGCCACAGCACCACCGTGCCGTCCTCTTCAACGCAGTAATAATCGTCGCCGTCCTGGCAGATCGGGATCAGGCTGCGGTCGACACCGGCGTCCCAGGCATTGGCGGCCACGTCCGGCAGGTAGGTGTGGGACTGTGGATCGGTGACGGTCACCGGTTCCAGGCTGCCGTAGACGACATCGCTGACGGTCAGCAAAAACTCCCTGAAGACGAATGGGATATCGATGAACAGCTGCTCTTCGATCTCTACCAGTAAGTCTTCGTCGGGCAATTCCAGCGGGACCGGTACGGGCTCGTTGGCTTCACGCAATTGTTCGATGATTTCTTCCACGTCCGGGGATCCTCTTTCTCGATGGCGCGGTTTTATATGGAGCGGTTTATACAGTAGCTCGCTATAGATGCAACCGCGAAATAGAAAACCCCGGCCTGAGCCGGGGTTCTTTTATTTCAACATGCAAAACGGGCAAAGGTTCAACCGTTCTGGCGGATACCTGCCACCAGCCAAGGCTGGTCATCGCCCTGGGCACGTTCCATGTTCCAGCTTTCGCTGAACGCTTCGCCCTTGTCGAAGCGAGAATCCTTCGACACACCGCTGAAGGTCAGGGTGGCGATGGTCTTGTCGGCGCGATCGTCGACGCCATCCAGTTGCACCTGCAGGTTGTCGATGTAGGTTGACTGGAAGCCATCACCCAGCTCAGCCCGCTCGCGCTTGAGGAATTCCAGCAGTTGCGGGGTCACGAACTCGGAGATCTTGTCCATTTCGTTCGCGTCCCAATGTTGCTGCAGGGACATGAAGTGGCTGCGCGCGGCTTCGATGAAGCGTTGCTCGTTGAACCAGGCCGGCGCATTGATGACCGGACGGGCGGCCACAGGCGCTGCCGAACCCCCGAAGATCGAACCACTGGCAGGCGGCTGCTGGTTGAACACTTCACGCTGCATCGGCGCGTGGCCGGCCGGAGCGAGTTGCTCCTGCTGCTTGCGACGACGAGCGGCAATGAAACGGAAGACCAGGAAGGCGATGACCGCCATGATCAGGATGTCGAAGATCTGCATGCCCTGGAAGCCGTCGCCCATGAACATGGAGGCGAGCAGGCCACCGGCGGCGATGCCGGCCAGGGGGCCGAGCCAGCGCGAAGCGCCGCTGGCCTTGGTAGCGGCGCCTGCGGCACCGGCCGCGCCTGCGGTGGCAGCGGTAGAACCGGCGGCAGAAGACGGCGCCATCTGGCTGGTCTGGTGAGTCGGGGCTGCTCCCGAACTTTTACCACCGCCAAAGCGCTTGGCGGCATTGGCGTCGATGGCCATCGTCAGGCCGATGCACAACGCCATGGCGATGCTAAGAAAACGTTTCATATAAAGGCATTCCCATTTGTGGATAGCACGCGCGCCATGTTGCACAGCTGAACTGTTGCTGGCTAGCAGCAGAGTGTTTCGGGCTTTTGCGTGACAGGTGAGGTTCAGCTTCAGCTATGCAAGAGGGCCTGTTCGCTTTGGGCTGTAGGAAAGGGGAACAAGTTCTATCGGAAAACTAGTATGGGTAGAGGAAGGTATCTGTGGGAGCAAGGCTTGCCCGCGATAGCGATCTATCTGACGCATCTATGTTGGATGCGCCACCGCCTCGCGGGCAAGCCTTGCTCCACAGGGTTTAGCAAATCCTTAGATCGCCTCGAGCTTGGCATACCCCAGCATCAGCCACTTGCTGCCTTCGCTGAAGTTCACCTGCACCCGGGCCTGGGCGCCGGCGCCTTCGAAGTTGAGGATCACGCCGTCACCGAACACCGAATGCCGCACGGTCTGGCCGAGGCTGAAGCCGGTTTCCGGGATATCGCTGCCGCCGAACAGGCTGCTGGTGCTTTGTTGCTGGCCGCCACCGAATGGTCGGCTGACACTGTTGGACAGCCGGACTTCTTGGATCAGGCCCTTTGGCACCTCACGTACGAAGCGCGACACCTTGTTGTAGGTCTCGCTGCCATACAAACGTCGGGTTTCGGCGTAGGTCAGCACCAGATTCTGCATGGCGCGGGTGATACCGACGTAGGCCAGGCGCCGTTCCTCTTCCAGGCGCCCCGGTTCTTCCAGGCTCATCTTGTGGGGGAACAGGCCTTCTTCCATGCCCACGAGGAACACGTAGGGGAATTCCAGGCCCTTGGCGCTGTGCAGCGTCATCAGCTGGATGCTGTCTTCATGTTCGTCGGCCTGGGTGTCGCCGGCCTCCAGGGAGGCATGGCCCAGGAAGGCCGAGAGAGGCGACAGGTCCGCGTCTTCTTCGGTGTTCTCGAAATTGCGCGCGGCGCTGACCAGTTCCTCAAGGTTTTCCACCCGGGCTTGGCCTTTCTCGCCTTTTTCCGCTTCGTGGTAGGCGATCAGGCCGGACTGCTCGATGACGGTCTGGGTCATCAAGTGCAGGGGCATTTCCCCACACTTGGCGGCCAGGTCTTCGATCAGGTCCATGAAGGCCTTCAGGGCGCCGGCGGCGCGACCGGTCACACCCTTGTTGGTCACCAACTGGCGTATGGCTTCCCACATGGATACGTGACTGTGGCGCGCGTGATCGCGAATCGCCTCGACGGTTTTCTCGCCGATGCCCCGCGTCGGCACGTTGATCACCCGCTCCAGGGCCGCATCGTTGCCGCGACCTTCGATCAGGCGCAGGTAGGCCATGGCGTTCTTGATTTCAGCACGCTCGAAGAAGCGCTGGCCGCCGTAGATGCGGTAGGGGATTCGTTCGCGCAGCAATGCCTCTTCCAGCACCCGCGACTGGGCGTTGGAGCGGTACAGAATGGCGATGTCGCTGCGGGCCAGGCCGGTTTTCAGCGCGCTCTCGATGGTTTCCACCACGTAGCGGGCTTCATCGTGTTCGTTGAAGGCGGCGTAGAGGTTGATCGCCTCGCCTTCGCCGCCATCGGTCCACAATTCTTTGCCCAGGCGCCCGGTGTTGTTGGCGATCAGGGCGTTGGCAGCCTTGAGAATGCCGGCGGTGGAGCGGTAGTTCTGTTCCAGGCGGATGACTTCGGCGTCGGGAAAGTCCGCCGAATACTGGTGGATGTTCTCGATCTTGGCGCCACGCCAGCCATAGATCGACTGATCGTCGTCACCCACCACCATCAGACTGTCGCCGCCCTTGGCGAGCAGGCGCAACCAGGCGTATTGCACGGCGTTGGTGTCTTGGAATTCGTCCACCAGCACATGCCGGAAACGCTTTTGGTAGTGGGCCAGCAGCCCTGGGTGGTCGCGCCACAGGTCCAGCGCCCGTAGCAGCAATTCGGAAAAGTCGATCACCCCGGCACGCTGGCACGCCGCCTCGTAGGCTTCGTAGATGCTGCGCATGGTCGCCAGGAACAGGTCGCCGCTGGCCTGGATGTGCTGCGGGCGCAGGCCTTCGTCTTTCTGGCCGTTGATGAACCATTGGGCCTGGCGGGCCGGCCAGCGTTGTTCGTCCAGGCCCAGCTCGCGGATCACCCGCTTGACCAGGCGTTGCTGGTCGTCGCTGTCCAGGATCTGGAAGGTCTGGCTCAGCCCGGCCTCCTGCCAATGCGCCCGCAACAAGCGGTGCGCCAGGCCGTGGAAGGTGCCGACCCACATGCCGGCGGGATTGATGCCCATCAGTTGTTCGATGCGATGGCGCATCTCGGCCGCGGCCTTGTTGGTGAACGTCACCGACAGGATCGAATGGGGCGAGGCGTTCTCGACCTGGATCAACCAGGCGATACGGTGCACCAGCACTCGGGTTTTACCGGAGCCGGCACCGGCCAGGACCAACTGACGACCCACGGAGGCGGCTACGGCCTGACGTTGGGCATCGTTGAGGGAGTTCAGCAGAAGGGAGAGATCATCGCGCATCAGGGCATTCTAGGGTGCGGCGTCACCCCGGGCAAACCGAGCTTTGCATCAACCGATAAAAGACCGCTTGGTGATGACCGGCGGGTCACAGGCTACAGGCGTTGATGGGACTCGCCCGGGAGGGTCGCCACCCAATGAAATAGCGACTTTTTTCAGTGTTTTTGTGAGCTGGGGCAGTGTGGGATGGCCCATGGCTTGTGTATGCTCGGTGCTCGTTTCGGGTTCTCCACGCTCCACTGAATAAGAACAAGAACAGTGCCAATGACCCTCAATTCCGATCCGGCGGGGCCCAGTGTGGAACCACGGGTCATCTGCAAGCAGTACGCCACGGAGATGGCGGTCGAGCGCACACGTCTGCTGTATCAAGGCTCGCTGCTGCCTACGCTGTTCATGCTGCTCAACGGTCTGGTCTGCGCTGCGCTGTTATGGGAGCCGCGACGCTATTTTTTGGTCAGTGTCTGGCTCGTCTGGTTGTTGTCACTGGTGGCGTTGCGAGTGATCCAGGTGGCGGCTTTCGATTCGGCGATGCCAAGCCGCCAGGCGCACCCGATCTGGTTGCGGATGTTTTTGCTGGGCTCAGCGATGACCGGCCTGACGCTGGCCGGGGCCGGTATCGCGCTGGTCCCGGCCGACAGCTTCCAGCAGCAGGCCTGGGTGTTCGGCCTGATTGGCGCGGCCGCGCTGTCGGCCAGCGTGGCCTATGCCGTGAGTCTTCCGGCGTTCCTGTCCTTCACTTTGCCTTGCCTGTTACCGGCCATCGGCTATCTCTTCTGGGGCGGCGATGAGCAGCAACGTGGCTGGGGCTGGCTGGGGCTGATTGTGCTGGTTTCCTTGAGCGTGGTGGCCTGGCAAGTCAACCGCTTGATCCAGAGTGGCATGCTGCGACGCTTCCAGAACCAGGCCCTGATCGAGCATCTGCAGCAAACCCAAACCCGCAGTGCGTTGCTCAACGAGGCGCTGGGCCGGGAGGTCGAGCAACGTCGCTCGGCCGAGGAGAAGCTGCGGGCGGCCCAGGTTGGCCTGGAGGCGCGAGTCGCGCAGCGCAGCCTTGAACTGGAGGCCGCCAGCCAGGCCCTGAGCAAGAGCGAGGCGCGCCTGGCCTTGGCCCTCAAAGCCAGTGAGCTGGGGTTGTGGGATTGGAACCTGCAGACTGACGAAGTCCATCACACCCAGCTCAAGGAGCTGTTCGGGCTGGAGCCCGAATACGTCACGGCGATGCTCAGCCACCTGACCCCGCGCCTGCACCCCCAGGATGTGCCGGCACTCAAGCGGGCCCTGGTCGAACACCTCAAGGGCCGTAGCGAGGATTACCAGATCGAATACCGTGTGCGTCACGGCGATGGTCACTGGGTCTGGATCGAAGACCGCGGCCGGGCCGTGGAGCGCAGCGCGAGCGGGCGGGTGCTGCGCATGGTTGGCACCCGGCGCGACATCAGCGCCAGCAAGGAACTCGAGCAGCAACGGCAGCTGGCGGCCACGGTATTCGAGGCCGCCAGCGAAGGCATTGTTATTTTCGACCCCAACTACCTGCTGCTTGCCGCCAATCAGGCGTTCACGCGGGTCACCGGTTTCAATATCGAGGACATGCTCGGGCGCAGCGTGGTCGACCTGCCGTGCAGTCGCGATGCGCGCCGGCACTACCCGATCATTCGCCAAGCGCTCAAGCAGCACGGCACCTGGCAGGGCGAGCTGGTGGAGGCGCGGGCCAACGGCGAGCTGTATCCGCAATGGCTGCAATTGAACGTGGTGCGCAATGCTCGGGGAAATGTCAGCCATATCGTGGGCTTCTTCGCCGATCTTTCGGCCCGACGCGAATCCGAAGAGCGGATGCGCTACCTGACCCATTACGACGAGCTGACCGGGCTGGCGAATCGTTCGCTGTTTCGCGAGCGCCTGAACGAAGCTCATCAGCGTGTGCGCCAGGGCGGACGGCGCAGCCTGGCGTTGCTGCATATCAACCTGGACCGCTTCAAGTTGCTCAACGACAGCCTTGGTCATGACATCGCCGACCAGTTGTTGCAGAAAATGGCGCGGCGCCTGATCAATGCACTGCCCGAGGCGGACACCATCGCCCGGTTATCCGGCGATGAGTTTGCGGTGTTGTTCGATGCCTACGGCAACCTTTCAAGTCTGGCCCGGGTGGCGACCCGGTTGGCCGCCAAGCTGCGTGTGCCGCTGACCATCGAAGGCCATGAACTGGTGCTCAGCGCCTCCATCGGCATCAGCTTGTTGCCTGACAACACGCGGGAAATTGCCACGCTGGTCAGCCAGGCGAATATGGCCATGCAGCATGCCAAGCATTTGGGCGGCAACAATTTCCAGTTCTACACCGACAGCCTCCAAGCCAGCACGCTGGAGCGCCTGCAACTGGAAAACCAGTTGCGCAAAGCCTTGGAAGAGCAACAACTGAAGGTCTTTTATCAGCCAAAATTGTGTCTGGCGACCGGTCGCCTGAATGCCGCCGAGGCGCTGGTGCGTTGGGATCATCCGGCCATGGGGCGGGTGCCGCCGGGGGATTTCATTGGCCTGGCCGAAGAGACCGGGTTGATCGGGCCGATTGGCGAGTTCGTGTTGCGCCAGGCCTGTTGGCAGGCGTGCGAATGGCAGCGTCAAGGGCTCGAGCCGATCAGGGTGTCGGTCAATCTGTCGGTGCATCAACTGCGCCAGGGCAAGCTGGTCAGCCTGGTGCGACAAGTGCTGGAAGAAACCGGCCTGGCACCCCAGTACCTGGAACTGGAGTTGACCGAGAGCCAGCTGCTCGACAGCGTTGAACACATCATTGCCACGTTTCAGCAATTGCGTGACCTTGGGGTCAAGCTGGCGATCGACGATTTTGGCACCGGTTACTCATCCCTGAGCTACCTCAAACGCATCCCGGTGGACTACGTGAAGATCGATCAGGCATTCATTCGCGGGCTGGGCGAGGGCAGCGTGGACACCGCCATTACCCGGGCAATCATTGCAATGGCCCATGGACTGTCGCTCAAGGTAGTGGCCGAAGGTGTAGAGCGGCAGGAGCAGCTCGATTTCCTCAGGAGCGAGTGTTGTGACGAGGTGCAGGGGTATCTGATCAGCCGGCCGGTGGAAGCTGAGGGGCTGGCCGGTTTGTTGCGAATGCAACACTTGATTGAATGAATATGATCCCTGGTTGGAACTTCCCGCCAGACGATTTTATTGTCTGACGGGAAGTGATGAGCATGCGCTTAGTTGGTCACTAGTACTTCATCGATGTGGTGCAGCAGCTGATCTTCGAAAAAAATGCTCACGCCGGTGACATGAGATTCGCCCAGCACTTTGTACTCGACGACTTTGTCGGTGATGACCGGCAGCGAAATTTCGTTGGAATGTTCGAGTTTCAATTCCAGTCGCAGATCGAAGGACTTGTCCTGCATTTGGCTTCGTACCAGCTTTGGCGTAATGCCCGTGTGGGGTACGGTTACAGTGCCAAAGGTACGGAAAGAAGCGGTACCTGGCATGCGATCGATTTGTGCGGTCCACTCTTTAGTTGTGATGGTCATGATAGTAACTCCTGTAGTTAAGTTGATTGCGTCCTGCGGGAGCCAATATATCGATTTCGACTGGATAGTGTCTGGGGGAATTGAGATTGGTATTGTAAGTAGAAGTTAGTCGATGATGAGTTAACAGGTTCTTCGTTGAGGTCTATTGTCTATTACGGCTGGGATAGGTTGTTGGGGGATAGTCAGTAGTCAGTGATTGATTAAACGATTTTTCGCCAGTCAGAGGTTCAGGTCGCGCTTGGAAATCAGCGGATCGGCGACACAGAGGGTCTGCGCCACGACACAGGCTGCTACATCTGGCGATCCTCGGCCAAAACAAAGGGGCCGCGAGGCAATCCAGTTACGTTTTGGACGGGCAAAGCGCCAATTCTTGTAGTATAACTACAAGCTTGCTACATCCCGGCATCTGCCCATAACAAGAGTCCAGCCCCTTGAACCTGTTGCAACACATCGCCCAGTCACGCCACTTGCTGCGCAAGTCGGAGCTGAAAGTCGCCGATCATGTACTGCTTGATCCTGCGGCCGTGATGCATAGCTCCATGGCCGATCTTGCCCACAGCGTCGGCATCAGCGAACCGACCATCGTGCGCTTCTGCCGGGCCATCGGTTGCTCGGGTTTCCAGGACTTGAAACTCAAACTGGCGCAAAGCCTGGCCGCCGGCGCGAGCTTCGGTCAGTTTGCGATCCATGAAGATGACTCAGTGGCGGACTACAGCCTGAAAATCTTCGACACCACCCTGCATACGCTGATGGAGGTTCGCGAGAAGCTCGACCCGGTGGCATTGCAAAAAGCTGTCACGGCCATGTCCCAGGCCCAGCGTGTCGAGTTCTATGGCTTCGGTGCTTCGGGCGCGGTGGCGGCCGATGCCCAGCACAAGTTCTTCCGGTTGCTGCTGACGGCAGCGGCCTATTCCGATCCGCACATGCAGGCCATGTCGGCGGTGACCTTGAAGCCCACCGATGTGGCGATCTGCATTTCCCAATCGGGGCGTTCCAAGGATCTGCTGATCACCGCGAACCTGGTGCGCGAAAGCGGGGCCTCGCTGATCACCTTGTGCCCGAGCCAGACGCCACTGGCTGAGCTTTCCACAGTGAACCTGGCCATCGACGTGCATGAAGACACCGAGATCTATACGCCACTGACCTCACGCATCGCCCACTTGGTGGTGATCGACGTATTGGCAATGGGCGTCGCCATGGCCCGTGGCCCGAGCCTGGTCAACCACCTCAAGAGCGTGAAGCGCAGCCTTCGCAGCTTGCGGCTGTCGCCCAAGTCGGTGAAGGCGCTGGACGACTGACCGCTGGTCTTGAAGTTGGGGACTTCTGTGGCGAGGGGATTTAGCGAAACGTCGCACCGCCCCGCTGGGCTGCGAAGCAGCCCCTCGAGCAGCCATTAAAAATCACCTGGCACACAAGAAAAGCTGAGGTCTGCTGCGCAGCCCAACGGGGATAAATCCCCTCGCCACAATGAATCGGGCGCGCCTTAAGTGAGTAGCATTGTTCGGCACAGAAGGTGCGTTTGCCCGAATTCATCGTTCTGTAACCCTCGCGCCGCCAAACCGTCATCCCGCGCCGTCATCGTAAAGCTCCCGTATACGTCTTGGGAGTCTCGACATGACCCAGTCCTACGAAGAACGCAGCGCCGTCAAAACCCGTCGTCAGCAGGAAGACCAGCGCCGCATGGCGTTCCGTCGTGCCATCGAAGACCGCTATGAACAGCGCCAGCTCTTGGCCGAGATCAGCGAATTTCCTGACGCGGCAGAGTTCAATTACTGGCAGGCAGCACCGGCGGCTTCCCGTCGAAACGCTCAACCAGGCCGATGATCTGAGCGCGCTCGCCGCGTACGAACGCCAGGAAGGCGTGGGCTACCGGTGACAGGCGCTTGGCCCTGGCCTGCACCAGGCACCAACTGCGGTATAGCGGCAATTCCTCCACCGGCAACTCGATGAGTGCGCCGGACGACAGTTCCCGGCTCACGGCGTGGCGCGTCAACAACGCCACGCCCAGCCCGGCGACCACGCACTCGCGCTGGGCCTCCGCCGACGCCACTTCCAGCGTCTGGGTGAAGTGCACCCGTTTCTCCTTGAAGTATTCCTCGCAGGCCAGCCGCGTGCCGGACCCCGGTTCGCGCACCAGCAGCGTGTAGGGCTCCAGGTCCTGCAAGCGCAGCGGACCCAGGTGGCACAGCGGATGATCGGGCGGCGCCACGGCGACGATCGGATTGTTGAGAAAGGGCAGGAACTCCAGGCCCATGTCCTGGGGCACCATGGACATGATCACCAGGTCGTCACGGTTGTCCGAGAGGCGTCGGATGACCTGGCCGCGATTGACCACCGTGAGGTTCAGGTTGACCTCCGGATGCTGGCGCTTGAACGCAGCGAACAGGTGCGGGACGAAGTACTTGGCGCTGGACTCCACCGCCAGCTTCAATTGGCCTTGCAGCGAACCCTGCATGTCCGAGAGCTGCATATCGAGGTTTTCCAGGCGCCCGAAGATGTCTCGGCTGGCACGTTGCAGGGCTTCGGCGGCTTCGGTCATGTAGAGTTTTTTGCCGACATACTCGAACAAGGGCTGGCCAATCAGCTCTTCCAGGGATCGAATCTGTAGGCTAACGGCCGGTTGTGTGAGAGACATTTCGTCGGCTGCACGGCTGTAAGACCTCAGGTCGCACACCTCGTTGAAAATCTGCAATTGACGCAATGTCATACGCATCAATGACTTACGCATTTCCTAAGCACTCTGGAGTGAGACGAATAGCGCAACTATAAGTCTTTGCTTATGCATGACCCAATAATTATTCATTTTTGTTAATCCCCAGCCAGGACTAGTGTGGAGCTGCGACCAATTGTTACATCTGGTCACGCGTCGGCCTGGAACCCAGGCCGTGGTATCACCGGCTCAAGGGAACCTCCAATTGATAACAAAGATCCTGATCGCCAACCGTGGTGAGATTGCCGTCCGCATCGTGCGCGCTTGCGCCGAGATGGGCATTCGCTCGGTCGCGGTCTACTCCGACGCGGACCGCCATGCGTTGCATGTCAAGCGTGCGGACGAGGCCCACAGCATCGGTGCCGATCCGCTGGCCGGCTACCTCAACCCGCGCAAACTGGTGAACCTGGCGGTGGAAACCGGCTGCGATGCCTTGCACCCCGGCTACGGTTTCCTTTCGGAAAACGCCGAGCTGGCGGACATCTGCGCTGAACGCGGCATCAAATTCATAGGCCCCTCGGCGGAAGTCATTCGTCGCATGGGCGACAAGACCGAAGCGCGCCGCAGCATGATCAAGGCCGGTGTGCCGGTCACGCCGGGCACCGAAGGCAACGTATCGGGCATTGAAGAGGCGCTGACCGAAGGTGATCGGATCGGTTACCCGGTGATGCTCAAGGCCACGTCTGGCGGCGGCGGTCGCGGTATCCGTCGTTGCAACAGCCGCGAAGAACTCGAACAGGCCTTCCCGCGAGTCATCTCCGAAGCCACCAAGGCATTCGGTTCGGCGGAAGTGTTCCTGGAAAAATGTATCGTCAATCCCAAGCACATCGAAGCGCAGATCCTGGGTGACAGTTTCGGCAACGTAGTGCACCTGTTCGAACGCGACTGCTCGATCCAGCGCCGCAACCAGAAGCTGATCGAAATCGCCCCGAGCCCGCAACTGACCCCCGAGCAGCGCGCCTACATCGGCGATCTGTCGGTGCGCGCCGCCAAGGCAGTGGGCTACGAGAACGCCGGCACCGTGGAGTTCCTGCTCGCCGAAGGCGAGGTGTATTTCATGGAGATGAACACCCGGGTGCAGGTGGAACACACCATCACCGAAGAAATCACCGGTATCGACATCGTTCGCGAACAGATCCGCATCGCCTCCGGGTTGCCGCTGTCGGTCAAGCAGGAAGACATCTTGCACCGGGGTTTTGCGTTGCAGTTCCGTATCAACGCCGAGGACCCGAAAAACAACTTCCTGCCCAGCTTCGGCAAGATCACCCGCTACTACGCCCCTGGCGGCCCGGGTGTGCGCACCGACACAGCGATCTACACCGGCTACACCATTCCGCCGTTCTACGATTCGATGTGCCTGAAGCTGGTGGTCTGGGCGTTGACCTGGGAAGAAGCGATGGACCGTGGCCTGCGAGCCCTGGATGACATGCGCCTGCAGGGGGTCAAGACCACCGCCGCGTATTACCAGGAGATTCTGCGCAATCCGGAATTCCGCAGCGGTCAGTTCAATACCAGCTTCGTTGAAAGCCACCCTGAGCTGACCAACTACTCGATCAAGCGCAAACCCGAAGAGCTGGCCCTGGCCATCGCCGCCGCCATTGCCGCCCACGCAGGCCTGTAAGGAAGTATGACCATGTCCAAGAAGATCTTTGTTACCGACACAATCCTGCGCGACGCCCACCAATCGCTGCTTGCCACCCGCATGCGCACCGAAGACATGCTGCCGATCTGCGACAAGCTCGACAAAGTTGGCTATTGGTCGCTGGAAGTCTGGGGCGGCGCGACATTCGACGCCTGCGTGCGCTTTCTGAAGGAAGACCCGTGGGAGCGCCTGCGCCAACTGCGCGCGGCGCTGCCCAACACTCGCTTGCAAATGCTGCTGCGCGGCCAGAACCTGCTGGGCTATCGCCATTACAGCGATGACGTGGTCAAGGCGTTCGTGGCCAAGGCTGCGGTCAACGGCATCGACGTGTTCCGTATTTTCGATGCGATGAACGACGTGCGTAACCTGCGGGTCGCCATCGAGGCGGTGAAGGCCGCCGGCAAGCACGCCCAGGGCACCATCGCCTACACCACCAGCCCAGTGCACACCATCGACGCGTTCGTGGCCCAGGCCAAGCAGATGGAAGCCATGGGTTGCGACTCGGTGGCGATCAAGGACATGGCCGGCCTGCTGACCCCGTATGCCACCGGCGAACTGGTGAAAGCGCTGAAGGCCGAGCAATCGTTGCCGGTGTTCATCCACTCCCACGACACCGCCGGCCTGGCCGCGATGTGCCAGCTCAAGGCTATCGAAAACGGTGCCGATCACATTGACACCGCGATCTCCAGCTTCGCCTGGGGCACCAGCCATCCGGGCACCGAGTCGATGGTCGCGGCCCTTAAAGGCAGTGAGTTCGACACGGGGCTGGACCTGGAGCTGTTGCAGGAAATTGGCCTGTACTTCTACGCCGTACGCAAGAAGTACCACCAGTTCGAAAGCGAGTTCACCGCCGTAGACACCCGCGTCCAGGTCAACCAGGTACCGGGCGGGATGATTTCCAACCTCGCCAACCAGTTGAAAGAGCAGGGCGCACTGAACCGAATGAACGAAGTGCTGGCGGAGATCCCGCGCGTGCGCGAAGACCTCGGCTTCCCGCCGCTGGTGACCCCGACCTCGCAGATCGTCGGCACCCAGGCGTTCTTCAACGTGTTGGCCGGTGAGCGCTACAAGACCATCACCAACGAAGTGAAGCTCTACCTGCAGGGCGGCTACGGCAAGGCGCCGGGTTCGGTGAGTGAAAAGCTGCGTCGCCAGGCCATCGGCAGCGAAGAGGTGATCGACGTGCGTCCGGCCGATTTGCTCAAGCCGGAAATGACCAAGCTGCGTGGCGAAATCGGTGCGCTGGCCAAGTCCGAAGAGGACGTGCTGACCTATGCCATGTTCCCGGACATCGGTCGCAAGTTCCTCGAAGAACGCGACGCCGGCACCCTGACTCCGGAAGTGCTGCTGCCGATCCCCGAGGCGGGCAGCGTCAGCTCCGCGGGCGGCGAAGGCGTGCCGACCGAGTTCGTCATCGACGTTCACGGCGAAACCTACCGCGTCGACATCACTGGTGTAGGCGTCAAGGCCGAAGGCAAGCGTCACTTCTACCTGTCCATCGATGGCATGCCGGAAGAGGTCGTGTTCGAACCGCTCAATGAGTTTGTCAGCGGCGGCAGCAGCAAGCGCAAGCAAGCCACTGCGCCGGGCCATGTCAGCACCACCATGCCGGGCAACATCGTCGATGTCCTGGTCAAGGAGGGCGACGTGGTGAAGGCCGGCCAAGCGGTGCTGATCACTGAAGCCATGAAGATGGAAACCGAAGTGCAGGCGGCCATCGCCGGTAAGGTCACCGCCATTCATGTAGCCAAGGGCGACCGGGTCAACCCGGGCGAGATCCTGATCGAGATCGAAGGCTGACTGAACAGCCTCGATACAACGTTTTAACCTCGGGGGGGCATGTGCTCCCCTTTTTTTTTGCCCGCGAGAAGGTCAGAACATCATTCGCCACTGCCCCATCAGCGCACCGTTGCGGTTGTCCTGCCCTGTTTCGCCGCTGTAGTTCAGTCCCAGGGTATGACGTGGCGATACGGCCAGGTCCAGTCCTGCTTGCAAGAGAAGGCTGTCGCGGTCCAGCTCGACTCCTTTGATGAGGTAGACATTGCCGCCGTTAGCCAGGCGTTGATGGGAGCTGCCCCTGATGTCGCCGTATAGGTGTTTCCAGCCGACATCGACGCGCGGCGTCAATCGCATGCCTTGGTCGAAGACAAAAGGACGGGCGAGGCGCAGGCCCAGTTCGCTGTTGTAGTGTTCCTGGGTTTGGCCGTTGTACTGCAACGCGGCGTCGCCACCTTTTTCCGAGTAGGCGTCGCGTTGATAGCGTTGGTAGCCCACTTGGACGTAGGGCTCTATATCGAATTGTCCGACGTCCAGGTTGTAGCCGACCTGTCCAAAGACCTGTTGCGTTGTGGCGTTGTAACGACCCTTGAGGCGGTCCCTGAATCCATTGAACACGACATGGCGCTTGGTGCTGCCGTCATGATTGCCATAAACAGCGCCCAGGCGCAGCGCCAGCGGACCGTCCTGGCGCAAGGCATAGGCACCTACGAGCCAACTGTCGAGTGCTCCGTCGAATTGATAGCTGTCCAGTCGTGTCTGGGTCTTGCTGCCGATGATGCCCAGTCGCCAATTGGGGCTGATGGCCCAGTCGGTTCCCAGCATCAGGCCCTTTGTCGAATGTTTAAGGGCATAGCTGCCCAATTGCTTGGCGAGGCGGCCGTTGTTACCGATGGCCTGGACCCAGACCTGACCGTCGCCCCGTGTGTTTCCTGCTTGTGTCGAGTCCATGGCCGAGAGCACGCCGGTGCTGGTCGGTGCGACGCTGCTCAAGGTGGCGTTGCCCAGTTCAGCGGTGTGGTAGCCACTCAGTTGATCGATGGCGTTGGCCGCCGTAATCATATTGGTGCCGAGGAGGGCATTGATGGCGGTATTGGGTTGTGCTGCGGTATTGATGGTTCTTGGTGGTTCGGTGGGAATGTGTGTCGCGCCATGGTTGTCTGGCTTAACCGCAGACACCTGAGCGATGGCCGGGGCGACAATGGGGCTTGGCTCTGGCGGTGCCACCTGTTGCGGCTCCTCGATACTGGCCACGAATTTTCGTGCGTTGTCCGTGGTTGCTGCATCTTCAAACGGAACTTCATTACGTGTGTAGGTCAGGCCCACCTGTTTTGCGGTGTAGTCCACCGTCGCTGTCATGAACGCAAGTTCATTGACGATCGCCCCGAACTCTCCATCCACCTTCTTTGCATCGATCACGACGTGATTGCTGGTGCCGATGTATTCACCGGGCACGTTGACGATTTTCAGCGATGCATTGCCCAGTTTCGCGGTGCCGCCGACTTTGATCGTGGCGCTGCCGCCGTTTGGATGGATGCCGTAGAGCAATGTTGCGCCTGGCGCCAATTCAAGATTTCTTTTGATCGTAGGCGCCCCTCTCTCGGGGTCGACCGCCAACTGGCCTTGCACCTTCAGCGCGTTGACGGTGCCAGGACCGCTAAACGTGCCAGTCTGGTCCACGAAAACAGACTTGCTCACGCTTCCCTCGTTCTGAAAGTCGCCGGCAACCTCTATTTCGGCACCAATTTGGCCGAGGTTGCGAAATTGGGTGTCCGCCGCAACCCGGCCTTTATGGCTGAAACTGATGTCGCGCGACCATTCGCCTTCCATAGTCGTGAACTTGGGCGGTCTGCTGGACGCCTTGGTCGAATTTTCGGGTTGGGTTTGCGGCTGGGGGGCTGTTTCAGAGGGGGGAGCAACAGCATCATGGGTCGATTGACGGGCCATCGAAACATCGGCGCAACCGAGCGCCAAGGCAATCGCCAGGGCGAGGTGTCGGAGTGGGTACACAGGTGGGGTAGGCATCGTGCGGTCTCTCATAAAGGGAACCCGCACTTTAAAAATTCACCCCGGAACGCGATGCCAGCCATCTCCTTGCGGTGGGCAAGACACAGCGGATGAAATCTGTAGGCTGCCTTTGCTGCGACCAAGGCATCGTTGCGGTGGCTTCCATGGACTGAGGCATTGCCCTACAGCATGTGTAGATCTTTCTGTTTGATTGAAGTCTGAGGGGCGTCTACAGGTCATGCAGATCAAATTTGGTCGGACGCGGCAGCATTAGGGTTATGACCTGGAGTATTTCGCCAACGCCGCGCATCTGTTGTTGCAGGATGGTTGCGATGCGCTGGAAGTGTTGGGGGGGCATCGGTGGGTGTGATCTCCAAGCTTCACTTGCTAGCGATTCGGCTGCACGTCAGGCGACCTTAAAATCCCACCTCAGCTCAACGATTATTCAGATAAGCCTTCCCATAATGCCGCTCCATCCGCGCTTGAATCAGCTCCAACGCAATGGACATCAACCAGTAAATAATCGCCGCCGTCGTCAGCATCTCGATATACCGATAGCTGGAGCGACCATAAGACTGCGCCAAGAACATCACCTCCCAAACCCCCATCACCGAGATCAACGAAGAGTCCTTGAGCATGGAGATGAACTGGTTGGTGGTCGGCGGGATGATGGTGCGCATGGCCTGGGGCAGGGTGACGCGCCAGAAGATCACGGTTTCGCTCAGGCCCAGGGCGAGGGAGGCTTCGCGTTGGCCGTTGGGGACACCGAGGATGCCGGCGCGGAAGATCTCGCTCAGGTAGGCGCCGTAGTTCAACGACAGAGCGATGATCCCGGCGGCAATCGCACCTGGGACCACGCCCAGTTGGGGCAGGCCCAAGTAGATCAACAGGATCTGGATCAGCAGGGGCGTGCCGCGAAAGAACGACGCGTAGAAACTGGCGATGCCGAATGCCACCGCGCTGCTGGACAGCCGCGCCAGGGCGGTGATGAAGCCCAGCAATGACGACGCAACGATCGAGCACAGGCACAGAAACAACGTCAGCACCGCACCCTGCAAAAAGCCATTGGGCGCCAGGTGCACACCCAGCAGGTTCGGCAGTTTGTCGAGGATAATGGAGAACTTCAGGTCGAAGCTCAGGAAGAAACTCGCGAACAGCACCAGCATGGCCGCCCAGGTCAGGTACAGCCGGGTACGAAAACCGAAGATTTTTTGCAGGCGTGATTCAGCCACCGGTGGCGGTGGCTGAGGGGGTGGAAAAGAAGTCATTGGGTGATGTCGGCGCCGATCCATTTCTGCGAGAGTTTGCTCAAGGTGCCGTCCTGTTTCAACTGGGCAAAGACTTCACGCACCTTGCTGTTCCACTGCGCATCGCCCTTTTCGATGGCCACCGAGTTCGGTTCGGAGTAGAGCGACTCGCCGGCCAGTTTGAAGCGCTTGTCTTCGGTCAGGCGCGGCTGTGCGGTCACCAGGTTGGTCAGCACCGCATCCAGGCGCACGCCGGCGCCCAGGCCCAGGTCCTGGAACGCCACGTTGTCGGTGTCGTACGGAGCGATCTGCACGTCCTCGAACGGGTAGCTCAGTTGGGTATCCTCGGCGCCTTCGATCACCAGGTTCTTGTTCAGGTAACTCTCGTAGCTGGAGGCGCTGGTGAGGCCGACCTTCTTGCCGCTCAAGTCCTTGGCGCCGTGGATACGGTCATCCTTGGCGTTAACCACGATCACCGCGGGCGAGGCGTAGTATTGCACCGGGAAATCGAACACTTCGGCGCGGGCCTTGCTCGGCGTCATGGAGCAGATGCAGATGTCATAGCGCCCGCTCCAGTGACCGGCCGCGATCACGTCCCAGGACGGCGTCTCCAGGCGCAGCTTCACCCCCAGTTTCTGCGCCACGGCCTTGGCGACGTCCACGTCAAAACCGTCGAGCTGGTTCTGGTCATTGAGGAACGAGAAGGGTGGATAGCTTTCCATCAGCACGCCGACCAGCTCTTTTTTCTGTTCGATGCGATCCAGCGTGGCACCGGCGAATGCTTGCGAAGCGGCGGTCAGCAGCGTCAGGCCCAGGGCCAGCAATGGTGGTAATTTCATGGGAAGGCCCTGTTAGAAAAATAAGTTGTAGTTCTCTGAATGGTGCGTATTAAATAGTTATAAGAACAACTCCGGTAGTGAGTATTTTTCATAAGCTTATGAGTGAATCGCATATGGGCGCAGGAACGACAGTTATTCTCGATGGCGGCATGGGCCGCGAACTGCAACGCCGGGGCGCGCCGTTCCGGCAGCCTGAGTGGTCGGCCCTGGCCTTGAGCGAAGCGCCCCAGGCGGTTGAAGCCGTGCACGCGGCCTACATTGCCAGCGGCGCCCAGGTGATCACCAGCAACAGCTATGCGGTGGTGCCGTTCCATATTGGCGAAACGCGTTTCGCCGCCGAAGGCCAGGCCTTGGCTGCGCTGGCTGGCGAGTTGGCGCAACGGGCGGTACAGGCTTCAGGCAAAGCGGTGCGGGTGGCCGGGTCATTGCCGCCGCTGTTCGGTTCCTATCGGCCGGACCTGTTCGACGCTTCCCGCGCCAGTGAACTGCTGGCGCCCCTGGTGAACGGCCTGGCGTCCCATGTCGACCTGTGGCTCGCCGAGACCCAAAGCTCCACGGTCGAAGCGCGGGCGATTCACGCCGGCCTGCCGAAAGACGGCAAGCCGTTCTGGCTGTCGTTCACCCTGAAAGACGAAGACACCGATGAAGTGCCACGCCTGCGCTCCGGCGAGCCGGTGGCGGACGCTGCGGCGGTGGCGGCCGAACTGGGCGTCGAAGTGCTGCTGTTCAACTGCAGCCAACCGGAAGTGATCGGCGCGGCCATCGATGCGGCGCGGGACACCTTCGAGCGCTTGGGGGTGAAGATCGACATCGGTGCCTACGCCAACGCCTTCCCGCCGCAACCGAAGGAAGCGACGGCCAACGACGGATTGGACCCGTTGCGCGAAGACCTCGACCCACCGGGTTATCTGCAATGGGCGGCGGACTGGCGCAAGCGCGGGGCCAATCACCTGGGCGGCTGCTGCGGGATCGGGCCGGAGCATATTGCCGTGTTGGCGCAACAGCTGGACTGAGCTGCCGACAGGACATCCAAGCTTACGATTCTCGTCGCTTGCTCGGCGATGCCTATACATATGTATGTCATTCGCGCTTCGACGACGGGATAGGGTCCGGTTTTCTCAATCAAAACCGGACCTTTGAATGTCTATTTTTCCCGAACATGAGCTAGGCGCGCCATCGAATACCCCTGTTGTCTCCCTTAAACCCACCGACGTGTTACCCAGCGGCCTCGACAGCGCGGCTCAAGGCGACCTGCTCAGCCCCAAGGGAAAAGAGCAGGCCAGGTTATTGGGCTTGCTGGACACCAACCAGGCGAAACTGGCACGTCTGTTCGCCGGCCTTCCCACGTTCGACACCGTGCTCAAGCGTTTGCTGGTCGACACGCTGCAAACCAAGATCCCCTCGCACAAGTTACGGGCCTCACGACCTGCGGAGATCGATCCGGACTTCTGCTATGTGGGCCACTTCAAGGCTGACTCGAACGGTGGGCGTGCACTGACGGCCTCGGAGAGTTTTACCGACGTCCTGTGGCGATGCTTGCAGGCGGACACGCCCGCGACCTACACGGACGGCGGCGTGGGCTTCTTCACTCGTCCAGACTCGGTGAAGGAGGCCGACAGTCTGTTTGTCGGCCCGCTGGATTTACAGGATCTACGGGCCATGGAGGCGGTGCTCTATCTCGCCAACCCCACCACGAATGAACGCGTGAAGCGCCAGTTTCGCGACGACTTGACCCAGTTTCGCAATCGCCACTACCGCGAAGACACCCTTGAGCTGCCCACCACGGCTGCGGCTTTCGCGCATTGGCTTTCCCTGCGATTCCTGCATTTTTTCAATCTGTACAAAGTCGATCGGGGGCCGGCCAGCGGACTCACACCGAGTGAGCGCATCCAGCAGAAAGATGAAGATCGCTTGCTGGACATCATCACCACCCATCCCGCCAAGGCGGACCGAGACCGGTTGCTGCTGGCCCCCATCCCCCATGTCTACAGCGTGATGCTGGACATGGGCACGGCCGCGCCGCAGAAATGGCCCGCGGCGATGGTGATCAAGTTTACCGATCGCCTGACATTGTTCCTGTACTCCCTGGAAGGCGGGATACAGCGCTTCCGTTCTGTCCAGGACCTGATCAGCAATGTGCAGCCGACCCACGACGGGCAGGAGCGCACGATCCTCGACATTTCCTCCGAGCTGTCCGGGCATGTATTCGAAGTCGCGGCCGATGACCTGCTGCAGTTGCAAAGCGCTGCCCTGGAAACGGTCCTGAATGCGCCAGGCAACGAGACGGTCCCGTTGAACACCTTCGCGCAGCGTGCGGAAAGTGCGCTGGGCCTGCCCATGTTGTCATTGACCGGGCCCCTGGCGGTGCGCCAGCAAACCCTGGTGGAAAACAATCGTCCGGGTTTCTACCGGGCCGCGACCCGTTCCGAGCAGGCCCACTATCGTCGCCTGGAGGGGCAGGTATTCAAGGCGGTCTACGCCTTGGGCGGCGGTGTGCAGACGCTGCTGCAGTTCGCGCGCCAGCAGATCAGGCAGTACCTTGAGCGCACCGTGAACCCGGGCATTGAGCCGGACCCGGACAACACCATGGTCACGCTGTTCCAGGGCGGCAGCGCCCGTCCGAGCCAGTTCCGCACCAGCAGCCTGACCCAGTTGATGCTCGATAACCTGCGCCCGCATCAATACCCGAATGCGATGAGGGAAGTCTTGCCGGTTTATCTGCTCGATCGACATGGCCAACGTGTCAAACACCCGGCCAATGGCTTTTTTGTCACGCTGACGGGCAAGCAACTGGCCGAGATGGCGAACCAACTTGATATCGGGGGCCGTTATGAAACCCTGCTGCGCAAGGAGATGAATAAACCTCGCTACAAGGCCGCCTGGCAGGCGGCGTATCTGGCTAATTTGCAATTCAAGGGTTACGAGGCTTCGCTCAGGGGCGACGAGGTGTTCAAGGCCACCGTGCTCGATAAGGCTTTCGACCCACCGAGGTCACGCAAGCGGGTGGCTTTCTGGCTGGACACGGTGCTGCGTTCGCCGACAGCGGCGGGGCGTACCTGGGTCGATGGGCGCAAGGTCTGTGTCCATGGCCTGGTGCTGGGCGGCAGCGTGGGGGCTGGTGGGCAACTAGATGCGCTAAACAATGCAGTCAGTATCGATGGTGTGTTGATTTTTTCCGATCAGGACGGCCCGGATATCCAGGGCACCGTGGGCGTTTATTTCCCGGACAGCCCCGGTGGCGATGATTTTCGTGAGTTCGCCGACCTGAGCGACGGTATTGTCGAGCTGTTGCCGAAAAAGGAATGGCAGGCGTATTTCCATTCGCGTATTTCCACGCTGGACCCCACGCAGATAAAGCGTTCATTGGGGCAGCAGGGCGGTCGTCCGCTGGTTCGTGGGGTGTTGCTCAATGGCGATCTTTTTGAAGAGCTCCACCGAGCCTACGTCGACTTCCAAAGCGCCTACGCGGATCACCGCTCCAACAGCAACCGGGATATCAGTCATCAAACTGCGGCGAAGCTGGCGATGATGACGGTCGAGATCATTTTTGACTTGGCCGGGCTGCTGCTGGTGCCCGGTTTCCAGATGCTCAAGCGCGCCATCAACACAGGTCTGCTGGTGCTCAGGACCGGTGCCGTGCCCACGAACCTGCCCACCCTGGCGTTCGTCGATCGCGTGGCAAACCATGTGCAGAAAGGGCTGGCCGGTGGAGTGAGCGTGCCGGTACGCGGCCGGTCCACTTTCCTGGCGATGACGGCTCGCCCAAACCAGGCCGAAGCACTGGGCGGGCTGCCGCTGGAGGAGGCGCTCTATCGCCGTTATGCGGTGACGGATACCTCGCTGCTGCAAGGCGTCACCCCGGATCCCCAGGGGTTTTATCGCCCCACGATCACGCAGAACGCCACGGGGAGCGTGACCCGTCCGGTGTATGTGCGGCAACCCGACGGGACGGTGTTCCGGGTGCACGACCATACGCGGTTGAGGACCACCGAGGCCAACATCGTCGACCCTGTCACGGGGTTGAGCATCCGCTCCAGTGGCGTGAGCAGAAGTACCGTGGCGCGGATGCCCGATGGGGAGTGGCGCTCGGTAGGCCATGGTTGGGGCGGTGGCAAGCGTTCGCGGGCGACGTCCCCTCAGCCAGGCCCCTCGAATCCCAAGAGGTCTGCCACATCGTCTCGCACCGCTGCCGATCTGGTGCGCACGTCTGGCGAGTGGGACGTCGAGATCATGGATCTGGTCCCGGCCCTCATTACCCGGCTGCCGAATTGGCCACGCAACCGCAGCTTGTTGATCATCGAGCAAAGACCGGACCGTCAAGACTGGTCAGTGCGTTTTACGCCGGGACAGAGTGAACGGGCTTATCCGGAGATTAATCATCCGCTTCGATCAGACACCGATGTCGTTTTGAGCCGAATCGGTGAGAACCATTACAACCTGATGTTGGGGGAAGAGGTCGTCGAGTTCGATGCCAACGGAGACTGCTTCTTCAATGCCACCGCCCGGGGACTGAACGAGGGGCTGGCGTCGGAGAGGTTTTCGATGCAGGGATTGCGCAACGACCTGGCCGATTACATCGATCTGCACCCGGAGGTGGGCGACTACCTGGTGGCGCAACCCTCCGGGCTTCAGCAAGCGCTCTCTGATAATGCACGGACGCTGGCAGATATCATGGACGAGTCGGCCGTGCTCGATCTCACCCGAATCATCTATGGCGGTGACAATCCAAATGGCTTGTTCCAGCCGCTGCGCAATTACTTGGACCTGTATGTAAGAGAAATGGAGCGCAGGGTATTGAACCAGGCCCAAGTGGCTGACTTGCCGCCGGAGATCCTGCAATACATCGGGAAATTTTTATCACCCCGCCCGCCGGGAATCCTGGCGCTGAGCAGCATTCCGTATTACGCGCAAAAGGACCAGGCCTTGCAGGCGTTCTTCGAGGATGTGCTGCTGCAGCCCATCAACAGTCGGGAAATCGCCGAGCTGCTCAATAATGAATACCTCATGCTCACTCAGGACGTGGTGCACATCATGCTTGAGTACGGTATCAGGGCCCGTGACCTGACAGACCATCATCCTCGCAATGACATGGCCTTCGTCAAATACGATGAAGCCGTGCATGGTCGGCTCAATCCCGATCAGCTCGAAGAACTACTCGATGGTAAGTATCTGGTAGATCACGATGATCTCGAAAAAGTGAGTAGTCGATACGAGCATGAAACGGGCAAGGTCATCGACGACGATGATCTGATGGACCAGTTCAAATACTACGACAGGGTCGAGGACCTCACGGACCTGCTCACTGTGACCCTCGGGCGTCACCCCGCCTTGTTGAGGCGGGCCCAGATCCTGCTGCGCAGTCCCGTGATCGGTTCCAATTTGGGCGGCCTGTTTCCGGTGAAGAATCTTGCGGCATGGATACGTAATCCGGCATTGAATAACACGCGACTTCAAATCATTGCCGAATATGCCAGCAGCCGTTATCAAGAGTTGGTGAGATGGGGCCGCATTGACATTGATTGGATGGGGCCGTTCAGTGATAGCAATCTACGCAACCTTGTTTACCGTCAGAATGAATTAGTGGAGTTTTGGGATTTTCTCCAAGGCGTGCGTTATCTCGATAAGAGCAATATGTCGAATGCCACGGGTTTGTTCACCATGACAGGGCAGAGGGTTCCCAACAGCCGGATCGCGGTTTTGTTCGAGATCCCGTACCTCTGGCAATCCATTCAAACCATGCCCGGTATCTCAGCGCGTAGCGCCTGGCGAATCTGGGAAGACCTGGTGGGGCCGCAATTCAGCGATGAGAATATCCGGCAAACACTGGCGCGGCCTGATTCGCTGAGTTCCGAGTCGGCGTTCAGCAACGCGTTGATCGACAGCCTTGCCGCCGATGAAGCCCGCGCCCATCAGGTTATTCTCAGCGCTTATAACGTGACCCCGAGACAGGTGCTGGCATTTCTGCACAACTTTGACTTTCCAGGAACGCTTGCCGAACACAGCCGCCTGACGCTCGCGCTTTACCTGAGTCGTCATGGAACGATACCGGACTGGGCCTGGCAATACGTCGGACCGGGGGTGACCCCCGAATCGCTTCGATCATTCCTGGCTACACGCAAAACGCCGATACCCGAGTGATGTACCGTAACAAGGGCCCTCGCCACAGGGGTGGTGGTGTGGCGGGTATTGGGTTTCCAGCCAATAACCGTGGCGAGGGGATTACAGTCCGCCATAGGGTAGGTGGTCGGTAGCTGACTTAGGATCGACACTCCACCAAACCACGCACTTGCCCGTCCTCACGCTGGTTCTCGTCGCTCAACCAGCGCTCGAACCCGGCGCCGATGGTGGGCCATTCCGAGTCCAGCATCGAGTACCAGGCGGTGTCGCGGTTCTGGCCCTTGACCACCATGTGTTGGCGGAACACGCCTTCGAACGTGAACCCCAGCCGCTCGGCAGCGTATTTGGAGCGAGCGTTGGCGTTGTTGCATTTCCACTCCAGGCGACGATAACCCAAGGCGAACGACTCCTTGGCCAGCAGATAAACCGCCTCGGTGCTTTTCGGCGAGCGCTGCATCGGCGCGCCGAAGGTCACGTGGCCAATCTCGATGCGGCCTTGGGCCGGGACGATGGACATCAGGCTGAGAATGCCCTGCACCTCGCCGCTGGCGCGGTCGATCACGCTGAAGAAGTACGGGTCGGTGTTGGCGGCGTGGTTGTTCAGCCAGGCATCGAACGCGCCGCGATCCTTGAACGGGCCATAGGGCAAGTAATCCCAGAGTTTCGGGTCGGCGCCGGGGCCTTCGAGGGCTTGCCACAGGCCATCGGCATGCCGCGCCGGGTCGAGTTTTTCCAGGCGGATGAAACGCCCTTCGAGCAATTGCGCAGACGGCGCCGGGACACCTTTCCAATCAGCGAGTGAAGTCGACATAAGGCGCTCCTTAAAGGGCTTTGCGAAATTGAATGTAGCCTGGGCGCTCGGCGATGCGCTCGTACAGCTGGATCGCCGTGGCGTTGGTTTCGTGGGTCAACCAGTGCACCTTGCAGCAGCCATCGGTCTTGGCGGTGGCGTAGACGAATTCGATGAGCTGGCGACCTACGCCGGTGCCACGGCGCTGTTCCGTCACCAGCAAATCTTGCAGGTAGCAGGAGTTCTCGATGCTCCAGTTCGAACGGTGGTAGATAAAGTGCACCAGGCCCACCGCCGTGTCGCCCTGCCAGGCCAGGGCAGCATGGGTCGGTTCACGCTCATCGAGCAAGCGCTGCCAGGTGCTTTGGCTGACCGCCTCCGGCAGTTCGGTGTTGTAGAAGCGCAGGTAGGCGTGCCACAACGGCAGCCAGGCGGCGTGATCGTCGGCGCTGACGCGGCGGATGTCGAGTTGGCTCATGTTCACTCCTTGGACGATTGTTCAGGCATCAGGTGGGCGAGGGCCCGGTCCTGCGGGTCGGGGCTGGTGGCGAGGCCGTTGCGTACCCCAGCGACATCCTCGGGGCTGCGGTTCTGGCTGAGCTTGCGCTTGCCTTCCAGGCGCTGGATGGGCAGGGCGAAGCCGACGATGGCCTTGAGCATGCTGTCGATGTACTCGGCCGGTGCGTCATCGAGTTTCCAGGGGAGGGCGCGAGCGCTTTCGTGGCGGTCGGTGAGGGCGCTGACCAGGTTGCGCAGGCGATGGGCGTCGCTGAACACCTCGGCGCTGCCGTAGGCGTGTACGGCCACGTAATTCCAGGTCGGCACGACCTTGCCGTGTTCAGCCTTGCTCGGGTAGAAGCCCGGGCTGACGTAGGCGTCGGAACCGGCGAATATCACCAGGGCCTCGGCGCCGGCTTCCAGGTCGCGCCATTGTGGATTGGCCCGGGCCATGTGCCCGTAGAGGCTGCCGTTCGGCCCCTGTTGCGTGTCCAGCAACAGCGGCAAATGGCTGGCCTGCAAACCGTGTTCACCGTGGGTGACCAACACGGCCAAGCGGCAATCGCCCATCATCTGGTGCAACTGGGGCAGGTCGTCGACGACAAAGGCTTTGGGGTTGTACATGATGATTTTCCTTGGCGAATGCGAGCATCCTAGGCAGGCTATTGGTCTGTTGTAAGAGCCACTTCTGGCCAATTCGATAGGTCCATTCCTGAGGACTGTCATGCACAACGCCGCGCCGCCACTGTTGTTCAACCCTGCTGGCATCGAGCTGGACCGCCGCCAAGGGCTCAGCCGCCAGCTTTACCAGGCGTTGCGTGCCCGGGTGCTGGACGGACGCCTGGCCAGCGGCACGCGCCTGCCGGCCAGCCGCGACCTGGCGGCGGCCTTGTCGATCTCGCGCAACAGCGTGGTGCGCGCCTACGACCAGCTCTACGCCGAGGGTTTCATCGAAGGGCGGGTCGGTGACGGTACTTACGTGGCGAAACTGTCCTCGACAACATTGCCGCTGAAAAACATATCCACAAAAGTATCCACAGGGTTTTCAACAGGCTTACCCACAGCCTTATCCACAGACTGGCTCGATTTGCCTGTGATTCCATCCAGTAAAGTTATCCACAGCGGTGCGTTGAATCGTGTCGAAAACCACCATTTGCCCCAGCCGCCCAGTGGCCCGCCGCGAGCATTCAGGGTCGGTGTGCCGGCTTTCGATCTGTTCCCTTTCGACGTCTGGGCCAAGCTGAATGCGGCTTTCTGGCGCAAGCCGGACCTGCAACAGCTGTGTTATGGCGATTCCCAAGGGGATGCGCGCTTGCGCGGGCTGATCGCCGCTTATTTACGCAGCTCCCGGGGGCTGCACTGCACGGCTGAACAAATTGTGATCACCAGTGGCGCACAGCAGGGCATCAGCCTTTGTGCACAGCTGCTGGTGGACCCGGGCGACGTCGTGGCGGTGGAAAATCCCGGCTATCGCGCGGCCGGACATGCGTTCGCCGTTGCCGGTGCCGATGTCCGGGGCGTGCCGGTGGATGGCGATGGTTTGGATTGCACGGCGCTCGATGGGTTGAGCCACTGTCGGCTGGCCTACGTCACCCCGTCCCACCAGTATCCGACCGGGGTCGTCATGAGCCTGCCACGGCGCCTGGAACTGCTGGCCTGGGCCGAACGCAACGACGGCTGGATCGTCGAGGACGACTACGACGGCGAGTACCGCTACAGCGGCGCGCCCCTGGCGCCCTTGGCGGCACTGGATCGCCAGGGGCGGGTGCTCTACGTCGGCACGTTCGGCAAAGTGGCGTTCCCGGCCTTGCGCCTGGGCTACCTGGTGCTGCCGCCAGGCCTGGTCAACGCCTTCGCCCGGCGCCGCGCCGTGGACGTGCGCCACTCCGAAGTCAGCACCCAGGCGGTGATGGCCGAGTTCATGGCCGCCGGGCATTTCCAGCGGCATATCCGGCGGATGCGCAGGGCAGCCCTGGCCCGGCGGGACGCGTTGCTGGCGGGCTGGCCGAAGGCCGTTGCGGGTGTCGGCGCCATGCCCACGGTGGTGGCCGGGCTCCATGTCACGGTGCCGGTGGACAGCATTGAACGTGAGCACGAGCTGATCGCCCAAGCGGTCAGCGCAGGCGTGGAAGTCAATGGCTTGAGTAGCTACTGGTTGCCGGCGACAACGTCGTCCCAGGTACGCGCCGGCTTGGTGCTGGGGTTCGCAGCGGTCCCGCCAGCGGCGATAGCCGTCGCGCTGGCGAACCTGGCAACTGCCTGGAAAATCTGAAGACGCGGAACCAGGACATCTGTGGATGCCCTGGTTTTTACCGTCATGATTGTTTTGAAAAAAACACTTCCTTGGCCTGATCCACGGCAATTTCGCTGCGGTAATGCTCCATCAGTTGCCGCTGATTAAGTGCCTGGGTGGACTCGACGCTTATCCCTTGACTGACCTGCTCAGGTGTTCTCAAACGCGCGGAAAGGAACGCATGAGGCGGCACCCAGTTCCTCGAGTAATGGAAATCGGCAAACCAGAGAGTCTTATTGGTGGTCAGGTCCTTGATCTCATATCGGTCGAGATAGCCATGCACAGGGACTTTGATGCGTTGTCGATTTTTTTGCTTGGTGATGGAAATCTGGTTTCGGCTCTTAAGCCAGATGATGTCGCTCATGGTCGGCGGGCGCTGCTTGATGACGTTCAGTACGGTTTCGAAGCTTTCGTCGTGAAGGGTTTTCGATGCCTTCTTGAGTGCCGTGCGCGTGGATTGCGCCACACGTTGTTGATCTGCCGAAATGCCCACCGTTTCGTTCGACGCATTGTCCAGGCCCTTGGTGATCGCGATGGCGACTTTCTCCATTCGGTTGGCGTGTGCATTCAGAAGCAGGCCGATACCGGTGGGCGACCGCTCTGGTTTCTTCGTGTATTGCTCGACCTGCGCCTTGAACGCCATCAATCCGTCGAGCAGCGCCTTGCCCTTGGTGATGCTGGTGCCCAGCGCCGGGACGGCCAACGGCGTATCGGTATTCACATGGGGCAGCCACTCGCCGGTTTCCTTGCGATGGAAGGTGGCGATGATGCGATCCGTGAGAGGGTGTTTGACATCGACCCAATCGGTTTCTTCCAGGGTCTTGGTCAAACGGGGTTCCCCGCTGACCAGGCCCCAAAAACGCGCCCGGATGAATTTCTTCCTGGGCCTTGGGCGTTCCCGATAAGGGCCGGCTTCGCTTCGCCGGTTGCTTCTTTCATCGAGGGCGCGGGCCAACTGATTCAACGCCCGTTTTTTAAGATTGCCGACCTGCCTGCCCAGTCGATTGAGTTCGGTTACGGACGCTGTCCTTGTATTCCTCGCCCAGGTATTGGAGATGTTCTTGGATGGCGGTGAACTGCTCCGTCAGGCTGCCGAATGTATCGATCTGCTCGTCCAGGCGGATCACGCTGCGTTCATCGATGGCGTCGTGCAGGCTTTGAAATGCGATCGTGGTGTTATCGACAAGCTGGTTCATGTCGGCCCAGCCTTCGGGAATGTCGGGGATGCTTTCCAGTGACAAGCAGAGGTGGCGATACATGTCCAACTGGATGAGCCGAATCGCATCGCTCGTGTAGGACGGCATCCTCCCCCGGTGTTGCCGGAGCAGTTCAACGCCTTCGCGCCCGACCTTCCTCAGCCTGGAGAAGCGCGTCTCCATGTAATCCAGGCGCTCGATCATGTCGTCACCGATCCTGATCATGCTGTCGGCGGCATCAACGTGTTCTTGCTCCACGTGCTCGATGTTCGAGGTGGTCATGTCTACGGCGGTTTTCAGGGCCGGGGCGAATCGCTCCTGTAAGGTGTCTATCTCTTCGAACGTGAAGTTGATTTGCGCGTTCAGGTAACCGAGCCTGGCTTGAGGTGCGTCGGGCCTCGATTGGAAGACGGGCCACTGAATCAGGATCTCCAACGCTTCTTCATAGCTTTCCCGCTGGGTTTTCAATGTACTCAAATAAACGTTGCGCCGGGCTTCCCTGGAAGCGCCCGATGCCTGGCTCATCTCCTTGGCGTTCATGGTCAGCAGCTTCTGGTTCTGGGTTTTCCTTTCCTCGAACCGGTTCAATTCGGCAAGCAGTCGGTTACTGAGGCGTTTCGCATCCGCGATGACTTTCTGCCTGACACCTTTTGACCCGCTGCCGCGCAAACGCAGGCGAGTGTCGACACGCCATTCGCCTGCCGCATCATTGATCAGCGGAGGGCCGGTGCGCGTGGGCTCGTTTGCATCGACGATGGACACATGCTCGCCCTCCACCGTTACGTCGAACCACTGGCTGGCGATTTTTGCGTACCAGTTCCCGCCCTGCTGGTAGAGCCCTTTGAGCGCGCCTTCGATCATGGGCTGTTCGGCGTTTTCAGGTTCGCTCACGCTGAAGGATTCAAGCAGCTTGGCGCGTTTTGCGGGTTGGTCTGTCAAGGCACCGCTAGCGCGGATGGCGTCATAGTGCTCAGGTGACGGTTTCTTTTGCGTTAACGGGGCGAGCCGCTCGATCACGAGTTCAGGTTTTGTCGGGCTTTGCGATTCATGCACGACCGCTGGCGCCGCCGGTCGACGGCTGTCCGCGTTTTCCCTGGCGCGGTCGATGGCGTGAGTCGTGATCGCCATGGCCATGTTCAGCAGCAGGTCGATGAAGGCTTCCCAAGTGGCTTGGCGGTTGGAGGCTTCGTCGCTCTGGGTCAACGTTTCAAGGTCGTCCAGGATTTGCCAGAGCCAGGCCGCGGTACCCACGGAGCTGCCCAGGTAAGGCAGCGCCAGATTGAAAATCAACCAGCCGGCCTGTTTGAAGGTGGCCCACCGATTTTCGCTGTTGGACACCGATTGCCGATCGGCCAGCTCGACCAAGGCATCGGCGTTGGCTTTGAACAACTGCGGCAGGAAATCAGCCCCCAGGGTTTTCTCGCTCAAACCGATGGGGGCGCTATTGAGCCACGACGACACAGGGTCGGCCGCAAACTCCGCAATGGCCCAAGGCGAAGGCAGGGCGCCGGGGAAAACGAACCGGCTGTAAGTGGCACGTACCCCATCGGGCAGCCACGCCAGTACCGATTGGCGCAAGGAGGCGGTTTGCCGGATGGCGTAGATCAGGTTGCTGAACGCCGGGTACTGACACAGCTGCGGCTCAAGCAACGGACGATAAAGCAGGCAGGGGCCGGCATCCGGCTCTTTCGGGCCGATCACGAACATGTTGGTGACGACGTCTGCCGAGGTGCTCAGTGCATGCTTGGATTCGAACGCCAATTGGCGCAGGACGATGGTTTGCCCATCGACCTGGCGCTCGGAGGCCTTGGGCTCCATCAGCGCGGCGACATAACGGTAACCCCGTTCATCGATGTCCCCCAGGCCCCGGATTTTGCTCTCCAGCGCCAGCAGCGGTAACTGGATGCGTAACTGAGCGGTGTAGAGGCTTTCGCGGCGGGTGGATTCGGCCGGATCGTCGAGGAGTTTGTTCTTGATCAGGGTGGGATAAACGCGACCGATGTCGATTTGGGTGACGAGGCTTTCGACGTAATCGGCGGTCATCCATTCGGGCAATGCATGGCCGTTGAGTGACCTGACTATTTTGTCCCCCAGGGGCAGCGCAATCAGGTTTTGCAAGGCCAGCTCAACGAGGCTGAACCGCGTGGTCTGGATTTTGCCGGGGACCACGAACGTTCCCCAGACCACCGGGCTGCGTATCTGGACCTCGATGTTTTCCAGCTCGAGGGTCGAGGCGTCGGCATGGTCCGACAGCATCTGCTGCTTGAGCCTGTTCAACGCGTACTGCTTGATGGAGGGAATACCCTCCAGGTAGGTCTTGCCGGCATGGGCGCTGCTCAGCGCCGAAAGGTTCTTCAAGTGTTGGGCGAACAGGAACTGGTCGGATGTCGACGCGGCTTGCAACCAACCGGGAATCTGTTTCTGAAACCAGTCCTCGGCAGGTTCGTTATTCCTGTTCGGTCCGTCGTTGTCCGCCTGTTCGCTCTCGTCGGCGATCAGGCCTTCCAGGAACCCGGGATCGCCGATGACTTTGACCTGCATGGCGATCAACCCGCAGGCCTTGTGATCGAAAACATTGCCGTCGGGTTCATAGAGCCGCCACTGGATTTGTGTGCGGTTGGCACTGTTCAGATGAGTCGGCAAGGATTGACCCAACGCCTCTAGTGAAGCGAACTTTTCATAACCGTTGCGCAGCGAGTACGTAAGAATGACTTCTTTGCGGTCGATCTTTCCGATCAAGACCACGATCGAGTTTTCGTTCACGCGGCTGACCGTATCGCCGTCCGTTTCATCGATATCGATCAAATAGGCATGGCTGTCATAGCGGTCATGGCGCTTGCGGTCCTGCAGGTCCGGGTAAAGGAACAACTGCCTGGCCATGTCGCATTCAGTCGCCGTCCAGCCCGGGACCTGGCTGACGTTCCAGATCTTGCGCAGGTTGCTGGAGAGCTCATGCCAGCGAGGGCCGGTCGTGCCGAGTGGCGTGTTCCAGTACACCAGTTGTTGTTCCTGGAAAGCGGACGTCATGGCGGGGACCAGTTCGTTGATCAGCAGCCCGATCAGGGTGATACGCACCGGCAGATGCACCGGCGGAGAAGTGAGGGGCAACTTTGTCAAAAAATGCAGCCCCTCGATCAGCAAGGTCGACTCGCTCTCGCCTACACGCTCGGCCAACAGGTCGCTGAGGGATTTATAGCGGGTGGGAAGCTCCACGATGTTGCCGTCGACGACGTCCCAATTCGGTTCGCCGACCACCGTATTGTGTGGATCGAGGTCCAGCGTCGAGTACATTCTCTTGAGGGCTTTGCGCAGCAGCAGGCTGGCAACCTCCGGGGAGGTGGGCCCTGCAAGCATTTGATTGAGCACCGCCTCCCTGAGGGTGACTTCGGAGGTAAAACTCATGGTGGTTGTGACGGTTTCTGTCATTTGGCTTTCCCTGTCTGGTGATACGTGGAATCCCCGAAACCGAGTGCTTCGGGGGTTCCATGCTAGGGAGGGGCATGACAGCGAAGGTGGTAACTATGTATACGCAGCCGTACGGCGTGCTGGTCACCCGTGTTTTTTCTGGAAGAACACCTCCTTGGCTTGGTCCGCGGCAATTTCACTGCGGTAATGGTCGATCAATTGACGCTGGTTGAACGCCTTGGTGGGGACGAGCGGGGAGACTTTCTGGTCGATTTGCTCAAGGGTTTTCAAGCGCCCGGACAGAAACGCATAGGCCGGCACCCAGTTGGTCGAGTAACGGAAATCGGCGAACCACAGCGTTTTATTGGTTTTCAGGTCCTTGATCTCATACCGGTCGAGGTAGCCGTACGGCGGGGTCTTGATCCGTTGCCGGGTCTTTTGTTTGGTAATGGAAATCTGGTTGCGGCTTTTAAGCCAGATGACGCTACTCATGGTCGGCGGGCGACGCTTGATGACGTTCAGTACGGTTTCAAACCCCAGGACGTGTAGCGCGCTCGCCTCCTTTTCCAATTGCAGGCGCAAGGCTTCGGCCGAGCGCCGTTGTACGGCGGGAAGCTCAGCGGTCTCGTTGGACTCGACGCCTTGCGCCTGGTCGAGGGCCTTTTGAATGGCCGCGCTGACTTTTTCCATCCTGCCGGCATGGGCGTTGAGGATCATCCCGATGCCGGCGGGCGTTTGGTGCGTCTGTTCTACGGTTTGCTCGATCTGTGCCTTGAACGCCGTCAATCCGTTGATCAGGTCGGTGCCCTTGATGATGCTGGTGGCCAATGCCGGGACGGCGGCCGGCGTGGCGTCGGGCTTGACGTGAGGAATCCATTCGCCGGTTTCCTTGCGGTGGAACGTGACGATGATCTCGCCCGAAAACGGATTCTTCACGTCGACCCAATCGGTTTCCTCCAGGGTTTTGGATAAACGCGGTTCGCCACTGACGAGCCCCCAGAAGCGCGCCCGGATGAATTTTTTCCGGGGCCTTGGGCGCAGATCGTAAGGCGAGCTCGCGATGCGCCGGTTGCTTCGTTCATCGAGGGCGGCGGCCAAATGGCGCAATGTGCGTTTTTTGACCAGGCCAATCCCGGTGCGCAATCGAGTGAGTTGTATCGGGCGGGCGCTGCCCTTGTATTCATTGGCCAGGTATTGGAGATGCTCGTCGATAGCCGTGAACTGTTCGATCAGGCTGCCGAAGGCGTCGATCTGCTCGTCCAAGCGGATCACGCTGCGCTCATTGATCGCGTCGCGCAGGCTTTGGAACGCCACCGTGGCGTTATCGACGATCTGGTTGATGGCCTCCCAGCCTTCGGGCATCGACTCGACACTTTCAAGGGACAGGCAGAGGTGGCGAAACATGTCGATCTTGATCAGTTGCAGGTCGTCACTCGTGTACAGCGGCATCTTTTTACGGTGTCGTCGGACAAATTCGAAACCTTCGTGACCCACCTCCTTGAGCTCGGCGAAGCGGGTCTCCATGTAGTCCAGGCGCTCGATCATGTCGTCACCGACGCGGATCATGTTCTCGGCAGTATCGATATGCGCTTGCTCCAGCACCTTGACCCCGGAGGTGATCATGGCCTTGGCTTTGCCCATGACCGGGGTGAAGCGTTCGTTCAGCGCATCCATCTCCACGAAGGTGAAGTTGACCTGCGCGTTCAGGTAGCCGAGCCGGGTGCGAGGGTAGTCGGGCCGGGACTGGAACACCGGCCATTCCAAGAGGATCTTCAAGGCTTGTTCGTAGTTTTCCCGCTGGGCTTTCAAGGTGTTGACGTAGGTGTCGCGCTTGGTTTCCTTGGCCGCGCCCGTCGCCTCGTTCATTTCCTGCGCCTGCATGGTCAGCAGTTTCTGGTGCTGCGGCTTCTTGGCCTCGAACAGGTTCAGTTCCAGCAACAGCTCGATTCGGCGACGTGTCGCTGCGGCGATGACTTTCTGCCTGATCCCTTGCGACCCGCTGCCGCGTAGACGCAGACGCGTATCCACGTGCCACTCGCCCTGTGCATCACCCATCAGGGGAGGGCCTGCGCGGGCAGGGTCTTTCTCATCGATGATCGACACCTGTTCGCCCTCCACCAGCACCTTGAACCATTTGCCGGACAGGTTGGCGTACCAGTCGCCGGCCTGCTCATAGAGCCCTTTGAGCGCGCCCTCGGTCTGGCGCTGGCCTGGGTCTTGGGGCGCTTCGAGGCTGAAGCTGTCGAGCAGCTTGGCGCTCTCCCTCGACCGGCCCACCAAGGCGCCGCTGGAGCGAATGGTCGCGTAGTGTTCGGTTGGCAACGTCGTGCTGGCAAGCGGTGCTCGTTGCTCTATCACGAACTCAGGTTTTGGCTTGGGCAGGTTTTCGTGCACCACTACTTCCGGTGCCTCTGGCCGGCGCGGACGTCGGGCGGCCCTGGCGCGGTCGATGGTGTGGGTAATGATCGCCAGAGCGATGTTCAACAGCAGGTCGGTGAACGTCTCCCACTTGGCCTGGCTGTCGGCCCCTTCGCGGCTCTGCGTCAACTGTTCCATCTCGTCGAGGATTTGCCAGAGCCACGTTGCGGTGCCGACGGCTGTTCCCAGGTATGGCAAGGCCAGGTTCAGGATCAGCCAGCCGGCACGCTTGAAGGTCTGCCAGCGACTCTCGTGGTTGGAGATCGATTCACGATCGGCCAATTCGACCAAGGCTTCGGCGTTGGCCTTGAACAACAGCGGCAGAAAATCCGTTCCCAGGGTCTTGTCGGTCAAGCCGATGGGCCCGCTATTGGCCAAGGACGTCAACGGCGCGGCCACGAACGCCACGATGCTCCAGGGGGAGGGGAGCAGGTCCGGGAACACATAGCGGCCGTAATCGTCACGCACCCCATCGGGCAACCAGGCCAGCACCGATTGGCGCAAGGCCGGCGTTTGCCTGATTGCATACAGCAGGTTGCTGAACGACGGGTATTGGCACAACTGCGGTTCGAGCATCGGTCGATACAACAGGCAGGGCCCGGCGTTCGAATCCTGCGGCCCGATGACGAACATATTGGTGACCACGTCCTCCGAGTTGCCCAGTTGCAGTTCCGGGACGAAGGCCAGTTGGCGCAGGACGATAGGGTTGCCGTCCACCTTGCGATCGGCTTCGTCAGGCTCCATCAGGGCCGCGACGTAACGGTAGCCCTTTTCGTCCAGGTTACCCTGGCCACGGATTTTGCTTTCCAGCGCCAGCATCGGCAGCTGAATGCGCAACTGGTCGGTGTAGAGTTTTTCGCGGCGGGCCGACTCCGTTGGATCGTCGAGCAACTTGCTCTTGACCAGCTCAGGATAAACGCGACCGATATCGGCCTGGGTGATGAGGTTTTCGAGGTAGGCGACGGTCATCCATTCGGGTAATTCACTGTCGTCCAGCGACCTGACGGTTTTGTTGCCCAGGGGCAGCGCGATCAGGTTTTGCAAGGCCAGCTCCACCAGGCTGAACCGGGCCGTGTCGACCCTGCCTGGTACCACGAAGCTCCCCCAGATGACCGGGCTGCGCACCTCGATCTCGATGGTTTCCAGATCGAGCTTCGCGGCATCGGCATGGTCGGCGGTCATCTGGGTTTTCAGTGCGTTCAACGCAAAGGCCTTGATGGCGGGAATATCGTCCAGGTAGGTTTTGCCGGCGTGGGCGTGGCTCAAGATCGACAGGTTCTTCATGTGCTGGGCAAACAGGACCTGGTCGGACGGCGATGCTGCCTGCAACCAATGGGGCATCTGTTTTTGAAACCAGACCTCCACCAGGTCGTCATTGGCATCGACGCCGGGGGCCTGGCTGTTTTCGCGGAACGTCAACATGTCCGGGACGTTGGAAGCACCGATGATCTTGACCTGCTCGGCGATCATCCCGCAGGCCTTGTAATCGAAAATATTGCCGTCGGGCTCATACAGCCGCCATTGGATTTTCCGGTAGCTGTCCGGGGCCAAGTGGGCGGGGAGCGACTGCCCCAAGGCCTGCTGGGTCTCGAACCTCTCATAGCTGTTGACGATCGAGTACTTGAGGATGACTTCCTTGTTGTCGATCTTGCCGATCAGCACCACGATGGTGTTGTCATCCATGCGTTGCACTTGATCGCCGTCGATGCCGTCGATGTCGATCAGATAGGCATGGGCGTCATAAAGGTTATTGTCCTGGCGGCCTTGCCGGTCGGGATAACGGAACAAATGCCTGGCCATGGCGCATTCAGCCTCGCTCCAACCCTTGACCCGCTTGACGTCCCAGGCGGTGCGCAATGCACTGGAGAGTTCATGCCAGCGCGGGCCGGCATCGCCCACGGAGGCATTCCAATAGGCCAATTGCTGTTCCTGGCAGGCCGTCAGCATGGCCGGCTGCAGCTCGTTGATCAGCCGTCCGATCTGGTCGATACGCACCGGCAAATGCACATCGGGGGACGTGAGGGGGAGTTGGGTCAAAAAGTGAAACCCTTCGATCAGCAGCGTCGGGCCGCTGTCGATCAACAGCCCGGCGAGCATGTCGCTCAGGGTCTCATAACGGGTCTGGCGTTCGACGATTTCGCCGTCGACGATGTCCCAGGCCGGCTCGCCGACCACGGTGGTGTGGGGGTCGAGGTTGAGCGTGGGGTAGAGCTTCTTGAGGCCGTCCCGCAGGAGGATGGCGGCCACCTCGGGGTAGGTGGGGCCGGCGAGCAACCGGTTGAGCACGGCGTCCTTGGGGTTGATTGCGGGCTTGAGGCGTGTGGGTGCAGAGCTTTGTGTCATCGGAGTCTCCCTGACTTGTGCGACGTGGAGTCCCGGAGCGAAACGCTGGGGGACTCCATGCTAGGGCGGCACAAGACAGGGAAGGTGGTAACTATGTATAGCGCGCCGTACTCCTATGGCGCACGCCAACCCCGTGGCGAGGGAGCTTGCTCCCGCTTGAGCGCGAAGCGCTCACAAAGCAGTCAACCTCACTGTCCAGATTTAATCCGCGTCCAGGCACGCGTGCGTGCACGCTCGGCATCCCTGGGCAACGGTTGCAAAGTGTAGAGCGTGGTCATGGCCGCTTCAGTCGGGTACAGATTGGGGTTGCCACGGATCGCCGGGTCGACCATCTCGGTGGCGTCCTTGTTCGGGTTCGGATAACCGACAAAATCACTCACCGGCGCAATCACCTGCGGCTGCAGCAAATAGTTGATGAAGGTGTAGGCGTCGTCCGGGTTTTTCGCGCCTTTGGGGATGGCGAGCATGTCGAACCAGATCGGCGCGCCTTCCTTGGGCAGACGCATGTCCACCGTCACGCCGTTCTTGGCATCCTTGGCGCGGTTGGCCGCCTGGGAGAAGCTGCCGGAGTAGCCCACCGCCACGCAGATATCACCGTTGGCGATGTCAGCCATGTACTTGGATGAGTGGAAATAGGTGATGTGCGGACGGATTTTCATCATCAGCGCTTCGGCCTTGGCGTAGTCCGCCGGCTTCTTGCTGTTGGGGTCCAGGCCCAGGTGCTGCAAGGCCAGGGGCAGGATCTCCGACGGCGAATCGAGCAGCGCCACGCCGCACTGCTTGAGCTTGCTGATGTTCTCTTCCTTGAAGATCAGGTCCCAACTGTCCACCGGCGCGTTGTCGCCCAGGGCGGCCTTGACCTTGTCCGGGTTGAAGCCGATCAGGATGGTGCCGTACATGTAGGGCACGGCGAACTTGTTGCCCGGGTCGTTGGCTTCGATCAGCTTCATCAGCTTGGGATCGAGGTGGTTCCAGTTCGGCAGCTTGCTGCGGTCCAGGGGTTGGAACACCCCGGCTTCGATCTGCTTGGCCAGGAACACGTTGGACGGCACCACCACGTCATAGCCGGAATTACCCGTCAGCAGCTTGGCCTCCAGGGCCTCGTTGGTGTCGAAGATGTCGTAGACCAGCTTGACCTGGCTGTTCTGCGCCTTGAAATCCTCCAAGGCCTTGGGCGTGATGTAGTCGAACCAGTTGTAGACGCGCAAGGTGCGTTCCTCGGCCTGGACAGCGCCGCAAAGCAGCGCGGCGCACACGGCTGGAGCCATTAAACGCTTGAGTCTGTTCATGCTGTTATTTCCTCATGGGGCGCTTTGGAAACCTTCAAGAACGTTCACGGCATTGATGCCGATTTCTGCCACCGCGTAACCGCCTTCCATCACGAACAGCGTCGGCTTGCCGAGCGCCGCGATGCGTTTGCCCATCGCCAGGTAGTCCGGGCTGTCGAGCTTGAACTGCGAGATAGGGTCGTCCTTGAAGGTGTCCACGCCCAGGGACACGACGATGACGTCGGCGTCGTAACCCCGGATTTGCCCGCAGGCCTGCTCCAGCGCCGCGCTCCAGGTGTCCCAGCCTGAGCCCGCCGGCAAAGGATAGTTGAAGTTGAAACCCTCACCTTCGCCCTCGCCATGCTCGTCGGCATAGCCCAGGAAAAACGGAAACTCCGCCTCCGGATGGCCGTGGATCGACGTGAACAACACGTCGCTGCGCTCGTAAAAAATCGATTGGGTGCCGTTGCCGTGGTGGTAATCCACATCGAGGATCGCGACCTTCTTATGGCCCTGGTCGAGAAAGGCCTGGGCGGCGATGGCGGCGTTGTTGAGGTAGCAATAACCGCCCATCAAATCACCGGCAGCGTGGTGCCCCGGTGGGCGGCACAAGGCAAAGGCACTGCGCGCACCACGCTGGATGTCCGCCTGGGCGGTGAGGGCCACTTGCGCGGCGCTGTAGGCCGCCTGCCACGTGCCAGCGGTGATCGGCGCGCCGGCGTCGAAACTGTAATAACCCAGTTGGCCGTGCAGGCTGGTGGGTATGACTGTGCGAAAGGTCCGCGCTGGCCAGGTGAAGGGCAACAAATCGCCGTCGCGGTTGTACTTGGCCCAGCGGTCCCAAGCGCCTTTGAAGAATTCCAGGTACGCCGCGCTGTGGATGCGCTGGATCGGCCCCAAGCCAAAATCCTGCGGCGCCTCCACCGGCCCCAGCCCCTGCGTCTTGACCCGCTCCAACACATGATCGGCCCGGGACGGCATCTCGAAACAGGGCATCAATTGCCCGTCCATCAACTCGCAGCGGCCGTGGTGCAGGTGGTGATCGTCTGAGTAGATCGTCAGCATTTTTTTGTTCTCCGCAAGGCTGGTCGGTTTAGACACAGTCTTGCGGTGTGCGGGGTTTTGGAGAACGGCAGGAGAGGCCAAAAGGGGATCGAAATGGCCAAAAGGTTTGACCGTAAATCGCCCCTTGTTGGCGCGGGTGTGCGCGGGGTTGGGGCATGGGGGCGGTGTTAATCAGGCAAGAGATTATGAGTATAGCCGCATTTCTTTTTTGATTTTGAGCAATAAGCCAGGTCGATTTTAAAAAGAGCGCGGACATGGGCTAGCTGTTCTTTAAGATGAGCTTGAGCCATGCCTTTAGTATCTTCAGAAAACATAAGATGGTAAATGGCGGGCCAAGTCACCGCTGCGTCAGAAAAGTATAATGCCTTGCGAGGTCCCACAATTGAGATGCATTCGGTAGTAGAGAAAAGTGCAGATAAAAATTTTTCATGGATCATGGAACAAGCGGATAAGAAGAGGCGACGTTTCTTCAGGTGAGGTGCCAGGATTTTTGCAAGATCTATATAACTCACCTTGTCCTGATTGGTGGTAAATAATCCATGTTTGTTCCCGTGAGCTGAGATGTGTAGGTACCGATATCTCGACTTTCCGAACTCTGTAACAGCTTCGATGAACTGATCCCGCGTCCTGACATAGCAGTATATTGGTTTTTTTTCGTGTAGCCTCAAGACTGAAGAAATAACGCTGCCTTCGAAGCGACCATTGCCTTCATCGTCAGGGTTTAATGTTTCAATAATGAAAACGTCAGGAACAGTGGCCATTTACAGGTACTCAAGTGGTCTTGCTTGTCATTGATAATGTCTTGATCACATAAGGGCGCGTGACTCAGCTCTGTCGAAAATAAAAAACACTGTTGGCCTTGAATTTGTCGGCGTACCAAGCAACGCCAAGGAAGCTCTTCGTCGCTTTTTTTTCTCCAGAAGGAACATCTTCCTGGTTCTTCAGGTAGTCTTCGAATTTTATGTTGTGGTTGGGAAATATTTTATTTAGTTCACTTAGCTTTTCTCGTCCGCTTTCAACGGATATAGACTTGCTTTTTTTTGAAAATCTGTTCGGGTACAGTAAATTAAAAGAGGAAGAGAGGCTCCAGTGATTGGATACCCTCGGATCATTGAAATATTGGAAGTGTCTGTTATAAGTGTTGGTGAATAGAACGAAATCTACGTGATCGAATCGTTCGTGTCCGATTGGGCTGCTTTCAGTAAAGAATCCACCCTCCCCAAATAGGTACCCACGCCACAGCTGCATGTCAATTTCGTCGTGACAGCATACAATTAATATATTGGTGTCGTCTGTTCTGCATTGTTTGACTTTTTCTTGGGTGGACTCAAGAAAATCTTTCATTACGTTATCTAGATTTTTCCCTTCTTTGACAATTTTGCCTTTCGACATCAGGCGCTCACCCACCTCTCCAAGCGCCTGTTCGCGGATTGGCATTCTATTTGAAAACGTAAGCGTCACTTCGTCAGGGAGGCGTGTCTCATCTTTGTAAGAGGCACATTTTACTTCCAGATTATATTTTTTTCCTTTGACCGTTACGCTGAAGTCTACGTCTTTAGGGGGAGTGATTTTATCTTCGTAGACGAATGCCGCATCTGGATAGTCGATGAACTCGCTCATGGCTGTCAGCTCGCAGGCAGCCTGTATATATTGACTCTCGTTAAAAGCTCCGGCGCGAACTTGTAATTTGTCTCGGATGAGACGATTGATTTTCTTCTCGCCTATTTTAGCCTGAAGAGCGTTGAGGATTTTATTTAGCGAGTGCAGGTATTCGTCGTAGTGAATACTTGTTTTTACAAGGTAGTGTTGGTTGTCGGTAATTTCACTAAGGTGGTCGAGTAGCATGCGTCATAGTTCCTTGTTCATCTATTAGGTGAACGAAATCAGCAGGGTGAATGAGGTGTAGCTCTGGCATTGGCTATTCAGGCTTGATAGCGGGAAGCGAAAGGGCTTTACGAATGTCGTTCACGTATTCGTAGAAGTTCTCACTGATTCCGAACAGTCCTTTGTGAATCTTGCGAACAAGCACCTCATCTTGCTTGGCGATTTCGATGAACAAGGCGAACGTCAAGGAGATGCCCCGTGGCAGTTTCAGGTAACCCTTGTCTACCAACTGCTTGGCACGCAACTCAAGCAACGGGAGGTTCCCCTTGAACACAGCATCCACCTTATCGATGCTGTCCAATTTAAGTTCGGTACTGAGGTAGCGGTCATATTGGATGGTGTGGACGCTTTCATACCACTCCGGAAGAATCTCGATTCCGAATTTTTTCGCCAGCTCGGCATCCATCGCCGAAACCAGCAAATTCGACCGGGCGTAGGTGGTGATGTAGTTGTAAAACTCCCGCTCCAAGGTCTCAAGGATCAAGGTGTTTTTCGATTTGCCAAGCGTACTGGCCACAGCGGCGATGGTCTTGTCCAAGCTGCTGCTCAGGTTGCGCAGGGTGTAGGAGACCGTTTCGGCCTTTTCATCGCTCATAGGGAACAACTCCAGTAGCGTTCCTCCGAAGCAGAGGAGATGGAATCATCCTGCGCCTTAAAAACCAAATTATCAAGATTGGTTCATAAATAATAATATGGTTCTTTTTTATTGAGTGAATCTCGACTGATTTGCGACGCGCTTTATTCCAAGGCGCGTAGGGCTTTGCGAAACCACTCAGCGCAAAGGCCGGGTCGCTAAGCATCCCGAGGTGGTCGCAGAGTGGGTACCCAGCCCCAATCCCCTGTGGGAGCGAGCTTGCTCGCGATGGCGGTAGCACGTTATATGCCCGGACTAAGGGTGTACACGGTCCGTGGCCAGAGATTGCTCCCGCTCGGCGGCGCAGCCGTCGTAAACCGGCCGACGCGGTATTTCCGAAGAAATGCGCCAGCCTGTTTTGGGGCGGCTTCGCCACCCAGCGGGGATAAATCCCCTCGCCACGGGTGGTGTAGCGGTTAGCGAGGGTCGACGTTATCCAGCGCTCGGTTCGCCAGCAATGAACTCATCTCGATCAATTGCTGGATGCCGAGGGCGATGTGGCGGCGGGGGCCTTCCAGGTCGAAGGCCAGGTTGCTGATCATCGCGTCGGCGGATGCCAGGTTTTCGCTGAGGTTGGCGAGCAGGCATTCGTTGTCGGCGTTTTTTGCCACGGTGAAGAGCTGGCCCGGTTTGGATGCATCTTCGGGTTTTTCCGGTTTCGGTTGCAGGTAAAAATCCAAGGCGCGCCTTTCTGCTTCGTCTTGTTTCTTAGTTTTGGATTTGGTGGACGCAGAGCTGCGATCTGCTTCGGGGGGATTCGGTGTTGGCTTGAACATGTGCTGATACTCCATGGTTAAGCCGCAACCTCTTCCCTACTAAAAGAAGGGTGGCGGCTGTACGCAGGTTAGTAGACCGGGGAGATCAGCATTGCCGGCGCGCCGAAGCGCCCTGCGCACAGCCACCATCAAGGACAGGTTAGGAACCTGTTTGGATGGAGTGCTCGTGCATCTTACTGACACAACCTCGGGCTACTAAACCCGACCACTGATGGGCAGTGGCAGGGAAACGATAGAACCCATGGGCAAGGCGCACAAGCGGGCGGATTCTGGCGTAGTTGTAGGCAATGGCGCAAGGATTCGTAGCTTGGTGGAAGGGGGGCGGAGGGAGAATAAACAAGCCTTCGTAATGCCCAGGATTCGGGGCGAGGAAGCGTGGCTCTCACCCGGTGGGGCAGCGGTTTTTCTGTAGGAATGCGCCGGCCGTTTTGGGGCTGCTACTCAGCCCAGCGGGAGCAAGCTCCCTCGCCACAGGTTGAGCGTCGTTGACCGTCCCGAGCTGATCCCAGAATGAGCACACACCGCCAACCCCTGTGGGAGCGAGCTTGCTCGCGATGGCGGCAGCACGTTACCTACCTAATCTGAGGTAAGCATCCGCACTACACCCGCCTGCCACTCAGACCTTGATCCGTTTTAACCACTGGTTCACGCGTTCGCAATCAAAGAACGTCGGGTCGAAGATCTCCCCGTACCATTCCACCGTAGCGTCGTGCTCGGGATGTTCGGGGTTGGTCATGGCCTCTAAAAACACTTCGTAACCCGGCCCTCCACCCACGTCTTCCGGTGGGCAGGCATTGGCGCCCTCGAGGCAGTACGGCACTTGAGGACAGGCAGTAGCGGGTAATGTTTTTTCGACCTTGATACGGTGATGCCACTCATCACCGAAGTCATAGAGATAATTGAATGTCCGCTTTCCGTTCAGTGCCTTGATCAGTGTTTTACGAGCTTCCAGATTCACCGGCGGCCCCCAGCCATCAGGATCGGGCACGCCGTAATTCTCACCGGCAATTTCAAATTCATGCAGATGGTAATCGCCCCAACCCATCACGATCTGGATCACCTGATGCAACCTGCCCAAGGTAATGTTTTCAGGCACTGCGAACCGACGCCAAATCGTTGGAGTCATCCACTTCAGCTCGATGTGCAGGAGCAACAAGTCGCGCTCGGGCTTAGGCAAGGGAACAATTTTAGCCATGGGTCAGGCAGCCTCGCAGTGTTTTGTGAGTGTGAGAGACACGTCTCAGGGCGGCAGCTATCGGGTGCTCGGCGATGCGTTCCGGTACGTAGGTCAAGACCTGCGGGTTCAGGCCGTTGAGTTTGGTCGAACCCCGCAGGCTGTATGTCGCAGCGGCTCGTTCTCCGCCGGCGTCGGAACCAGCAAACAGGTAATTTGCGACCCGATGCCTCGGCGCGCAATGCCCGTTCGGCGTAGCTATTGTCGATTTCGACTCGACCATCATCGCAGTGAGCTTTGGTGGTGGACAGCCTGAGTCAGGTAGCTTTCGCCATTTGAGCTTCGATTTCTGCGAGCAAACCTTGAATCAAGCCTGCCGCATAGCGCTGTGCGCTAATCAGATCGTCTTCATCTTCGCCGCCATGAAACCGTGCGTATGCGACTGACCCTACCTTTTCAAACCCATCGCTGAATTTATCGTCGCCAAAGCGCCGGGCCAATGCAGCCAACCCATCGCTCACGGCCTCTGCATGCTGCCCCGTGCGAATTCGCTCAACAAAAAGCCTGGCCACGTTTTCAAGTGAGCCTGAGTATTGAACTACATGGATGAGGTCCGCTGCATCTTTGTTCTCTTGCCGCTGGTCAAGGGCAATAGCTTTCAGAATCACAAATGCAGGCACGTCTGCAAACCGTATGATGTCGACCGACATTCCTCCGCCGTCGAGCAGTTGAGCACCGACCTCTTTTTCTTGATACCAGTCGTGCACGATTCTGGCGTGTTTGATGGTCAGTGCTGAGACCTGCTCGCCGCTAACGCTCACGGCCTTTCCAGGTTGCTCGTCACCGGCATCACGTAGTAGCTCTACGACGACCTCAATATGCTCATCAACTTGTCTGCGCCATCTCCAAGACGTTGGTTTTCCATCCTCGACCCAACGTACAAAGCCTCGCGCCTTCAACTGATCGGCAAGGCTGGCGTATTCGTTGCCGGTCGCCAGGACTTCTAGGTTCAGCACAAGGTCTACATCAGACGTACCCGCATGCATTGGCACCTCTGGTGGTGCCTCTGGGGTCAGGTAGCGAGGCACTAGGCCGCCGATTAAGCGCAATGTGTCTTTCAAATTACCAAACGCACTGAGTAGTGTGAGTAAGGTCCTCTCACAGGCGTTTGTCATATCAACGTCGTACCCCGCAGCCGTGCGGGGTTTCAATTCCTTGCCCATTCAACCTCCAAAAATTTCCTAATGTGCTCAGCCAGCTCTTTGTTTCGCCCTCGACCATCAAGGAGATCGAGATACAGAATGTATGGGCTTACAAAATATGCAGGGAATTCGGGATGGGACTGCCTAAACAGCAAGCTAGCGCCTTCACGCTCTGTGATGGTGACGTTCGGCCCTTTTTTTGCGGGCTTGAGCCTGAGCATATCGGCCATGTCTTCTGCATAGCCCTTAGGGACAATCAGGTCGACAGTGTCTGTGCTTGTTAGCAATGGTGCGAATACGTTGCCAGCAGCGGTCCCTGTGAATGCCCATGGAAAATCGATCTGCTTTTCGGCAACTGTTTCTGCAACCCGTGCAAGCAGGTGCTTTGGGCTTTCCACAAACGTATACCAAGTGGATGAATTCTCACGTGCTCGTGCCTGCCATTGCTCGGCCCACGCGTCGAGTAACGCTCCTGGGTTGATCAATCGTCTGCGTCGGGTTGGACCTCCACCTACTGATTCGCACCATTCGCGCTGAGTCAGCTCTTGAAGCACCAGGGAGCAGGTGTATTGAGAGGTCTCTGCTAAATTTGATAGCTCAGTGCCCGTCAGCCATTCATGGCTGTGCACTAGCAGCGAATGAATGACATTTTCGCGAGCACCTGTAAAAAGCTGTAACGCTCGCCTTGAGGCGCTGGGTTTTGATGGTCGCTGTATATCAATTAGCCAAGAGTCATGCTTGAGGTAGAGGCTTCCACCTAGCTCAAAAAAAGCGATATCTCTCTCTTTCAATTCTTTTTTTGCGCCAGGGCTCAGCGACTCCGCTGCAATCATCCGGACACTGTCCATATCGTGGAGTCGATTTCGTTCAAAACTGTCCAGGCGCCAGACTGCGTCTCGGATGTCTCGAGGGTAAGCACTGCCAATGACCTCGACGAGAATCTGTAGATCTTTAGCTGACGTGCTCAGCTCGATCACAGCATCAGGGCCTGCGGCTAGACCTTCATGCCCTGCGTGCACTTTAAGGCGCGCCTCGTGCCCAAAAGCGTCAGTGAGACTGTGCCCTAAGCTATCCAAGACCTGACTCTCAAGCTTGGAGCTCCAATCATGATGTTTTTCCATATCTTAGCTCCTTTCCCATCTTTAGCTGCCCAGCAAAACTTTCAGCTGGAGCAATATATTAGCTTAAATTCAATATTTAGCTGGGCAGCTAAATATAGCATTCAACCTAAAAAAGATCATTTTTTGATCTGTAAAGCTCTTGGCGAGCAAGAATGGGCTTGTAGCTAGTGATCCTCAGGAAATTAGCCGTCCTTCGAGAAGGCAGTAGAGCTGCATACCTAATCTGAAGACGTACGCGGTCCGTGGCGACAGAGCTTGTTTGCGCTCAAGTCAGTCCGACGCCTCGGGCGCAGCCGCCGTAGGTTGGCAGCCGCGCCGGTCAAATGATGGAATCAAGATCCAGCGTATACGGTTCACCAATGGCATACCCGTGACCACCACGGATCAATTCACTGCCGTCATCCATGGCCGGTGCCATCGCCAGTTGCTCCGCCACCCTGTTCTCCGGATGCGCCTGCCAGCGAGCCAGGTTGTGGGCCAGTTGCTCAGGTTGTTCCGACAAGCTCCCATAGACGTCTTTTTCCCTCACCGACGCGGTACGCAGTGTCGCCAGGCGCGCGCGCGTACTGTGCAGCTTGTCGACCTCGCGGATGAGCGCAACGTTGAGGGCGCCTTCGCTACGTCCATTGGGCGCGCTCCTTCCCGCCAGGCGACGCTCTTCATCGCGCAACTGTTGGGTAATCCGCGCCAGTGCATTGTCGATCCATTCATATTCGCGTCTTGTCACCAGCGTACTTCCGCTGATTTGCGCTTGCTGCCAGCGCCGCAAGGTCGCCCAGCAAGCGGGGATGTAGCTGGGGACCATGAAGTGGTTGCCGGTCTGGATGAGTTGGGCCAGTAGGGCCGGGCGGTCCGGCAGGCCATGTTTATGTTCGAGGGCCACGTCGCAGGCGGCGTGTTGGGTGATGGTGTCGCAACGGGGCATCCACAGAATGGAGGAGCGTTCCTTGCGACCGAATTCCACCGGCAGGAAATGCCGCAAGGTGCCGTGGTGTTCATACGGTTCGCCCGTCCAGCGAGTGATGCCCGCGACGAATACGGAAAGCCCGACCGGTACGTTGGCGAATGCAAGGGCCAACCCTGTGCCATAAACGCCTCTCTGGGTATTCATCCAACTGCCGGGCACGCTGGGTATCGGGTCGTTGTGGTTGACCATTCGGTAATGCACCAGGGCTTCGGCGTTTTTTGTGAAGGTGGCATCAGCGGCGCGGGGGGCGCCGTAGGTGTAGAGCTGGAGGGTGTAGCCTTCCGGTCTGCGCCGCAGCATTTCTGCGAGTAGCAAGGCCACCGCGCCGCCCAGGCTGTGGCCGCAGATCAGCAGTTTTTGCCCTGCGTAGAACCGGTCCAGATAACGCGTCACGAAGGCCGCAGTTTTTTTGGCGGCGCCATAGAATCCTCGATGCACCTGGCCCACACCTTCTTCAAACGGCACTTGACGTGCATCGGCGTCGCGCAGGAAGTCGGCGAGTTGCTGGGTGCCGCGCACGGCTATCAGGATCAGCTCATCGTTGTGGGTGATGTAGGCCTGGGTATTTGTACTGTTTTCCTCGCCGGTGTCGTCGAGAAAATGGACTTTGGCGGGATGTTCCTGACGCAGCCCCAATGCGGGATCATTGACCGCGTAGAGCGCCGGGTCGAAGGGCACGATCTCCAGGCGTCTGGAGTAGGGCACGTCTTCATACAGCGGGTAGTAGGGCTTTGTCTGGCCCGGATAGAACTCCCCGAGTTCTTCGAACTTGGCCAATGCGTCGGCGAACCAATTACCCACGCTTGGCTGCCGAGTGAAGCTCACCGGCGTTGTTATCGGCGCCTTTTCAGGTTTCTGGCCGAAGGGGCAATAGGTCAGCGTCGACAACAGGGCCAGTTGATACAAGTTGAGCACGCAAAACTCGGGGGGCGTGGACAGCATGGGACGCAAGGCGCGCAACGGTCGTATTTCAAGCACCGTGTGTCTGTGCGGCATCAGGGCCACGCCGAGCTTGCCATGTTCGCCCATCAGCCGTGCCGGCCCTGCCGGGTGCGGGTAATGGCGGTACACCTCGGGGGGCAAATGGGCGACATGCTTGACCAGATGCCGAACTTCTACCTGGAAAAAATCATCTGCGCAGGCTTGTGCCGGATTTTCCCGAGTGCGGGTGGCATTTGGGTTCAGGTAGCGGGTTTGCTCGGCGCGAACTTGCAGTTCGGTGATCTTGAGAGGGTAGTGGGCTCTACGCTGAAGTTCTATATAGAGCTTTTCCTGCTCTTGATACTGTTGCTCGAAGGCAAGGGCAACCGGCCCGGCATAGTGGTTCGTGACTTTACCGATACCCGTGGCATCCAGGTTGCCGGGGTATTTTTGTCCTTCCGAATCGGTAGCGACATAGGACAGTCCCGCATAAGGCTCGCCAGAGCCCAATTCATCGACGAGCTGAAAGCTGGTCCATCTACCCCCTGCAGGGCAAGTCAAAATGCGATTGCTTAGCCTTGATTCCAATTCCTTTTGAAACGACGTCATACGTGATCTCCTTATTCCGTACAGCCGGGATAAATAGTGCATTTGCGTCCGTCAGGCATCTGAAAACCGCTGAAGTCTTTGTAATTACCAAAACAAAATGCGTATGGATCTTCGAAGTTATCGCCCATGCAGCGTTTCCAGCCGTTAGGCACCTTCACCCAGGTATCCCCCATGTAAGGGCTCTCCTCGCGGGCCAACTTGATCTTCATCCTCACGGTCTTGCCCGGTAGCTGATCGAGGGTGTACGCCGAGAAAGGACGCCCGCGCCCAAGCACGCCCTGAGGGTCGGTTTTTTTGCAGTCGAGGATTTTTCTGAGGATGCGAGGTTTGCCTGAGGTGCGGAACAACCATTGGCATTGGCCGTAAAAAGTGCTTTCGCCCGCTTCGCTGAAAGCGCCTTTGTATTGTTCTTCCAGCGCATCGCGAATCACGATATTGGCCGAGTCCTGACTGATATCGCTCCAATCCTTACCGTAGGCGGAGTTGATCTCGAGTTCGATGCGATCGATCACCAACGGGCAACCCATGCGGGTTCGGCGAATAACGATTTCGGAATCAGGTGTGTAGGCCTTGCGCCACTCCCTGTTGAATACCGGCGCCTTGTTATACCGGGTCTCGACGGCGCAGGTTTCGCCTGGAGCGGGTACGTAGTACACCGCGGCACGGTAGGCAAAGTCAGGCGGCAAGTCTGCCGTAAAAATGAACGTGTTCGGTTGTTTGGCGGCACAACCCATCGTCAGCGCCAGGCAGCCGCTCAAACACGAAATTCGCAGGGCATATTTCATAGCGGCGCATCCCCTTGCCAGAATGCCGTCATCAGGCGTACCCGTTGAAAATGCTCGTCGGGGCTTTCGGCCGGGCGTACTTGCCAGTACGACGCCGGACTATGGGTGGGTGCATGCAGGCACTGAGTCAGCAAGAACTCCAACTGTTCAGGGGCCTGCCAGTGCCATGCCTTGGCCTGATCGAGCGTGGCACGCAACCACGTCTCTGGATCCCGTTGCTCGGCAAGTGTGGCGAAGGCCCGGACATGTTCGGCCAACAGGAAGCGGCGGGCATTGAGGAGTCGAGTTTGTGTCGCCTGCTGCGCGGTAGCAGGCACCTGCAACCAAGGCGGCGAAGCAGGCACTGGGTATGTCCCCGGTGCCGGGTTATGCATGCTTGCCCAGCCAGTGTCCTGCCAGTAGCAGACGCTTAGCGCTGGCCCGAGGTAGGCCGGATAGGCTTCAACGGGCAGATGTTTGAGCGCCCGGGCCAGGACGCGGTTGTCATGGAAGCGGTACAGCGCTTGATGAGGGCGCTCTCCGATAATCAACCGCTCACGCCAGTGCTCCATCAACGTTGGCAGGCCCCCTTTGGGAAGGCTGGCAAGCCAGCCCCAATGGCTGTCAGGCCGGTCGAGCAGTTCATTGACAGGTTCGTCGCCGGGCCGCTCGACGATGAAGATAAAGGGCCCGGTGTCACCGAGTTCAGCAACCAGGGTTTGGCCGTACACACTCAGGTATTGGTCGGGACGACTGCTTTTCAGCAATGTTTGGCGCATGTGATGCTCATTTTCTGAGTCCAGCACAACGCACAAGGCATGACCAAGACGTTGCTGTTCGATCAGCCATCGATGCGGGAGTGAGCGTTTCATGCGGCGGCCTCCGTTGGGCATAAACCCTCACGGCAAGCCTCGCAGAGGGGGCAGAAATCCAGTCCCGCTGCTTTGCTGGCCGCTATCAGGGCTCGTTGGGTGGTGGCGAGCACTGGCAGGGGGGCCGTCAGGGGAGCCGTCGAACCAGGCGTGAACGACGATGCGGTGATACCGGCCATAGGTGCGCCGCCGATCTGGATTGCACTGCTGCTGTAGATGCCGCTGTGGTCGATCACGATGTGCTGGCCGCCGGCTTTCAAACTGAGGGTCGCCCCAGCTTCAAGAACCACATGGGCACCCGCCTTGATATGCACCTGTTGACCGGCCTCGACGGCCAGTACCTGATCAACGCGGATGTGGCGGTTGGCGACGCGCAGGTAGTCATTGCCTTCGACCTGGACCGTGCGGTTGGCGGCCGTGGTCCGATGCTCCTCGGCGTGCAGGACGGTGATGCTGTTGCCCTTGATGGTTTCCCGCCGCTCGTTGCCAATCTCCAGTCGGCTGTCGTTTTCAATCTTCTGTTCCATGTCACGCTGGGCCCGTAGATAGATCAGCTCCTGACCTGCGCGATCTTCCAGATGCAGCTCGTTGAAGCCATTGCCGTCCGGCGAGCTGCAAGAACGAAACACGGTACGGGTCTTGTGCGCAGGCAACGGGTAGGGCGAGGCATTGGCGCTGTTGGTCAGGCACCCGCTGATCAAAGGCTTGTCGGGATCGCCTTCCATGAACGTCACCAACACTTCCATGCCCACCCTCGGGATCGTGACGCCGCCGTAGCGGTTGCCTGCCCAGTTCGAGGCGACTCGCAACCAACAACTGCTGCCGTCGTCGAAGCGTTTCGCGCGATCCCAGAAGAACCTGACCTTGACCCGGCCATACAGGTCGCAGTGGATATCTTCGCCTTGGGGGCCGGTGACGATTGCTGTCTGGCTGCCCGATATACGTGGTTTCTTATAGACCCGCGGCGAACGAAAGACGGCGTCCCAAGGCGTGGCAACGAAGCGATTGCGATAGCCCTGATTGAGGTGGTCTTCATGCCTGCCCGTATCGCAGGGGGGCATTTCTTCCAGCACCTGCGGCTGTTTGCCTTGGTGATGCACTTCGGTCAGGAGCCATAGGTCATTCCATTCCTGGCGAGGGTGCTCACTCAATGTCAGGAAGTGTCCCGTCGTCAGTGCCGGCTGATCACTCTTTCCTTCAGCTTGGCGGTAGTCGGCGCGATGGCGTTCAAAGGTCCGCAGGCTCAATAACTTGCCGCGTTTTTCCTGGGTAAAGTCGCCTGGATAATCATAGGTTTCCAAGTCCGGCCGGACTTTTCCGAGGTTAGGCTGGCAACTGCTCTCCAATAGGAACGTCGACTTCTTGAAATCGTAGTCACGACACGTGACGCGGCTGGTTCGGGTCTCCAGTCGCAGGCCAAAACGATGGATAACCGGTTCGTCGTAAACCATGCCGCTGTCGTGTTTATAAGCAGTGCAGTGTTTAAGCCGGGGGAATACGGTCTGGTCATCACCCAGTACCAGCAGATGGCCCGAATCACTGTGCTGAAAATGGTAATGCAGGCCTTCTTCGTGACACAGCCGTTGGATGAAGTGCAAGTCAGATTCGTGGTATTGCACGCAGTACTCGCGAGGCGGATAACGTGCGTTCAACTGGAAGCGATGAGCGTCGCTAAGAATGCCGTGTTCCTTGAAAATCAATGTGATGATTTGCGGCACACTGGTCTGTTGAAAAACTCGCTGATTGGTGCGGTGCTCCAAGTAAGCCAGTCGTGGCACTAATCTTATTTTGTAATGCGTTAAACGTTTGCCCGAGTCACCTTGTGCAAGACGATAAATCAGTCCGTGAACACCGCTGCCCTGTTTATCGAATGTTAGAAAGGCCTGCCTGTTTAATAAATTTTCCAAATTCATATTTCTTTGTTCGCTGACGAGTTCAATGTCGAACGAATAAGGGGCGCTGATGGCTTCGTGACCCTCGAAGGCCACGACTTGGAGGTCATGTTCGAGATCGGCAATCGTGAGGCGGAAGTTGGGCAAATCAAGGGTATGGAACATGCGAACGTCCTTGGGCTGTGGCTTTGGCTCCTGGTCTCATTGAAGCAGCCTTGATCAGGGTGCGCGCACGCACCGGTAAAAAAAGAAAAGGATGTAGGAATTTTCTTTGAGAGAAAAAATGATCGCGAACGAAATAATTTGAAGTGATTTTTCGTTGACTGGCTTGGAGTTCTCAAATTTGTTAAAGGCCGCCTCGACGTCGGAAGTTTCAGGTGGTCTCAATATGGATGTGTCTCTTTGGAAAAGAGGAAAGTTCCTACTTTTTTATGTGGAAAACCTTGGCATTCTTGGCGGCGTTCGGTAGCTAAGAAAATAACGTGATTGCAGGAAAGATGTCTGGATGTGTTTAACGAAACTTCCTACAAGTGAGGCTGAATATTCATCTTGAATAGCCATGCCGTCCAAATTGCCCATGCCACAAACCAATTGTCTTAGCAGGGTCGTGAATGTCGTATTCCGAAAAACTGTTCGCCCATTATCTGGCTCTCGCCAAAACGCCCGTTTCCAAGGAGAGTTTTGCGGGTGCGGACGTGCGCTTTTCAAATGAATACGAAGCCTTGGAACGTGAGGTGGGCAAAGCTCAGTCGATGCACGAAAGTGGCCAGGTCGACTGGCTGAAGATCCTGGAGGGAGGTGAAGCGCTGTTGCGCACCCAGTCGAAGGATCTGCGGGTGGCGGCTTGGCTGGTTTGGGCGCTGTATCAGCGTGAATCATTCCAGGGCCTGCTGGCCGGGCTCGGTCTCTTGCAGCACTTATGTGAACACCATTGGCTTGAAGTTCATCCGTTCAAGAATCGAACCCGTGCCGCTAGCATCAATTGGCTGATGCCTCGCCTGGAGCAAGCGTTCGGCGATGATATTGCGATCAAGGAGCAGTTGCCGATGTTCCGTCATCTGGCGGAACAGCTGGAAGGCCTCGACGCTGCTTGCGCCGTCCACTTGGGGGATGACGCACCTCTACTGTTGCCGCTGTGCCGGCGTCTTAACACCATGATCCAGCGGGCCATCGAAAACCGACCGCAGCCTGGTGCCATTGGAACGGTTGTGGCTCAGGTAAAACAAGTTGCCACCCAACTGCTTACCCCCGGCGCTCCGATCGAAAACGAAAAGGAAGCTCACAAGGCCCTGCGCGCCCAGCAGGATGGGGCGCGTCCGTTATGCATCTGGTGGCTCAAACAAAAAGCGACGGACGCTCGTGCCCTGCGCCTCAATCGCACCCTGCTCTGGCTGGCCATCGATGTATTGCCCGAGCGCAACGCTGAGCAGGTCACCCAGTTGCGTGGCCTGCCGGTGGACAAACTCAAGGCTTATCAGGACCGTCTCCAGCAGGGTGATTACGCAGACCTGCTTGTGGAGATCGAGGCGAGCCTGGCGACGGCACCGTTCTGGTTCGATGGCCAGAGGCTTGCCTGGGAATGCCTGCAAGGGCTGAACGCCGAGTTGGCCATGCGTGAAGTGGAAGTCCACTTCGCATTATTCATCCAGCGCCTGCCGGGCATTATCGAATTGCGTTGGCATGACGGTACGCCGTTCGCCGATTCGGCCACACGGGGTTGGATCGCTGCCCAGGTCATGCCTCACCTGCAAAGGCCCGGCGGGGCACCCACAGCCGATGTCGCCGACAACCAGGCGCCTTGGGAGCTGGCGCTGGAGGAGGCCGAGGCGATCCTGCGCAAGGACGGTCTCAAACCTGCCGTTAAGTTGCTCAGGCAAGCCATGCAAAGCGCCAATGGGGCACGCGAGCGATTCCTCTGGCAGTTCGCGCTGGCTCGCCTGTGCTTCTCCGCCAGGAAATACGAACTCACCAAGGTTCAGCTGGAGGCCCTCGATCAGACGCTACGAAACGCAGGCCTGAGCACCTGGGAGCCTGCCCTGGAGCTGCAGGTGCTGCACTTGTTGCACAGCTGCTGCGAGTTGTTGCCACAAAACCACTCTGTACGTGAGTGCAAGGAAGAGACCCATCGCAGGTTGTGTCACCTCGACCTGGAACGGGTTATTGAATAGACCTCCGGGTCCAAAATTGTAAGGAGAAAGTCATGGCCAAAGAAGGCTCGGTCGCCCCCAAGGAACGCATCAACGTCACCTTCAAACCTGCTACCGGCGGTGCTCAGGAAGACATTGAACTGCCGTTGAAACTGTTGGCGATCGGTGACTACACCCACCGCAGGGATGAACGCAAGGTCGAGGATCGCAAGCCGATTGGCATCGACAAAATGACCTTCGACGAAGTGTTGGCCAAGCAAGCGCTGAGCCTGACCCTGAGCGTACCGAATCGTCTCCAGGCAGAGAGCGGCGCTGAGGAACTGCCTGTACAGCTGCGCTTGAACTCAATGAAAGACTTCAACCCGGCGAGCCTGGTCGAGCAAGTGCCGGAACTCAGCAAACTGATGGCGCTGCGCGACGCGTTGGTGGCGCTCAAGGGGCCGTTGGGCAATGCGCCGGCGTTTCGTAAAGCCATCGAAGGCGTACTCGCCGATGACGATTCCCGCCGCCGCGTACTGGATGAGCTGGGTCTGGATACCACCGCGAAGAGCGCTTGATTCTTTCAGCCAAGGAAGCCGAAACATGAATACCCATGCAGTACAGCAGCAGAGCCAGGACAACGCGGACTACAGCATTCTTGAAAGCATCATCGCCCAGACCCGCCTGACCCCGGACGATGAAGCCTACGACATTGCCAGGCGCGGTGTGTCTGCGTTCATCGAAGAGCTGCTCAAGCCGCAAAACAGCGGCGAGCCGGTCAAGAAAGCCATGGTTGACCGCATGATCGCCGAAATTGATGCCAAGCTCAGCCGCCAGATGGACGAAATCCTCCATCACCCGCAATTCCAGGCGTTGGAGTCGGCGTGGCGCGGCTTGCAGTTGCTGGTGGACCGCACTGACTTCCGCGAAAACATCAAGATAGAAATGCTCAACGTGTCCAAGGACGATTTGCTGGACGACTTCGAGGACTCGCCGGAAGTCATGCAGTCGGGCCTGTACAAGCACATCTACACGGCTGAGTACGGCCAGTTCGGTGGGCAGCCGGTGGGCGCGGTCATCGCCAACTATTTCATGTCCCCAAGCTCGCCGGACGTGAAATTGATGCAGTACGTGTCCAGTGTCGCCTGCATGTCCCATGCGCCATTCATCGCCGCAGCCGGTCCGAAATTCTTCGGCTTGGAGAGCTTCTGCGGACTGCCGGACCTCAAGGACCTGAAAGACCATTTCGAAGGCCCGCAATTCGCCAAGTGGCAGAGCTTCCGTCAATCGGAAGACGCCCGCTATTTCGGCCTGACCGTACCGCGCTTCCTGTTGCGCACCCCCTACGATCCCCAAGAGAACCCAGTCAAATCGTTCGTCTACAAGGAAACCGTTGCCAACAGCCACGAGCACTACCTGTGGGGCAACACAGCGTACGCGTTCGGCACGAGGCTGACCGACAGCTTCGCCAAATTCCGCTGGTGCCCGAACATCGTCGGTCCCCAAAGCGGTGGGGCGGTCGAAGACCTGCCGTTGCACCACTTCGAAAGCATGGGCGAAATCGAAACCAAGATCCCGACCGAAGTCCTGGTGTCCGATCGTCGCGAATACGAACTGGCCGAGGAGGGCTTCATCTCCCTGACCATGCGCAAAGGCAGTGACAACGCCGCCTTCTTCTCCGCCAGCTCCGTGCAGAAATCGAAGTTTTTCGGTAACAGCGCCGAGGACAAGCATGCAGAGCTGAACTACAAGCTCGGCACACAGTTGCCTTACATGATGATCGTCAATCGCCTGGCTCACTACTTAAAGGTGCTGCAGCGCGAGCAACTGGGCTCCTGGAAAGAGCGTACGGACCTGGAGCGTGAGCTCAACAACTGGATTCGCCAATACGTGGCTGACCAGGAGAACCCGAGTGCCGAAGTCCGTGGCCGTCGTCCGCTACGTGCCGCGAAGATCATCGTCAGCGACGTGGAAGGTGAACCGGGCTGGTACCGCGTTAGCCTCAACGTTCGGCCTCATTTCAAGTACATGGGCGCCGATTTCACGTTGTCGTTGGTTGGCAAGCTGGACAAGGCGTAAGCACCCATGACTTACGGCAGCCTTTTCGAGCGACTGGCTGGTAATTCTGAAAAGCGCAGGGGGTTGAGCCGCGAGGTTTGCACCGTCACATCCGTTGCTGCGCATCTGGCCAAGATGCTCAGCACTCGGGCAGGTAGCGTGCAGACACTCGCGGATTATGGGCTGCCGGACCTCAATGACATGCGCTTGAGCCTGCACGACGCGGGGAGCCAAGCCCGCAAGGCGATCGAGACCTTCATCAAGGCCTACGAACCACGCTTGCGCAATGTCTGTGTCTTTTTAGTGCCGAGTAACGCCGATCAGCTTCGCCTTTCCTTGCGCATCGATGCGTTGTTGGATGTGGAAGGGATCAAGCGGCAGGTCAGTTTTTCCGCGTGCCTGGACGGCAGCGGTCAGGTCAAGGTCAGACAAGGATAGCCATTGATGTCGTTCAACCATTACTACCAGAGCGAGCTTACGGCGCTTCGCCAGTTGGGTCGACGTTTCGCCGAGCGTAACCCGGCTTTGGCTCCCTTCCTGGGACAGGCCGGACGGGATCCGGATGTAGAGCGGCTACTGGAGGGGTTTGCATTTCTGACCGGGCGACTGCGCCAGAAGCTCGATGACCAGTTGCCGGAGCTGAGCCATTCGCTGATGCAGCTGTTGTGGCCGAACTACATGCGGCCATTGCCAGCCTTCGGCATTTTGCAGTTCGATCCGCTGCAGCGATCCGGCCCTGCGCTGCGGGTTGAGCGCGATACGCCAGTCGAAAGCAAGCCTGTCCAACAGGTGCGTTGTCGTTTCCTGACGTGTTACCCCACCGACGTCCTGGCGCTTGATCTGACCCGGTTGAGTTACTCAGTGAAAGGGGAAGGGTCGCTGTTGAGCCTGCATCTGGAAATGCGTTGCGACGGTCATGTGGGCGAGCTGCAACTGAGCCGTTTGCGTCTGCACTTGACCGGCGAGCGCTACATCAGCCAGATGCTCTATCTCAGCCTGTTACGTAACCTCGAGGGTATCGAGCTGATCCCGCTGGACGGCACCGGCGTGGCCCTGCGGGCGGCAGATGGCAGCCCAACGACGTTCAGGCTCCCCGCCGACCGTGTCCAGCCGGTAGGGTTTGCCGAAGAGGAAGCGCTGGTTCCGTATCCGCTGAATACCTTTCGCGGCTATCGCTACCTGCAAGAATATTTCGCTTTCCAGGACAAGTTCCTGTTCGTCGACATCGATGGCCTGGACGTGATCAACGCCCTGCCGCACGGCAGCATCGAACAGACGCGTGGCCTGGAGCTGCGCTTCGATATTGGTAAAAGTGGAATCCAGCGGATGCGCCCGACGCTGGATAACATCAAGCTGTACTGCACGCCGATCGTCAATCTGTTCAAGCATGACGCCCAGCCGATCCGCCTGGACGGCAAACAGGATGAGTACCTGCTGTTGCCGGCCGATTACGACCAGGCGCACTGCGGCGTGTTTTCGGTCGAAAGCGTCACCGGCTGGAGTCCCGGAGGCCTGGGTTATCAGGCCTATGTGCCGTTCGAGTCTTTCGAGCACGATTCAAGCTTCGATGTACCCCACAGCCGCCCCTACTACAGCGTTCGCCAGCGGCCTTCGTTGTTGCACGACGGTCTGGACACTTGCCTGGGCTTTGGCGTCCGGCACACTCACCCGCATGAAACCCTGTCCATTGAGTTGATGTGCACCAACCGGAACCTGCCTCGCGAGCTCAAGCCGGGTGACATCGACCAACCCGGCGAAAAAAGTCCCGAGGCACTGAGTTTCCGCAACATCGGTCCGGTCACGCCAAGCTTCGCGCCGCCACTCAACCGCGACTTCCTCTGGAAGCTGATCAGCAACATGTCGCTCAACTACTTGTCGCTGGCAGACGTCAATGCGCTCAAGGTGATTCTCGAAAGCTACGATTTTCCGCGTTACCACGACGAGCAGGCAGAGAAAGTCAGCAAGCGTTTGCTGGAGGGGCTCAAGTCCATCCGGCACCAGCACGTCGACCGCCTGCACCGAGGCTTGCCGGTGCGTGGCTTGCGCACCGAGCTGACTATCGACCCGCAAGGTTATATCGGCGAGGGCGATCTGTTCGTCTTCGCCTCGGTCCTCAACGAGTTCTTCGCGTTGTATGCCAGCCTCAATTCGTACCACGAGCTGCGGGTGAACAGCACACAGGGAGAGGTGTACCAATGGACACCCCGCATGGGCCAACAGCCGCTTCTCTAAGCGTGCTGACACGAGAAATACGCGAGTACTCGTTATTCCAGGCTGTGTTGCTGATCATCGATCGGCTGCGCGAGGCTCACCCTGGCCTGGATGATGAAGCGTTGTACGACCGGTTGGAGTTCCAGGCCAACCCAAGTCTGGGGTTTGCGGCCAGCGACATTGATCGTGTGGAGTTTTTCGAAGAACACGGCCAGGCGCGGGCGCGTCTGTGCTTGAACCTGATCGGGCTGGTGGGGGCAGGGTCGCCGCTGCCAGCGTTCTATGGTGAGCAGGCCCTAGGGGAGGAAAAGGACAACCCGACACGCGACTTCCTCGACATCTTTCACCATCGTCTCCAACGGCTGATGTTGCCGATCTGGCGCAAGTACCGTTACTGCGCAAGTTTTCAGAGTGGTGCCCGAGATCCATTTTCCGAGCAGTTGTACGCGTTGATCGGTTTGGGGGGCGAAGAGATTCGCAAGGCCAGCCAACTGAACTGGAAACGTCTGCTGCCATACCTGGGCTTGCTGAGCTTGCGTGCCCATTCGGCGGCGCTGATCGAGGCGGTACTGCGTTATTACTTCAAACACGCTGAACTGAACCTCGAACAGTGCATCGAGCGGCATGTGGACATCCTTGACGAACAGCGCAATCGCCTGGGGAGCGCCAACAACCTGCTCAGCCAAGACCTGGTGCTCGGCGAACGGGTGCGCGACCGCAGCGGCAAGTTCCGGATCCATATCTGCGAGCTGGACTGGCAGCGTTTCCACGAATTCCTGCCCATCGGTAACGGTTACCAGCCGTTGTGCTCGCTGGTGCGATTCACCCTGCGTGATCCCCTTGAATATGACATTCGCCTGGTCCTGCGCCAGCAGGAGATTCGTGAGCTGTGCATCGGTGAACAGAATACCTGCCGCCTGGGATGGACCAGTTGGCTGGGACACGAGCGCGCCGATGGCGTGGTGACCCTTGGCAGCAAAATTCATTAGGAATGGATGACATGATCAACGTAGACCTTCAGCAACTGATCCAGGCGTTGGACGCCGAAACCAGGCGCGATCTGGAGCGCTCTGCCGAGCAATGCGTGGCCCGTGGTGCAGACAAGGTCCTGGTGGAAGACTTGATGTTGGGCTTGTTGGAACGTCCCCAAGGTCTGCTGGTGCGTGCCTTGCACGATGCCCAGGTCAGTGCGGGCGAGCTGAGCGCGGCCCTGCAACCACGGATGGGGCACAGCGCTTCGCGCAACCCGGTATTCGCCCCGGAACTGGTGCAGTGGTTACAGGATGCGCTGCTGGTGGCCAATCTCGAACTCGGCCGTAGCCAGGTCGGACAAGCCGCGTTGCTCCTGGCGTTGCTGCGCAACCCCCTTCGCTACGCCGGGAGTGCTTATCTGACGCTGCTTAACCGGCTGAGCATCGATCGGCTGAAAGCGTTCGCCTTGTCGCAACAGGCTCAACAGGCTCAACCGGTTGCCGGCCTGCCCACCCCGCCGGACGGCTCCCTGCTGGCGCGCTTTACCCATGACCTGACCCGACAGGCCCGCGAAGGCCAACTCGACCCGGTGCTTTGTCGCGACGGCGAAATCAGGCAGATGATCGATATCCTCGTTCGGCGTCGCAAAAACAATCCAATCGTGGTCGGTGAAGCGGGGGTGGGCAAGACCGCCATCGTTGAAGGGTTGGCGTTGCGTATCGTCGCCGGGGACGTACCCCCGGCGCTTGAGGGCGTTGAACTGCTGTCGCTGGATATGGGGCTGCTGCAGGCCGGTGCCAGCATCAAAGGTGAATTCGAGCGTCGTCTCAAGGGGGTGATCGACGAGGTCAAGGCTTCGCCAACATCCATCATCCTGTTCATCGACGAGGCCCATACCTTGATCGGCGCAGGCAACAGCGCCGGGGGCGCCGATGCGGCGAACCTGCTCAAGCCGGCCTTGGCCCGGGGCGAGCTGCGAACGATCGCGGCCACCACCTGGACCGAGTACAAAAAATATTTTGAAAAAGACCCAGCCCTGGCCCGTCGTTTCCAACCGGTGCAATTGCACGAGCCGACCGTCAGCGAGGCGGTGACCATCCTGCGTGGCCTGGCCCGGGTCTACGAAAACAGTCATGGCATTTACCTGCGCGATGACGCGGTGGTCGCGGCAGCGCAATTGTCGGCTCGCTATCTGGCCGGTCGTCAGTTGCCGGACAAGGCCGTCGATGTGCTCGATACCGCCTGCGCTCGCGTGCGCATCAGCCTGGCCGCTGCCCCGCAAAGTCTGGAGCGATTGCGCGGCGAATGGGCCGAAGGCGAGCGCCAACGCCGGGCGCTGCGGCGCGATGCAGAGGCGGGCCTATCAATTGATCTTCAAGCGTTGGAGGCGCTGGAGGTGCGTCTGGCGGCCATTGAAGACGAGCGCCAAACGTTGGAAATCCAATGGACCGAGCAACGTATCCTCGCGGAACGTTTGCTGTCGCTGCGGCAGCAATTGGCCGGGGCACGGGAAAGCGCAGTGGACCAAGCCCTCAGTATCGAAGCCCTGGCGGCGGCGGTGGATGAAACACACGGCACGCTGGTGGCCGCGCAAACCCATGAACACCTGGTCAGCTTTGAAGTTTGCCCGCGACTGGTCGCCGAAGTGATCAACGCCTGGACCGGTGTACCGCTGGCGCAACTGGCGCGCGAGCACAACTTGAAAATCGCCAGTTTTGCCACAGACCTGCGTGCTCGCATTCGCGGCCAGGAACCGGCCGTGCAGGCGCTTGATCGCGCGTTACGCGCTGGCGCCGCAGGCCTGAACAAACCCGATGCTCCGATGGGCGTATTTCTGTTGGTGGGCCCCAGTGGTGTCGGCAAGACCGAAACGGCACATGCCCTGGCCGACCTGCTTTATGGCGGTGAGCGGTTCATCACCACGATCAACATGGCCGAGTTCCAGGAGAAACATACCGTTTCCCGACTGATCGGAGCGCCGCCGGGTTACGTCGGTTTTGGCGAAGGCGGCATGCTCACCGAAGCCGTGCGGCAAAAGCCCTATAGCGTGGTGTTGCTCGATGAGGTCGAAAAAGCCGACCCGGATGTGTTGAACCTGTTCTACCAGATCTTCGACAAAGGCCTGGCCAATGATGGGGAAGGGCGGGAGATCGATTTTCGCAACACCCTGATTCTGATGACATCGAACCTGGGCAGTGAGCGTATTGACGAGCTGTGCGAAAACGGCGCACAACCGAGTGCCGAACGCCTTGAGGAATCCATTCGCCCGATCCTTATCGACCATTTCAAGTCAGCGCTGCTGGCCCGCATGTGTGTGGTGCCGTATTACCCGGTCAGCGGGCCTGTGCTGCGTGAACTGGTGGAAATCAAACTCGAGCGCCTGGGCGAGCGGCTGCACCGTCGTCAATTGGGCTTCAGTTACTGCGAGCATTTGGTGAGCCACCTGGTCGAGCGCTGCAGTCGCAATGACCGTGGCGCGCGGCTGATTGACCAACTGCTCGACCGGCATGTCACGCCGCTGGTTGCCGACCGGTTGCTCGCGGCCATGGCCGGTGGCGAACCGCTGCGGCATGTACACGCGGTGCTCAACGGCGATGCCAGCGTGTCGTGTGAGTTCTCCTGAGATGAGCGCCATGTTCAATAAGCTCTCGCAGCCGCTGGACTATGCCGAAGCGCTCTTGGCGCAGTTCTCCAGCCTTTCACGTTTGGCGGACGGTGCGGAGTTGGTAGGGCATTTCATTCAGGGAGTGGCACGGCTCAGCGGCTGTGAACTGGTGCAGTTGTATTTGCTCGATGCCACCGGTACCCGCCTGGAACTGAACACCGAATGCCTGGACGGCCAGCTGCAGTTTCGTGACCCGCAAAGCCTGTCCTCCGATTACCACACTGAGCAATTGCTGCAGTTTTCCCTGTGCCAGAACCGTGTGGTGTGCCTTGGCGCGTTGAGCGACAGCGTGCACGAAACCCGCTTCCTGCCTGCCCGGGCCACGCCCTGGCAATCGCTACTTTGTGTACCTTTGATCGACCCGGGAGGGAGCGTCGCAGGCCTGTTGTTGTGTGCCAGTGTTCAGCACCTCGACTTGCATGGAGCCGCTGAATCCCTGGGGTATCTCGGGGCCTTCGTGCTTGGCCAGCTGCATCAGCTGCAGCGTCTGCGCCGTCCGGCCGAGGCCTCTGTTACCTCAAGCCTGCCGAGCGGCATCAGCTACGGCCTGATCGGCAAGAGCATGGCCATGCGCAAGACCTGCTCATTGATCAGTAAGGTACTGCACAGCCCCTATACCGTCTTGCTGCGGGGCGAGACCGGTACCGGCAAGGAGGTGGTGGCCCGGGCTCTCCATGACAACGGCCCGCGTCGATCCAAGGCATTTATCGTGCAGAACTGTGCCGCGGTTCCCGAGAATTTGCTGGAGAGTGAGCTGTTCGGCTATCGCAGGGGCGCGTTCACCGGTGCCGACCGAGACCGTGCCGGACTATTCGACGCGGCCAACGGCGGCACGCTGTTGCTCGATGAAATTGGCGACATGCCGATGTCCCTGCAAGCCAAGTTGCTGCGAGTGTTGCAGGAGGGCGAAATTCGTCCGTTGGGCTCCAACGACACTCACCACGTCGACGTACGCATCGTTGCCGCCACTCATCGCGACCTTAAACAGTTGATGGAGGAGGGCAAGTTCCGCGAAGACCTTTATTACCGCCTCGCACAGTTCCCGATCCAGTTACCGGCGCTGCGTCAGCGCGAAGGCGACATCATTGAGCTGGCGCGGCATTTTGCCGACAAGGCTTGCACGCTTCTGCAGCGTGATCCGGTGCGCTGGTCAGACGCGGCGCTCGATCACCTGTCTGCCTACGGCTTCCCGGGAAACGTCCGTGAACTCAAGAGCGTCGTGGAAAGGGCTGTGCTCCTGTGCGAGAGCGGCGAACTGCTCATCGAGCATTTTTCGCTGCACATCGACCCCCCCTCCGAGCGCGGTCGTATCAACCTGCGTGAGCGGATGGAGCAGATCGAGCGTGGTCTGTTGATCGATTGCCTGCGCGAGCACTCGGGTAACAAAACCCGCGCCGCCCGCGAACTCGGTCTGCCGCTGCGCACACTGATCTATCGCCTCGCGCGCCTGAACGTCCAGCGCGGTGATTTCAATGGTTGATCCTTCCCTCGCGCTATTCGTACACGTTCCAGCCCGTCCCTTTCATCCTGGAGACTTATTGATGCCTGTCTTTCCCTGGAGAGCCGTCCTGTTGGCGATTCTCGTGTCATTCGCCCTGGGCGGTTGCAACGCCAATTATAAATTCAACGACAGTGGTTATCGCCCTCTGGGTGATCCACAGGCGGTCAATCGCGGCAAGTGACGCCAAGGAGCCTTTGATAGATGGAACTTGTTTTCGAAATGCTCAACGCCAGTCAGTTCGTCCCGTCACGGCTGTGCCAAAAGACCTTCGGTCCGGCCGGTGGCGTGATCGGGCGGGGCGAGGGCTGCCACTGGCTCATCCCTGACCGAGAGCGCCTGCTGTCCAAGCGTCACGCGTACGTCAGTTTTCGTGACGGCGCATTTTTCCTGACCGACACCAGTGGTAATGGCACGACCCATCGTGAAAGCGGCGTGCGCCTGCCCAAGGGCGAGCCGGTACCGATACTGGATGGGAATGCCTACATCATGGGCGATTTCGAGATCCTCGCACGGCTGGTCTCCGGGCCAGCGGGCAATCTTGCCGAAGCGAGCCGTCCGAGTCCGGTCGACAGTCTCATCCCGGATGACGCCTTTCTGGAGCTCGATCCGCTGCAGGCGCTGGATCAGCAGGAGCGGGCCTTGCTGGACATCGATGAGCTGATAAACCCTGCTCCCGTGCCTACGGACGCCCTTGAACGGCCGGACTATGCGCGTATCGACATGGAAAGCCTGCTCTTGCCGGAGCTGGTCGCAGCGCCAGTCGAACCAGGACCTGCCCCCATCCCACCCAACGAAATTAATGGCCACCTGCGCGACGGCTTTTGGCAGCGCTTCGGTACGGCCTTGGGCATGGATCTCGAAAGCCTGGATGGCAAGGCGCGCGAGGCCCTGGCGATCAACGCCGCGCTACTGCTCAAGCAAAGCATTCAGGGCTTGCAACAGAGCCTGCGCACTCGCTCGGAATTGAAAAGCGAACTGCGCCTGGCCCAGACCTATGAAGAACAGGTTCGCTTGATTGCCAGCCTGCAAATCGACCATCACGGATGACGTCCATGCCGCACTGCACGATGCACTTATCCAAGATACTGACGACGCTCACCACGACCCTGCTGCTGGCCGGTTGCACCACGCTGTCGCCTTTTTCGACGATGACCAAGCTCAACCTCACCCTGGCGGCCAGTGATCGACTCAACCCCGATCTCAATGGACGACCGTCACCCGTGGTGGTGCGGTTGTTCGAACTCAAGCATCCGGTGGCCTTTGAAAACGCAGATTTCTTCAGCCTTTATGAGCGCGCGAGGGAAACACTGGCCCCTGATCTGGTTTCCAGTGAAGAGCTGGAACTGCGCCCAGGTGAAACCGTCGAGCTCAGGCTCGGTATCACTGGGAGCGGCCGTTACGTCGGCCTGCTCGCGGCGTACCGTGACCTGCCACACGCCCGCTGGCGCTACACACTGCCGGTGGCTGCGACGCAGGTGACCGAAGCGCGCCTGACCCTCGACGAGGATGGAATCGCCAATACGCTTGAGCGACTGGCCAAGGTGGCTGACCGATGAATCACGATAAGGTCATCTGGCAGGAAGGCATGCTGTTGCGCCCGCAACATCTGCAACACAACGATCGCTATTTCGACCACCAGTTGAAGGTTCGTACTCGGTTGCTGGCCAGTTACGCCTGGGGATTCCTGGCACTGGAGATCGATCTGCAATTCCTCAACATGGGGCAGCTGGTGGTCAGCCAGGCCAACGGGGTCCTGCCGGACGGCAGCCTGTTCGAACTGGGTGGCAACGCCGAGCCGCTGGCCCTGGAAGTGCCGTCCAATACCCGCAATACGCCGATCTACCTCGCGCTGCCATTGGTGACCGGCAATCACATCGAGTCCCGTCGTCCGGAGCAGTCTGATGTGCTGGCGCGCTATACCCTCTACGACGCGCAGGTGACCGACTCCAACGCCGGAGAGGCCGGCGGGAGTCAGATCAGTTGCGGCCGTCCGGACCTGCGCCTGCTATTAGGCGAGCAGCAGAGTGATCATGCGTTCGTGAAACTCAAGCTTTGCGAGGTGCTCGATACCACGGCCGATGGGGTGATCAGGCTCGATCCGAACTTTGTGCCGACCTTCATCCAGGCTCGCTCTTCCCACTACTTGCTGTCGTGTCTCAAGGAGATCATCGGCATGCTTGCCCATCGAGGCGACACCCTGGCTGAGCGGATCCGTTCCAGTGGCAAGGCCGGTGGTGCGCAAGTCGGCGACTTCATGATGCTGCAACTGATCAACCGCAGCGAACTGTTGCTGCGTCATGACCTGGATCTGGAGCAGGTGCACCCAGAAACGCTGTACCGAACGCTGCTGGCGCTGCTGGGTGACTTGGCAACGTTCTCCAGTGACAGCAAGCGCCCACCACTCAACAACCGCTATCAGCACAGCGACCAAGGCGCATGTTTTCGAGGCCTGCTGCAAGCGATCCGCCAGGTCTTGTCGATGGTGCTTGAGCAACACGCTATCGAGCTGCCACTGCAGCCGCGCCAATACGGAATCATCGTCTCGCCGGTGCCGGATCTGTCGCTGCTGGACACCGCTTCGTTCGTACTGGCGGCAAGTGCCCACTGCGACGGCGAAGAGCTGCGTCATCGATTGCCGGCGCACCTCAAGGTCGGTTCGGTGGAACGCATCCGCCAGTTGGTCAACCTGCATCTGCCCGGCATCAAGATCAGGCCTTTGCCCGTGGCCCCGCGGCAGATTGCGTTCCATGCCAACAAAACCTATTTCATTCTCGAGCCCAACGCCGAAGACCTGGCGCAACTGAAGCGCTCCGCAGGTTTTGCATTCCATGTCAGTGGCGATTTCGCCGAGCTTGAACTGAATTTTTGGGCCATCAGGAACTGAACCAAATGGATCAGGAACATCTTCAGGACGAAACAACGGTCCTGCTCGACCACCACGGGCAACGTCCCACTTCAGGGCCCTGGACCGACGCTGGTGCACCGCCGCGCTTCGAACAGTTGCAAGAACGCATGATCTACGCCGCGCACCTGCCGCAGTCCCAAGCATTCACGGTCAGCCTCAATCCGCTGGTCGCGGCGGCGTCCGGGTTGCTGTCGCACATGGTTCAGCTCAAGCACGGTCGTGAACGCGAGGACCTGCACGCTCTTAAAGGAGAACTGAAGCGCGGCCTGGAGCAGTTCGAAGCCTGTGCCTTGCAGGGCGGTGTAGAAAACAGTCAGTTGATCGCCGCACGTTACGTGCTGTGCACGGTGATCGATGAGGCGATTGTCACCACGCCGTGGGGCCACGGGGGCGGTTGGTCACAGATAAGTCTGCTCAGTACCTTCCACAACGAAACCTTCGGCGGCGAGAAAGTCTTTCAATTGCTTGAGCGCCTGTCGAAGAACCCCATCAAGCACCTGCCCATGCTGGAGTTGTTGTACCTGTGCCTGTCCCTGGGCTTCGAGGGTAAATACCGGATTCAGACCCGCGGGATGCTCGAACTCGAAAACCTGCGCGACGCCCTGTATCGGCAGATTCTCCAGACCCGTGGCGACACCCCGCGTGAACTGTCGCCTCACTGGGAGGGCTTCGACGGTGCGCGCCGCCGTCCGGTGCGCATTGTCCCGGCCTGGACGGTGGCGGTGTTCACGCTGGTCTGCCTGGGGGTGATGTATTCGAGTTTCGCCTGGGTATTGGACGAGCAACGCAAAAGCGTATTGCAACCTTATCAACTGTCAGAACCGGTCGCTGCTCAGCCGCTGCCGTAAACAGGGACGTGTCATGAAATTGCTTTTCAGGAAAGCCGGCGCCTGGGTGCGCCAAACCTGGGTTTGGACGCTGCTGCTGGTGCTGTGTGTCACGCTGTTGGTGTGGTTCGCCGGGCCACTCCTGGCCGTCAATGACTACAAGTTCTGGGCGAGCCCGACGGCGCGATTGCTGACCGCCAGCGTGCTGGCGCTGGGCTGGGGTCTGGGCATGGTTTTCGTCAATGGGCGTGCCGCTTCAAACGCGAGTCCCCAACAGAATGTCCCCGACCAGGCTCGGGCCCTGCTCCAAGCCAGGATTGACGATGAGCGGCGCGAAGTGCGCTCGCGCTTCAAGCAGTCCTTAACCACGTTAAGGTCCTCGAACCTTTATGCCGGCCGCAGCGATTTGCCCTGGTACCTGCTGCTAGGCCCGCCTGCCAGCGGCAAGACCCGTCTACTGGATTGCTCGGGCCTGGAGTTCCCTCTCAATAGACCAGAGCGCAGCGCTGTCAGCGACGCATCCGGCACTCGGTATTGCGATGGGTATTTTTCCGAGCACGCCGTGCTGATCGACACCGCTGGGCGTTATCTGACCCAAACGGACAGTGAGGTCGACGGCAGCGGCTGGGCCGTATTGCTCAAACTGTTGCGCAAGCGCCGCCGCAGTCGTCCGTTGAACGGCGTACTGGTGACGGTGCCATGCGAAGTCCTGTTGCTTGGCGGCGAGGATGAAGTCACTACACTGGCCCGCCAAGTTCGTGGTCGCCTGCAGGAGCTGCAACGGCGACTGCACATCGATGTCCCGATTTACCTGGTGCTGAGCAAAGCGGACAGCGTGCCCGGCTTCAATGAGTTCTTTGATTCGCTGACTCGCGAGGAAAACCACCAGGTGCTGGGCGCGAGTTTCAGTCGGGCCCCGCACGGCAGCGACATCACCCTGTTACGTACCGAGTTCGAAGCGCTGCTGCATCGGCTCAACAGCCAAATGATCATGCGCATGCATCAGGAGCGCGACACGTTGCGCCGTAGCCGCATGCTGGATTTTCCTCATCAACTGGGACAACTCGGCACCAGTCTGTGCCTGCTGGTCGAGCAGGCGTTCAGTGGCAACGTCGGAACGTTGCGTGGTTTCTATTTGACCTGCGCATCGTCGCCGGACCGCACGGCGACCTTGAGCGCCGAACCTGGTAACGCAGGCTTGGGTGCCAGCCATACCGCCCCTGGCCGGCGCTCGCGGTTCATTCATCACCTGCTCAGCCGGGTGATTTTTCCGGAAGCCGATCTGAGCGATCTCGTTCAGCACGAACGCCGTCGTATCCATTGGGGCCAGCGGGCGTTGTACTTGGGGGCGCTGACGGTCGTTGGCTTGTGCGGGCTGTTGTGGGCGAACGGTTTTTCAACCAATCACGAGCGCCTGGACAGCTTGCGTACGCTGGCGCAGCGCTGGGATCGGCAGCAATCGACCCGAATGAGCACCGATGATTGGACCGCGATGCTCGAATCATTGGATATCCGCTTCGAGGCCACTCAGGTTTTTCCACCCTCCAGTGCGGTGCCGGTGTATGAGCGTGTCGGTCTGTATCAGGGTGAAGCGACCAAGGCTGCGGTGACCGATGCATACGAGCGCGAATTGCAGGTGCAACTGTTACCAAGGATCGCGCAGAGGCTGGAGGAACATGTCCGCAACAACCGGGATGATCGCGGGCAACTGCTCAATAGCCTGCGTGCGTACTTGATGCTGGGCTTGAAAGAGCGTCGCGATATCGCCTGGCTCAAGGATCGGGTGGCCAAAGACGGATCGCTTCGTTACCCCGGCAACTCGGCACTGCAAGAGCGCTTGAATACTCACTTTGCGCGCCTGTTGGAGCTGCCCTTCATCCATGTGCTCAACGAGCCGCTGGTGGTCCAGGCTCGGGAGGCCCTTCGGCGTGAGTCCTTGGCCGCCGTCGTGTACAGGATGCTGCACGAACAGGCCAGTCCTCTGCCGCCTTACCGACTCAGCCAACACCTGGGTTCACAAGGTGCGCTGCTGGTGGGCACCGACCGTGTGATTCCCGGTTTCTACACCCGCCAGGGCTACGAACGCTACTTTTCGGTTCAGGGCGCGGCCTTTGTCACCGAACTGCTGCGGGACAACTGGGTACTGGGTGAGGGCGAAGGCCTCAGCGGCATGGACATGCGTCGTCTGATGGTCGAATTGGAACAGCTGTATTTTCGTGATTATGCCGACCACTGGAGTGAAGCCGTCGGCCAGGTCGCCCTGCAAACCATCAGTCATGTGGGTGAGGGCGCCGAGCAACTCGCGGGCCTGACCTCGGCTCATTCGCCGATCCTGCGGCTGCTGGTGCAAGTGCGCGAAAACACCCGTTTCCAGACTGTTGCCGAGCCACTCGGAGACCTGACGCCAGCGGCAGGAAAGGGAGGAAGGGCCGTTAAAAAGTTTGCCACCGTGGCGGGGAAAGCCGCTGCGTCCCTCACCGAACATCTGCCGGACACCGCGCAAAAATCCTTGCGACGGCGTTTCGAACCGCTGCATCGCCTGTTGGACGGGGAGGGAGCGCCCACGGCTGACCTGGTCCAGGCTTTGCGGGCCCTTGATGACGTGCAATTGCAACTGGCGAACCTGGCGCGGGCCAGCGCACCGGAACAAGCGGCCTTCGAACTGGCCAGGCTGCGCATGGGTGGCCAGCGCGACGCGTTGAGCAACCTTCGTAATGCCTCTGCTCGTCTGCCGCGGCCGGTCAATGCGTGGTTCAACGTGCTCGCTGAGGACAGTTGGCGCTTGGTGCTCAACGACGCGTACCGCTACCTGAACCAGCGTTATCAGAGCGAGCTGTACAGTTTTTACGGCAAGGCGATCAACAAGCGGTATCCGTTCAGCGCCCACAGCGCCAGCGACGTCGCGCTCAACGACTTCCGCGAGTTCTTCAAGGACCAGGGCATCGTCGATCGATTCTTCGACCATTACATGCAGCCCTTCGTCAGCGGCCCCGCGGGGCGCTATCGCCTGCGCAGCATCGACGGCCAGAGCTTGCCGATGTCCCGGGCCTATCTGGAGCAGATGGCGACCGTGCATACCATTCGCCGGAGCTTTTTCGCCGACAACCCGACCGAACCGCAAGTGCAGTTCAAGCTTGAACCGTACACCCTGGATCCGGTGGTGAGCCGTGCTGAATTCCGCTTTGGCGACCTGACGCTTGAGTACCGCCACGGTCCGATCCTGCCGATGGCGTTTACTTGGCCAAGCGACGCGCAGAATGGTCGAACCGCCCTGGTGCTGGACAAAATGGTCGGACGCGGCGTCGGCATCGAGAAGAATAGCGGGCCGTGGTCGCTGTTTCGGCTGTTCGATCTGATGCAGAGCGAATACCTGGTCGGGCGTGATGTCCGCGTATTGAAGGCGGATTTGGGTGGCCTGCGCGCCAATTATTTACTGACGAGCCAGCGCACGCCGAACCCTTTTGATATGAGTGTGCTGCGCACCTTTCGCCTACCGGTGCAGCTTTGAAGCAGCCCGGCCCCTGGCGCAGCGCCGCGCGCACCGATCCTGGCAAGACCCGAACACGTAACGAGGACGCCTTTCTTGACTGCCCACAACAGGGCGTGTGGGCGGTCGCCGACGGCATGGGCGGCCACTCGGGCGGCGACATCGCCAGCCAATTGATCGTTGCCAACCTGACGGAGCTGCCCTTGTATCAGGACTTGGATGAACGTTCGAAAGCGGTGCGCCAATGCCTGCGCCGGACGAACCGCCGGTTGAGCCAGGAGCTTACCGTCACTGAAGATCATCCCGGCATTACCGGTAGCACGGTGGTGGTGTTGTTGCTGGAAGGGAACCGCGGAGTCTGCGTCTGGGCGGGCGATAGCCGTTGTTACCTGTGGCGCGGTCGACGGTTGTACCAACTGACCAAAGATCACTCGCTGCAACAACAACTGATGGACACGCAACACATCAGCCGCGATGAAGCCGGTGCCCATCCTGCGGCCAAGGCATTGACCCGCGCGGTGGGTGCCGCGCCAGAACTGACGTTGGAGGTGCTGGAGCTGGATGTTCACCCGGGCGATACATTCTTGCTGTGCAGTGACGGCGTGTACCAGGACCTTGGCGCGCAAGCCCTTGGCAATGCCTTGGGCCTGGCTTCGCCATGTAGGGTGCTGGAGCAACTTTTCGCTGACGTCTTGCGTGGCCCAGCGCGGGATAACCTGACGGCCGTCGTGATCCGACCGTGAATGAAGAGGGTGGTCATCCCACGTATTTCGCCTTCGCCAACGCGGTGCCCGCTGTGACATCCGGCCAGCGTTGCGTCAGCGAAGTACCGGACATACTCGCAGGACGCTATCGCCTCGAACGCTTGCTTGGGGCTGGCGGCATGGGCGTCGTTTACCGCGCGCGGGATCTGTTGCACGAACAATACGCCGATCCCGATCCGTACCTTGCGCTGAAGATGCTCAGTGAGGCATTCAATGGGGCAGTCGATGCGAGTGCGCTGCTCTACAGCGAGTTCGCCCTGATGCGGCGATTGCACCACCCGAATATCTTGCGCCCCTACACCTTCGAAGTGGATGCCGCCCAACGGCGAGCGTTCATTACCATGGAACTGATGCGCGGCATGACCCTGGACCAGCTGCTTTGCGAACGGCCCCTCGGGTTACCTTGGCCGGAACTGAAGGCGATCGCCGTGCCGCTGCTCGATGCCCTGGCGTACGCCCACAGCCGTGGCGTGCTGCATGGCGACATGAAGCCAAGCAACGTCATGTTGAGCGAAGAAGGGCTGCGTTTGTTCGATTTCGGTTTGGGCCTGGCCGAGGGAGGGGCCTCGCAGCACCTGCCAAACCTGAACCGTGAACGCCTCAACGCCTGGACGCCGGGTTACGCGGCGCCTGAACTGCTTGACGGTGCGCCCTTGTCAGCGGGTGCCGATGTCTATGGTGTGGCTTGCGTGCTGTATGAGCTGGCGAGCGGCAAACACCCGTTCCAACGCTTACCCGCCATCCAGGCCCGCGATGCCCGGTTGGAACGCGCGCTCAAGGCACCGCGCAACCTGCCCAGGCGTTGCTGGCCGGCGCTGCGGATGGCGTTGGCGTTTGATCCGGGGCAGCGGCGTATTAGTGCGGCTCAGTTACGTGATGCCTTGGGTGATGTTTCGTCTTGGTGGTGACATCCCCTGTGGGAGCAAGCTTGCTCGCGATAGCGGTCCGTCTGACCCGGTGGTGTTGAATGTGTCGCCATCATCGCGAGCAAGCTCGCTCCCACAGGGGGGCGGACAAGAATGCTGTGAACGAGCTTGCTCGCGAAGGCGGCGGTACATGACACACCGGGCTTCAAGATGTACGCGGTCCTGTGGCGAGGGAGCTTGCTCCCGCTCGGCGGCGCAGCCGTCGTGACCAGGCTGACGCGGTTTGTCTGGAGGAATGCGTCAGCCTGTTTTGGGGCGGCTTCGCCGCCCAGCGGGAGCAAGCTCCCTCGCCACGGGATCTGCGTTTCGCCTCAAATCGTGTGCTCAGCCAGCGTTCCGCTCTGCCTCTTTCTAGCTGGCATTCAGACGGATAATTTGATGGTTTATGTTATTGCGGTTTATGAAGCCAGGAAGAAAAGTCGGATATGTAAATTTCATCCAGCGTTAGCGTCGGCGGTATATTTTCGATACTGTCAGCTATCTCGTCATAAGGCGCTGGCAAGACATAGCAGAGGCCGAAGTCCTCGTTGAGGATTATGACGCCATTGAATATGCGCTGGCGTTTGGTCAGTTTTTTTATTTGGTCAAAAGGCATACCTGTAGAAAGCGTGTTCTGGTAAAGCCCTTTGTATCGCGCGTTGCAACCGATTGAAAAAATTGTTCCGTCAGGAAGGATCGAGAGGGTGAGCGTACTATCGATTACGTACGCTGTTCTAGTTTCACCGTCAGGTAGCGTGTAGCTCTTTATCTCGACTTTATGACGCTCATAAAGCTCATTCATGTAGGTCGAGATATTGTCTTGCAATAAAATGTTCGCAATTGAATGTTTGGATTTTATGTCGGCTGCAAAATCAATCATTTAAATTCCACCGTACATTAACGTGCCGTTTAAGAGGGCGGCAGCACATACATACCTGACTTCAAGATGTATTCAGACCGTGACGAGGTAGCTTGCTCCCGTTCGATGGCGCAGCAGTTTTCTGTAGGAATGCGCCAGCCTTTTTTTTGGGGCGGCTTCGCCGCCCAGCGGGAGCAAGCTCCCTCGCCACGAGGATTTGTGTTTAACCTGCGCCTAGTAATTTGTTTGCAAGCGCCAAGTCGAACTGCTTGTTCCCAAATATTGATTTAGTTGCCAGGGCTTTCTTGAGCACATCCGAATCCAGGCTCAGATTATTTTTGTGCGCTGCAAAAACAATCGTCAGGAATGGAAACGCATAGTTATCCGGCTCAGCCAACACGTCATCGATTAATGCGGGCGAGCCAAGAACGCTGTGCTCTGCCTTGGGCAGGTAAAGTTTCTCGAGCCGTTCGGTTATTTTTTTGACGGTTGCGCTGATGGCTTGAGGGGACGGGGTTCTGATGATGCCGCCCAGCTCGTCACCGAATTGTTTTGCATCTTCCGACAAGGAACTCTTCGACAAAAACGACGCGTTCAGCAGCCGGCTCTGGTAGGGCGGGGATTGCTCTTTGCAGAAGCTGAAGGCCTCGCAGGTATGGATCTCCAACCCGGCGTAATAACCATCGGCCTTGGTCAGGTGTTGAACGTAGATTTCCCCCAGCTTTTCCTTGGCCGCAAGCAGGCCAAGTTTGTTTTTGCTGGCCTTCAGGTCCAAGTGGGCTGCCGTTGTTTGCTTCAGCGCCGCCAGTAGCTCCACTTCCAGGTGCTTGCGAATTTCCATACTCATGGCGTAGACCCGAGCGAGCCTCGTGGGGCAATCACTTCATGCTCATCTGTTGGCTCGATTGGCATACAAATGTCAAAGCTTGTCCAGGCTAGCAACCGTGGTGGTGTAGAAGGCCACACCCGACTTGTCGATGACTTTTATTCTGCCGCCTTCTTCCTTGAGGTCTTTGAGGTACGGACCGAACGCTATTTCGTCGGGCGCGGTCCGCAGAATTTCTTTGTCGAGTACCGGTGTGTCTTTCCTCAAGACTTTAAGGTTCATGAGAAAGCAGTCGATGGTTAACTGGCATTCCAGGGCGCAGACATAGTCCGACCCTTTTATTTTTTTCTGCTTGAAGGTCCACTCGTTTTTATAGTGGTTGCGGCGGAACTCATCCATGGCGTTTTTCAGCAGATCAAGGGGCAAGGCCATGTGTGGGCGGCATTGTTCCAGGCCCTCCAGCAACCGTTGTATAAAGAACTCATTGAGCTCGTTGACCGATGTGCATTTTTTATACAGTTCGGTATCCAGGCCAACATTGACGATGAGCGCACCGCTGGAGTTTACATAGGGCTCATTGACGGCATGGCGGGTGCCGACAAAGCAGATTTTCTTGAAGTTGGGCGTTTCGAACTTTTCTGCACTCAGGCTGCGCTCAAGAAAATTGCAAAGCGATCGGCTTTGGTCGCGAAACGGATGAATAATTTCGTCGCTGAATTCGCCCAAGTCTGGGTACAGGTAGATTTCTTTTAAGATCATGGTCTTGAATGCCTCGCTGGGTCTAGTTCCTGCCTGCGTCGATTCGCGGTTCTTCGCTCAAAATCTCGACGTTCCAACGAGCAAATGGGCCGCCCGGCTCTTTTTTGATGACTCTGGATTCGTAACGTCCTCTTGAAATCCAATACTCATACGTAGACCTGAGCGAGCCTCGTGAGGCAATCGCTTCACAGGCTCGTGGGTAGGTTATTTCCAGGCAGCATGGTAAGCCTGTCCAGCGATGACGCCACCGGCTCTATTGGCCTGTGAGTTCAGCAAGGAATTCCTCAAATGATTCGCATACGAACGCCAGATCTTCTTCATCCATCAAGTACAGATAAATATTTCCGAAGTCAGCTTCCTTAACGGATAAGAGGAAGGAGTTACCACCCTGATCGTACGCAAAGGGGATCATCTGCTTTAACGACGGAACGTCGTCCGTCAAGTCGCGATAGACCGTTTCGATAGGGGCTTGTCCGTATTTGATCGGCGTGAATCCACCCAGCAAGAAATCATTTTCGCTATTGCTCTCAGACAAATCGCCGCCGTTGTGCTTTAGATAAAATTGCCTAAAGGCTATCGGTAATTCCACATTGAATTTTTCTTGGAACTCATTCAACTCTTGCACAGAGAGGGCGCGTTCGGATTCTTCGAGGGTCAGCCGCATTTGGATGCTCCTTTTGTTCTGCTCTTGAAACGAGCTGGGTGGGTATAGGCCTTGCCCGTAGCTGCTTTGTATTGAGCTACGCCGCCGTTATGGCTTATGCCGTTGTGGGCGTTTTGCTTGATGAGTTGCATCGTGCCTGTGTTGGTCTTGGGATCGTAATCATCCAGGTGGTGCCATACATGACCGGACGGCGTAGTTTTTTGACTCAATTTGGCCGCCTTGTTTGCGGCCTCGAAGTCCTTCCCATAGTCCCCGGTGTATTCAATTCTAACGATTGGGTTCACGCCGGGTTTTTTGTTGTAAAGCGCGTTACTTTCAGAATAGTCGAGACCTCCACCGGGTGTCTTCGTGACGCCTGTGTACCCGCGGTCTTTCAGTTTTATCAGCGGGTCGACTGCAAGACCTAGAGGGTCTGCATAGCCGATAGGGTTGGGTGCATAGGCATAAAAATTAAGGCCTCCGGCCAAGCCTATTGGGTCGGGCGTAGTGAAGCGACCCACGTCGGGATCATAAAACCTGAGAACGTTGTAGTGCAGCCCAATTTCTCGATCGAGGTACTGTCCCTGGAACCTCAGGTTTTGCTCTTCGATGAAGTAGGGTTCACGAATTTCCTGAAGGGGGTTACCCCACACCTCAAATCGAGCTTGCCAGACGCTTCGTCCGTCGGCTTCTGTGAGTTGTTCTGGCAGGCCGTTCAGGTCGTTGTGGTAATAACGGACTTTCTGATGCGCGCCGTATCCATCGATCCGTGCAAGGGGTTCGTAGGTGTTATCCGTATAAAGATAAAGGCTGGTCTGGTTGTACCGACTTTCCTGCAATAAGCGCATGCCGTCCCAGGTGAAGCAGGTTTCGCCCAGCGGGTAACCATTGTTGTCGTGCTCGGCCTTGGCGATGCGCCGGCCCAGCGGGTCGTAGGCCATTTTCACGACGCTGCCATTGTCGTTGCGCACTTCAATCAAGCGGCTGTTGGCGTCATAGGCGAAGTGTTGCACGCCGCGTTTGGCGCTGCGTTTTTCGATCATCCGGCCGAAGGCGTCGTAGCGGTAGCGCTTGTCCTGGTAGGTCAGCAGTTTGTTGTGCACCACCAGCCCGGCGCCGGGGGCTGGGCCGTCCAGCAGGTTGGCGGCGGCGTCGTAGGTGAAGGTTTCGCGCTGGCCGTGCAGGCTGTCCTGGCTGGCGATGATGCGGCCGGTGGCGTCGTAGTGCAGTAGCTGGCGCTGTTGCGCGGCGGGTTGCTGATCGAGTTTGCCGATGAGGTTGTCGGCGGGGTCATACTCGAAGTGTTGTTGCACCGCCGCTGGCAGCAGCGAGGGTTGGCTGCTGTGGCGGCGTTGTCGCGTGCGCAGGCGGCCGCTGCGGTCGTATTCGCTGCGGGTGCTGATCTGCCCTTGGGTGCGCAGCACTTCGCGGTGCAGGCGGTCGCGTTCGAAGTCGCTGATGACTTGGCCGTCGAGGTTGATCTGGTGCAGGTGGCCGCTGCCGTAGTACAGGCGATTGACCCAGCGGCCATCGGGCAGTTGGCTCTGGATCAGGTTGCCGAGTTCGTCGTAGTGGTGTTGCAGGCTGCCGGCGGCGCTGTTTTCGGCGAGCAACTGGCCGAGGGCGTCGTAGGCGAAGCTCAGGGTCTGGGCGTTGCCCTGCAGGTCGGTGAAGGTGACGGCGATGAGTTGGTCCAGCGGGTCGTAGCTGTATTCAGTGCGGCCATCGTCGGTGACTTTGGCGATCAGCCGGCCCGCGGCGTCGCGTTCCAGGCGATGGACGATGGGCGCCGGCGGTGCTTCGGGAATGATCGCCAGGCCCGTGCCGTACGGCGCGGGAATCGCCGTCACTGCCGCGACGTTGTCGAGGCGGTCGTAGTCGTAGCGCTTGGCGCTGCCATCCAGGTCTTGTTGTTCGGTCAACCGATCCCCGGCATCCCAGGCAAACCGGTAGCTCTCGCCATTCTCATTGGTCAGCGCTTGCAGCCGGCCGAAGCTGTCGTAGGCGAACTGCACCTGCCGGCCCTGGGCGTCGGTGCGTTGGCGAACCTGGCCGCGGCGGTTGTGTTGGTAGAGCGTGGTGTGCCCGGCCGGGTCGGTGTAGCCGGTGAGTAAGCCTGCGGTGTCGCGCTGGTAGTGCTCGGTGCGACCGTCCGGCAATTGGCTGCCGAGCAGGCGCCCTTGGGCGTCGTAGCTGAATTGGGTGCGCTCGCCAAGGGCGTCGGTGATGGTCTGCAGGTAACCGCGCGCGTCGTAGCTGAAGCGCGTCGGATAACCCGAGCAATCGACGTGTTCCACCAATTGCCCGAACGGGTTCCAGCGCAGCTTTTTGCTTTTGCCGGTGGCGTCGATGATCTCCACGACCTGGCCATGGGCGTCGTAGCGGTAGCGGGTGACATGGCCCAGCGGGTCGGTTTCCGCCGTGCAGTTGCCGCGTTGATCGTAGCGGTACTTCCAGCTGTGGCCGGCGGCGTCGGTGTCCACCAGCGGCAGGGCCCAGTGTTCGAGCCAGAGGGTGGATTCGCTGCGGCCCAACGGGTCGGTTTCGCTGATGAGGTTGCCGGCGTCGTCGTAGTTGAATGAGTACTGGCCGCCCTGTGGATCGGTGGCGCTGAGCAACTGGCGTTCGTCGTTCCATTCGAACAGCCAGGTCTGGCCGAGGTTGTCGCTGAACTGGGTGATCTGGTGCTGGCTGTTCCAGTGCCGGGTGCTGACGCGTTGCAGGCTGTCGCTGATGCGGGTGATGCCGGCCTTGAGGTCATAGTCGAACTGGTAGGTGTCGCCTTCGTCGGTCCAGTGCCGGACCACGCGCCATTCCTGATCGTCGATCAGGGCCCATTCGTAGAAGCAGTGCAGGCCGGTGGGCAACTGGTGCTCGACCATTCGTAGCCCGGCGTCGTAGCGGAAGCGCCGTTGCACCTGGCCGGTGGCGTCGCGCACTTCGGCGAGGGTGTTGGCCGCGTCGTAGGCGTAGCTGACTAGCACCTCTCGCGTTTGGTCGGGGTAGAGGCGTTCGATCTGGGTGACGCGCTCGCGTTCGCGGATCAGCTCGACCTGCACCAGGTCGAAGGTGTCGCGCAGCCGCACCAGGCGTCCGGCGTCGTCGTAGTCGAGGTGGATGCGGTTGTCGTTGCGGTCACCCAGTTGGCTCAGGCGCAGGTGCGAAGGGTTGGCTGGCGAGGGTTCGAACAAACGGTACAGGCCGTCTTCGCTTTCGATCAGCAATTGCCCGTTCACATGGCGGCGCACGGCCAGGCCTTCGCCGGCGCTGAACACCGCGCCGCCCAAGGGGATGGAGCCCATGTCGATGGGCCGGCCCTGTTCGTCGGTGTAGACCAGGGTTTCGCCGCCGTCGGGGTGGGGCTGGATTTGCACTTGGACTTCGTAGGCGACGCTCCAGCCGGCGCCGAACAAACTGTCGCGGCGTTCGTCGCGGCTGTTGTACACGCGTTGCCAGTCAATCGGCAGGATGCCGGGCAAGACGAAATCCAGCTCCTCGTCACCGCCCAATACTTTGGCGCCCGTGGCGGCATGCACCGGGTTCGACGAGCCCATGGCGGCGTTGGCGGCCGCGTTCGCGGCGCTGCTGGCGGCCATGGACACCGCGCCGCCCACCAGCATGCACGGCAGTTTGCTGAAGAACTTGCCCTTGCCGCCCTTGAGCATCAGCAACGCGGTGACCGCCAGGCCCACGCCCGGGGTCTTGCCGCTGCGGATCTCGCGCACCACCACCGAACCGCCGCCAATGGTCACGTTGGGCGAAATCAGCCCGGCCGACACCACCGTCGCATCGCAGGTGCTGCGGTCGCCACTGCGCACGGCGGGCTGGCCGTTGATGGTGACCTTTTCCGAGCCTTCGGCCATGAACTGCGGTGGCATGGGTGGATGCTTGGTGCAGATCACCAGGTCTTCCGGCCGGGTCTCTGTTCCGGGGGCGGGCGAGGCGACAGTGGGGCGCCACATCTGCGAGAAGAAATTCCCGGCCATGTCCAGGTAGCTAGGCTCTTCTTCCGGCTCGGGCATTTCCAGCTCGGTGCCGGCCGGCGCGACATGGGAAACCACAGCGCCGGCGGCGCGGGCCGAGGGGATGTTGTTGGTAAAGGTGTCCTTGGAGCCGGTGAGGATGTTGGCCTGCACCGTGGGCGGAAAGAGGGCGTTGCCGATGCCCTCGCATAAATTGCTCAGGCCTTTGTCGGCCCCGGTCTTGCTCATGGCCAGGCCAACGACGGTGCCCACCACCAGGCCCAGGACGAAGCAGCCCAGGCCGCCGGTGGCCACGGTGATACCCGTGGCCGCGACCACGGCGGCGGTTGCCAAGGCGGTGATCGCGATGTTCGCCGCCACCTCCAGGACGCCGCCCAGGATGTCGGCCATCATCGAGGTGTGGTTGAGTGCATCGCCCAGGCGGGCGGCCCAGAGCGCGTCAGACATGCAGGTCGCTCAGGTGGCTGATGACAGTGTGTTCAAGCAATTGGATGCCTTCCATTGCACCGGTGTCCTTGTGGGTTACGGCATGCTCATCAAGGCCATTCTCAGGCGCTTGATCAGTTTCGGGGTCTTGAGGCAATCGGCCGGCCGTTTGTTGCCCAAGGCGGGCACGGTCTGTTCCAGCCACCATAAGCCTTCCTTGAGCCCCCTTTTGCCATACAGCACCACGGCCATGTCGAGGTGCTCGTCCATGGCCTTGGCCAGCGTACGGGCGTTGTCGTCGAGGTAGTCCTCTTCATACAGCCGCACGAATGTCTGCCAATCGGCGTCGCCGACGTATTCGTCTTCCAGTCCCATTCTAAAAACCCGCAAAGGAAATCAAGTTGCTGCCGGTCGGGTTTCGCGCCGACGGCGCCAGGATCCCATCATAGCCATTAGCCTTGGCCCAGGCGCCGATTTGATGGGTCTGGGTGTATTTGTCGCCGGTGATGCTCTTGAGGGAAACACCCAATTGCTTGCGCACATCGGCCCGGGTCAGATCCAGGACATTGTTGAGCTGTACTTTCTTGCTCACCAGCACCCGGGTGGAGAGGTCCACACCCCAGTGATTGACTTCGCCCATGGCGGTCTTGCGTGAGTTGGCGCCATAGACACCGCCCAGCCCCGGGGCGGTGTAGCGGTGCCGGGCTGCGACGTTCCATTTGTGCGCTGTCCACGTGGTGCTGATGCGCCCTGGCTCTTCAAAGCGATAGACCGTCCGGTTGACCTTGCGACCCTTGGGTGGCGTCGAGCATTTCATCAGTCCTGACGGGTCGATCCAGCTCACCGGGTTCGGCGCGTACTGGTAGAGGTTCAGCCCACCCGCCAGGCCGATGGGGTCCGGTGTGGTGAAGCGGCCGATGTCCGGGTCGTAGAAGCGCAGGGTGTTGTAGTGCAGCCCGGTTTCGCGGTCCAGGTATTGGCCCTGGAAACGCAGGTTCTGCTCTTCGATGTAATAGGGTTCGCGCAATTCTTCGGCCGTGCCGCCCCATATCTGGTGACGGGCGCGCCAGAGTGTGTGGCCATCGGCTTCCGAAAGCTGTTCGGGCAGGCCGTTGAAATCGTTGTGGTAATAACGGACCTTTTGCTGGTCGCCCAGGCCATCGACCCGTGCCAGGGGTTCGTGGCTGTCGTCGACATAGATGTAGAGGCTGGTCTGGCTGTCGCGGTGTTCTTGCAACAGTTGCAGCGCATCCCAGGTGAAACGGGTGCAGCCGAGCACAGTGCCGTGGCGGTCGTATTCGGTTTTCTCGATGCGTCGACCCAGCGGGTCGTAGGTCATTTTTACGACCGAGCCATTATCGTTGTGAACCTCCACCAGGCGCTGTTCGGCGTCGTAGCGAAAACGTTGGACGCCACGCCGGGCGCTGCGTTTTTCTACCATGCGACCGAAACCGTCATAGCGGTAGCGCTTGTCCTGGTAGGTCAACAGGCGGTTATGCGCGACCCGCCCTGCACCGGTCGTGAGCCCGTCGAGCAGGTTGGCGGCGGGGTCATAGGCAAAGCCTTCGCGCTGGCCCTGGAGGTTGTCCTGGCTGGCGAGGATGCGGCCGGTGGCGTCGTAGTGCAGCAACTGGCGATGGCTGGCATCGGGCTGGCTGTCGAAGCGTTCCACCAACTGGTCGCTGGCGTCATAGCCAAACAGCGATTGCGCCGCTGGGGGCAGCAGCGTGGATTGGCCTTGCTGTCGACGCTGGCGGGCGCGCAGGCGGCCGCTGCGGTCGTATTCGCTACGGGTGCTCAGGCGTCCTTGGGTGCGCAGCACTTCGCGGTGCAGACGGTCGCGTTCGAAATCGCTGATGACCTGGCCATCAAGGTTGATCTGGTGCAGGTGGCCGCTGCCGTAGTGCAAGCGGTTCAGCCAACGGCCATCGGGAAGCTGCGTCTGGGTCAGGTTGCCCAGTTCGTCGTAGCGATGTTCGAGGCACCCGGCCCAACTCTGTTCGGTTACCAGTTGTCCCAACGCGTCGTAACCGAAACCCACGGTTTGCACTTCGCCGGTCTGGTGGGTGAAGGTGATGGCGTTGACTTGGTCGAGCGCGTCATAGCTGTACTCGGTACGCCCGTCTTCGGTGACTTTTGCCACCAGCCGTCCCACCGCATCGCGCTCCAGCTCATGGATGATGGGGGCGTGTGGCGAGAGGTCCAGGTCGGTGCTGCCAGGCACCGCGAGGGCCTCTACGCGGGTGACGTTGTCCAGCGGGTCGTAGGCGTAGCGCTTGAGACTGCCATCCAGGCTGTGTTGAGCGCTCAAGCGGTCGGCGGCGTCCCAGGTAAATCGGTAGCACTCGCCATTTTCGTTGGTCAGCGCCAATAGACGCCCGTAGTTGTCGTAGCTCAGTTCCACCCGGCGGCCATGGGCGTCGGTGCGCACCTGCAGTTGACCGCTTGGGGTGTGCTGGAAATTCGTCGTGTGCCCGGCGGGGTCGCTATAGCCGATCAACTGTCCGCTCGCATCGCGCTGGTAGTGCTCGGTGCGCCCGTCCGGCAGTTGCTTGCTAAGCAAGCGGCCTTGATCGTCGTAGCTGAAAAGCGTCCGTTCCCCCAGCGCATCGGTGCTGCTGAGCAACAGCCCGCGCTCGCAGTAGCTCAAGCGTGTGGTGTAACCGGAACAGTCGGTGTGTTCGCTCAGTTGCCCAAGGGCCGTCCAGCGCATGGTTTTGCTTTTGCCGGTGGCGTCGATGACCTCCACCACCTGGCCGTGGGCGTCGTGGCGATAGCGGGTGATGTTGCCCAGCGGGTCGGTTTCCCGAATGCGATTGCCCCGTGAGTCATAGCGATACTGCCAGGTGTTACCCGCGGCATCGGTTTCAGCCAGGGGCAGGGCCCAGTGCTCGAGCCACAGTGTGGATTCGCTACGCCCCAGCGGGTCGCGGGTTTCGCAAAGGTTGCCCGCTTCGTCATAGCTGAACTGATGCTGCCCGCCGTTGGGGGCGGTCGCCTTCAGTAACTGGCTTTCTTCGTTCCACTGGAAGGTCCAGGTGCGGCCCAGCGCGTCGGTGGCTTCGGTGATTTGATAGCGAGCATCCCAGCGACGGGTGCTGATGCGATTCAATCCGTCGGTGATGCGGGTGGTGCCGGCGACCAGGTCGTAGTCGAAGGTGTAGGCGTCGCCGGCGTCGGTCCAGTGACGAACAACCCGCCATTCCAGGTTTTCAACCAGCGCCCATTCATAGAAACAGCGAAGCCCGGTGGGCAGCTGGTGTTCCACCATTCGCCGCCCGGCATCGTAGGCATAGCGACGCTTCACCTGGCCGTTGGACTGACGGACCTGTTCCAGATTGCCCTGGCCGTCGTAGCCATAGTGCATCAGCACTTCCCGGCGTTGATCGGCATAGAGGCGGTCGATCCGGCTGACCCGCTGCGGCCAGCGCTCGTCATACGCCAGCGCGATGCGGGTCAGGTCGAAGGTGTCGCGCAATTGTGCCAGGCGTCCGGTGTCGTCGTAGTCCAGGTAGATTCGATTGTCGTTGCGATCACCCAGTTGGTTCAGGCGCAGCAGCGTTGCATTGGCGGGCGTGGGTTCGAACAGCCGGTACAAGCCGTCGGCGCTTTCGATCAGCAGTTCGCCGTTGGCATGGCGCCGCACGCTGAGGCCTTCACCGGCACTGAACACGGCGCCGCCCAGGGCAATCGAGCCCATGTCGATGCGCCGACCCTGTTCATCGGTGTAGACCAGCGTTTCGCCGCCTTCGGGGTGAGGCAGGATTTCGACGCGCACCTCATAGGGCACGCTCCAACCTGCCCCGAACATCCCGTCATGGCGTGCGTCGCGGCTGTTATAGAAGCGCTGCCAGTCGATCGGCAAGATGCCGGGCAGGACGAAATCCATCTCTTCGACATCGCCCAGTACCTTGGCCCCGGTGGCGGCATGCACGGGGTTCGAGGAGCCCATGGCGGCATTGGCCGCGGCGCCCATCGCGCTGCTGACGGCCATGGAGGCCGCGCCGCCCACCAGCATGCACGGCAGGTTACTGAGGAATTTGCCTTTGCCGCCCTTGAGCATCAGCAAGGCAGTGACGGCCAACCCTACGCCTGGGGTCTTGCCGCTGCGGATCTCGCGCACCACCACTGAGCCGCCGCCAATGGTCACGTCAGGGGAAATCAACCCGGACGACACCACGGTCGCATCGCAGGTGCTGCGGTCGCCGCTGCGCACGGCGGGCTGGCCGTTAATGGTGACTTTGTCCGAGCCTTCGGCCAGGAACTGCGGCGGCATCGGCGGATGCTTCATGCACGCGATCATGTCCAGCGGCTTGGGCACGGCACCGGGCGCGGGCGTGGCGACGGTGGGTCGCCACATCTGCGAAAAGAAATTCTCGGCCATGTCCAGGTAACTGGGTTCGGCTTCTGGCTCGGGAGCCTCAAGCTCGGTACCGGCTGGCGCGACATGGGATTGAATCGCCCCGGCGGCCCGGGCGGCAGGGATATTATTGGTCAGGGTGTTGGTGGAGCCGGTGAGGATGTTGGCTTGCACCGTGGGGGGAAACAGAGCGTTGCCGATGCCCTCGCATATATTGCTCAACCCCTTGTCGGCTCCGGTCTTGCTCATGGCTAGGCCCACGACGGCGCCCACCACGGCGCCGAGCAGGAAACAACCCAACCCGCCCGTGGCAACGGTGATGCCCGTAGCGGCCACCACGGCCGCCGTCGCCACTGCGGTGATCGCAATGTTCGCCGCCACTTCCAGAACGCCGCCGAGGATATCGGCCATCATCGAGGTGTGGTTCAGTGCGTCGCCCAGCCGGGCGGCCCAGAGTGCATCAGACATGCAGGGTGCTCATCAAACCGGAACGTCGAACAACAGCGAACCCTTGATCGTCGCCCAATGCGCGGCTTCGGCGTCGCCGAGTTTTTCCGCTTTCACATAGCTCAAGGCAAGCATCTTGCGGGTGCCCGGCAATACCAGCGCCAATTGGTACTGGAAGACCTTTTCGTTGCCTTTGTTGAACTGGCTACGCAGTTCGATGGCTTCGACTTCCTGGTTGGCGCCCACGCGCAGGTTGGCGCCCGGTTGGCAGCGCAAGTCCTGGACCTGTTTTTCCAGGCGCTTGAGCTGGTCGTCGAGGTTGCTTTGCAGGGTTTCGCCCTCAGCCAGCAAGCTGCGGCTGACGATCAAGGAGGTGCCCAGTTCAGGGAACTTGAGGATATTGATCGTCGCGTCCAGCAATTCGCTGGGCGGCAATTGGAGCTGGAATTCATTGAGGCGGTAAGTCATGGCGCATAAATCTCGAAGTTAGCCCTTGGGGAACGCGGCGCTGATGTTGGCGTCGATGCTGCCCTTGACGCCCTGGCCGTCCGGCGTGGCACCCGGGCCGCCGCCGTTGTTCAGGTGCAGCACGCCGCCGGTGTTGAACTCGGCATCGCCGCTGGCGTAGAAGCTGATCTGCACGCCGGTCAGGTTGATCTGGCCGCTGGCGTTGAGCTCCAGGATGCTTTCACCGCACACCAGGCGCAGGTTCTCGCCCACTTCGATGACGTAGCTCTGGCTGATGCTGTCGGTCTTGCGCTGTCCCACCGAGAGGATGTCTTCCTGCTTGACGATGCGCAGGCGGTTGTTGCCGATGGTCACCGTTTCGTTGTGGCCGATGCTTTTGTTTCGGTCGTGGCCCACCGAATGGCTCTCGTCCACCTCGACCACGATGTCCTGGTTGCGCTCGGCATGGATGTACAACTGCTCGGCGCCCTTCTTGTCTTCCATGCGGATTTCGTTGAAGTTCGTTGGCGTACCGCCCTTGCTCGAACGGCTTTTCATGCCGCTCTGGGTGGCGTTTGCTGGCAAGTCATAGGGCACGGTCTGTTCGGCGTTGTAGACGCGGCCGGTGATGATCGGTCGGTCCGGGTCGCCCTCGAGGAAGCTGACAATCACTTCTTGGCCAATGCGCGGGATCTGCATCGAGCCCCAGTTTTTCCCGGCCCAAGCCTGAGACACCCGAATCCAGCAGGAGCTGTTTTCGTTGGATTGGTCGTGCCTGTCCCAGTAGAAATGCACCTTCACCCGGCCGAACTGATCGGTCCAGATTTCCTCGCCCTTGGGGCCGACCACCAACGCGGTCTGCGGGCCTTTGACGATGGGGCGATGGGTGGTCGCCATCGGGCGATAACTTTGCTGGGCGTCGATGCAGGTCAGGCTGCTTTCGAACTGCGCAGTCGGCGCACCGCCACCGGTTTCGCCGCTTTCCTGGGAGAGGTAGTAGCGGGCACCGACGATCAGGTATTCGCGGTTCTGGTCCTGGCGGCTGAAGCCGGTGAGGCTGAACAGATGCCCCGAACCCAGGCCCCGGGCATTGCCGGCCAGCTCGACTTGCTCGTGCAGGGTCTGCAAGGCTTCGATGCGGGTGCGGGCGTAGTGTTCGCCGTCGGCGCTTTGCACATAGGTGCCAGGGTAGTCGTACAGCGGATAGTCGCCGGCGGTGTGCGGGCGAGGCATGGCCGAGCGCACGTCGATGCGCGCGCTGGGGCGCTGGAAGTCGTAGTCGTTGAGTTCCAGTGAACCGGGTTGGACTTCCTGGGCCAGGTGCCAATCGTGGATGTGGTCGCGCTCGCGCTGTTGCTCGTTCTTCGGGTAGTACGGCACCGAACCGTAGCCGGGGGCCGTGGTGTGGGCGCCATAGGCGTCGGCCAGTACCAGTACATGACGGCCCTGTTCATGGCGGAAGAAGTAGTAAATCCCTTCTTGTTCCATCAGGCGGCTGACGAAATCGAAGCTGGTCTCGCGATACTGCACGCAGTATTCCCACTCGCGGTAGGACTGGCTCAAGGCGTCTTCGAAATCGGAAAACCCAAGGTCGCGGAACACCTGCTTGATGATCTGCGGAATGGTCAGGTTCTGGAAAATCCGGCAATCGGAGGTGCGGGTCAGCAACCACAGCCACGGGCGCAAGGTGGCCTGGTAACTGGCGAACTGGCCCTGGTCGACGTTCTGGCTGCAACGGGCGACGATGCCATGGAAATAGCGTTCGCCACCGCCATCCAATTGCAGACTCACGCACATGGGCTTGCCGAGCAGTTGGTTGAGGTCGATGGCGTTGTCCAGCGAATGCAGCTGCAACTCATAGTTGAACAGCCGCCCCAGCTCTTCACCGCCGCCCATGTCCTTGAGCAACAGGACCTCGGGCCCGAGGGGGCTGGTGATCTTGGCCAGGCGTGAGGCTTGGTTGAATAACATCGAGTGTCTCGTGCAAGTTGTAATGGCTGAAGGAACGCAACACCACTGCGGAAGATGCCACTGTGGGAGCGAGCTTGCTCGCGATGGCGGCGTATCAGTCAACATTGATGTTGAATGTACTTGCGCTATCGCGAGCAAGCTCGCTCCCACAGGGTTGTACGGTGTTCCTTACCGTCAGGCCGCGTCGCTGAAATCGTACTGCAATTCGTTGTCCACCGCGCTGATCCGCACCCCGGCCAAGGCCTTGCCTTCGAGCATGCGGGTCAGGAACTCGCGGCTCATGTCCGGCAGCAGGCTGTTGGTCAGGATGGTGTCGATCATGCGCCCGCCGCTTTCGGTTTCGGTGCAACGCGATACGATCAGGTCGACCACTGCGTCGTCGTAGTCGAAGGCCACTTTGTGGGTGCTCTCCACGCGCTTCTTGATGCGGTTGAGTTGCAGGCGGGTGATGGCCTTGAGCATCTCGTCGCTGAGCGGGTAGTACGGGATCGTCACCAGGCGACCGAGCAAGGCCGGCGGGAAAATCTCCAGCAGCGGCTGACGCAGGGCCTTGGCGATTTCTTCCGGCTCGGGCACGTTCTGCGGGTCTTTGCAGACCTGGGCAATCAGCTCGGTGCCGGCGTTGGTGGTGAGCAGGATCAGGGTGTTCTTGAAATCGATCACCCGGCCCTCGCCGTCCTCCATCACGCCTTTGTCGAACACCTGGAAGAAGATCTCATGCACGTCCGGGTGGGCTTTTTCCACCTCGTCCAGCAGCACCACGCTGTACGGTTTGCGCCGCACGGCTTCGGTCAGCACGCCGCCTTCGCCGTAGCCGATGTAGCCCGGAGGCGCGCCCTTGAGGGTCGACACGGTGTGGGCTTCCTGGAACTCGCTCATGTTGATGGTGATGACGTTCTGCTCGCCGCCGTACATGGCTTCGGCCAGGGCCAGGGCAGTTTCGGTCTTGCCCACGCCGGAGGTGCCGGCGAGCATGAACACGCCAATCGGCTTGCTCGGGTTGTCGAGGCCGGCGCGGGAGGTCTGGATGCGCTTGGCGATCATCTGCAAGGCATGGTCCTGGCCGATGATGCGTTTTTTCAGGTGCTGGTCGAGGTTGAGTACGGTTTCCAGTTCGTTGCGGGCCATGCGGCCCACCGGGATACCGGTCCAGTCGGCGACCACCGAGGCCACGGCCTGGTAATCCACGGTCGGCAGGATCAGCGGGGTTTCACCTTGCAGGGCGGTCAGGCGCTGTTGCAGGTCAACCAGTTTCTCGCGCAGTTCGTGGCTGGTCTCGCTGCCATCCTCGCTGTCCACCACGCCGACGCGCTCGCGCAGGGTGGCGCGGGTGGCGAGCAGTTCGTCCACCAGGGTCTTCTCTTCGGCCCAGCGGCTTTCCAGCTCGGCCAGGCGCTCGCGTTCGGCGCTCAGCAGGTTTTCGCTATGGGTCTGACGAGTGCCGATGACCACGCCAATCGCGTGCTCACGGGCGATGATTTGCAGCTCGGTTTCCAGGGCTTCGATGCGCCGGCGGCTGTCGTCCACTTCGGCCGGCACGGCGTGCAGGCTGATGGCGACGCGGGCGCAGGCGGTGTCCAGCAGGCTCACGGATTTGTCCGGCAGCTGGCGCGCGGGAATGTAGCGGTGGGACAGCTTGACCGAGGCTTCCAGGGCTTCGTCGAGGATCTGCACCTGGTGGTGTTTTTCCATGGTCGAGGCCACGCCGCGCATCATCAGCAGGGCCTTGTCTTCCGACGGCTCGGCCACTTGCACCACTTGGAAACGGCGGGTCAGGGCCGGGTCTTTTTCGATGTGCTTCTTGTACTCGGCCCAGGTGGTGGCGGCCACGGTACGCAAGGTGCCGCGGGCCAGGGCTGGTTTGAGCAGGTTGGCCGCGTCGCCCGTGCCGGCGGCGCCACCGGCACCCACCAGGGTGTGGGCTTCGTCGATGAACAGGATGATCGGCTTGGGCGAGGCCTGGACGTCTTCGATGACCTGGCGCAGGCGCTGTTCGAATTCGCCTTTCATGCTCGCGCCGGCCTGCAACAGGCCCACGTCGAGGCTGCGCAGTTCCACGTCCTTGAGGGCCGGCGGCACGTCGCCGGCGACGATGCGCAGGGCGAAGCCTTCGACCACGGCGGTCTTGCCCACGCCGGCTTCACCGGTGAGGATCGGGTTGTTCTGCCGGCGGCGCATGAGGATGTCCACCAGTTGGCGGATCTCTTCGTCACGGCCGACGATGGGGTCGAGCTTGCCGCTGCGGGCTTGCTCGGTGAGGTCGACGGTAAAGCGCTTGAGGGCTTCCTGCTTGCCCATGGCGGCCGGGGCCATGGCGCCGCTGGCTTCGCCTGGCACGGCGCCGGCATTGAAACCGTCGCTGGCGGTCAGGGCGTTTTCCGGCGAGTCGCCGACGTATTCGTCAAACCGCTCGCTCAGGGCTTCGACCTTGACCTTGTCGAACTCCGACGACAGGCCCAGCAGCGCGTGGCGCAGGCTCGGGGTCTTGAGGATGCCCAGCACCAGGTAACCGGTACGCACCTGGCTTTCGCCGAACATCAGGCTGCCGTAGACCCAGCCGCGTTCCACGGCTTCTTCGACGTGGGACGACAGGTCGGTGATCGACGTCGAGCCCCGTGGCAGACGGTCCAGGGCTTCGGTCAGGTCACGGGCCAGGCGCGCCGGCTCGATGTTGAACTGGCGGATGATGCGGTGCAGGTCGGAGTCCTGCAGTTGCAGCAACTGGTGAAACCAGTGGGCCAGTTCCACATAAGGGTTACCGCGCAACTTGCAGAACACGGTGGCGGCTTCGATGGCTTTGTAAGCCACGCTGTTGAGTTTGCCGAACAACGCGGCGCGACTGATTTCACCCATGCTCATGGCTCCTTGAGGTCTGTGAGGTGTTGGCCTGTTCGGCGTAATGCCGGGCCAGTATTAAATCGTTGGCATCTGTTTCGGGGCGGCCCAGCCAGGTATTGAACCCCAGGCGGAAACGACCATTGAGCTGCAGGGCCGGGACTTCGGGCTGTTCCAGGACCAGGTTCAGGTCCCAGTCCAGCTCGTGGCCCAGGTATTCGGCGACCCAGGCCACCAGCTCGTTGAACGGTTGGCTGCCGGGCAGCATGCCCATGTAGTCAACGAGCTTGAGTGGCCCCAGGCGAATGCGGAATTTGTGTTGGCGATCCCACACGAAGCGGCCCAGGCAGAAGTCCACGCCCAGCTGGGCGTTGACACCGACGCGGCTGCGTTCCGGCAGTTCCAGCCATTGGCCGACGTATTCTTCGATCTCCACCGGCAGGCCGAAGTACTCGCTGAGAATGGCCTTCAAACCATCCGGGTAGCGGGTTTGCGCCGACAGGTGGCCGCTGTAGTGCAGCTTCGCCGTGTCGGGGATCAGCCCCTGGTTGAGCAGGCTCGGCATGCCCCGGCCGCTGAGGGCCGCCAGGCGCGCCGACCAATAGTCGTCGTCCGGACGGTCATGGCTGACCGTCGGCCGCGCTTCGGCCCAGGCCCGGTAGAACAGGCTGAGCAGGCGATGGTGAAATACATCGAGGAAGCGCTTGCTGGTGCTGTCGGCGTTGTTGCGCTGGCGTTCGCGCACGTATTCGGTGATGTGCAGCGGCATCGGGCCGTTGGGGCCGCCGAGGCCGAAGAAGAATTGCTCCAGGCGCGCCGGTGTACCGTCGCCGCCTGTTTGCACCGAGGCGAGGGTGGCCGGGGCGAAGGTGCAATCGGCCTGTTGCCCGAGGCGCAACGGGTCATCGGCCAGGCGCAGGGAATGGCCCAGGCGCGGCAGCTCAGGGGATTCGCACTCGATGCGCCGCAACGCCTGGAAGAAGTCGTATTCCCAGGGTTCCTGGTGCATCGCCTCCAGGGTACTCACAGGGTCGGACGACGTCCGGGCTTGGCTTTCCATCGCATGATCTCGCCGCGTTCGGTGGTACGGATCACCGTCTCGGTAAAACTGTTGATCGACACGTAGCGTGCCAGGAAGCGCTCGAACACCGCACCGAGCAGGAACACCCCGGTGCCGCGAAACGCGTTTTCATCGAATTCCAGGGTGATCTCCAGGCCCCGACCGAACACGATCGGGCCGGGCATCGGCAAGCGCCGGGTGCATGCCTTGCTGCTGACTTCCCGCAGACCTTCGATCTGCAATTGCAGCGCCGCGTCATTGCTGTCGCCGTACAGGCGCAGCAGTTCACGCAGGGCGGCGGCGCCTTGGCCTTGTTCGCTCAACGACAAGTAGTTCAGCGACAACTGGCTGATCAGCCGCCAGGCCTTGGCATCGTGGGCATGGCTGGCCCGCGGGCGACTGGGACCTGCCACGCAACGCACGGCGCCAACCGGCGCACTGTCGGCCAGGGTGAAGTCGGTCTTGCCGTTGCCCACGCTCATGAACAGCGGCAGGTCGCGGTTGGTGCACAGCGCCGTCACGCCTAGCTGGCGCAGGTCGTGGCGGTACGGCGCTTGCTGGCTGTCCACCAGGCTGACGAAGGTTTCGCTGCCGATGTAGGTCGAGCGCGGGCCGTTGCGCCGCTGGTCGCTGGACAGCACGCGCGGTTCGCGGCGTACGGTGTAGTAGGCCAGGTCGCGGCCATAGCGGGACGGATCGCGCACGGCGTAGAACGGCAGGAACGGCTGCTCTGGTCCGGTGCCGTGGCCGGTGAGGCCGCTCAGCGAATGCACTTCGAAATCCATCGGCCGGGTGCGGTCGGCGATCACGTGGTGTTCGTTGACCCGCTCCGACAAGTGAATGCGATCCAGGCGCTTGGGAAACAGGTTGATGGCCGGGGTGCAGAACGGCAGGAACTGCGAAGCTCCGACGCTACCTTCCAGGCTTGGATCGTGACGGTCGAACAGCACGATCAACTCCAGTTCCTGGCCGTCGCAACGCTTGACCGCCCGGCTTAGCTGAGTGAAGTCGACAAACAGGAAGCGGTGGGGCAGGGCGAAGTATTCCTGCAACAGGCGATAGCCCTGGAAGGCTCGCGACACCACCGGTAGCGCGGCGTCGGCATCGTCGAAACCCCGCGAGCGCAACGCATCCTGGGGCAGGCGCTCCACCCAATCGCCGCCGGGCTTGCGGGCGAACACCGCGCAGGCATTGCCCAGCAGTTGTTCGTAGAGGCGGAAAGGTTGTTCGTCGGCGCCGCTCAAGTACAGCGGCAGGTTGTCCAGGGCCAGGCTGTTGAACGGCAGTTCGGCGCCGGTGCGCAGTGTGATGCGCAGCCCGGCCTTGGCTTTGGGTTCACTGGCGGCCAGGCGCCCGAGCACGGCGGACGGGTTGCCGAAGTATTCAGCCTGGCTGACCTGCAACGGCCACAACGTCACCGCGTGGGCGGTGCGGTACTCGCAGCAGGTCTGGGTTTCGCGACCCAGGGCGGCGCGCAGGACGGTATCGCGGGGCAGCGGGAAACCACTGCTCAGCGAGCCTTCGTCCGGGTCGGCCTGCATCTGCACCACGGTCATCGACGGTGTCGGCGCCAGGTAATGCGGGTAGGCGATTTCCAGCAGGTTATGGGTGAAGGTCGGGTATTCGGCATCGAGCTTGAGCTGCACCCGTGCCGTCAGGTAGGCGAAGCCTTCCAGCAGGCGTTCGACATACGGGTCGGCGCAGTCCATGCCGGACAAGGTCAGCCGACTGGCGATCTTCGGGTATTCCTTGGCGAACTCCGCCGCGCTTTCGCGCACGTGGTGCAGTTCCTGGTTGTACAGCTCCAGCAGGCGCGGGTTCATGAGCGTCTCCGCTGGTCGGCGTTGACCACGCGCACGTGGCCGGTTTCCAAGTCCAGGTCGGTTTGCAGCATCAGGCGCAGCGGCACCGGCTGGGCCCAGAGGTCGCCTTCGATCTCGAAGCTCAAGGCGTTGTGGTTCATCTCAGCCGTCGCCCGGGCCCGTACCCGCAGGGTGTGACGCAGGATGCGCGGTTCGAAGGTGGCAATGGCCTGGTGGATCAAGGTTTCCAGGGCCGAGACATCGACGTTCGACGCGCTGTTGCCGGCCAGCGCCGGCAGGCCGAAATTCACCACCGACGTGCCCGCCGGGGTATGCAGCGTGGCATCGGCGTCGAGCAATGACGTGGTGTTGAGCAGCCACGCCAGGTCACGCAGCACCGAGGCTTTCAACTGGGTGAGCGACAGCACGCGCTTGTCGGCGCTTTCCTTGGGGTTGGTCGGATCGTCGTCGGTCAACCGGTCCAGCAGGGACGGTTGCAGGCGATCGCGGGTGGCGATTTCGGTTACCACGTAAAAAGGGCCACAAAGTTTTTCTGATCAAGGGCGCCGGCCATGCAACGGCCGCCACCGGCCACAATCGATGCCTCCAGCCGGCCTTCGATTTGTCTGATGGCTTGGTATTGAGAGCGACATTCAGTGCTGGGCGCCGGTTCTGGTTCGAAATGCTGCACGATGATGATCAAGGCGTTGTTAAAACGCTCGACGCGTGGCAAGCCTTTACGGTCGACGCTCAAGTGGCAGGGCCACGGCATGTCCAGCGTGAGCAGGCTTTGGTCTGGTTTGCGCAAGGCACAACGTTGACCGTGGTTTTCCAGGGTCAGGGTCTGGCCGGCGAGATCGACCTGAACGCTTTGTGCAGCCGCAGGGTCGGTCTGTTCGGCGCAAGCGTTCAGGCTTAGGAAAAGACTGCTCGACAACGCCGCCAGCAGCGCTCGTTTGATCATGGCAGCTCCCAAAACCAGACTTGCTTTGAGCGATGAGCCTGATCGGCGAAGTCGCCGGTGACTCTGCCGCGATTCCATAGGTCGATATGGTCGCCGGTACGGGCTTCTTCGGATTGCCCGAGCCGTGCAAAACAGTCCTTGAAGAAAATGATTCCTGTCTTCTGATTGAGTGTGCGGCGGTCCTCGGCGCTTCCGGTCAGAATCGTTGGACGACCCAGATGATGACGCCAAAGCCAGCTGGCCAACGACTCGGCGCCCCGAGCATGTTCGTGTGCACACTTGGGTTCGCTGTAAGTCGACTTGTTGACCTTGATCGTCTGTTCCGCATTGAGCGTGATGCTCATCCGGATAGCGCACTGATTATCCCAAGGCCCGTCACAGGGTGTGGAGGTGGTGGGATAGCTGTTCCACAAATTGATAAACGAAGGCTTGGCCATGACTCAGATACCACGTGGGAAAGGGTTGGATTCGAGCAAGCACCAAACACCCCCGGCGCGTGGCACCGGGGGCGTGTTCGATTACACCTTGACGTTCTGACGGATGTTCCAGCCGAACTTGACCGGGCCGCCTTCCTTGGTGCCATCGGCTTTCTGTGGCTGGTAGTCCACCAGCACCTTGGCGAAGTTCAGGGTGACGTTTTCGGTCAGGCGATCATCGCTGCCCGAGCCGCCGGTGCTCAGGGAAGTGACCAGCACTTCTTCCAGGTTGATGATCATGTACTCGACCTGGCTCTCACCACCGGCCTTGCGCACGGTCAGCTTGACCTTGTCGATGTGCTTGCCGCTGGCGCAGTGCATCATCAGGTTTGGCGACGCCTTGTCGACGAACTTGGTCAGGGACAGGTCCTGGACGTTGACCTTGCCCGCACCACCGCCGCTGCCCACGTGCATGTTGCCGGACTGGGACATGCCCCAGCTCCAGTTCAGGACATCGATCTCGTCCTTGTGGGCCTTGTCCATGGACTCGCCCTTGATGTCGCCGATCTTGATGAAAATATCAACAGCCATGTTTTCTCCCTGTGTGGTTTCTAACCACATTGTTTGGTTGACGCTGACCTTGCGAAATTACTGCCGTTGAACGCTACGAAGGCGATCTCCAATTCACTGAAGATCCTCTGTGGGAGCGAGCTTGCTCGCGATAGCGGAGTGTCAGGCATGCTCATGACAACTGATCCACCGCCATCGCGAGCAAGCTCGCTCCCACATTGGCCTTGTACCGTTCAGTAAAGCTTTACGCGCCCTTGGCCGAAGGCAGTTTCGATACCAGGCGCAGCGACACGGTCAGCCCTTCGAGCTGGTAGTGCGGGCGCAGGTAGAACTTGGAGTTGTAGTACCCCGGGTTGCCTTCGACTTCTTCAACGATCACTTCGGCGGCAGCCAGTGGATGCTGGGCCTTGGTGGTCTCGGTGGAGTGCGCCGGGTCACCGTCGACGTAGTTGAGGATCCAGTCCTGCAACCAGCGCTGCATCTCGTCCTTCTCTTTGAAGGAACCGATCTTGTCGCGCACGATGCACTTCAAGTAGTGAGCGAACCGGCAGGTGGCGAACAGGTACGGCAGGCGTGCGGCCAGGTTGGCGTTGGCGGTGGCGTCCGGGTCGTCGTATTCGGCCGGTTTCTGCAACGACTGGGCGCCGATGAACGCGGCGAAGTCGGTGTTTTTCTTGTGCAGCAGCGGCATGAAACCGTTCTTCGCCAGTTCCGCTTCACGGCGGTCCGAAATGGCGATTTCGGTCGGGCACTTCATGTCCACGCCACCGTCGTCGGTCGGGAACGTGTGGGCCGGCAGGTTTTCCACTTCGCCGCCGGATTCCACGCCACGGATGCGCGAGCACCAGCCGAAGTGTTTGAACGAACGGTTGATGTTCACCGCCATCGCGTAGGCGGCGTTGGCCCAGGTGTACTTGGAGCTGTCGGCGCCGTCGGTGTTTTCTTCGAAGGCGAAGGCTTCCACCGGGTCGGTCTTGGCGCCATACGGCAGGCGCGCCAGGAAACGCGGCATGGTCAGGCCGATGTAGCGCGAGTCTTCCGATTCACGCAGCGAGCGCCAGCCGGCGTATTCCGGGGTGGTGAAGATCTTGGTCAGGTCGCGCGGGTTCGACAGTTCCTGCCACGAGCCCATGCCCATCACGGTCGGCGATGCCGCCGCAATGAATGGCGAGTGCATGGCCGCGCAGACTTTCGACAGCTCGCCCAGCAACTCGACATCCGGTGGCGACTGGTCGAAGTAGTAGTCGCCCACCAGGCAGCCGTAAGGCTCGCCGCCGAACTGGCCGTATTCTTCTTCGTACATCTTCTTGAAGAGCGGGCTCTGGTCCCACGCAGTGCCCTTGAATTTCTTCAGGGTCTTGTGCAGGTCGGTCTTGGAGATGTTGAGCACGCGGATCTTGAGCTGCTCATCGGTCTCGGTGTTGTTGACCAGGTAGTGCAGGCCACGCCAGGCGCTTTCCAGTTGCTGGAAGTCCGGGTGGTGGATGACCTGGTTGACCTGGGCGGTGAGCTTGGCGTCGATGGCGGCGATGATCGATTCGATCGACTTGATGGCGTCGTTGGACACCAGGTCGGTCTGCGCCAGGGCCTGCTCGGCCAGGGTGCGCACGGCCGTCTCGACGGCTTCGCGGGCGCGCTCGGTCTTGGGTTTGAATTCTTGCAGCAGCAGGGACGCAAACTCGCTGGTTTCTTGAGTGGCGCCCAGGTTTTGCACGCCTTCGCGGGCTGTATTGTCAGTCATGATCATTGGTCCTGTGCTGGCTTCGGCGCGCTCGCCAGGGCCTGCAACAGCGCTGGGTCCTTGATCGCCTTCATGATGATTTCTTCGGCGCCGGTCTTGCCGTCCATGTAGGTCAGCAGGTTGGCCAACTGGGTGCGCGCTTCGAGCAGCTTGTTCAGCGAGTCGACCTTGCGGGCCACGGCCGCCGGGCTGAAGTCGTCCATGCTTTCAAACGTCAGGTCCAGGCTCAGGTTGCCTTCGCCGGTCAGTTCGTTAGGCACATGGAACGCCACGCGCGGCTGCATGGCCTTGAGGCGCGAGTCGAAGTTGTCGACGTCGATCTCGAGGAACTTGCGGTCGGCTACCGCTGCCAGAGGCTCGGCGGGCTTGCCGGCGAGGTCGGCCATGACGCCCATGACGAAGGGCAACTGGACCTTTTTCTCGGCGCCGTAGAGCTCGACGTCGTACTCGATCTGCACTCGAGGCGCGCGGTTGCGCGCGATGAATTTCTGAGAACTTTGCTTCGCCACGTTGCTGCTCCTGGTCGCTTGAGCGACGGTGTTGGCGTCATCGGGGGTGCCGGTGACGTGACTGCGTGATCCGCTCGCTTTTTATTCGCTGTCTGGGCCGCGCAGGTTTTCAAATTGACTCATGCCGTCGGGAATCAGGTTGCGCACAATGGCCGCGAAATCGGCGTGCACCAGATTCTTGGCCCGATTCAACAGCACCGGCAGCGGGCTGGAGGGCTCATGACGGGTGTAGTAAGCGAGAATTCGGTCCAGGCTGCGCAGCACGTCGTCACGGTTGTTGATGTCGCCGCTGACGGTGCTGTTGCTGGTGTGGCGCGGTGCGCTTGGCGCGCTGGCATATTCTGTTGTTGCGGCGCTGTCGTCGCTCACGGAATCGGGCAGGGCGCTGTCGCCACTCTGCGGGGCGAACTGACCGAGAATCTGCAGGGCCATCTTCAACGGTTGCTTCAACGGGCCGAGGTCCACGCCTTGGGCGGAACCGACCTGGTCGCTGACCTGCTGCTCGATGGCTTCGGCGGCGCTGCGGGCTTCAAGCAGGGCGGCGCGGGTAATTTCCAACTGCTCGGGATCGCTGTCGAGCAGGGCACCGGCGAGTTGTTCGGCGCCGAGGTTTTCATCCGGGAAACTTTGCAGGCCACTGGCGTTGGCGGCGGCGCGCAGGCTGACGGCACCGAAGGTCCGCGAACGGGTCAGGATGCTTTCGCGCAGCAGGCGGAGAGTGACATCGGACGTCAGGCCGGCGAGGGCATTGATGCGCACGGTGGGGTCATTGTCGTCATCGGCGTCCAGGCGCGGATGCAGTTCGGCCCAGTATTGCTTGAGCAACTCGCTGATCAGCGTCAGCACACGGGCCATGCCCGGCAGGCCTTCGAGGGCCAGGGAGCTTTGCATCAGGAAATGGGTGATGCGCAGGTCTTTGCTGCGTTGCAGCAAGTCCAGGCTCTGCTGCTGGATGCTGCGCCATTCAGGGGGTTCGGCAGGCAGGATCGAATCGCCCATGCTGCGCTCGGGTTGGCCCCGGGAGTCGCGCTCCAGGCGCAGGAAATCCGCGTCATATTCCAGATCTTCACCGCACGGCGAAGTCGCGGAAACGGCGGCGAGCAACAAAGGCACATCCACTTGGATCGATCTCCCTATCACCCGCTTGATAGAAGTCGGGCAGTTCACACGCAAGTTTCGGATAAAACTTCACATGTTCCTTGACGATAATGGCCCTTTAGATCCGCAATGATTTTAAAGTGCCATCATCTATATTCAAGAAGTTGTGCATTTTTGGTGTAGTACTTATCGCTTGTCAAGGTAAGCTATTTCACCAGTGTAGCCCCTCTGTAACAGTTGTGATGCGCTTAACAGCCTGCCCGACCTACCGGTCGAAGCGGCAACTGACGTGGGGTTTTTGTCACGCAAGCCGGTTATGATCAGCAATCATGCTGGCAAAAAGCCGTTTTCACGGTTGTTGGCAAGGTTGCCGGCGGGTTGTCAGGGCCTGACCCCTCACTCCCGCCCGCGCGCGAAGTATTCAGCAAGGAGGCAAGATGCCGCTGTGTTTGACTATCACTAGTTATCACAAAATTACCCCAGGCCAGTGTTCTGAAAAGTCCATGGATCAGGGGGTGATGGCAATTGGCCGTAATTCCGATAATGACTGGGTATTACCGGACCCCGAGCGTCTGGTTTCCGGTAAACATTGCGTTATCCAATACAAAGACGGGCGTTATTATTTAACCGATAACAGCACTAATGGTGTGGAATTGGTCAAGGCCGGCGTCCGCCTGCGCAAGGGCAACAGCGAGCCCCTGCAAGACGGCGAAGTGATTCGCATCGGTGATTATGAAATCCAGGCACGCGTGGATTTCAACCTGCCGGTCACCGACAGCAACCCGTTCGCCGAGTCGCCCAGCAGTTTCGAGGCCCTGATGGGCCAGCAGAGCGCCCCCGCGCATACGCCGTCGCCGATCCAGGTGGCCTCGCCTGCGCATTTCCAGGGCGTGTCGGCCATGGACACCCTGCCGGACCTGTTCGACTTCTTGACCCCAAGCAGTGTCCCGCCGGCCACCCAGCCTGACCATGTCCCGGCCGAGCAACACAATTTCCGCCCGCCGACGCCGATTCCCCGGCCGAGCCCACCGCCGGTGGTCGAGCCAGTGATACCGCCGTCCGCCTCGATGATTCCGGACGACTGGGACCCGTTCAGCGACAAGCCTGCGTCGGTGGCGGTTGCTCCGCTGCCCGTGGCCTCGCCGCCGGTGCCGCTACCGCCGGTGGTTGAACCTGTCGCGACGCCTGTTGCGCAGCCTCCGCTCGTCGACATCTTTGCTGAAATCAGTGCTCCGCCGCCGCCCGTGCGTGAAGCGCCGGTGACCCGCGTCGAGCCCCCGGTCGCACCTCCGGTTGCTCCGGTTGCTCCGGTTGCTCCAGTCGCCCCGATTGAGGCCAACCAACCCGACTTGCTGCAAGCCTTCCTGCGCGGTGCCGGGCTGGATCAGTTGCGCCTGGACAAGGCCCAGGCCGAAGCGCAGATGGAAAGCATTGGGCGCAGTTATCGTTTGATGGTCGAAGGCCTGATCGATGTCTTGCGCGCCCGCAGCAGCCTCAAGGGTGAGTTCCGCATCCAGCAGACGATGATCCAGCCGGTGGAAAACAACCCGCTGAAATTCGCCCCCAATGTCGATGAAGCCCTGCTGTTGCTGTTGCGCCACGGCAACCAGGCGTTCATGGCCCCGGACGCGGCGGTGCGTGACAGTTTCGATGACTTGCGGGCCCACCAACTGGCGGTGATGGCCGGCGTGGAAGCGGCGATCAAGCATTTGCTGGGGCGCTTCGAGCCAGCGCAACTGGAAGAACGCATGGCCAAGCCCGGTGGGCTCTCCGGTATTTTCAGCGGCTCGCGGCAGGCCCAGTACTGGCAGCAATTCACCGAGCTCTACAGCAACATTTCCCGTGAGGCCCAGGAGGATTTCCAAGATCTGTTCGGCCGTGAATTCAGCCGCGCCTACGAAGAACACAGCACACGACAGCGACGCCGTTGAGCGGCGCTGTCCTATAACAATATTGATAAGCCAACAACGGATAGCTCAAACGTCATTGAGGACGCAGGATGATTCCCAGGTTTTTACTCGCAGTCGCCACCGCGCTTCTGCTGACGGCGTGCGCCAAGGATGCGGCCAACCCCCAGCCCGAAGAAGCTGAGGCCGACACTGCCGCCATCGAGCTGCATTTCCATGCCATTGCCGGCCTCAACCCCGGCGCCACCGGCCAGCCGGCCCCGGTCCGGGTGCGCATTTTCGAACTGAAAAATGCCGCGACCTTTGGCCGTTCCGATTATTTCGCCCTGGCCGAACGGGCCCAGGCCACGCTGGGCGCCGACCTGATCGACCAGGACGAGGTGCTGATCCAGCCCGGCCAGCAACTGAGCCTGCAACGCGACCTCGACCCCGCCACGCGACACATCGGAATACTGGTGGGCTATCGCGAGCTGGACCAGTCGCTGTGGCGCACGGTGATGAATGTCCCGGCGCGTGAATACACCGAATACCAGATCAGCCTCGATGTGCGCGCCGTGCGCAGCGCCGTCGTCGTTCCCCCATCCAGCCCTGCCCAATAAGCAATCGGAGCCCCCATGTCCTGGAACAATCGCGTGGTCTGGTCGGAAGGCATGTTCATTGGAACGCAGCACTTCCAACAGCACGACCGCTACCTGGAAAACCTCATCGACGCACGCAGCCGCCCATTGTCGGCCGGCGCCTGGGGTTTTTCCGAACTGCTGATCGACCAGGGCCTGCTGGCCCAGGGCAAGCTGGCGATCATCTCGGCGCGGGGCCTGCTGCCGGACGGTACGCCCTTCAACATTCCCCAGGATGACCTGGCGCCCACACCGCTGAACGTCGATGACAACCTGCGTGACGGCCTGGTGTACCTGGCCTTGCCGCTCAAGCGTGCCGGCGCCCGTGACACTGTGGATGAAGGCGAAGACCTCGGTGCTGCGCGGTATGTGAGCCAGGTGTGCGAAGTGCGCGACGACAACGCGCCGTTCGAGAACCGTGCGCCAGTGGCCCTCGGCTCCCGGGCCCTGCGGTTGTTGACCGAGCAGGATGGCATCGGCGACTACGCCGCCATCGGTGTGGTGCGCATCAAGGAAAAACGTGCTGACCGTGCCTTGGTGCTCGACGACGCCTACATCCCGCCGCTGCTGGATGTCATCGCTTCCAAACCGCTGGCGGCGTTTCGCAGTGAACTGCTGGGCCTGCTGCATCAACGCGGTGAAGCCTTGGCCGGGCGGGTGGTGGCGTCCGGTGCCGGTGGCGCCTCGGAGATCGCCGATTTCATGCTGTTGCAACTGGTCAACCGCGCTCAGCCGCTGGTCCAGCACCTGAGCCAGTTGAGCCCGCTGCACCCCGAGCGCTTCTACAGCGAACTGGTGAGCCTGGCCGGGGAGTTTTCCACGTTCACCGCCTCCGGGCGACGACCGCAGCAATACCCGCCGTACCAGCACGATGACCTGGCGCTCAGCTACGCGCCGGTGATGCAGGCCCTGCGCGAAGCCCTGTCGATGCTGATCGACAGCAAGGCGACGCCGATTCCGATTGTCGAGAAAGCCTACGGCATCCACGTGGCGATGCTCGCCGACAAGACCTTGCTCGACAGCGCCAGTTTCATTCTGGTGGTGCGTGCCGATGTGCCGGCCGAAACCCTGCGCAGCCGCTTCGGACAGCAGAGCAAGGTCGGTTCGGTGGAGCACATCCGCGACCTGGTCAACCTGCAACTGCCGGGCATCGGCCTGCTGCCGTTGCCGGTGGCGCCACGGCAGCTGCCGTACCACGCCGGTTCCACCTACTACGAACTCGACCGGGGCAGCGACCACTGGCAGCAGTTGAGCAACTCCGGCGGCTTTGCGTTCCACATCGCCGGCCAGTTCCCAGGACTGAACCTGGCTTTCTGGGCGATCCGAGGATAAACCGCGATGAGCAACGACGATCGTACCCAATTCATGCCGACGCCCGGTGGCCGTGGCGCCGATCCATTTCGCCCGGACCCTGGCCGTCCGGACCCGGGTCGTCCACAGCCTGCGCCGCTGTCGATGCCGGCCGCGCCGGTCCTGACCGGCAAGGCCGAGGGCCTCAACCCGTTGGAAAGCGCCGCCGGCCCGCTGCTGGCGCTGCTGACGCGCCTGCGCAACACCATCGCCCACCCGGCGCCGGCCAGTTTGCGCGCACAGCTGCTGGCCTATCTGCGCCAGTTCGAAGAGCGCGCCGAGGCCGCCGGTGTGGTGCGCAACGATGTGTTGCTGGCCCGCTACGCCTTGTGCACCGCGCTGGACGAAGCGGTGTTGAGCACCCCGTGGGGCGGCACCAGCGACTGGGGCAAGCAAAGCCTGCTGATCACCGTGCACAACGAAGCCTGGGGCGGCGAGAAGGTGTTCCAGCTGCTGGAGCATTGCCTGCAAAGCCCCCGCGAGCGCCTGTATCTGCTGGAGCTTTTGTACCTGTGCATGTGCCTCGGTTTCGAGGGGCGCTACCGGGTAATGAACGACGGTCGCAGCCAATTGGAAGCCTTGCGTGAGCGCACCGCTGGTGTGATTCGCAGCGCCCGGGGCGACTACGAGCGCGAGCTGTCGCCGCACTGGCGCGGTGTCACCGTGGCCCGCGACCGGTTGGCCCAGTTCATGCCGCCATGGATCGCCGTGGCTATCGGCGCGGCCCTGCTGCTGGCGTTGCTGTTCGGCCTGCGCATGAAACTGGCCTCCGATGCCGAGCCGGTGTTCAAGAACATTCATTTCCTCGGTGAAATCCCGGTGCAGACCATCGACCGCCCTGTGGTGCAGCCGAAAGTGGTCGAGCGCCCACGTCTGGCCGGCTTCCTCGCCGATGAAATCCGCGCCAACCGCATTGCGGTGGAAGACGCCGTCGACCGCTCGGTGGTGACCATCCGCGGCGATGAACTGTTCGCCTCGGGCAGCGCCAGCATCAAGGACGATTTCCAGCCGCTGATGCTGCGCATCGCCGATGCGGTGCGCAAGGTCAAGGGCCAGGTCCTGGTGACCGGGCACAGCGACAATCGGCCGATCGCCACCCTCCGGTTCCCGTCCAACTGGGCGCTGTCCGAAGCGCGGGCCCAATCGGTGCTGCAAATTCTGTCGGCCAAGACCGGCCAGCCCGAGCGCTTCAGCGCCGAAGGCCGCAGCGACACCGAGCCGTTGGCGTCCAACGCCACCCCAGAGGGGCGTGCGCGCAATCGTCGGGTTGAAATCACAGTATTGGCGGAGGGGGTCGAGTGAAGGCGTTTTTCAGTTTTATGACCCGCTGGGTCATTCCATTGCTGGGGCTGATCGCCCTGAGCCTGATCATCTGGTTCGTGGGCCCGCTGCTCGATTGGCTGGTGCCTGAAGGCCGCCGCTGGGCCTTGATCATTCTGGTGTTCGCGGTGTGGATCGCCTACCGGGTGTTCCGCATCATCCAGGCGCGCCGGCAGGCCGCCGAAGTGATGCGCAGCCTGGCCGCGCAAACCCCACCCGACCCCACCAGCATCGCCACAGCCGAAGAGCTCGAAACCCTGCGCCAGCGCATGGACGAAGCCTTGGCCCTGCTCAAGAAAGCCAAGCTTGGCGGTGACGAGCGCCGTAACCTCTACGAGCTGCCGTGGTACGTGATCATCGGCCCGCCGGGTTCGGGCAAGACCACCGCGCTGGTCAACTCCGGGCTGCATTTCCCGCTGGCCGCGCAACTGGGTGCCGGTGCCGTGCGCGGCGTGGGCGGTACGCGCAATTGCGATTGGTGGTTCACCGACCAGGCGGTCCTGCTCGACACCGCTGGCCGCTACACCACCCAGGACAGCGACGCGACCATCGACAAGGCCGCGTGGCTGGGCTTTCTTGGCCTGTTGAAAAAACAACGGGCCCGACGCCCGATTGACGGTGCCTTCATTGCCATCAGCCTGTCCGACCTGCTGCTGGGCAGCGACGCCGAGCGCGCCGCCCATGCCGCGGCAATTCGCTTGCGCATCCAGGAGCTGTACACCCAACTGGGCGTGCGTTTCCCGATCTACCTGATGCTGACCAAGCTCGACCTCGTGCCGGGGTTCATGGAGTATTTCGATACCCTGAGCAAGGAAGAGCGCGCCCAGGTCTGGGGCATGACCTTTGCCCTGGACGATGGCAAGAGCAACGACAGCCCGCTGGCGCACCTGCAAAGCGAATTCACCGGCCTGGAGCAGCGCCTCAACGACCGTTTGGTGGAGCGCTTGCAACAAGAGCGCGACCCGGCGCGCCGTGATCTGATCTACGGCTTCCCGCAGCAGTTCGGCGCCTTGAAAGATTGTCTGCAAAGCTTCCTCGAAGGCGTGTTCAAACCCAACGCCTTCGAAGAGCGCGTGTTGCTGCGCGGTGTGTATTTCACCAGCGGCACCCAGGAAGGCAGCCCGATCGACCGCTTGATCGGCTCCATGGCCCAGAGCATGAACCTGGACCGTCAGCACCTGGCGCGCCAGACCGGCACCGGGCGCAGCTACTTCATCGAAAAACTCTTCACCGCCGTGGCCTTCGCCGAGCGCGGGCTGGTGGGCGTCGACCCGAAAGTCGAGCGTCGGCGCAAATGGATCGCCCGGGGTGTACTGGCTTCCACGGTGGTGCTGGTGTTGGTGGTCAGCACGCTGTGGTGGGTCAGCTACCGCGCTAACCAGGCCTACATCGCCCAGGTCGATCAGAAGGTCGCGCCATTGGGCCAGACGGTGCAGAACCTCAGCCCGGCGCAACGGGATGTGCTCGCGGTGTTGCCGCTGCTTAACGCCGTGAAGCACCTGGCCGACGACGCCCCGAGCTGGGCCGAAGGCCTGGGCCTGTATCAGGGTGACATGCTCGAAGCCGAGTCCGGCAGCGTCTACCGCAAGCTGCTGATCGCGGTGTTTGCGCCACGCCTGCTGACACGCATCGAAGAGCAACTGCACAGCGGCGGCAATTCGGATTTCCTCTACGAAGGCTTGAAGGCCTACCTGATGCTCGCCGACACCGAGCATTACGATGCCGATTTCATCAAGGCCTGGATCGCCCTGGATTGGGATCGCAGCCTGCCGCGGGACTTGCCAGCCGAGCAACGCCAAGCCTTGACCGCGCATTTGCAGGCACTGTTCGAGCGGCGTCCGCCGCTGGCGCGCCTCGACACGCGCCTGGTCGAAGACCTGCGCCGCCAGTTGCAGCAATTGCCGGTAGCCCAACGAGTGTATGACCGGATCAAGCGCCAGAAACTGCCCGAAGGCATCCCGGACTTCCGCATCAACGAAGCCGCCGGGCGTGACGCGGCGCTGGTGTTCAGCCGCAAGAGCGGCAAGCCGTTGGGCGAGCCGCTGAGCGGGTTCTTCACCGTCAAGGGCTACCGCCAGGGCTTCTTGCTCACCAGCCTGAGCCAGACCGGTACCCTGGCCGAAGAGCAATGGGTACTGGGCCACGAAGAGGCCGATCAGCAGAACGTCGCCAGCCTGGCCGCCGATGTGCGTCGCCTGTACTTCCAGGATTATCTGCGCCAATGGGACGCCTTGCTGGCCGACATCGACTTTGTGCCGATCACCAGCGTGGCCCAGGCCGCCGACGTGCTGCGGGTGATTTCCGGCCCGACCTCGCCGTTGAAAAAACTGCTGGTGGCGGTGGCGAAGGAAACCGACCTGCAACAGGATGAACGCCTGCTGGCCGCCCAAGGTACACCGGTGGAAGGCGGTGTGGACAAACTCAAGGAGCGCCTGGGCAGCTTGCTCGGCCAGGAGCAGGCGACGCCCAACGCGCCGGCGGCGAGCGATGACCCGATCACCGCGCACTTCGCCGAGCTCAACAGCATCGTCAGCAAAAGCGAAGGCGAGCCGGCGGCCATCGATGGCTTGCTGGCGGACATGAACGCTTTGTACGTGCAGGTCAGCGCCATGGTCGGTGCCAGCGGCGACGCCTTGCTCGGCGAGGCCAAGAACCAGGCCTCGGCCGCTGCCACTCGGGTCAGCCTCAACGCCGAACGCCAGCCGCCGCTGGTGCAGGGCCTGGTCAAGTCGGTGGTCAACTCCACCACCAACAGCATGATGGGCGGGGTGCGCAACCAACTGAACGCCGCCTGGACCAGCGAAGTGGTGAACATCTATCGTCAGTCCCTGGCCGGGCGCTATCCGATGTCGCCGGGCAGTGCGCGGGACGCGACCCTGGATGACTTTGGCCAGTTCTTCGGCGTCGGCGGGGTGATGGACAACTACTTCCGCAAGTACCTGCAACCCTACGTCGACACCTCGACCCCGACCTGGCGCTGGCAACCGGGCGCGGCGCAGAAGCTCGGCATCGCCCCTGGCGTGCTGCAGACCTTCCAGCGCGCGGCGACCATCCGCGATGCGTTCTTCCGTTCCGGCGGCACCCAGCCGATGGTGCGCTTCGAACTCAAACCGGTGGCGATGGACTCGACCATCACCCAGTTCCTGCTCGACCTCGACGGCCAGCAACTGAGCTACGACCACGGCCCGAGCCGGCCGACCGCCATGCAATGGCCGAACCCGGGCAGCATCGGCGTGGTGCGGATCTCGATCATGCCGCCGTCGTCCAGCGGTCGCTCCGGCATCACCCTGGATGGGCCGTGGGCCTGGTTCCGGCTGCTGGAGCAATCGGACCTGACCGCCGGCAACTCGCCGGACCGCTTCAACCTGCGGCTGCGGGTCGATGGTGCCAGCGCCTCTTACGAATTGCGGGCCAACAGCGCCTTCAACCCGTTCAAGAGCCGGGTGCTCAGCGGCTTCAGCCTGCCGGAGCGGCTATGAGTACGCCGGGCTTCTACGGCAAGTTGGCCAGCCGCGGGGACTTTGTCAGCCGTGGTTTGCCCCAGGGGTTTATCGGTCCGTGGGATTCGTGGTTGGCGGCGGGTTTGCTCGCCAGTCAGAGCAGCCTCGGCGAGCGCTGGCTGGATGCCTATCTGGTCAGCCCGCTGTGGCGCTTCATGGTCGCGCCCGGTGTGTGTGGCCCGGACGCCGCCGTTGGGGTGGTGATGCCGAGCATCGACCGGGTCGGCCGTTATTTTCCGTTGACCGTCGCGGTGCTGCTGGAGCCCGACGCGGACCCGGCGTCGGTGGTGGGCGGTGCGGACGAGTGGTTCGAGCGGGTGGAGAACCTGTTGCTGAGCACGTTGAGCGTGGAGGCCAGTTTCGAGGCGTTCAACGAACAGCTGGAAACCCTCGGCAGCCCGATGTATTTGCCGCGCACGCCAAGCAGCCGTTTCGCCAGCCTGCATCGCTTCGATGCCACCGACCCGCAGCGGCGCATGAGCGCTCTGGCCGAAGCGGCCTGCGAAGGCGTGAGCTTGTGGTGGGGCCAGGGATCGGAGCGCATTGCCCCGGGTTTGATGCGCTGCCAGGGATTGCCGGCAGCCGCTGATTTTGCGCAATTTTTGCTCGGCCAAGAAGGTGTTGTGTAGATGCGTCCAAGTGCCGGAAAAGCAATCAAGTCTGCAAGCAAGAGCCATGTCGGGATGGTCCGTCAGGTCAACGAAGACGCCTGCCTGGACCTGCCGGAAAACGGCCTCTGGGTGGTGGCCGACGGCATGGGCGGGCACGCGGCGGGCGACTACGTCAGCAGCCTGATCGTCGACAGCCTGCGCGGCATTGCCGTGGGGCGTTCACTGGATGAGTACGTTGCGGCGCTGCAAAGCGACCTGCTGCGGGTCAACGCCGCCGTGCGCGAAGAAACCGCCAACCGTGGCGTGACGATGATGGGCAGCACCGTGGTGGTGCTGGCCGCCCGGGACCTGCGTGGCATGTGCCTGTGGGCCGGTGACAGCCGTTTGTATCGCCTGCGCGACGGCGTACTCGAAGGCATCTCCCGGGACCACAGCTATGTCCAGGACTTGCAGGACAGTGGCCTGCTCAGCGAAGCCGAGGCGCGGGTCCATCCACGAGCCAACATCGTCACCCGGGCCATCGGCGTCGAGGCGCAACTGAACCTGGCGCTGACCGAACTGCTGCTGGTGCCTGGCGACAGCTACCTGTTGTGCAGCGACGGGCTGACCAAGACCGTCGAGGATGATGAGATCCGCGAAGTCTTGAGCCACGACGAGCCCGGCGAAATCGCCAGCAGCCTGGTGTCCCTGGGCCTGATGCGCGGTGCGCCGGACAACATCACCGTGGTGGTCGTGAAGGTGCCGTCATGAGCTTGACCCTGAACATTGTCATCCCCGGCTACGACATCGAAGGGCCGATCGGCGAAGGCGCGATGGCCAGCGTGTACCTGGCGACCCAGCGTTCGCTGGAGCGCAAGGTGGCATTGAAAGTCATGGCCGCCGCCCTGGCCGCCGACCCGACCTTCTGCGAACGTTTCCTGCGCGAAGGCAAGACCCTGGCGCGCTTGTCGCACCCGCACACCGTCACCATCCATGACATCGGCAACGTCGGTGAGCTGTATTACATGGCGATGGAATACCTGCCCAACGGCACGCTCAAGGAACGCATCGCCGCGGGCCTGACGCCGGAGCAGGGCCTGACCTACATTCGCCAGATCGCCTCGGCCCTGGGGTATGCCCACGGACTGGGCCTGGTCCACCGTGACGTCAAGCCGGCCAACATCCTGTTCCGCGCCGATGGCACGGCGGTGCTCTCGGACTTCGGCATCGCCAAGTCCTTGGACGACCGCACCCAATTCACCCAGGCCGGCTTTGCCGTCGGCACGCCCAGCTACATGAGCCCGGAACAGGCCCGTGGGCAAGACATCGACGGCCGCGCCGACCTGTACGCCTTGGGCGTGGTGCTCTACGAAATCCTCGTCGGCAAACTGCCGTATACCGGCAATGACGCACTGTCCACAGCCCTGGCGCACCTGACCGAACCGTTGCCGGAGTTGCCGGTGCACCATGGTCGTTACCAGGATGTGCTGCGCAAGCTATTGGCCAAGGATCCGGCGGAGCGTTTCCCGGATGCGGCGGCGTTGCTGCGGGCGCTGGATAACCTGCCAGAGGAATCGTCGGAGGCGACGCTGATCCGACCGTTGTCGTTTCAACTGCCGACCACGCCACCGCCGGTGGATGACTTGGCGGGCTTGACGCCCATGTCCATCGACATTCCCAGCGGCCCGGCTTACTCACAACCGCAGCCTCAACCGCAGCCCAAGCCCGTTCCGCCGCCAGTAAAACCGACGGTTCAATCCTCGGTGTCGGAGCAGCGCAAGGGGCCGGTGTTCGCCCTGGCCGCCGTGGCAGTCGCCGTGGCGCTGGCGTTGGGTGGCGCGGGTTATTGGTGGTTGGCCGGTGATGATGGGAAAGAGGTGAAGAAGCCGGTGACCACGACGACCTCGGTCAAGCCTCCCGAGGTGTCCCGGCCGAAGGCTCCCGAGGTGCCAGCGGTTAAACCTCCCGTCACCCCTGCGGCCCAGCCACCCGTGGCGGCCGAGGCCGACGGCGGCCAGCGTCCGCTGCTGATGGCCGGCAAGAAAACCCTGTTCCAGCGCGTGCTCAGCAAGCCGGGGGCGAAACTCGCCGAGGCGCCGGGCGCTGCGCCCGGCAAGGCACTGCCGGCGTTTTCGGTGTTGTACGTGTATCAGCGCAAAGACGTGGATGGCAGCGCTTGGGTGCGGGTCGGCGCGGCCACCGACGGGCGCAGCGACGGCTGGTTGCCCGCAACCCAAGTCAGCGACTGGAAGCAAAGCCTGGTGCTCAAGTTCACCGAACGCTCTGGCCGTGCGCCGGTGATGTTCCTGCGTCAGCCTGGCGAAGTGGAAAAGCTCCTGGCTAACCCATCGGCCGCCAAGAACGTCTTGCTCAAGGCCCAGCAGAGCCCCCAGCAAGAGCAGCAAGTGTTGGCCCTGGAACCGGCCGCCAGCGCGGTACCGCAGAACCAGTTCTACCTGTTGCCGATCTTCGATTCCCGCGAAAGCATGGATGAGAACGGCCAGCCGGTGCAGTTGCTGAACGTGGCCTCCATCGACCCGGGCAACACCCCCAAGGCTGCGGGCAACACGCCGATCACGACCGCCAATGCCGACGCGTTCCGTACGGCGGTGGTGCTGGTGGTGGACACTACGGTGTCGATGCAGCCCTACATCGACCAGGTCCGCGACGTGGTCCACGCACTGCAAACCCGCATCGCCGAGCGCGGCGAGTTGGACAGTGTCAGCTTCGGCATGGTGGGTTTCCGCAGCAGCATCAAGAAAACCCCGGGGCTGGAATACGTCGCCAAGACCTTGATCACCCTGGAGCAGGGCCGCGACCCGCAACGCTTCGTGGAGCTGGCGCGGCAGGTCAAGGCCTCGACGGTGTCGAGCCATTCGTTCAACGAAGATGCGTTCGCCGGGGTCATGGAAGCCGTCGAAGGCATGGACTGGTCCGGCTACGGCGGGCGTTTGATCCTGTTGGTCACCGACGCCGGCGCCCTGCGCAAGAACGATCCGTTTGCCGCCACGCAAATGAACGAGGCCGAAGTGCGCCAGGCGGCGCTGGGCAAGCAGATCAAGATCTACGCCCTGCACCTGCTCAGCGACGCCGGCAAGAAAACCCATGCCGGCGCCCAGAGCCAGTACCGCATCCTGACCGCCGACGCCAACCCGCAGATCGGCGACCTGTACATTCCGGTGCCGGGCGCCGATGTGCGCAAGTTCGGCGAGCGCGTCGATGAGATCGGTTCGGTGTTCGCCGACCTGGTGCATCAGGTGCGCAGCAACAAGCCGCAAGCCGTGCCGCTGTTGAGCGCCGCGCCGAGCCTGGCCGACAAGTCGGCCGCGATCGGCTACGCGATGCACATGGATTTCCTGGGGCGCAAATCCGCCAGCCAGGCGCCGCAACTGGTCAGCGCCTGGACCGCCGACCGCGACCTGACCAACCCGGCGCTGCCGGCGTTCCAGGTCTGCGTGATGCTGACCAAGCTGCAACTCAACGACCTGCAGCAGTCGCTGAAGCTGATCGTCGACGCGGCCCGCAAGACCCAGAGCTCGCCCAAGGATTTCTTCCAGGAAATCGCCAGCGCCAGTGCCTACATGAGCCGCGACCCATCGGCTTTGCGCAAGGGCGGTAACCTGGCCGACGGCGGGATTCTCGGCGAGTACCTCGAAGGGCTGCCGTACCGCAGCAAGTCGCTGAACATGACCCAGGACTTGTGGTTGTCCTTGAGCGTGGCCGAGCAGGAAGACTTCATCGACGAGCTGGATTCGAAAATCCGTCTCTACGAAACCTTCCACAACGACCTCGCCAACTGGGTGCGTTTCGGCGATGCCGAGCCGGGTGATGCCTTGTACCGCGTTCCGTTGTCGACGCTGCCGTGATGCTGACCCTGAACGCCGTGCACAAAAGCCGGGGCGCCGGCAGCCAACGCTACAGCCTGGTGATTCCACGGCTGCATTTGCGCGGCGGTGAACAGTTGGCGGTGGTCGGCCCCAGCGGCTGTGGCAAGAGCACCTTGCTGGACCTGCTGGCGCTGGTGTTGGCGCCGGATCAGGCCGGGCAATTCGACTTCACGCCGGCCGACAAGCCGCTGGACATCGCCAAATTGTGGCGTGCGTCGCAACAGGGCACCTTGGCCGAGCTGCGCAGCCGTTACCTGGGTTATGTTCTGCAAACCGGCGGCCTGTTGGGCTTCCTGGATGTGCGCGGCAACATCGCGTTGTCGCGCAAATTGCTGGGCTTGAAGGATGACGCAAGCGTGACGCGCCTGGCTGGGCAGTTGGACATTGCCGATCAACTGGACAAGAAACCGGCGGACTTATCCGTCGGCCAGCGCCAGCGGGTCAGTTGTGCCCGGGCGTTGGCCCATGGGCCGCGCCTGCTGCTGGCCGATGAACCGACCGCCGCCCTCGACCCGCTGAACGCCGAGCGCGTCATGCAGTTGCTGGTGGCCCAGGCCCGCGAGCACGGCGTCTGCTGTGTGGTTGCCACCCACGACGAAGCGCTGGCCCGCGCCAGCGGTTTGCAGGTGCGGCGCATCAGTTGCCGTCGCGATGTCGACGGTGGCGTCACCGCTACGCTCGGGGAGGCTTGCTGATGCGCGGCGCGCTGGTGGCTTCCCTGGCCTGGCAGGATTACCGCAACGATGCCTGGCTGTCGGCTTGCTCGGTGCTGGCCTTGGTGGCGGTGGTGGCGCCGTTGCTGGTGCTGTTCGGCCTGAAGTTCGGCCTGGTCAGCAGCCTGACCGAGCGCTTGCAGAACGATCCGGCCACCCGGGAAATCATCCCCTTGGGCGGCGGTCGCTTCAGTGCCGAATTCATCGACCAATTAAGTCAGCGCGGCGACGTGGCCTTTGCCTTGCCGCGCACCCGGCAGATCGCCGCGACGGCGGATTTGAGCAGCGATGCTTCGGCCGTCACGGTCGAGATGATTCCCACCGCCGCCAACGATCCCTTGTTCGAACATTTGCCGGTGCCGCAAGGCTTGGATCAAGTGGTGCTCAGCCAGACCGCCGCTGAAAAGCTCGGCGCCAAGGCTGGCGATTGGTTGCAGGCCAGTTTCGGCCGGCAGGTGGCCGGTCGCAGCGAGGCGCAGCGCACCCGTGTGCAGGTGCTGCACGTGCTGCCCTTGGAAGCCTTCGCCCGGGACGGTCTGTTTGCACCGTTGGCGTTGCTGGAGGCGGCTGAGGATTACCGTGACGGCCGTGCCGTGCCCGCGTTCGGTTGGCCGGGGGATGCGGTGGGTGTGAGCGGGCAACGGGTCTACCCGGCGTTTCGTTTGTATGCCCGCAGCCTCGGCGATGTCGAGCCGCTGCGACAGTATTTCGCCGGGCAGAACCTGCTGGTATCGACCCAGGCCCAGACCATCGCACAAGTGCAATCGCTGAGCCGCAATCTGTCGATCGTGTTCTGGATCATTGCCGGGTTGGCGCTGGCCGGCGCGTTCGCGGCGATCTTCGCCGGGGCCCTGGCGGCGGTCGAGCGCAAGCGCCGGGAGCTGTCGGTGTTGCGCCTGCTGGGGGTTTCCACCGCGGCGCTGTTGCTGTTCGTGGTGTTGCAGGCACTCTACAGCGCCACGTTTGCGGCCCTGTTGAGTGCCGGCCTGTATGGCCTGGCGCAGTCGGGCCTGAATTATTTATTTGCACAGATGCCCGGCGAATACGCCAGTCATCTGTTGGTGCGTCACTACACCTTGGCCCTGGTGGCCGTGCTCGGCGTCAGCGCCGTCGCGGCGGCTTGCGGCGGCTGGCGGGTGGCGCGCATCCAGGCGTGTGAAGGAATTCGCGATGTATAAATTATTGGGCGCCGCCGTGGCGCTGAGCCTGGCCAGTATGGGCATGGTTGGTCTAGTGCATGCCGATGAAGGCACGGACAAGCTGGACAACCCCAAGCCGCTGCCCGACGACGTCAGCCTGCCGCTGCCGTGCGAAGGCCAGATGGTGTTCCGCTACGTCTACATCCTCGCCCAGGGCACCTTGGACGACCGTGAGATCAGCCTCGGTTACCCGTTCAGCGAAGGCGAGGCGGGCTATCAACAATCGTTCATTTCCGGCTACCGGCGCGACTTCATCAACGGCCAGTTCACCCTCAAGGACCTGCCCAAGGACTGGAACAAGACCATCACGCCGTTGATGCCCAAGACCGACGCCAAGACGCCGCTCAAGCCGATGCTGTACTTCATCGGCAAATACGAGGTCACGGCCCGGCAATACGCCCAGGTCATGGCCCAGGCGCAATCGTTGGCCAGCGGTGAGCCAGCGCCGGCCTGTGAAACCCTGCAAGCCGATCTGCCCCAAGGCGTGGCGGGGCGTTTGCCCAAGGTGAAACTGTCGAAGTTCGAGGCCGAGCGCTTCTCGGCGGTGTACAGCGCCTGGCTGATGAAATACCACAAGGACCTGCTGCCGGTGAGCGGTCGCGGCACCTCCGCCGAAGACGGCGGACTGGGTTTCGTGCGCTTGCCGACGGAAGTCGAATGGGAATTCGCCGCCCGTGGCGGCCAGGCCGTGAGCCGCCAGGACCTGGAAGGACGTCTGTTCCCACGACGCCTGGAAGGCAGTGAAAGCGACGGGCCGCTGGCCGACTGGGCGGTGTTCAACCAGGTCGCCGGTGGCACCGGACAGGCGGCGCGGCTGATGCCCATCGGCACCAAGCTGCCGAACCCTATCGGTTTGTTCGATGTGGTGGGCAACGCTGCCGAGATGGTCCAGGAATCCTTCCAGTTGGTGCACGCCGGTCGCCGCCAGGGCGCTTATGGCGGCTTCGTGGTCAAGGGCGGCAACTACCTGGAAGGCGAGGGCACGCTGTTCACCGGCATGCGCCGCGAATACCCGTTGTTCGCCGCCGATGGTACCGAGCAAAGCAACGAAACCACCGGTTTTCGCGTGGCCGTCGGGGCGTTGTCGGCGCCGCGTTCGCGCTACAAGGAATTGTTCGCTCAATGGCAGAAAGAAGGCCGGCTCGCGTCGCTGACTGACGCCATCGATGACGCCGACGACCCGACCAAACGCCTGGACAGCATCATCGCCGCCAGCGTCGATCCGCGCCTGCAAGCGGAACTGGGGCTGGTCAACGAAGAGCTCAAGCGCAACGTCTCGCTCATCGCCCAGCAGCGCGAGGAAGCGGCGGGCAACCTGATCCAGTCGTCGGCCCTGGTGGCCGAGACCGTCAACAACTACAACATTCGCCTGACCAATCTGCAGAACAGCCGGCAAGCCGCGCTGGACGCCAAGGACGAGGCCAGCGCCACGCTGTTCGCCACGGCCATCGACAATGGCCGCAGTGCGCTGGATGGCGCGGTGGCGATCTACATCGACAACCTGGCGACCGGCACGCGTTACACCGATGCCGTGATCCAGGCGCAGTTCCAGCGCATCAAGGAAGAGCTTGAGCGCAAACCGGTACTGGGCAAGAGCCTGGTGGCGCGTGCAACGTTATTCGTTCGTCATGTCGGGGATTATCGTCAGCAAAAACGAGCCGACCCGGCGGCGATATTGAAGGAATTGCTCGCATCGAACGCTCAGCGGTCTTGAGCGTTCGTTGTCAGCGAGCTTGGAAGGGACTCAGGCGGCGATAGCGCCGCGCTGAGCGGGTCAATACTTAAACGAGAACACAACTATGCTTTTCTCCCGTAAACCATTTGCTTCGGTTTCCAAGCGTCACTTGCTGATGGTCGCTGTCGGCTTCAGCACCGTACTGACCGGCTGTGCCACGTCGCCGACCTCCAAGGTTGCTTCGAGCACCAAGGTCGAGTACTACCCGAACTGCTACGAGCCGGTGCAGCACTTGCGCTCCACCGAAGGCAACATGACCAAGTCGGTTGTCACCGGTGCGGCCGTTGGTGCGGTCGGCGGTGCATTGCTGGGCGTCTTGACCGCCGATAAGGAAGACCGTGGCCGTAACGCCGCCATCGGTGCCGCGGGCGGCGCCCTGGCCGGTGGTGCCGCCGGTTACTACACCGAGCGCCAGAAGCAGATCGCCGATGACAACCAACGCATCGCGTCCTACGCCGCTGACGTCAACAAAAGTGTCTCCGACATCGACCGCAGCACTGCCTACGCCAAGACGTCGCAGCAGTGCTACCAGAACGCGTTCAGCAAACTGGTTGCCGACCGCAAGGCCAAGACCGTCAACGACACCGAAGGCCGCAAGCGCCTGGCGGAAATCGTCGCTGGCCTGAAAGAGTCGAACGACCTGATTGTTGCGGTCAACGGCAAAGCGTCCGAAGACCTGAACAACTACACCCAGGCTTACGAGAAAGACCTGCAGCAAGTGGGGGTGCAGCGTACTGATGTGGTGACCGTGGCTACCGCCGATACCACGCCGGTTGTGGCTCAGACCAGCACCAAGAAAAAGAACAAGAACGTACAACCGGCGAAGAAGAAAGACCTGCCGACTGTTCCGAAAGAAGCGGTAACCACCGAGAAAACCCTGCAGACCGCCAAGGCCAAGCAGGATGAAAGCAAGCAGGTTGCCAGCGCTGGTACCTCTCAGGTCAACAGCATGTGCAAGAACCCGGACCTGGGCGACTGGGCACCGGTGCCTTGCCCGAATGTTTGATTGAGTGATTGCGGCTGATCATTCCCTCGGGGAGTGATCAGTGCACAAAACCTGTGGGAGCGAGCTTGCTCGCGATAGCGTCGGTTCAGTTGGCATTAATGTCGACTGACTCACCGCCATCGCGAGCAAGCTCGCTCCCACAGTTGTTTTGTGCTGGCTGAAATATCTGCGCCAATCCCCAATCCGCCTGTGGGAGCAAAGCTTGCTCGCGAGGCGGCCTGACAGCCGACCTGTCTCTCCGGTTGTGCCCCAATCCAACTGTGGGAGCGAGCTTGCTCGCGATGGCGGCCTGACAGCCGGCCAGGATTTTGTTGACCGGGTACATATCCATTGCTGCGGTAACGGCTACTTAGGGTTCCGCCCTTACGGCGGCTCACTTTTTTTCAGACGCCAAAAAAAGTAAGCAAAAAAGGCTTGCCCCACCACTCGGTGCCTCGCCTAGGCTCGGCATGCCCGAACGAAGGCATTGCTCCGTGGGCCCGCCGCGAAGGGCCATCCATGGCCCAGCGCGGCTATCCCGGCATCCATGCCGGGATGCCCACTCCACAATGCCTGCGTTCGGCCATCGTGGTTAACGGGGCGTCCGAGATCAACGTCCACCGCGAGGCGGCCTGATAGCCGACCTGGTTCTTGATCAGACCGCGTTCCTCCTGTGGGAGCGGGCTTGCTCGCGAAGGCGGCCTTACAGCCGGCCTATCTCTCCCGGCTGTACTCCGCTCCCACAGTTGTTTTGTGTCGACTGCTATATCCGCGACAACCCACTTCCCCTGTGGGAGCGAGCTTGCTCGCGATGGCGTCAGCTCAGCTTGCATCAAAGCAAAGTGCTACCCCTCGGTCCCAGGCGCCGCCATCTCCTTGGTTTCCAAATGATCCAACGCCCGCTCAACCAACAACTGCACCCCATCGGCCATACGGCTGATTGCCAGGGCGACACAGCGGCGTGAGTCATCCACGTCGTCGGCCAGGTCGGCAGCGATGGTGCTGATCGATTGCAGGTCTTCGGAGGCGTTGGCGAGCAGGGTTTCGGTGTCGATGTGGGGCGAGACGATGAAGAGCTGGTTTTTGTCGGGTTCGGGCGGTGAGGCGGGCTTGGGGTTGAGGTAGTAGTCGAGGGCGCGGGTGGCGGCGTCTTCGAGCCTTTTTTCTTCCTGCGCTTCGACGCGGGATTTGTGGCCGCTTTGCGGCGGATTTGGAGTGACCTTGAACATAAATTTACCCGATATGTAATTGAATGAAGGCTGACAACCTTTCGTTGCACCGAAAGGGGTGGCAGCTGTGCGCGGGTGTGCAAGACCGGGCATATCGGACCCCGGCAGACCTCGAGAGTCTCCCGCGCGCAGCCGCCATAAACGCACCAATACGAGCATGAGCCGTTTGGCGTGGCAGTTGCGCGCCGATATGTACCGGACTTGCACGTCCGTGTCACCGTTTTTTGGTGACGAGCAGAGGTTAGCGGCCCAGGCTCACCGCGCCTAGTTCATGAACAGCCCGGCGTATTGAAGGAAATGTCCGAGGAGCAGGAAGGTAAAAAAGATCAAAAGATCGCAGCCTTCGGCAGCTCCTACGGAAATCGATGTAGGAGCTGCCGTAGGCTGCGATCTTTTGATTTTTGGTTTCGTGACTTGGCAGTCATCTTTCGCGAAAACCAGCTTATCTTCCGACAAATCGATACGATGATGGCGTTGCGCCGAAGAATCGCTAAACTGCCGGCCATTGATCTTTTCTCACGAGGCTGTGCCCATGAAATTTCGTTTTCTGCTGTGGATGCTGGGGTTGTTGATGGGCAAGGCCAGCCGGACCAATCCGGCGTTCCAGCAGCAGTTGGGCGACAAGGAGTTGGTTTTCCAGCTACAAACCCTGGACGGTAAGGTCGCCCGGCATTTCACCGTGAAAAACCAGCGCATCACCAGTCAGTCGGGCATCTACCCAGAGCCTGCGTTCGCCATCGCCTTCAAGGACGCGGCCTATGGCTTCGCCACGATGCAGGCCAAGAACAAGCAGTTGGCGTTCATGACAGGGATTCAGGACAAGTCGATCCAGATCAAGGGCAACCCGGCGCTGGTGATCTGGTTCCAGGGGCTGACCAAGTACTTGAAGCCGAAGAAGGCCAAGCCCAAGGCTTGATTGGTTTGGCCTGAAAGGCCAATGATTTGGCCGCCAGGGATCATGGCTCTGTCAACCCTGACAGGTGTGTGGACCGGTGTTTGGGCGCTCCATTGATGATGAAGCCAGCGTGGTTTCATACACCTTGATGGAGTAACGATCATGGCCTATGCATCAAGCGCCGTTCAAGCTGGAACGCTCGACCCCACCTTTGCCGAAGGTGGGGTGCTGACGCTGCCCACCCGCGAATTAGGAGGCTACCGCACGTTAGCCATGCTGCCGCTAGCTGAAAACAAGCTACTGATCACCGTGCTCTTACCGGAAAAACCCGGCGCTTTCGGACTGTCTAAAGTGAACGAGGATGGGTCGATCGATAGGGAGTTTGGTGGAGCCGGGACGGGCGTGGTGGAATTCTCCAAAGAAAATACATATGTGGACGAGATCGTCGACATCTGCGGCCTGAGCGATGGTGGATGGCTGGTGATGGGCGGATATGCATCGTCCGGTGATTCCGGCATTTATGTCGTGCGGTTCTTGGAGGATGGGCGGCTGAATACACTCTTTGGCGAGGACGGTGTGCGCTGGCTTCCGTTTCGTCTTGAGCCAAAGAGTGGAGGTATGGAAGATGGGCCGCTGACGTTTAGTTGGCGGGACCGAGAACCCTCCGCACAGGCTCCGCGATCTTCAGGCAATAATGGCTCTTCTGCGGTTGAGCAGCCGGATGGAAAGATCATTCTGCGCAATGTGGTCAATAGCGGCTCCGACGACCTATCGCACTGGGTGGTGCTTCGTCTTAACCCGGATGGCTCTACTGACGAAACGTTTAATGAGACTGGATCCGTGGTCATCGAGTTTCCAGGTGTGCCCCGTGTCGCTACCAGTGTCAAAGGTGTTGCCCTTCAATCAGATGGCAAGGTGTTGGTTTTCGGGGATTTTTTCCAAAACACTCTGGCTTCCAGTATTTATGTGGCGCGTCTGGATGCAACGGGACGTTTCGATACCAGTTTCAATGGCGGCGTCGGCGTTGTGACCGTTTCGAATCTTCATTATGCGAACGCGAATGCGATGGCGCTGAGAGAAAGCGACGACGCGATTGTTGTTGCAGGGGATTGTTGGCCCAATCCCGATCAAGGCTTCGACAGGCATGGTCTGATGTTCGTGTTAAGTCGCGATGGATTCTTCGATTTTGCTTTCAATAGCGGGCAGCCACTGTTCTCTAAGTTGGTGGATAAGGGGCATGACTGGTATCGCTGCGCATGGCAGGCAGACGGTTCCATCGTCGTCGCGGGCACTACCGGCAGGGGGGGTGTTGAGACGGGGGTGTTAGCGCTGACAGCGCGTTTGCGCTCTGATGGTTCGCTGGACCCGTCCTTCAATGGCAGTGGTTTTGTGCGTTTTAACGAAGAAGGCTATGAGGCGACTGTCGAGGATATGGGGCTAATGCCTGACGGACGGATTGTCGTTGGCGGTTTTACGCGGCGACCCGGCGCCGTATATTGGGGCCGCACCTTTGGAAGCTGGTTCATACGCTACCTGGCTTGAATGGCTATGGATCGGTGGCGGGGGAAGCCAACTCCCCTGCCACAAAAAGCTCCACTCCCAACCTGCAATCAGTGGCTGAACTGCGAAGCCAGTTCCCGCAGCAGCACTTCAGCCTCAAGCACTTTGCTGACCACGTCGTTGGCCTTTTCCCGGGTCAAGCCCACGCGTTCGAGCAACGCGTCCGGGATTTCTTCATCCGGGCCGGAGCCGATGCTGCGGGCGCGCAGCAGGCGCACAGCCAGGCACACCAGGTTCGGGTAGGCGGCGTATTCGCCGTCGTAGTGCGGATCGTGCTGGAAGCGCAGGGCGGTGGCCAGTTCGTCGGGCATGTCCCAGTAGCGCATCAGCCAGGCGCCGATCTGTTCGCGGCTGATGCCCAGCAGGTGTTGTTCCACGTAGCTGTGGCACAGGTGCGGGTTAACCTCCAGGTGCCGGCAGATCAGCGAGAAGTGCGGCGGGAACACGTGGGCCAGCAGCAGATAACCGAAGTTGTGCAGCAGGCCGGAGAGGTAGGTCAGGCCGCCTTCGGGGCGCTGGGCGCGGGGCATGGCGCGGGTCAGGCCTTCGATGACGGCGGCGGTATAGATCGACTGGTGCCAGTACGGCGTGGTGTGTTGCGGGTGGTCCTTGGGCAAGCTGAGGGTCTTGCCCAAGGCCAGGCCCAGCGCCAGGTTGATCACCAGGTCGAAGCCCAGGACGCGGACGATGGCGTCCTCTACCGAGCGAATCTTGCCGGGCGAGGCGTAGTAGGGCGAGGCGGCCCAGCTCACCACTTGCGCGGCCAGGGCCGGGTCGGTTTCCACCACACCGGTGATGTCGTCGATGGTGGCGTCGGGGTCGACCCGCAGCTTGATGATCTTTTGCGCGGTTTCAGCCAGCGGCGGGATCTCGATGGTTTCTTCCAGCCGTTGCTGGATACGCCGGGCGGTGAACGCCTGTACGGCCTGGGTGATTTCCGCGCGGTCGTCGTGCGGGCGGTCCAGGTTGGGGGTGATGTTGCTCACGGCTTCGCCGAACGTCGCGGCGCTGGCCTTGGTGAGCATGGTCTTGAACGCTTCGCTGGTCACTTCCAGCAGCAGCCCCGGCTCGCCGGAGTTGATCAGCAGCTTCGGTTCGCGCAGCAGGCTTTCTTCGTACAGGCACGGTGAGCTGGTCAGTGCCGGCAGGCCGGGCAGCAGGCTCAGGCTGTGTTTGCCGAGCATGCGCTCCAGGCGTTCGGTCGGCACCGCCGTGAGCTTGCGACCGGTGAGTTCGGCCAGGCGATTGAGGTCCAGCAGCTGGCTTTGCGGAAACAGCACCATGAGCGCGCCAACGGCATCGTGCAGCAACACCGCCTGGACTTTGCGGGCAGGGTTCAGGCCGGGGTGTTCGAGTACTTCGTCATAGCCGATGCCCAATTTCTCGAGCAACAGCCGAATAACAGACGGAGCGTGCGGGGCTTCGGGGACGAGGGCAGCTTCTGTCATGGTCTGTATCCGTTTTCCTACAAGTTGGTCAGTATAACCAGCTTGTCCGGCACGCGGGTCTTGAAAACTGAGCGCGTGCTCACACTTGGCCGTATTGCTGCCCATGACGCAGCCAGCGATCCAGCAGCGGGCTGACGTGGTCGGGCCAGCGTTCCAGCAGGGCCTGGGCGGCGTCGCGTACGGCGGGGAGCAGATCGGCGTCGCGCATCAGGTCGGCTACCTTGAATTGAAGCAGACCCGTCTGGCGTGTGCCGAGCATTTCACCGGGGCCGCGCAATTCGAGGTCTTTTTCGGCGATGACGAAACCGTCGTTGGTTTCGCGCATGATCCCCAGCCGTTGGCGGCCGATCTGCGACAGCGGCGGGTGATAGAGCAAGACGCAATGGCTGGCGGCGCTGCCCCGGCCCACCCGGCCGCGCAGTTGGTGCAACTGCGCCAGGCCCAGGCGTTCGGGGTTCTCGATGATCATCAGGCTGGCGTTGGGCACGTCCACACCGACCTCGATCACCGTGGTGGCGACCAGCAATTGCAGGGCGCCGGCCTTGAATTCAGCCATCACCGCGGCTTTCTCGGCGGGTTTCATGCGGCCGTGGATCAGCCCGACCTTCAACTCGCCGAGGGCGGCGGTGAGGTCCTCAAAGGTGGTTTCGGCCGCCTGGCAGGTCAGTTCTTCCGACTCTTCGATCAATGTGCACACCCAATAGGCCTGCCGACCCTCGGCACAGGCGCTGCGCACGCGCTCGATCACCTCCACCCGTCGGGTATCGGTGACCAGCACGGTATTGACCGGCGTGCGGCCGGGGGGCAGTTCGTCGAGGATCGAGGTGTCGAGGTCGGCGTAGGCGCTCATTGCCAGAGTCCGCGGGATCGGCGTGGCGGTCATGATCAGTTGATGAGGGCACATCCGCCCGCCGACGCCTTTCTGCCGCAGGGCCAGGCGCTGTTGCACGCCGAAGCGGTGCTGTTCGTCGATGATCACCAGGGCCAGGTTCTTGAATTGCACTTCGTCCTGGAACAGCGCATGGGTGCCGACCACCATCGGTGCGCCTTCGGCGATCTGCGCCAGGGCGGCGGCGCGGTTCTTGCCCTTGAGCTTGCCGGCCAGCCAGGCGACTTCGATGCCCAGCGGTTCGAGCCAGCGCTGGAAGGTGATGAAATGTTGTTCGGCGAGGATTTCGGTGGGCGCCATCAACGCCACCTGATAACCGGCCTCCAAGGCTTGCAAGGCCGCAAGGGCGGCGACCACGGTCTTGCCGGCGCCGACATCGCCCTGGATCAGCCGCAGCATGGGCTCGGGCTGGCTCAGGTCGTAGGCGATTTCGTTGCCGACCCGTTGCTGGGCGCCCGTGGGAGTAAATCCGAGGTTGGCCAGGTAGCGGGCCGGCAGGTCCCTGGCCTTGGGCATGGCCGGGGCGCGCAGGGAACGCAGGCTTTCGCGCAGGCGTTGCTGGGACAGTTGATGGGTCAGCAGTTCTTCGAACGCCAGGCGGTGCTGGGCCCAGTGATGGCCGAGGGCGAGTTCGTCGACATCGGCGTCGGCAGGCGGATGGTGCAGGTAGCGGATCGCATCGGCCAACGGCGCCAGTTGATAATCCCGGGCCAGTTCCGTGGGCAGCCAGTCGGGCAGGCTGCTGGGGCCAAGCAATGTCAGGGTTTGCTGGCAGAGCTGGCGCAGGCGTTGCTGGGTCAGGCCTTCGGTGAGCGGATAGACCGGGGTCAGGGTTTCATCCACGGGCGGCGGTTCGTCGCCGGTAATGCTGCGGTATTCCGGGTGGTAGATCTCCAGCCCCGATGCTCCGGGCCGCGCCTCACCGTAGCAGCGCACGCGGGTACCGCGCTTGAGGCCTTCCTTCTGAGCATTGCTGAAGTGATAGAAGCGCAGGCTGAGCCCGCCAGTGCCGTCCTGCAGGCGCACCACCAGGCTGCGACGGCGGCCCATGACCACGTCGGCGCCGCTGACGGTGCCTTCGATCACCGCATCCTGCCCCGGGCGCAGATGGCCGATGGGCACCACGCGGGTGCGATCCTGATAGCGCAACGGCAGGTGAAACAGCAGGTCCTGGAGGTTTTCCAGGCCGACCTTGGCCAGTTTTTCGGCCATGGCTTCACCGACACCCTTGAGTGTCGTGACCGGCACTTTCGACAGCTCAGTCATGGCAGCGGCTTACTTGGCGGCAGGCGGCTTGGCCACGGAGCACAGGCGGATCGAGTCGGCGAGGATTTCGATGGCCTTGGGCCGCGGGAAACTGGCGCGCCAGGCGATGGCAACGGTGCGGAACGGAACGGGCGGCGTCAGCGGGCGGACTTCGATCACGCCGGGGGAGTAATGATGGCTGTCCACCGCCGACAGCGGCAGGATCGAAATGCCCAGGCCGGATGCGACCATGTGGCGAATGGTTTCCAGGGAGCTGGATTCCACCGTGGTGTGCTTGGCGCCTTCGCTGCCCTTGGTCAGGGTCGGGCAGGCTTCGAGCACCTGGTCGCGGAAGCAATGGCCTTCGCCGAGCAGCAGCAGGCTCTTGTCGTTGAGCAGGGCGGCGTCGATGGTTTTTTTCTGGGTCCAGGGGTGTTGAGCCGGCATCAGGACGTAGAACGGTTCGTCGTAGAGCGGCAGGGTCAGGACATCGGCTTCGTTGAACGGCAAGGCGATGATGATTGCGTCCAGCTCGCCGTTGCGCAGCTTGTCGCGCAGCACGTGGGTAAAGTTTTCTTCGATGTACAACGGCATCTGCGGGGCAACCCGGTGCAGTTGCGGAATCAGGTGCGGGAACAGATACGGGCCGACGGTGTAGATCGCGCCGACTTTCAGCGGGGCGGTCAGTTGGTTTTTGCCGGCCTGGGCCAGTTCGCGAATGCCTTGGGCCTGCTCCAGGACCTTCTGTGCCTGGGCAACGATGCCTTCGCCCACCGGGGTCAGGCGCACGGCGCTTTTGCTGCGCTCGAAAATCAGCACACCGAGTTCGTCTTCAAGCTTTTTCACACCCACCGACAGCGTCGGCTGGCTGACGTGACAGCGCTCGGCCGCATGGCCGAAATGCTGCTCTTGGGCGAGGGTCACGATGTAGCGTAATTCTGTGAGGGTCATGGCGAGCGTCCGTGAAGTTGCGAGCCAAGCATACCGGCTGCAATCGATAGACGCACGTTATCAGACTGGGGGCGCGGTGCGACACTGTCGAATGTCTGTGTGGACAGGGATTTATTTGAGAATGTGGAATTGTCTGTGGGAGCAAGGCTTGCCCGCGATGAAGTTAACGCGGTGCTCACTGGAACCGAGGTGCCTGTATCGCGAGCAAGCTTTGCTCCCACAGATGTCCTGGCTCCACAGATGTCTTTGCTGCGAATTACCTGGGCTCCAAAAACCTCGTTACTAGAAACAAGAAGCCCCTGTTACAGGGGCTTGCAAATTTGAGGTCAGCGCCGGCGCTTGTCGATGGAGTACACAAACGGTGCCGTCAGTTCGATGGTGCCGTTGGTCAGCAGCTCCGCCGGTGGCTTGGGCAGCGGTTGGGCGCGGCGGATCATTTCCAGGGTGGCCCGGTCCAGCAACTCCGTGCCGGAACTGCCCACCAACTCGAATGACAGCACGTTGCCGTTGGCATCCACCACGAAACGCAGGCGGTTGGTGCCTTCCTTGTTCATTTGCTGGGCCCTGGGCGGGTACTTCTTGTACTTGCCCAAGTGCGCCAGCAGCGTGCCCTGCCAATTGGCCTTGGCGGCTGTTTGCGCAGGTGACGGGCCAGGCGCCGGTTGCGCGGACTTCTCGGTCGGTGCCTGGGTCGGCTGGGTGTCGCTCGGTTTCTGCTCCGACGGCTCTTCCTTCGGCGGCTCCGGCTTCTTCTCGACCACGGGCTTGGGTTTGGGCGGTTGAGGCTTGGGCTTGGGCTTGACCGGCTTGGGCACGGCGATTTCCGGCTTCGGCGCTTCGGCAAGCTTAGGCAGCGGCAGCTCTTCCACCGGCTCGGGCGGTTGCGGCGGTGTGACGACTTTTGGCGGTGCCGGTGGCGGCGGGGCGGGCACTGGCGCCAGCTCGACCATCATCGCCTGGGGCGGCAATTCGATGGGCGGGCGCGAGGTCCAGTTCAGCGCCAGGGCGATGGCGAGCGCATGCACGCCCAGCACGACCACCAGGCTACCGCTGTAACGCGTCAGCTTTTGGCGCGTCGTGATCATTGCTTGGGCGCCGTCTCTAGGCCGACCAGGCCGACCTTCAGGTAGCCGGCGCTTCGTAGCGCGTCCATCACGCTCATCAGGTCGCCGTAGTCCACGCCTTTATCGGCCTGGAAGAAGATCGTCGTGTCTTTCTTGCCTTGGGTCTTGGCGTCGAGGGTCGCGCCGAGGGTATCGGCCTTGACCTCGTCCTCACCCAGGAACAGGCGTTGGTCGGCCTTGACGCTGAGGAACACCGGTTTTTCCGGCCGTGGCGAAGGCTTGGCCGTCGACGCCGGCAGGTCGACTTTGATGTCCACGGTGGCCAGCGGGGCGGCCACCATGAAGATGATCAACAGCACCAGCATCACGTCGATGAACGGCGTGACGTTGATTTCGTGGTTCTCGGCCAGATCGTCGTCTGCGCCTTCTTTCAAATGCAGGCCCATGGCCGATTACCCCACTTTCACCATGTGCGGTTGCGCGCCGCGCTCGGGCGGCAGATGGTCGAGGTCGCGGCTGACCAACAGCAGGACTTCGGCCGAAGCGTCGGAGACCTGGGCCTTGTAGCCGGCAATGGAGCGGGCGAAGACGTTGTAGATCACCACGGCTGGAATGGCCGCGACCAGGCCCAATGCCGTTGCCAGCAGGGCTTCGGCGATGCCGGGGGCGACGACGGCGAGGTTGGTGGTCTGGGTCTTGGCGATGCCGATGAAGCTGTTCATGATGCCCCAAACGGTGCCGAACAGGCCGACGAAGGGGGCAGTGGAACCGATGGTGGCGAGCACGCCGGTGCCACTGCTCATGTTGCGACCGCAGGCGGCAACCAGGCGCTCAAGACGGAAGCTCACGCGTTCCTTGATGCCTTCCTTCTCGCGGCTGTTGGCCGACAGGCGCATCTCTTCGAGTGCGTCATGCACCAGCAGGTTGGCGAGGGTGCCTTCCTTCGCGGCGGTGGCGCTGGCTTCCTTGAGGGTGGCGGCTTTTTTCAGGGCGGCGATTTCACCGCGCAAGCGACGCTTGGCCCCCAACAGCTCGAAGCCTTTGGCAATCCAGATGGTCCAGGTGATGATCGAGGCGATGGCCAGGCCGATCATCACGATCTTGACGATGATGTCGGCGTTTTTGTACATGCCCCATGGCGACAGGTCGTGGGCCATGCCCAGGGTGTTGTCGGCTTCGAGCACTTCAGGTGCCTGGGCCTCGACGGCTTGGGCCGGATCGGTGGCTACCGGCGTCGCAACGGGAGCGGCCGGGTCCGTCGGTGCCTGGGCGGCAGCAGGTGCGGCGGTCGGGGTTGTGGCTGGGGGCGTGGCGGGCGTCTGTGCATCAGCGAACGCGGCGGCAGGTGCCAGCAGCAGGCTGAACAGCAAGGCGGCTACCGTGCTCCAGGCACGAGGTCGATTGGTTGGCGAAGCGGGGGATAGAGAGCGTTTCATGCTGGCCGGACCTGAGAAAAAAAGAAGGTTGATGCTCTTCCAGGCCTCGTGGGCCGAGAACAAAAGTGGCGAGCATTATTGCAAGTAATTCTTGTTAACAAAAGTAATACAGTAACTTTTTTTCTCACATGGCTAGCCGCTCATCCCCTACGGAGGCTAGTCTGCGGCTTTGCCAGAGGAGTTTTTAATGTCCGCGCCTTCTGTTTTGATTGCCGGCTGCGGTGATATCGGCGGCCGCCTGGCCCGCCAATTATTGGCCGAACGTTGGCAAGTCCATGGCTTGCGGCGTACGGTTTCGAGCCTGCCGACCGGCGTCATCGGGGTGGCAGGGGATTTGTTCAGCGAGCAATGCCCCGTTGATTGGCCCATCGGTCCGCTGGACTACCTGGTGTACAGCGCCGCCGCCACCGACCACGACGAGGCGGGCTATCGCACGGCTTATGTCGAAGGGTTGCAGCATGTGTTGGGCTGGTTGAAGCAGCATGGCCAGCGGCCCAAGCGCCTGCTGTTTGTGTCCAGCAGCAGTGTTTATGGGCAGCAGCAGGGCGAGTGGGTGGATGAAACTTCGCCTACCGTGGCCGGCGGTTATTCCGGTCGGCTGATGCTTGAAGCCGAACAAATCGCCCTGGACAGTGGCATCCCGGCCAGTCGCGTGCGCCTGACCGGCATCTATGGGCCGGGTCGGGAGTGGTTGCTGAGCCAGGTGCGCCAAGGTTATCGCGTGGTGATCGACCCGCCGCTGTACGCCAATCGTATCCATGCCGACGATGCCGCCGGCTTGCTGGCGTTTCTGCTGGAGGCTGATCGCCAGGGCCAGGTGTTGGACGATTGCTACATCGGCGTCGATGACGCCCCCGCGCCACTGGCCGAAGTGGTGGGCTGGTTGCGGGAATACATGGGGGTTACCGAGTGGGCCGAAGACGCCAGCGTGCGTCGCGCCGGCAGCAAGCGCTGCAGCAATGCCCGGGCGAAGGCCTTGGGGTGGACGCCGCGTTATCCGAGTTTTCGCGAGGGGTATGCGGCGATTCTGGAAGGGCGTTGCTGACTTACAGCCACCCCAAAACAAACTGTTGGAGCGAGCCTGTGGGAGCAAAGCTTGCTCGCGATGACGTCGCTACATACAACACTTCTGTTGGCTGTAAAACCGCTATCGCGAGCAAGCTTTGCTCCCACAGGCTCGCTCCCACATTAGGGAGTTCGGATTACTGCTTTTCAAGCACCCACTTGCGATCACCCGGTGTGAATGACGGCATTTCATCGGCCAGCGCGGCATTCACGGTCTGGAAAATTTCCAGCTTCTTGCCGTCGCGAGCGAAGATCCAGGTGTTGCCCTGGCCGTTCTGTTGCAGCCAGATGTTGTCGTTGCCGCCACTCATGGAGGCGCAATCGCCCGCCAGGCATAAGGCGTAGCGATCGGCGCCGGGCAGGCCGCTGACCTGGCCGTCAGGCTGGAATTGCACGGTGGCGCCTTGGCCGGGGCCGTTGACGATGTTCCAGGTGCCACCGAGGTAGGCGGCATACAGCGCCCGTTCGAAACTGGCGCCGATGGGTGCGCCTTCCGGCACCTGGACTTGCGCACGGTCGAACACCTGCTGCGGTTCGTTCTCGGTAGCCGCCTGGCTCAACTGGTCGCCGTCACGCTTGAGTTCGCTGGCGGAGCTGCCGTAGAAGTCGACTTTCCAGGCGCCGTCTTCTTCGCCCAGCAACTTGCCTTCGACGTTTTCAAAGCCGTTGGTGTAGCGCGCCTGGCCGGCCCGGGTGTTGACGTCCCATTCCAGGTTAGGGCCATAGCCTTGCAGCGCTTCGCGCAGCGGGCCGCCTTTGGCGGCAGCGTCGATGGCCGCCTGGTTGATCCAGGTGCCGCTGATGTCACGGTCGGCAGGGTCGCTGGCGCAACCGCCCAGAAAGAGGGCGAGCAGCGAGAGAGCAAGCGCTTTGCGCATGGTGGAATCCTTTCAAGACGAAAACGGCGCAGCGGGGGAGGCTGCGCCGACCTTATTACTCGATGACCAGGATGGCATCCATCTCGACCTGCGCGCCCTTTGGCAGGGCCGCCACGCCAATGGCGGCGCGGGCAGGGTAAGGCTGATCGAAGTACTTGCCCATGATCTCGTTGACCTTGGCGAAGTGGCTCAGGTCGGTGAGGAAGATGTTGAGCTTGACGATGTCCTTGAACGAACCGCCAGCAGCTTCGGCCACGGCCTTGAGGTTTTCGAACACCTGCACGGTCTGGGCCTCGAAGCCTTCCACCAGCTCCATGGTTTTCGGGTCCAGTGGGATCTGGCCCGACATGTACACGGTGTTGCCGGCCTTGATCGCCTGGGAGTAAGTACCGATGGCGGCCGGGGCCTTGTCGCTGGTGATTACAGTCTTGGTCATTGATGACTCCTTGTAAGCAATAGGGCTGTTGAGGCGCTATGCGCGCATCCGAGTGATGCGGATAACGCCGGTCAGGGCGCGCAGTTTCTTGATCACGCGGGCCAGGTGCACACGGTCGTGCACGCTGACCACCAATTGGACGACGCTGATGCGGCCATCGCGCTCGTCCATGCTGATTTTTTCGATATTGCCGTCGGCGGCGTTGACGCTGCTGGCCAGCAGGGCGATCAGGCCACGCTGGTGTTCCAGCTCGACCCGCAACTCGACATTAAATTCGCCGGTGACATCCTTGGCCCAGGAGAGCTGGATGCATTTTTCCGGGTTGTGGCGGATTTCGCTGATGTTGCGGCAGTTGTCCAGGTGCACCACCATCCCCTTGCCGGCGGACAGGTGGCCGACAATCGGGTCGCCCGGGATCGGCGTGCAACACTTGGCATAGCTGAGCACCAGGCCTTCGGTGCCGCGAATCGCCAGCGGGCCTTCGGGGCTTGGCAGCTGTTCGCCTTCGCCAAGCAGGCGGCGGGCGACGACATAGGCCATGCGATTGCCCAGGCCGATGTCTTCGAGCAGGTCTTCGATCAATTCGAGGCGGTATTCGTGGAGCATCACTTGCACGCGCTCGCCTGGAATCTTGTCCAGGGAGCTGTCGAAGCCGTTCAGGACCTTGTTCAACAGGCGTTCGCCGAGGCTGATGGATTCGGAGCGGCGTTGCAGCTTCAGCGCGTGACGAATGTGCGTGCGGGCCTTACCGGTGACCACGAAGTTGAGCCACGCCGGGTTGGGCCGTGCGCCGGGGGCGCTGACGATCTCCACCGTGGAGCCGCTTTGCAGCGGCTCGGACAACGGTGCCAGGCGACGGTTGATGCGACAGGCGATGCAGCTGTTGCCGACGTCGGTGTGCACCGCATAGGCGAAGTCCACGGCCGTGGAGCCTTTGGGCAGCTCCATGATCCGGCCTTTGGGCGTGAACACGTAGACCTCGTCCGGGAACAGGTCGATCTTCACGCTCTCGATGAATTCCAGGGAGTTGCCGGCGCGCTGCTGCATTTCCAGCACACCCTTGACCCATTGCCGGGCGCGGGCGTGGGTGCTCTTGGGTTGTTCGTCGCCGCTGGATTTGTAGAGCCAGTGGGCGGCGATGCCGTTGTTGGCCATCTCTTCCATTTCGCGGGTGCGGATCTGGATTTCGATCGGGACGCCGTGCATGCCGAACAGCGTGGTGTGCAGCGATTGGTAGCCGTTGGCCTTGGGGATCGCGATGTAATCCTTGAAGCGCCCCGGCAACGGTTTGTACAAATTATGTACAGCACCGAGCACGCGATAACAGGTATCGACCTTGTCGACGATGATCCGGAACGCGTAGACGTCCATGATCTCGTTGAAGGCCCGACGCTTTCCGCGCATTTTCTTGTAGATGCCGTAGAGGTGTTTCTGTCGCCCGCTGACTTCGCCTTCGATGCCGTCGATGGCCAGGCAGTGGCTCAGGGACTCTTCGATCTTGTTGACGATTTCCTTGCGGTTGCCCCGGGCGCGCTTGACGGCCTGGTTGATCCGCGCCGAACGCATCGGGTGCATGGCCTTGAAGCCCAGGTCTTCGAACTCGATGCGGATCGCGTGCATGCCCAGGCGATTGGCGATGGGCGCATAGATTTCCAGGGTTTCCTTGGCGATGCGCCGGCGTTTTTCGCCGGAGAGTACTTCCAGGGTGCGCATGTTGTGCAGGCGGTCGGCGAGCTTGACCAGGATCACGCGGATGTCGCGCGCCATGGCCATGGCCATTTTCTGGAAGTTTTCGGCCTGGGCCTCGGCCTTGGTCTCGAAGTTCATCTGAGTCAGCTTGCTGACCCCGTCGACCAGTTCGGCCACGGTTTCGCCGAACTGCGCTTGCAGCGCTTCCTTGGCAATGCCGGTGTCTTCGATCACGTCATGCAGCATCGCCGCCATCAGGCTCTGATGGTCCATGTGCATGTCGGCAAGAATATTCGCCACCGCAAGAGGATGCGTGACGTACGCTTCGCCGCTGCGGCGGCGTTGGCCGTCGTGGGCTTGTTCAGCGTAGAAATAGGCTCGGCGGACCAGGTTGACCTGGTCCGTGCCGAGGTAGGCCGATAAGCGATCGGCGAGGGCGTCTATGCTCGGCATGATGATGACTCCTGCCGTTTGCTGTGACCCCGCGCCGTGCTACGTCGACCAGGCATAGGCTTAGACCGCCTCGTTGGACTCGTCCTCGAACGCTGCGAACAGCGGTTCGTCTTCGACGATTTCAGCGTTGGCGATGAACTCGTAGCTCATCAGGCCTTCGGCGATTTCACGCAGCGCTACCACGGTAGGCTTGTCGTTTTCCCACTGGACCAATGGCTCTTTGCCGCCGGTGGCCAGTTGACGGGCACGCTTGGTAGAGAGCATGACCAGCTCAAAGCGGTTTTCCACGTGTTCTAGGCAGTCTTCAACGGTTACGCGGGCCATGGTATTCCTCGGAGCGAATGCAATATGCGCGCTGCCCGGTTGGGCGAGCGGACTCGACAGTTTAAAAAAACACCAGCGTTTAGGGAAGCGCTGATTTTTTAACCAAACCCCTCGGCGCGCTGCGACTACCAATGTAAAGCCGTCGCAGCGGTTTTGGGAAGGGCTGATCAGCCCAACAATTCGGCCAATAATTTACCGAAACGTTGCTGCTGGCGTTTCTGTTGCAGCTGGCTGGCGCGGAAAATCGCCTTCAGGTCGTCCAGTGCGTGGGCGAAATCGTCGTTGATGATCAGGTAATCGTAGTCGACGTAGTGGCTCATTTCGCTGACCGCTTCGCGCATCCGGCCTTCGATGATTTCGTCACTGTCCTGGCCGCGGTTGGTCAGGCGCTGGCGCAACGCCTGCTGGCTCGGCGGCAGGATGAAGATCGAGCGGGCCTGGGGCATCAGCTTGCGCACCTGCTCGGCGCCTTGCCAGTCGATTTCCAGGATCAGGTCGTGGCCTTCGTCGAGGGTCTGCTGCAAGTAGCTTTGCGAAGTGCCGTAGAGGTTGCCGAAGACTTCGGCGCGCTCCAGGAAGTCGCCGTGCTCGGCCATCTTCACGAACTCTTCGCGGTCGACGAAGTGATAGTTCACGCCATTCACTTCCCCCGGGCGCATGGCACGGGTGGTGTGCGAGACCGAGACGCGAATTTGCGGCTCGGCGTCGATCAACGCCTTGACCAGGCTGGTCTTGCCGGCGCCCGAGGGCGCGGAAATGATGTAGAGAGTGCCGGTGCTGTGGGTCATGTCGGGTTAGCCTTACTCAATGTTCTGCACTTGTTCGCGCATTTGCTCGATCAACACCTTGAGGTTGACCGCTGCCTGGGTGCTGCGCGGGTCGAAGGCTTTGGAGCCCAGTGTATTGGCTTCGCGGTTGAGCTCCTGCATCAGGAAGTCGAGGCGGCGACCGGCCGCACCGCCGGACTTGAGCACCCGGCGAACTTCGATGATGTGGGTGCTCAGGCGATCCAGTTCTTCGGCCACGTCGCTCTTTTGCGCGAGCATGACCATTTCCTGTTCCAGGCGTTGCGGATCCAGCTCGGCCTTCATGTCGGCGAAGCGGTCGAGGACTTTCTGGCGCTGGGTGGCGAGCATCTGTGGGACCAGCTCGCGCAGGGTGCTGACGTCTTCTTCGATGGAGGTCAGGCGCTCGTTGATCAGCCGGGCCAGCTCCGCGCCTTCACGCTCGCGACCGGCCTTGAGTTCTTGCAAGCCTTGGTTGAACAGTGCCAGCGCCTCGGCGTTCAGCGCTTGTGGGTCGCTCGCGTCACCCACCAGCACGCCGGGCCAGGCCAGGACTTCCAGCGGGTTCAGGGCTGCCGGATTCTTGATCAGGCTGGCGACGGTTTCGGCGGCGGCGACCAATTGCGCGGCGCGCTCGCGGTCCACTTGCAGGGCTTTGCCGGTGCTTTCTTCGGTGAAACGCAGGGTGCATTCCAGCTTGCCCCGGGACAAGCCCTGGCGCAGCGCTTCGCGCACTCCGCCTTCCAGGTCGCGGAAGGACTCGGGCAGGCGCAGGTGCGGCTCCAGGTAACGGCTGTTGACCGAGCGCAGTTCCCAGCTCAGCGTGCCTTGGGCCCCGGCTTTTTCGACGCGGGCGAAGGCGGTCATGCTGTGCACCATGGAGGTTCCTCGCAATGCAGGCCGGCACGACGGTGGTCGTGGGCCTGGGATCTGTAGATAAAAGCCCGAGGGCAGCAAAGGCGCAGGATTGTAGCGCAGTGGGACGCAAGCGCCCAAACAGCTCCGGCAACAAAGCGCTGCAGCCCGTCGGCCGGGGTTTTGAGCGCGCTCACCTGCCGCGTCAGTTTTTTTAAACTGCCCTCTGGCGGCCCACGGCTCTATAATGTCCGGCAGTTTTCCGTCCTCTGTACAGGTGTTCCCTATGAAACGTCCAAGTGGTCGCGCTGCCGATCAGCTTCGCTCGATCCGCATTACCCGCAACTACACCAAACACGCCGAGGGATCTGTACTGGTCGAATTCGGTGATACCAAGGTCATCTGCACTGTTAGTGTCGAAAACGGCGTGCCACGGTTTCTCAAGGGCCAGGGCCAGGGCTGGTTGACCGCCGAATACGGCATGCTGCCGCGCGCCACCGGTGAGCGGAACCAGCGTGAGGCCAGCCGCGGCAAGCAGGGCGGTCGTACCCTGGAAATCCAGCGCTTGATCGGCCGTTCGCTGCGCGCCGCGCTGGACATGTCCAAGCTAGGCGACGTGACGCTGTATGTGGACTGCGACGTGATCCAGGCCGACGGCGGCACACGTACGGCCTCCATCACCGGGGCCATGGTTGCGCTGGTCGATGCCTTGAAAGTGATCAAGAAGCGCGGCGGCCTCAAGGGCGGCGACCCGCTCAAGCAGATGATCGCCGCCGTGTCCGTGGGCATGTATCAGGGCGAGCCGGTGCTGGACCTGGATTACTTGGAGGACTCCGCCGCCGAGACCGATCTGAACGTGGTCATGACCAGTGCTGGCGGTTTCATCGAAGTCCAGGGCACCGCCGAAGGCGCGCCGTTCCAGCCGGAAGATTTGAACGCTATGCTGGAATTGGCGAAGAAAGGCATGAACGAGATTTTCGAACTGCAAAAAGCCGCATTGGCTGACTGATTGTTTCGCGCTTCAGACAAGGAGAGTGTCATGAGTGATGAGCAAGTCCTACTGCCCCAGCCGAGCAAAGAGGCGCGTCAATGGGCAATGTTTTGTCACCTGTCCGCCTTGTTGGGGATCTGGATTCCGTTTGGCACGCTGATCGGGCCGTTGGTGCTCTGGCAGCTCAAGCGTGAATCCGACCCGTTCATCGATGCCCAGGGCAAGGAAGCGCTGAACTTCCAGATCACTGTGGCGATTGCCTCGGCGATCTGCCTGCTGTTGATGATCGTGGTGATTGGCTTCTTCCTGTTCGGCCTGGTGGCCATCGGTGCGCTGGTGCTGACCATCATTGGCGGCGTGAAGGCCAATGAAGGACTGCCGTATCGGTATCCGTTTACCTGGCGGTTGGTCAAATAACGATCAGTAAACGCCTGTCCCTGTGGGAGCGAGCTTGCTCGCGATTGCGATTTTTCATTCAACATCGATGTTGGTTGATCCGCCGCCATCGCGAGCAAGCTCGCTCCCACGGTAGAAATGGGTGTCCACAAAAAAACCGACACGGCTGTCGGTTTTTTTGTGGCTGCGAAACGACACTCAGATCGTCAGCGTCCAGTCGTAATCCACGATCAGCGGCGCATGCTGTGAGAACCGTGGCTGGCGCGGCAGGCGGGCGCTGCGTACGAAGCGGCGCAGCCCGGGCGTCAGCAACTGGTAGTCGAAACGCCAACCGAGGTTGAGCATTTCGGCCTGCTCGTTGTCCGGCCACCAGCTGTATTGGTCGCCTTCGCGGCTGACTTCACGCAGGGCATCGACATAACCCATGTTGCCAATGATCTCGTCCATCCAGGCCCGTTCCGGCGCCAGGAAACCAGGAGATTGTTGGCTGTCGCGCCAGTTCTTGATATCCAGCTTCTGTTGCGCCACGTACAGCGAGCCACAATAGATGTACTCGCGACGTTTGCGCCGCTGTTTATCCAGGTAACGGGCGAAGTCGTCCATCAACTTGAATTTCTGATTCAAATCTTCATCGCCGTTCTGCCCCGAAGGGAGCAGTAAGGTCGCGATGCTGACCTTGTCGAAATCGGCTTGCAGGTAGCGCCCGTAGCGGTCCGCCGTCTCGAAACCGAGACCGTTGATGACAGCCTTCGGTTGCAGCCGCGAGTACAAAGCCACGCCACCCTGGGCGGGGACTTCGGCATCGCAGGCATAAAGGAAGTAACCATCCAGTTGGAAGGCTGCATCGTCCAGTTCAAAGGCGGAGGCGCGGGTGTCCTGCAGGCAGATGACGTCGGCATTCTGTGCTTGCAGCCAACTGAGCAAACCACGCTCGACTGCAGCCTGAATACCATTGACGTTCACACTGATGATCCGCATAAATGGCCCCAAAAATCACGTGCGTGTATGATACACGGCGTGTACCTATTTAGCTAAATCCGCGGTATTTGAGGCTTTTTTCATGCAGGCGTATCAGCGCGATTTCATTCGCTTTGCCATCGATCGCGGCGTTTTGCGCTTCGGTGAATTCACCCTCAAGTCCGGGCGCACCAGCCCGTACTTCTTCAATGCCGGCCTGTTCAACAGCGGTACTGCCCTGGCGCAGTTGGGGCGTTTCTACGCGGCAGCCATCGTCGAGAGCGGCATCCCGTTCGACGTGCTGTTCGGCCCGGCCTACAAAGGCATCCCCCTGGCCGCCACCACCGCCGTCGCCTTGGCCGAACACCACGGCCGCGACCTGCCCTGGTGTTTCAACCGCAAGGAAGCCAAGGCCCACGGCGAAGGCGGCAGCCTGGTCGGCGCGCCGCTGACCGGCGAAGTATTGATCATCGACGACGTCATCACCGCCGGCACTGCCATTCGCGAAGTGATGCAGATCATCGGTTCCCAGGAAGGCGCTAAGGCGGCCGGCGTGCTGATCGCCCTGAACCGTCAGGAGCGCGGCAACGGTGAGCTGTCGGCGATCCAGGAAGTGGAGCGCGACTTCGGCATTCCGGTGATCAGCATTGTGTCGCTGAACCAGGTGCTGGAGTTTTTGGCCGACGATCCGCAACTCAAGCAGCATTTGCCGGCGGTGGAAGCCTACCGCGCCCAGTTCGGCGTCTGAAATGGCTCCTGATTTTGATCTTGTGGCGAGGGAGCTTGCTCCCGCTGGGCTGCGCAGCGGCCCCAACATTTTGGCGATCGCTGCGCAATCGAGCGGGAGCAAGCTCCCTCGCCACAAAAGCATCATCTGAAAAAGAGGTGCAAAAAAAGACCCCGCTCAACCTGGTTGAGCGGGGTCTTTTTTTACCGGTGTCGCTTACGGACGCTTGCGATTACTGATCAACGTACCCACACCTGTATCGGTGAAGATCTCCAGCAGAATCGCATTCGGCACCCGCCCGTCGATGATCAGCGAGCTGCCGACGCCGCCCTGTACCGCCTCCAGCGCGCAACGAATCTTCGGCAGCATGCCGCCGTAGATGGTGCCGTCAGCGATCAGGTCGTCAACCTGCTGGGTCGACAACCCGGTCAGGACCTTGCCGGTCTTGTCCATCAGGCCGGCGATGTTGGTCAGCAGCATCAGCTTTTCAGCTTTCAGTGCCTCGGCAACCTTGCCCGCCACCAGATCGGCATTGATGTTGTACGACTCACCGTTGGCGCCCACGCCGATCGGCGCGATCACCGGGATGAAGTCACCCTTGACCAGCAGGTTCAGCAGGTCGGTGTTGATGCCGACCACTTCGCCCACGTGACCGATGTCGATGATTTCCGGCTGGGTCATCTCCGGGGTCTGGCGGGTGACGGTGAGCTTCTTCGCCCGGATCAGCTCGGCGTCCTTGCCCGTCAGGCCAATGGCGCTGCCGCCATGGCGGTTGATCAGGTTGACGATGTCCTTGTTGACCTGACCGCCGAGGACCATTTCCACCACATCCATGGTCTGCGCATCGGTCACACGCATGCCGTCGATGAAGTGGCTCTCGATCGACAGGCGCTTGAGCAGGTCGCCGATTTGCGGGCCGCCGCCGTGGACCACCACCGGGTTGATGCCCACGGCCTTCATCAGCACGATGTCGCGGGCGAAGCCGGTTTTCAGCTCCTCGCTTTCCATCGCGTTGCCGCCGTATTTGATCACCAGGGTCTTGCCGACGTAGCGTCGGATATAAGGCAACGCTTCGGACAGGACCTTGGCGGTGTTGGCGGCGGCTTCGCGTTCGAGGGTCATTCAGGGCTCCGGTAGTGCTTCAAAAAATCAAAACGGTAGTTGGAGATCAGGTGCAACACGTTTGAGTTGGGTGTGGAACACGTCCTTGATGCGCTGCAGTTCGGCCTCGTTGTCGGCCTCGAAGCGCAGCACCAGCACCGGGGTGGTGTTGGACGCGCGGACCAGGCCCCAGCCTTGTGGGTAGTCGACCCGCACACCGTCGATGGTGGTCAGTTCGGCGCCTTCGCCCCACTGGGCGTCGTGCAGTGCATCAATGATGCTGAATTTGCTCTCTTCGGTCACATGGATATTGATTTCTGGCGTAGAAATATCGTTCGGGAAGGTTGCGAACAGCTCTTCGGCCGTGGATTTTTCCTTGCTGAGGATCTCCAGCAGGCGCGCGGCGCTGTAGATACCGTCGTCGAAACCGAACCAGCGCTCCTTGAAGAAGATGTGGCCGCTCATTTCACCGGCCAGCAGGGCACCGCTCTGTTTCATTTTCTTCTTGATCAACGAATGACCGGTTTTCCACATCAGCGGACGACCGCCATATTCCTTGATCAGTGGCACCAGGCGACGGGTGCACTTAACGTCGAAGATGATTTCGGCGTTCGGATTGCGCGCCACCACGTCCTTGGCGAATAGCATCAGCAGGCGGTCGGGGAACACCACGCTGCCGGTATTGGTCACCACGCCCACGCGGTCACCGTCGCCGTCGAAGGCCAGGCCCAGGTCGGCGTTGGTTTCCTTGACCTTGGCGATCAGGTCTTGCAGGTTTTCCAGCTTGCCCGGGTCCGGGTGGTGGTTGGGGAAGTTACCGTCCACATCGCAGAACAGCGGGATGACTTCGCAATTCAGGGCTTCGATCAGTTGCGGGGCGATCACGCCGGCCGCACCGTTGCCGCAGTCGACCACCACTTTCAGGCGTCGGGCGAGCTTCACGTCCTTGACGATCTCGTCGTTGTAGCGCTCGAGGATGTCGACCTTGGTCACGCTGCCCTGGCCGCTGCTCAGGTCGTTGGTCTTGAGGCGGGTGTGCAGGGCCTGGATCTGCTCGTTGGCGAGGGTGTCGCCGGCAATGACGATCTTGAAGCCGTTGTAGTTCGACGGGTTGTGGCTGCCGGTGAGCATCACACCGGATTTGCCGGCCAGCACGTTGGCGGCGTAGTACAGCGCCGGGGTCGGTACCAGGCCCACGTCGCTGACGTGGCAGCCACTGTCGGCAACGCCTTTGATCAACTGTTCTACCAGCTCAGGGCCCGACAAGCGGCCATCACGGCCGACGCACACGTTCGGTTCGCCCTGGGCCAGGCTCTGGGAGCCAATGGCGCGGCCGATCCAATAGGCGGTTTCGGCGGTGAGGGTTTCCGGTACCACGCCACGGATGTCGTAGGCGCGGAAAATGCTTTCAGGGAAGATCGGGGCGATTGCGGCTGGGGTGTTCATGGGCGGGGCGCTCTATCAGGAAAGTGACTGGACAGGCCGGCACTGGGCGTCGGCAGGCTCAAGCTGAAGGGTATGACGGCGTTTTTGACAGAGAGTTCGTGGTGGGAAATTGCCATGAGACAGCGTTACCCCGGCCTCGCTCGCCTAATACATTGATTCCGGATGGGAAACCTAGCAGAAAGCCATTGCGCATTTTTTGTCCTGAAACAGAAGCTTAACAAACGGGCCGGGCAGGACGCCCGGCCCGGAATCGCACGGTCAATGGCTGCCGGAATGTCCGAAACCACCGGCGCCGCGCTGGCTCTCGTCGAATTCCTCGACCAGTTCGAAGTGGGCTTGGACCACCGGCACCAGCACCAACTGCGCGATGCGTTCGCCCACGGCAATGTTGAAGGCCGTCTGGCCGCGGTTCCAGCACGACACCATCAATTCGCCCTGGTAGTCGGAGTCGATCAGGCCCACCAGGTTGCCCAGCACGATGCCGTGCTTGTGGCCCAGGCCCGAGCGCGGCAGGATCAGCGCGGCCAGGCCCGGGTCGCCGATGTACACCGACAGGCCGGTAGGAATCAGCAGGGTCTGGCCTGGTTCCAGGATCGTGTCCTGCTTGAGCATCGCCCGCAGGTCGAGGCCGGCGGAGCCCGGTGTGGCGTATTGCGGCAGCGGGAATTCGCTACCGATGCGTGGGTCGAGGATCTTGGCTTGTAGGGCGTGCATGACATTAAACCTGGTTCAGACGTTCGGCGATAAAAGTGATCAGCTGGCGGGCAATCTTGCTCTTGCTGGTCTGGGCGAAAAGCGTGGCGTGCAACTGGCGGTCGATCACGCTGCAGGCGTTTTCTTCGCTGTTGAAGCCGATGCTCGGGTTGGCGACGTCGTTGGCGACGATCAAGTCGAGGTTCTTGTCCTTGAGCTTGCGGGCGGCGTAGTCGAGCAGGTGTTCGGTCTCGGCGGCGAAGCCGACACTGAACGGACGGTCGGGGCGGGTGGCGATGCTGGCCAGGATATCCGGGTTGCGCACCATTTGTAGTAGCAGGCCGTCACCGCTTGTAGGGTCTTTCTTCAATTTTTGCGGGGCAACGACTTCGGGGCGGTAGTCCGCTACCGCAGCCGAGGCGATGAACAGGTCGCACGGGATGGCCGCTTCGCAGGCCGCGAGCATGTCCCGGGCACTGACCACGTCGATGCGCGTGACCCGGTCCGGGGTCGGCAGGTGCACCGGGCCGGTAATCAGCGTCACCCGGGCGCCGGCTTCCACGGCGGCTTCGGCCAGGGCGAAGCCCATTTTCCCGGAGCTGTGGTTGGTGATGTAGCGCACCGGGTCGATGTTTTCCTGGGTCGGCCCGGCGGTGATCAGCACATGCTTGCCGGTCAGGGCCTGGCGCTGGAAGCAGTCGGCGGCGCACTGGGCCAGGTCCGTGGCTTCGAGCATGCGCCCCATGCCGACATCTCCGCAGGCCTGGCTGCCTGAGGCCGGGCCGAAGACTTTCAGGGCGCGGCTTTCCAGCAATTGCAGGTTGGCCTGGGTGGCCGGGTCGCGCCACATGGCTTGGTTCATGGCGGGTGCAACGGCGACCACGGCGTCGGTGGCGAGCACCAGGGTGGTCAGCAGGTCGTCGGCGATGCCTTGGGCCAGACGGGCGATCAGGTCGGCCGTGGCCGGGGCGATCAGCACCAGGTCGGCCCATTTGGCCAGTTCGATATGGCCCATGGCGGCTTCGGCCGCCGGGTCGAGCAAATCCAGGTGGACCGGGTGCCCGGACAGGGCTTGCATGGTCAGCGGGGTAATAAACTCGCTGCCACCACGGGTCATGACGACCCGTACTTCCGCGCCCTGGTCGATAAGCCTGCGAACCAGCTCGGCGCTCTTGTAGGCGGCAATGCCGCCGCCGACGCCCAGAACGATGCGTTTCCGATACAGCCGCTGCATAGGCCTGCCTTTCGATTTCAGTGGTCAGTGCAAGGCGAACCCCTTGGCAGCAGCTGCCAGGGTGCTAATCGCCTGCAAAAAAGATGGGCTACGATATCACAGCGACCGCTACGGAACAGCGGCGCCCACAATCAGGGAGATGCCATGAGTATTCGCGATTGGCCTGCGGCCGAACGGCCACGGGAGAGGTTATTGGCGCTGGGGGCGGGGAGTCTTTCGGACGCCGAGCTGCTGGCGATTTTTTTACGCACCGGCGTGTCGGGCAAAAGCGCTGTGGATCTGGCGCGACAACTGTTGATTCAATTTGGCAGCCTGCGCGCACTGCTTGAAGCGGATCAGATCACATTCAGCAATCACATGGGGCTCGGGCCGGCGAAGTTTGCCCAACTGCAGGCGGCTCAGGAAATGAGTCGGCGGCATTTGGCTGAACGGGCGCGGGAAAAGACCATGCTGGAAAGCCCGTTCGCGGTGCGTGAATACCTGAAGTCCATGCTGCGCCACGAGCCCCACGAGGTGTTCGGTTGCCTGTTTCTCAATTCCAAGCATCAGGTGCTGACCTTCGAAGCGCTGTTTCGCGGTTCTATCGACAGCGCCAGTGTCCATCCCCGGCAGGTGGTCAAGCGCGCCCTGGCCCACAACGCCGCTGCGTTGATCCTGTGCCACAACCACCCCTCCGGCAACACCGAGCCCAGCCAGGCCGACCGGGTGCTCACCGAGCGGCTCCAGGAGGCCCTGGAGCTGATCGACGTGCGGGTGCTCGACCACTTCATTGTTGGCGATGGGGAGCCGCTGTCGATGGCGGAGTATGGGTGGATGTAGGCCCGATTAGGCTTGAACAATTCCTTGTGGGAGCAAAGCTTGCTCGCGATAGCGGTTTTACAGCCAACACAAGGGTTGTATGTGACGACGTCATCGCGAGCAAGCTTTGCTCCCCCCAGGCTCCCCCGGAGGGGCTCTGGGGGGGCGGGGTTACTTGAGGCTGACTTTGGCGTAATCCTGCCGCCCAAACGGGCTCACCGAATAACCCTGCACATCCTTGCGGGTCAGCGCGAAGGCGGTGGGGTGGGCCAGGGGCAGCCACAGGGCCTGCTGCTGGATCTGTGCCTGGGCCTGCTCGTACAGCTTGGCACGCACACCTTGTTCGCCGGTGGTCTTGCCGGCGCTGATCAGTTTGTCCAGGTCCGGGTTGCAGTAGCGGGCGAAGTTGGTACCGGATTTGACTGCCGCGCAGGAAAACTGCGGCGTGAGGAAGTTGTCCGGGTCGCCGTTGTCACCGGCCCAGCCCATGAACAGCAGGTCATGTTCGCCGGCCTTGGCGCGGCGGATCAGTTCGCCCCATTCGATCACGCGGATTTCGGCCTGGATGCCGATTTCCGCCAGGTCCGATTGCAGCAACTGCGCACCAAGGCTCGGATTGGGGTTGAGCAGGCTGCCGGAGGGACGGGTCCAGATCGTGGTCTTGAAGCCTTCCTTCAAACCGGCCTTGGCCAGCAGGTCACGGGCCTTCGCCGGGTCATGGGCGTAGCCGGGCAGGCTTTTGGCGTAGCTCCAGGTGTTAGGCGGGTAAGGGCCGTTAGCGGCTTCGGCGGTGCCTTCGAAGACGGTCTTGAGGTAGCTGGCCTTGTCGAACGCCAGGTTGATGGCTTGTCGCACCTCAGGCTTGTCCAGTGGCGGGTGCTGGCTGTTGATCGCCACGAACGCGGTCATGAAGGCTTCGGTCTGGGCCACGCTCAGGGTCGCTTCCTGTCGGGCGGCCTGCACGTCCAGTGGCTTGGGCGACAGGGCGATCTGGCATTCGTTGCGGCGCAATTTCTGCAGGCGCACGTTGGCGTCCGGCGTGATGGCGAAGATCAAGGGGTCCACTTGGGGCTTGCCGCCAAAATAATCCGGGTTGGCTTTGTAGCGAATCGAAGCGTCTTTCTGGAATCGGTTGAAAATGAACGGGCCGGTGCCGACCGGCTGGTTGTTGAGTTTCTCCGGTGTGCCGGCCTGCATCAACTGATCGGCGTATTCGGCTGAATAGATGGAGGCAAAGCCCATGCTCAACGTCGCCAGGAAGGTCGAGTCGGCGTGATCGAGGGTGAAGCGCACGGTCAGCGGGTCCAGGGCGTCGATTTTCTTGATCAGCACCGGCAATTGCATGGACTGGGCGTGGGGGAAGCCGCTTTGCGCCACCTTGTGCCACGGGTTCGCCGGGTCGAGCATGCGCTCAAAGCTGAACTTCACGTCCTCGGCGGTCAGGTCGCGGCGCGGCGTGAAGTAATCGGTGTGATGGAACTTGACCCGTGGCCGCAGCTTGAACACGTAGGTCAGGCCATCGGTGGAGACTTCCCAGCGCTCGGCCAGACTGGGGACCACCTTGCCGCTGGCGGTATCGAAATCCACCAGGCGATTCATCAGCACGTCGGCGGAGGCGTTGGTGGTGGTCAGGGAGTTGTACTGGACGACATCGAACCCTTCCGGGCTGGCTTCGGTGCAGACGCTCAGGGCGGCGGCCAAGGCCTGCGGGGTGATCAGCAGAGGGGCGAGCAACAACGGTAGGGCAGCGAGGCGCATGGTCGGTTTCCTGTGCAAGTCGAAGGCCCATCTGCGAGTGCAGTCTGGAAAAGGCCTACCCTAGTGGGCTCGCTGCCAAATGACTATCCCCTTTTTGCATTTTCCGGCACGCTGCGGCGACGGTGTGGATGGCCAGAACCTGCACGCGCGTGAAAAAAACCTGCGTGCAGCGACGAGCGGTCAGGGGCCGTGCCAGCCTCTGCCCCCGCCGTCCGGGGCGGTTAGTCGATGCTTCTCCAGGAAGACAAATCACATCGGCTGTTGTTGCGCTGTGGTCTTTCTGGTATAAAGCAGCGCTCTTTTCTAGGGGCCCGGTTCCTTCACTGTAGGTGTAGCCGGTAAGACCCTTAAAGAAACGCGGCGCCTGGCGCCAAATGACTGAGAGATTAAGCGGCCAACCCATGCCGGGTTGGGCATGTGGTTTTAGAGGGCTGAGGCATGTCGAGAGTCTGTCAAGTTACCGGTAAGGGTCCGGTGACTGGGAATAACATTTCCCACGCAAACAACAAAACCCGTCGTCGTTTCCTGCCGAACCTGCAGCATCACCGCTTCTGGGTTGAAGAAGAGAAACGTTTTGTGCGTCTGCGCGTATCTGCCAAGGGCATGCGTATCATCGACAAGCGTGGCATCAGTGTCGTGCTGGCCGAACTTCGTCGCGATGGCAAGGTTTAAGGGAGCTAATCATGCGTGAATTGATTCGTTTGATCTCGAGCGCCGGTACTGGTCACTTCTACACTACCGACAAGAACAAGCGTACTACCCCGGACAAAATCGAGATCAAGAAATATGATCCGGTTGTTCGCAAGCACGTGATCTACAAGGAAGGCAAAATCAAGTAATTGATTTTTCCGTCTTACAAAAAAGGCCCGTATCGCGAGATACGGGCCTTTTTTGTTGCGTTTGGATCTTGTGGATCAACCGCATTTAATGCCGATGATAATGCCGTCGGCATCGGTTACAAGGTTGATGCGGCGCGGGCGCAGATCGTAGGTTATCGGGTGTTTTGGGCCTGCGGGGCGAACCGGGGCTCCGTTGGCCAGGGCGCGAACTTCTTCACGCAGCTCAGGGGTGTATTTTTGGCCAATGGTGTACTGGGCGATAGCGATATCGCACTGATCGTTTGGCGTCGGCACGACAACGGTGTCGTTTTGATTAGGCATTTCTAGCTTCCTTGCTGATAGTTAAAAAGTTAAGGCACTCACCGGTTGGGTGGGTCGCGCATCCTGCGCGTCCCGCTGTGAGGATAAATTGCGCGGTGCCTATGGCAGGTTTTAATCGTCACCGCGGTTATTGACCAATGATTAAGTGTCACGGTCTTTTACGGTGTGGTTCAGGCCTGCTCGAACACCACATAGATCTTGCGGCACGGCTCCAGCACTTCCCAGGTGCCCTTGAACCCGGCCGGGATCACGAAGCGGTCGCCGGCCCGCAGGGTCTTGGCGTTGCCATCGTTGTCCCGCAGCACGGAAACGCCCTGGACGATCTCGCAGTATTCATGCTCGGTGTAATTGACCATCCATTGGCCGACGGCGCCTTCCCATACGCCAGCGTTCATCTGGCCGCAGGGGCTGCTGTAGTGGTTGAACACGGTTTGCTCGGGATCGCCCTTGAACACCTTGGCCGGATCCGGGCGATAACGTTCGGCGGTGGTATTGGCCTGGCTGAAGTCGACGATGTCCTGAATGCTCATGCGGGTGATCCCCAGTGATCGTGTGGAAGGCCTCGAGTCTATGTTTATTAAAACGAACATCGCAAGGCCGTTTGCCACTGTTGTGTCAAATATATTGAAACATGACCAGCCGCTGGTTTAGGGTGGCGGGTGCCCTAAGCCGAAAACGGCGCCGAAAACAGCTGGCCGGGCAGAATTCTTTTGAGCGCTGCGCATTGCGCGGCGTTCGTACTCAATAAGAGGAGGACACACGCATGACCACCCTGACTCGTACCGATTGGGAACAACGCGCCCGCGCCCTGAAGATCGAAGGCCGCGCCTTCATCAACGGTGAGTACACCGATGCGGTGTCCGGCGAAACCTTCGATTGCCTCAGCCCGGTCGATGGCCGTGTGCTGGGCAAGATCGCCAGCTGCGACGTGGCCGACGCCCAGCGTGCTGTCGAAAATGCCCGCGCCACCTTCAACTCTGGTGTCTGGTCGCGCCTGGCGCCGAGCAAGCGCAAAGCGACCATGATCCGTTTTGCCGGCCTGCTCAAGCAGAACGCCGAAGAGCTGGCACTGCTCGAAACCTTGGACATGGGCAAGCCGATCAGCGACTCCTTGAACATCGATGTTCCCGGTGCAGCTCAAGCGTTGAGCTGGAGCGGTGAAGCCATCGACAAGCTCTACGATGAAGTGGCGGCTACCCCCCACGATCAGTTGGGCCTGGTGACCCGCGAGCCGGTGGGCGTCGTGGGCGCTATCGTGCCGTGGAACTTCCCCTTGATGATGGCCTGCTGGAAGCTCGGCCCGGCGCTGTCCACCGGTAACTCGGTGGTGCTCAAGCCCTCGGAAAAATCCCCGCTGACCGCCATCCGCATTGCCGCACTGGCGATTGAGGCCGGCATTCCGAAAGGTGTGCTGAACGTGCTGCCGGGCTACGGTCATACCGTCGGCAAGGCCCTGGCCCTGCACATGGACGTCGATACCCTGGTGTTCACCGGTTCCACCAAAATCGCCAAGCAACTGATGATTTACTCCGGCGAATCGAACATGAAGCGCATCTGGCTGGAAGCCGGCGGCAAGAGCCCGAACATCGTGTTCGCCGATGCCCCGGACCTGCAAGCCGCGGCCGAATCCGCCGCCAGCGCCATCGCCTTCAACCAGGGCGAAGTCTGCACCGCCGGCTCGCGGCTGTTGGTGGAGCGCTCCATCAAGGACACGTTCCTTCCGCTGGTGATCGAAGCCCTCAAGGGCTGGAAACCGGGTAATCCCCTGGACCCGGCCACCAACGTCGGCGCGCTGGTGGATACCCAGCAGATGAACACCGTGCTGTCCTACATCGAGGCCGGTCACAGCGACGGCGCCAAACTGGTGGCCGGTGGCAAGCGCATCCTTGAAGAAACCGGCGGCACGTATGTCGAGCCGACGATTTTCGACGGTGTGAGCAACGCCATGAAAATCGCTCAGGAAGAGATTTTTGGCCCGGTGTTGTCGGTCATCGCTTTCGACACCGCCGAGCAGGCCATCGAAATCGCCAACGACACGCCGTATGGTCTGGCCGCAGCGGTGTGGACCAAGGACATTTCCAAGGCTCACCTGACCGCCAAGGCCCTGCGTGCCGGCAGCGTATGGGTCAACCAATACGACGGCGGCGACATGACCGCGCCATTCGGTGGCTTCAAGCAGTCGGGCAACGGTCGCGACAAGTCGCTGCATGCGTTCGACAAATACACCGAGCTGAAGTCGACCTGGATCAAGCTCTGACAGGGGCGCCATGCAGTACTGATTCCCTCTGTGGGAGCGAGCTTGCTCGCGATAGCGGTACAACAGTCGACGAATTTGTTGAATGTCGCGCCACCATCGCGAGCAAGCTCGCTCCCAAATTGGTCGGGATGAGCGGAAGATTGGCGGCCAACACAAATCCCCTGTGGGAGCGAGCTTGCTCGCGATAGCGGTATGACAGACGACGACTTTGTTGAATGTTGCTCCGCCATCGCGAGCAAGCTCGCTCCCACAGTGGTTTTGGGTGATGGCTGAGATTGATAACCCTCCACAGGAGCGTGGAAATGCGTTGGGCAACCTATTTCGCCGTGCTGGCGTCCGTCCTGAGCGTCGGCCTGGCCCTGGGCGTGAGCATGCCGTTGGTGTCGCTGCGCCTGGAGGGCTGGGGCTATGGCTCGTTCGCCATTGGCGTGATGGCTGCCATGCCGGCCGTGGGGGTGTTGCTCGGGGCCAAGGTATCGAGCCGGCTGGCGGCGCGGTTCGGCACGGCGGCGTTGATGCGCCTGTGCCTGTGGGGTGGCGCGGTGTCCATCGGGTTGCTGGCGCTGCTGCCCAGCTATCCGGTCTGGTTGCTGCTGCGCCTGATGATTGGCGTGGTTCTGACTCTGGTGTTCATTCTGGGTGAGAGCTGGATCAACCAACTGGTCATTGAAAAATGGCGTGGACGGCTGGTGGCGCTGTACGGCAGCAGCTACGCCCTGAGCCAGCTATCCGGCCCGCTGCTGCTGGGCGCGCTGGGGACCGATCATGACTACGGGTTCTGGGTGGGTGTCGGCCTGCTGTTGGTCGCACCCTTGCTGTTGCTGGGTCGTAGCGGTGCGCCGAGCAGTGAGGCCGGCAGCGTCACGTTCGGCGATTTGTGGACGTTTTGCCGAGGTTTGCCGGCGATTGCCTGGGCGGTCTCGTTGTTCGCTGCGTTCGAGGCGATGATCCTCACGTTGCTGCCGGTGTATTGCCTGCGCCAGGGCTTCACGGCCGACATTGCGTTGGCGATGGTCAGCACCGTGGTGGTCGGTGATGCCTTGCTGCAGTTGCCCATCGGCGCCCTGGCCGATCGCGTGTCTCGCCGGGCCCTGTTGACCGGGTGCGCGGTGGCGCTGATGTTATCGAGCCTGGCGGTTCCGCTGCTGATCGATACGTTGTTGATCTGGCCGCTGTGGGTGCTGTTCGGCGCAAGCGCGGGCGGTTTGTTCACGTTGTCGCTGATCCTGATCGGCGAGCGTTATCGTGACGATGCGCTGGTGCGGGCCAACGCCCATGTCGCGCAACTGTGGGGGCTCGGTTGTCTGATCGGTCCACTGGTGGCGGGGGCGGGCAGCCAATGGGTCAGCGGACATGCACTGCCTTTGTTCATGGCGGCCGGGGCGTTCGGGCTGGTGATCCTGTTGTTGCGTCAAGGGGCGTTTGGGGCCACCCAACCCGCCTGAATATCCCGGAACCCCTGTGGCGAGGGGATTTATCCCCGCTGGACTGCGCAGCAGTCCCAAAAATCTGAATCCAGCCAGTCGGATCGGTGCAGATCACCCTTTTTTAGGGTCGCTTCGCGCGCCAGCGGGGATAAATCCCCTCGCCACAGAGGTTTGTGCAGACCTACAACATCCGCTCCAACCCGATCGTCGTGCTGAACCAGGCATTGAACCGGCGCCACCAGCTGCCCGGCTCGCGGGCCAGGTCGTGGATCTTGCCGTTGTCTTCTGTGGTCCATACCAGCGTTCCATCTTCCAGCCTGGCCTGATAACTCAGGGCCGGCGCCATGCCTTGCAGGGCCAGTTCACGCACTTGGCCGGCGAGTTCAGGGCTGTCGACCAGCACCCCGACTTCGGTGTTCCACAGCACTGAGCGCGGGTCGAAATTGAACGAGCCAATGAAGGATTTCTGCTGATCGAAGATGATCGCCTTGCTGTGCAGGCTGGAGTCCGATTCGCCGTAGGATTTGCTGTAGAACAGGTGCGGGCTGCTGCCGGAATCGCCCGGTTGTCGGCGCAACTCGAACAGGCGCACGCCATGCTGCAGCAGGGCCTTGCGGTACGGCGCATAGCCGCCGTGCACGGCGGGCACGTCGGTGGCCTCCAGGGAGTTGGTCAGCAGGCTCACCGACACGCCGGCATCGGCGCGACTGGTCAGGTACACCAAGCCTGGCTGGCCGGGGACGAAGTAGGCGGAAATCATGATCAGTTCTTTGCGCACGCCCGTCAGCTCGGGGGCCAGTTGGGTGGTCAGCAACAGCTGCGGGTCCGGTTCGTCCTTGGCCAGCACCTTGCTGGGCGCGTCCCATAGCGCCTTGTTCCAAGCCCAGATCAACTGGTCGCGCCAAGTGTCCAGGCGCGGTTGGGTCTTGTAGGCGGTCAGCTGCTGGTAGAGCGCGTGGTTTTCCTTGTGGGTTTGTTCCAGGGATTCTTGCAGGCGCAGGCGGCTGTTGGCCAGGTCCTTGGGCGTGGGGCGATGGGACAGGAACTGTTCGATGGGTTTGCTCAGGGCGCTGTTCCAGTACTGGTCGAAGCTGTGGCCCAATTGTTCGGCCACCGGCCCGACGCTGAGCAGGTCGATGTCGGTGAAGTTCAGGTTGGGTTCGGCGTCGAAATACTCATCGCCCAGGTTGCGACCGCCGACGATGGCCATGCTGTTGTCCGCCAGCCACAGCTTGTTGTGCATCCGCCGGTGCTGCAACGACAGGTTGAACAGGCGTCCGAGGCTGCGAGTCACGCCGGTGGCGCGTCCCAAGTGCAGTGGGTTGAACAGGCGGATCTGGATTTGCGGATGGGCGGCGAGGGTGGCGATGATCTGATCCTGGCCGTCGCTGGTGGTGTCGTCCAGCAGGATCCGAACGCGCACCCCCCGGTCGGCGGCCTTGAGCAGTTCATCCACCAGCATCCGCGTGCTGATGCCGTCATGGACGATGTAGTACTGCAAATCCAGGCTGCCTTGGGCGTGGCGAATCAGCTCGGCCCGAGCGGTGAAGGCCTCGGTGCTGTCCGACAGCAGCCGAAAGCCCGAGCGCCCTTCATGGGAAGCGGCCTGGGCCTGGACCGAGCGGCCGAACGAGGACTCGGTGGCCGGCATGGCCTGGGAGGGCTCACGGGTGATATCAAGACCGGCGCAGCCGCTCAGCAGTGAGGCGACTAACAGTAGCGCAGGCAGGATCGGTCTGGATCTCACGTAGGATCGTTCCGCTTGTTCACATTGATCGGCTGTTGGGTGCTGCTTCCCTGGATAAAGTTCAGACGACGTCGCGCTGGGTTTCGTTCAACAGCGCGATAGCGGCGGCTCCGACCTTGCGTACGGCCTCTTCGATCTGGGCCGTTGGCTTGGCAGCGTAGTTCATCCGCAGGCAGTTGCGGTACTTGCCCGATGCCGAAAAAATACTGCCGACGGCGACCTGCACGCCTTGCTCCAGCAGGACCCGATTGAGCTTCAGTGTGTCGAAGCCGTCGGGCAACTCGATCCACAGCATGAAACTGCCCCGTGGGCGACTGGCACGAGTGCCCGAAGGGAAGTAGCGGCTGACCCAGTCGATCATCACGTCGCGATTGCGCTGGTATTGCGTGCGCATCCGCCGCAAATGGGGTTCGAAATGCCCGCCCTTGAGAAATTCGGCAATGGCGATCTGCGGCTGTGGCGCGGTGGAGCCGGTGCTGATGTATTTCATGTGCAGCACCCGCTCCAGGTACCGGCCTGGCGCGACCCAACCAATGCGCAGGCCAGGCGCCAGGGTCTTGGAAAATGAACTGCAGAGCAGGACGCGGCCGTCTTCATCGAAGGACTTGATGGTGCGTGGGCGAGGGTATGTGTAGGCCAATTCTCCATACACATCATCTTCGATAATCGCCACGTCGAAGCGCTGTGCCAGGTTCAGCAGCGCGCGTTTATTGGCGTCGGGCATGATGTAGCCCAGCGGGTTGTTGCAGCTGGGGGTCAACTGTATGGCCTTGATCGGCCATTGTTCCAGGGCCAGTTCCAGTGCTTCCAGGCTGATGCCGGTGAGTGGGTCGGTGGGAATTTCCAAGGCCTTCATGCCCAGGCCCTTGAGGGTTTGCATGGCTCCGTGAAAGCTGGGTGAGTCCACCGCGACGATATCGCCTTGTTCGCAGGTGGCGCGGATGCTGACCGACAGAGCTTCGTGACAGCCGGTGGTGATGATCAGATCGTTGGGCCCCAGTTGGCAGCCAGAGTCCAGCGACAGCCGGGCGATCTGCTCGCGCAGTGCGAGGTTGCCGTAGATGTTGTCGTAATACAGGCCGGGCATGTCTTGCCGGCGGCTGATCTGCGCCAAGCTGCGCAGCAGCGGCTTCATGGTCGGTGAGTTGATGTCCGGCATGCCGCGTCCCAGCTGCACCACATCCGGGCGCGGTACGGCGCGTATCAGTTCCAGCACCTGGTCCCACTGGGAAATATCCACAGGGCGCTGGGCCGGCCGGCCTACCACCGGCAGGTCCGGCAATTCGCGGCCCACGGGTACGAAGTAGCCGGACTTGGGCCTAGGCATCGCCAGTCCACTGTCCTCCAGCACGCGATAGGCCTGCTGCACCGTACTCAAACTGACCCCATGTTCCGTGCTCAATGCCCGCACCGACGGCAGCCGGTCGCCGGGGCGGTAGAAGCCCTGTTCGATGCGGGTGCCGAGCAGTTCGGCGAGGTTCACGTAGAGGGTCATGGTGCGCTCCCGATGAGGTGGACAACTGCAACCGATACAGTTGAGGTGGAAAATGACGATTCAGTGCCGTAAATATCGAATCTGTATGCTTATAAAAGAAACTGGTTGAATCTGTATCGTTTTCGGTCGTCCGCGCATCATGAAACCTCTGGCTACCCAAGTAAACAGGAGCGATCAAAATGAACGGCTTGAGCGATGTGCGGCTGACGTTACACAGTCAGGAACTGGCGGCAGGGCAGGAGAAGGGGCTGCGTAGCGCGACATTGCGCAATGCGCCGTCCGGCCTGAGCCGCTGGGCCCTGTTCTGGCATCGTCTGCATACACGCAAGGCCTTGCTGGAACTTACACCCGAACAGTTGCGTGACGTCGGGCTGAGTCGGGAGCAGGCGCGGGAGGAGGGGCTCAAACCATTCTGGCGGCTTTGAAGCGGTGTGGGTCCTGAGATTGCTATCGCGGACAAGCCTTGCTCCCACAGATTTGCTTGCTCCCACAGATTTGAAATTGACCTGTGGGAGCTAGGCCTGCCCGCGATAGCGTCATCCGTAGTGCTGAAGTTCTTTAAACCAACTCTTTCAATCGATGCCACAACATCCCCAGCGCCAACAGCGGTGAGCGTAAATGCTTGCCACCCGGGAAGGTCATGTGCGGAACCTGGGCGAACAAGTCAAAACCGCTGCTCTGCTGCCCGCTGATGGCTTCGGCCAACAGTTTGCCGGCCAGGTGCGTGGCATTCACCCCGTGGCCGGAATAGGCTTGGGCGTAATACACATTGGGCTGGTCCTTGAGCCGGCCGATCTGCGGCAAACGGTTGGCGCCGATGCCAATCATCCCGCCCCATTGATAATCGATGTTCACATCCGCCAGTTGCGGGAACACCCTGAGCATCTTCGGACGCATGTAGGCGCCAATGTCCTGCGGGTCGCGGCCGGAATAGTGACAGGCCCCGCCAAACAGCAAGCGGCGATCCGCCGAAAGCCGGTAGTAATCCAGTGCCACCCGTTGGTCGCAGACGGCCATGTTCTGCGGCAACAGCGCCTGTGCCTGGGCCTGGCTCAAGGGTTCGGTGGCGATGATGTAGCTGCCGGCCGGCAGGACTTTGCCGCCGAGTTGCGGATTGAGTCCATTGAGGTAGGCGTTGCAGCCCAGCACCAGGGTCTTGGCGCGGACTGAGCCCTGATGGGTGTGCACTTTCACCTCGGGGCCGTAGTCGATGCGTGTGACCGCCGATTGTTCGAACAGCCGGACCCCCAGTTGCTGCGCGGCGGCGGCTTCGCCCAGGGCCAGGTTCAACGGATGCAAATGACCCGAACCCATGTCGATCAGTCCGCCGACGTAGCGATCCGAACCCACGACGCTGTGCATTTCATCAGCTTGCAGGAGTCGGGTTGGGTGGCGATAACCCAGGCTGCGCAATTCTTCGGCGTCTTCGGCGAAGCCTTCCAGGTCGCTGGGTTTGTTGGCGAGGTCGCAGTAGCCCCAGGTGAGATCGCACGGGATCTGAAAACGCTCGACGCGCTGTCGGACGATTTCCACAGCCTCAAGACCCATGAGTTTCATCTGGCGCACGCCATCGGTGCCGATGATCGGCGCGAACTGGTCGAGGCCGTGACCGACGCCACGGATCAATTGCCCGCCGTTGCGCCCGCTGGCGCCCCAGCCGATCCGGTGCGCTTCCAGCAGCACCACGCTCATGCCGCGTTCGGCCAGTTCGATCGCCGTGTTCAACCCGGAGAACCCGCCGCCGACGACGCAGACATCCGCCCGCAACTCACCCTGCAGCAGCGGATGGTCCGGTTGCGGCAGGCTGCTGGCGGCGTAGTAGGAGGCGGCGTGCGCGTGGTTCGGGGCGGGTTGCTGAACACGGGCGTTCATGTGCGTAATCCTGATTATTGTGTTTGAGAAATTTTACGGAGCATAAGCCGGGGATTCCTTTCTGGGCAACACCGGTCGGTTGGCGCTGTCTGGCTCTCGGCCTTTAAGGCAGAATCCCGGTTTGTCCCTCTCGGTAACCGCCTCGATGAGCTGCAACAGTCAAAAAATCCGCACGCTACGCCAGCAGATTCCCACGTTCGAGTGCGTACCGGGCTGCCATGACTGCTGCGGTCCGGTCACCACCTCGCCCGAGGAAATGGCCCGCTTGCCCCGCAAGACCCGCGCCGAACAGGACGCGGCCTTGGAAGCCCTGGACTGCGTGCACCTGGGGCCCAACGGTTGCACGGTCTACGACGAGCGGCCGCTGATCTGCCGACTGTTTGGTACCACGGCGACCTTGCCCTGCCCCAATGGCCGGCGGCCGGTGGAGCTGATCCATCCGCGGGTCGAGAAACAGATTCATGAATACATGGCCAGCACCCGGCAGGTGTTGGTCTAGCAGGCAGCGATACCGAGTCGCGGCCTTCGCGAGCAAGCTTGCTCCCACAAATGGATCTTCATTGCTCACAAGAAGGTATTCACTGCCGCACGATGTGGGAGCGAGCTTGCTCGCGAAAGCGGCCGTCCAGATAACCATTGCCTTGAGCCAGACTCAATCCGGAATCGGCAGGTTCAAGCTCTCCTTCACTTCTTCCATCACGATGTAGCTCTTGGATTCGCGCACGTGGGGCAGTTTGAGCAGGATATCCCCCAGCAGCTTGCGGTACGACGCCATCTCGGAAATCCGCGCCTTCACCAGATAGTCGAAATCTCCTGACACCAAGTGACATTCCAGCACGTGAGGCAATTTCAGCACGGCGCGTCGGAACTCTTCGAAGGTGTCGCCGGACTTGTAGTCGAGACTGATCTCGACAAACACCAGCAGGCTGCCCTTCAAGTGCTGCGGATTGAGCCGGGCGTTGTAGCCCATGATGATGCCCTCGCGCTCCAGGCGCCGGACCCGCTCGGTACAGGGCGTGGTCGAAAGGCCGACCTTTTCCCCCAGCTCGGTGAAGGAGATCCGTCCGTCCGCCTGGAGAATCCGCAGGATGTTGCGGTCGATCTTGTCCAGCTCGCGTTTGGTCTGGGTGTTGGTACGCACAGGTGATGCGCCTCCATGAAAAGGGGTTTTGCCGAGAATTCTCGCCAAATATAGGTGTTTATATAGTGAAAAGCACTGGCTGATCTTTTTTACACTGCGCCCATCAAAGCTATGTACAACAAACGTCAGCGGATCATCCGCGATGAGGGCATCAACATGCGCGTTCTGGTCTTGGGTAGCGGCGTCATCGGTACCGTCAGTGCTTATTATCTGGCCCGTGCCGGGTTTGAAGTGGTGGTGGTCGACCGTCAGCCAGCGCCTGCCATGGAAACCAGTTTCGCCAACGCCGGCCAGGTGTCGCCGGGTTATGCCTCGCCGTGGGCCGCGCCGGGCGTGCCGCTCAAGGCCATCAAGTGGCTGCTGCAACGCCATGCGCCACTGGCGATCAAGGCCACTGCCGACATCGATCAATACCTGTGGATGGCCCAGATGCTGCGCAATTGCACCGCCAGCCGCTATGCCATCAACAAGGAGCGCATGGTGCGCCTGTCCGAGTACAGCCGTGACTGCCTCGACGAGCTGCGCGCCGAAACCGGCATTGCCTACGAAGGGCGTAGCCTCGGGACTACACAGCTGTTCCGCACCCAGGCCCAGCTCGATGGCGCGGCAAAAGACATCGCTGTATTGAAAGAGTCTGGCGTACCATTCGAAGTGCTCGACCGTGAAGGCATCGCCCGGGTCGAGCCGGCCCTGGCCAATGTCACCGACATCCTGGCTGGTGCCTTGCGCCTGCCTAATGACCAGACCGGCGACTGTCAGATGTTTACTACGCGCCTGGCGGAAATGGCGGTGAAGCTGGGTGTGCAATTCCGCTTCGGCCAGGACATCCAGCGTCTGGACTTTGCCGGTGACCGCATCAACGGTGTCTGGATCGACGGCAAGCTGGAAACCGCCGACCGCTACGTCCTGGCCCTGGGCAGCTACTCACCGCAACTGCTCAAGCCGTTGGGGATCCGCGCGCCGGTGTACCCGCTCAAGGGCTACTCCCTGACCGTGCCGATCACCAACCCGGCGATGGCCCCGACCTCGACCATTCTCGACGAAACCTACAAAGTGGCGATCACCCGGTTCGACAATCGCATTCGCGTGGGTGGCATGGCGGAAATCGCCGGTTTTGACCTGTCCCTCAATCCACGTCGGCGCGAAACCCTGGAGATGATCGTCAACGACCTTTATCCTCAGGGCGGCGATCTGACCCAGGCCAGTTTCTGGACCGGCTTGCGCCCGACCACCCCCGACGGCACGCCCATCGTGGGTGCCACACCGTTCAAGAATCTGTTTCTGAATACCGGCCACGGCACCCTCGGATGGACCATGGCCTGTGGTTCCGGTCGCCTTTTGGCCGACCTGATGGCGAAGAAAAAGCCGCAGATCAGCGCCGAAGGTCTCGATATTTCCCGTTATGGCAGCAAACCCCAGGAGTCTGCAAAACATGTCAATCCAGCGCCAGCTCACCAATGACCGCATGAGCCAGGTTGTTGTGCACAACGGCACCGTTTACCTGGCGGGGCAGGTCGGCGACGACATGAACGCCGGTATTGAACAGCAGACTCGTGAATGCCTGGCCAATATCGAGCGTTTGCTGGATTTGTCCGGGACCGACAAGACGCGGCTGTTATCGGTGACGATCTACCTGAAGGACATCGAGGCCCACTTCGAAGGCATGAACGCCATCTGGGACAACTGGTTGCCCAAAGGCGTTGCCCCGGCCCGGGCCACGGTGGAAGCCAAGCTGTGTGAGCCAGAGATCCTGGTGGAGCTGTCCGTCGTGGCTGCGCTGCCTTAGTTCCGGCCTAAACGATCCCTCTTCCGGCGCTGTGGTTGGTCCACCCTGCCAGCCCGCGTCGGTTTTTTATTCATGACCGCCTAGAAGCCTGCCGCCATGCGTCCTGCCCGTGCCCTGATCGACCTCCAAGCCCTGCGTCACAACTACCAATTGGCCCGCGAAGTCACGGCGGCCAAGGCCCTTGCGGTAATCAAGGCCGACGCCTACGGACACGGTGCGGTGCGTTGCGCCGAGGCCCTGCAGGACACGGCGGACGGGTTCGCCGTGGCCTGTATCGAAGAAGCCTTGGAACTGCGGGCCGGCGGGATCCGTGGGCCGATCCTGCTGTTGGAAGGTTTTTTTGAAGCCGATGAGCTGCCGTTGATCGTCGAGCACGATTTCTGGTGCGTGGTGCATTCGTTGTGGCAGCTCGAAGCGATTGAAAAAACCGCGCTGAGCCAGCCGATCACGGTCTGGCTCAAGCTCGATTCCGGCATGCACCGGGTCGGCCTGCATCCGGCGGATTACCAGGCGGCCTACCGTCGCCTGCTCGCCAGCGGCAACGTGGCAAAGATTGTCTTGATGAGCCACTTCGCCCGTGCCGATGAATTGCACGACCCCAGCAGCACCGAGCAACTGGCGATATTCGACAAGGCCCGCCAGGGCCTGGTGGCGCAGATCAGCCTGCGCAACTCACCGGCGGTGCTAGGCTGGCCGCAGATACCCAGCGACTGGGTGCGCCCGGGCATCATGCTCTACGGGGCCACGCCCTTTGACGAGCCCAATGCCGTCGCCTCGCGCCTGCAACCGGTGATGACCCTGGAGTCGAAAATCATCAGCGTGCGCGAATTGCCCGCCGGCGAACCGGTGGGCTATGGCGCCCGCTTCGTCACCACGCAACCGACTCGGGTTGGCGTGGTTGCCATGGGCTATGCCGACGGCTACCCGCGCCAGGCGCCCACCGGGACCCCGGTGCTGGTGGATGGACAGCGCAGCCAACTGGTCGGCCGGGTGTCGATGGACATGCTGGCTGTCGACTTGACCCATGTCCCCCAGGCCGGGCTCGGCTCGACCGTGGAGTTGTGGGGCAAGAACATCCTCGCCAGTGACGTCGCCAAGGCCGCTGACACGATTCCCTATCAGATTTTCTGCAACCTTCGGCGGGTGCCACGGCTCTATTCCGGGGCCTGACACAAAGCGTAACCTACCGAAAGTCGCTTCACCGCACAGGATTCGGGTCAAAGTGTTGTAAATACTGAACGCTGTCGCCATGATAACGGTCACTTTCCACACAACCTGATTCCCTGGAGGCTCCAGCATTGGACGTCGGTGAACGACTGCAATCCATTCGTAAACTCAAAGGCCTTTCCCAGCGTGAACTCGCCAAGCGCGCGGGCGTCACCAACAGCACTATTTCGATGATCGAGAAGAACAGCGTCAGCCCCTCGATCAGTTCGCTGCGTAAGGTCCTTGGCGGGATTCCCATGTCCATGGTCGAGTTTTTCTCCGAAGAGATCCTTCAGGAAAAACCGACTCAGATCGTCTACAAAGCCAACGAACTGATCGACATCTCCGATGGCGCCGTGACCATGAAGCTGGTGGGCCGAGCACATCCGAGCCGGGCGATTGCCTTTCTCAACGAGATCTATCCGCCGGGTGCCGATACCGGTGAAGAGATGCTCACCCATGAGGGCGAGGAAACCGGGATCCTGGTGGAAGGGCGGCTGGAATTGGTGGTCGGTGTCGAAACCTTCGTGCTTGAAGCTGGCGACAGCTACTATTTCGAAAGCACCAAGCCCCACCGTTTCCGTAATCCGTTCGACGTGCCGGCGCGACTGATCAGCGCAGCCACACCGGCCAATTTCTAGACCAAGAGGCGCCAGGCCCGCGTGGCAAAGGCGCCCACTTGTTGGGCTGTCATGACAAACAAGACCCTTGCGACTTTGGGGTTGTTTCAGAGTGACAGGCTTACCGCTATACTTGCGCCCGCCTGCAAACCGTGGCCGCAGGCGTGACTAGCCACCATTGAGGGTGTACGCGTGAACCTAATTATGAAAATGCTGGCTGCACCAGCAACCGTATTGGCCCTATGGGCTGCGACCGCTCAAGCGGCGCCGAACGACGAAATCGCCAAGCGCCTTGAACCCGTCGGCCAGGTCTGCGTCCAGGGCAAGGAATGCAAGGGTATGGAAGTGGTGGCTTCGGCTGGCGGCGCTGGCGGTGCCAAGAAGCCGGCTGACGTGATTGCAAAACATTGCAATGCTTGCCACGGTACTGGCCTGCTGGGCGCGCCGAAAATCGGTGACAAGGCTGCCTGGAAAGAGCGCGCCGATCATCAGGGCGGTCTCGACGGCATCCTGGCCAAGGCCATCACCGGCGTTAACGCCATGCCGCCAAAAGGCACCTGCGCCGACTGCTCGGATGACGACCTCAAGGGCGCCATCAAAGAGATGTCTGGCCTGTAATACGCCGACATCCTTCACAAAAAAGCCGCTTACGAGCGGCTTTTTTGCGCCCGGGATTTTTCGGGGCTGTTCATCGCAACCAAGACCCGGCAAGCTCGGTCCAACCCACATTCATGGAATGTCCTGGAGGGTCCGATGGTGCAGTTGTGTTCAATCGAACAGGCGGTGGATGACGTGCTCGAGCGCCTGCCCGCGCATATTCACCTCGGCATGCCCCTGGGGCTGGGCAAGCCCAACCTGTTCGCCAACGCGCTGTACCGGCGCATCGCCCAACTGCCCGAGCGACAGCTGACGATCTACACCGCCCTGAGCCTGGGTCGGCCGAACCTGGGCGATGGTTTGCAGAAGCGCTTCCTCGAACCCTTTATCGAACGGATCTTCGGTGATTACCCGGAGCTGGATTACCTGGCCGACCTGCACCGGGACAGCCTGCCGGCCAACATACGGGTCGAGCAGTTTTTCATGCAGCCTGGCAGCCTGCTGCACAGCGCGTCGGCCCAGCAGGACTACGTCAGCAGCAACTACAGCCATGCGGCCCGGGACATCAACGCCGCCGGCTTGAACCTGGTGGCGCAACTGGTGGCGAGCGCCCCGGAACACCCGGATCGCCTGAGCCTGAGCTGCAACCCGGACATCACCCTCGACCTGCTGCCGATGATCGCCAAGCGCCGGGCGGCCGGGGAGACGATTCTCCTGGTCGGCCAGGTGCACAACGATTTGCCCTACATGCCGGGCGACGCGGAAGTCGGCATCGACGCTTTCGACCTGTTGATCGACGAGAAAGACAGCCACACATTGTTTTCCACGCCGAACATGCCGGTGGGCTTCCAGGACCATTTGATCGGCTTGCACGCCAGTACCTTGGTGCGCGACGGCGGGACGCTGCAGATCGGCATCGGCGCCATGGGCGATGCCTTGACGGCGGCGTTACTGGCGCGCCAAGCCGATAACGCCGGTTACCAGGCGCTGCTGGCGGACCTGAACCTTAGCCAGTGGGCGCAACTGATCGAGCGCGAGGGCGGGGTCGAGCCGTTTGCCAAAGGGCTGTACGGTTGCAGTGAAATGTTCGTCAACGGTTTGCTGGTGCTGGCCGAGGCCGGGATCATCCGGCGCAAGGTCTACCCCGACGAGCCGACCCAGGAACGGGCCAACGCCGGGACCCTCGACGAGGCGGCACAACCCGACGGTATCTGCATACACGGCGGATTCTTCCTCGGTCCGCGCAGTTTTTATGAGCGCCTGCGCGAGTTGCCGCAGAGCCGTCTGCTCGAATTCAACATGACGCGCATCAGCTACATCAACGAGCTGTACGGCCAAGAGCAGCTCAAGCGCCTGCAGCGCCTCGATGCCCGTTTCATCAACACGGTCTTCACCATGACCCTGATGGGGGCCGGGGTGGCCGATCAGTTGGCAGACGGGCGGGTGCTCAGCGGCGTGGGCGGGCAGTACAACTTCGTTGCCCAGGGCCATGCGCTGGAAGGCGGGCGTTCGATCCTGCTGCTGCGCAGTTGGCGCGAGGCCGGGGGCGAGATCAGCTCGAACATTGTCTGGGAGTACGGTCATTGCACGATTCCTCGGCACCTGCGCGACATCGTGGTGACCGAATACGGCATCGCCGACCTGCGCGGCAAGACCGACGCCGCGGTGATCGAAGCATTGCTGAACATCAGCGATTCACGCTTCCAGCCCGGGCTGATCGAGCAGGCGCAAAAAGCCGGCAAGTTGCCGAAGGATTTCCGCCTCGATCCGCGGTTCGCCGACAACACATCGGAGCGGTTGCAGGCGATCCAGGCACGGCATCCGAATCTGTTTCCCGAATACCCGCTGGGTTGTGATTTCGACGCAATAGAGCGGGATCTGTTGCGAGCGCTGAACTGGCTCAAGAGCAAGTTCAAGCTCACCGAGATCCTGGAGCTGGGCAAGGCCGCGCTGGATGCGCCGGAGCCTTCGGCGTTTCCCGAGCATTTGGAGCGGATGCAGTTGGCGAGCCCCGAGGGACTGAAAGAAGAGCTGGCCCAGCGGTTGTTGCTCGCCGGTCTCAAGACCACTGCGCAACAACCAGCCTGAAACTCTGTGGGAGCGAGCTTGCTCGCGATAGCGGTGTATCTGTTACATAAAATGTGTCTGATAGGCCGCTATCGCGAGCAAGCTCGCTCCCACAGGAGGCACAGGGTTATTCGATGAAGGTGACAACGCCGTCCGCCAGCGACTTCACCCGAGCCAACGACTCGACGCGATAACCCTGGGCATCCAGTTCCGCGCGGCCGCCCTGGAACGACTTCTCGATCACGATCCCCAAGCCTGCCACGGTGGCGCCGGCCTGCTTGATGATGGAAATCAGCGCCTGGGAAGCTTTGCCGTTGGCCAAAAAGTCATCGATGATCAGCACCCGGTCACTGCTGGTCAGGTGACGTGGGCTGATGGCGACGGTGCTTTCGGTCTTCTTGGTGAACGAATACACGGTGGCCGACAGCAGGTTCTCCGTCAGGGTCAGGGACTGTTGCTTGCGGGCGAAGATCACCGGTACGCCAAGGTTCAGCCCGGTCATGATTGCCGGGGCAATGCCCGAGGCTTCGATGGTGACGATCTTGGTGATGCCCGAATCCTTGAACAGCGCGGCGAATTCGTCGCCGATCAGCTTCATCAATTGCGGGTCGATCTGGTGGTTCAGGAAAGCGTCGACTTTCAGGACCTGATCGGAAAGCACGATGCCTTGTTCACGAATTTTCTGGTGCAGGGCTTCCATGAAGCCTCCTCTGATGACGCGTCAGCGCCTGAAGTCGGTAAAAAGTAATCAATTCTAGCGCTTTAACATTGCGCGTATATCCGCCAGGGCACTGTTGCCACGAACGACTTTGACTTCCGTCGGCGTGTCGTCGTTGCCTTCCCAGGCCAGGTCGTCCGGCGGCAGCTCATCGAGAAAGCGGCTGGGGGCGCAGTCGATCACTTCGCCGTATTGCTTGCGCTTGGCGGCGAAGGTGAAGGCCAGCGTCTGGCGTGCCCGGGTAATACCGACGTAGGCCAGGCGCCGTTCTTCCTCGATGGTGTCGGCCTCGATGCTGGAGCGGTGCGGCAGGATTTCTTCTTCCATGCCCATGATGAACACGTAGGGAAACTCCAGGCCCTTGGAGGCGTGCAGCGTCATCATCTGCACGCCTTCGGCGCCTTCTTCCTCTTCCTGCTGGCGCTCGAGCATGTCCCGCAGCACGAGTTTGCCGATGGCGTCCTCCACCGTCATGTCGCCGTCTTCGTCTTTCTCCAAGGTGTTCTTCAATGCCTCGATCAGGAACCAGACGTTGCTCATGCGGTAGTCGGCCGCCTTGTCGCTGGAGCTGTTGGTGCGCAGCCAGTTCTCGTAGTCGATGTCCATCACCATGCTGCGCAGCGCTGAAATCGGATCTTCCCCGGCGCACTGTTCGCGGACCTTGTCCATAAAGCGCTTGAAGCGCGCCAGGCGATCGGTGAAGCGGCTGTCCAGATGTTCGCCCAGGCCGATTTCATCGGTGGCGGCGTACATCGAGATCTTGCGCTCGGTGGCGTAGTTGCCGAGTTTTTCCAGGGTGGTCGAACCGATTTCCCGGCGCGGCACGTTGATCACCCGCAGGAAGGCGTTGTCGTCGTCCGGGTTCACGATCAGGCGGAAGTAGGCCATCAGGTCCTTTACTTCCTGGCGTCCGAAAAAGCTGTTGCCCCCCGACAGGCGATAGGGGATCTGGTGATGCTGCAGTTTCAGCTCGATCAGCTTGGCCTGGTAGTTGCCGCGGTAGAGGATCGCAAAGTCGCTGTACGGCCGGTCGGTGCGCAGGTGCAGGCTGAGGATTTCCATGGCCACGCGCTCGGCCTCGGCGTCTTCGTTGCGGCAACGGATCACACGGATCTCGTCGCCGTGGCCCATCTCGCTCCACAGTTGTTTTTCGAACTCGTGGGGGTTGTTGGAAATCAGCACGTTGGCGCAGCGCAGGATGCGGCTGGTGGAACGGTAGTTCTGCTCCAGCATCACCACTTTGAGCGACGGGTAGTCGTCCTTGAGCAACATCAGGTTTTCCGGCCGCGCGCCGCGCCAGGCGTAGATCGACTGGTCGTCGTCGCCCACCACGGTGAACTGGTTGCGTTTGCCGATCAGCAGCTTCACCAGCAAGTACTGGCTGGCGTTGGTGTCCTGGTATTCGTCCACCAGCAGGTAGCGGACCTTGTTCTGCCATTTTTCGAGAATGTCGGCGTGGTCCTGGAACAGCTTGACCGGCAACAGGATCAGGTCGTCGAAGTCCACCGCATTGAACGCCTTGAGCGTGCGCTGATAGTGGGTGTAGACGATGGCGGCGGTCTGCTCCTTGGGGTTGCGGGCGTTTTCCAGGGCTTCGGGCGGCAGGATCAGGTCGTTTTTCCAGGCGCCGATCATGTTCTTGATCTCATCCACGCCGTCGTCGCCCGAGTATTCCTTCTGCATGATGTCGGTCATCAGGGCCTTGACGTCGGTCTCGTCGAAAATCGAGAAGCCCGGTTTGTAGCCCAGTCGCGCATGCTCCTTGCGGATGATGTTCAGGCCCAGGTTGTGGAAGGTACACACCGTCAGGCCGCGACCTTCGCCGGCGCGCAACAGGCCGCCGACCCGCTCTTTCATTTCCCGGGCGGCCTTGTTGGTGAAGGTCATGGCGACGATGTATTGGGCGCGGATGCCACAATTCTGGATCAGGTGCGCGATCTTGCGGGTGATTACGCTGGTCTTGCCGGAGCCTGCACCGGCGAGCACCAAAAGAGGGCCGCCGACATAGTTCACGGCTTCTTGCTGCCGGGGATTGAGTCGGGACATGACAGAGTCAGGGAGTCGTTTGCGAAATGGGCCGGCATTTTAACAGGCTCTGAGAATTGTGCTGCTCTGTCCGACTTGTGACGCACACAGGATTGTCATTTGCCGCTTCTGCCACTTTCACGCAGGATGTGGAACCAATTGGGTCCTGCGCGGCATTTGGAGCGGGAAAAACCACCGAAAGCGCGTGTTTGAGAACCGTTGGCATTGGTCATTGCCCATCGGCAGGTCATAATGCCCGGCGCCTACCACCTTGCAGAGTCTAGGGAGTCAGCTTGTCAACGCCTGTCGAACCCTTGCGTTTGCTGTTATTGGCCCAAGAGCCAGAGTGGTCAGCAATATTGCGCGAGTGCCTGGTGCCCATGGGGCCCTCGGTCGTGTTGATCAGCGCCCCGAGCTGGGAGTCAGTCAGCAGCCTGTTCGAAGACAATCGCAACGCGGTGTTGTTGACCGTAGCGGCGTTGCAACCAGCGCCGGGCCGTTGCAGCCTGCCGACCATCCTGTTGCTTGAGCACGAGCCGGCGGCTGCCCCCGACGGCGTCAGCGACTGGCTGGTACGCGACGTGCTCGACAGTGCGACCCTGCGTCGTTGCCTGCGCCATGTGCGCGAGCGCGGCGTGCTGGAAAACACCTTGCAGCGCCTCGCCGAACAGGACCCGTTGACGGGCATCGCCAATCGCCAGGGCTTTCAGACCTTGCTGGCGGCGCGCCTGGCGGAAAACGACGGCCGTGGCCTGGCGCTCGGTCACCTGGACCTGGACAACTTTCGCCACGCCAACGACGCCCTCGGCCACCAGGCCGGCGACCGCTTGATCTTGCAAGTGGTGTCGCGGCTCAAGGGTTCACTCGAGGCCGGCGATCAATTGGCGCGGCTGGGCAGCGATGAATTCGCCTTGCTGATCGACACCCGTCGCGCACCGCAGCGGGCCGAGTGGATGGCCGAGCGGATTACCGAAGCATTGGCCGAGCCTTATTGGGTGGACGGCGAAAGCCTGCTGATCGGCTGCAGCCTGGGGGTTGCCCATGCTCGCGCCCAGGCTGGTGCCGATCCGCTGATGTGGCATGCCCACATCGCCATGCAGCAGGCCAAGAGCACCCAGGGCTGCACCTTTCATATCTTCAACGAACGTATCAATCGCAATGCCCGCAGCCTTGCCGACCTGGAAAGCGAACTGCGCCGGGCACTGCGCCGCGACGAGCTGGAGCTGCATTACCAGCCGCGGCTGGACCTCGATGGCGGCCACATCGTCGGCCTTGAAGCCCTGGTGCGCTGGCGTCATGGTGAACGCGGCTTGCTGCCACCGAGTGAGTTCGTGCCGCTGGCTGAACAGAGCGGCCTGATCGTGCCGCTGGGCTACTGGGTGATTTCCCGGGCGCTGCGGGACATGCAGGCTCTGCGCGAACGGGGGCTGGCGCCGTTGCACATGGCGGTCAACCTGTCGTTCCGGCAGTTCCAGGACAGCCAGTTGTTGCCGACCTTGAGCCGGCTGATTGCCGAGCGAGGTGTCGAGGCGCAATGGCTGGAGTTCGAACTCACCGAAACTGCCGTCATGCGCCGCAGCGAATTGGTCAAGCAGACCATGGATGCCCTGGGCCGCCTGGGGGTGCGCTTCTCCCTGGACGACTTCGGCACCGGGTTCTCCTCATTCGTGCACCTCAATAGCCTGCCGATCGCCTTGCTCAAGATCGACAAGAGCTTCGTTGGCGGCATGGAGCAGCGCGAAGAGAACCGCAAACTGGTGCACGCCATGATCAACCTGGCCCACAACCTCAACCTGGAGGTGGTGGCCGAAGGTGTGGAAACCCAGGAACAATTGGATTTGCTACGCGGTTTCGGTTGCGACCAGGTGCAGGGTTTCCTGATCAGCAAGCCGTTGCCGTTGCCAGAGTTGGTTGAGTACCTGACATTTGACGGCAATCAGCAGCCCATACTGGAAATGAGCTGACCCAAAACCCTGTGGGAGCGAGCTTGCTCGCGATAGCGGTGTGTCAGTCAAAGTCGATGTGACAGGCTATCGCCATCGCGAGCAAGCTCGCTCCCACAAGGGAAACTCATTCAGTCTGAACGACCTCGAAACCCTGCTGCCCGGGTTCACGCCTGATCATCCGCTTCATCTTCCATTCAAACGCCAGGGTCAGGCTCACGGCCGCGCAGGCCAGCCCCAGAGCCAGGCCCCACCAGACACCGGTCGGTCCCCAGTTCAGGTGGAACGCCATCCACCAGGCCGACGGTGCGCCGATCAGCCAATAGCAACCCAGGCCCACCAGAAAGGTGGTCTTGGCGTCCTTGAGCCCGCGAATGCAACCCATGGCGATGGTTTGCGTGCCGTCGAACAGCTCGAACCACGCCGCCACCGCCAACAGGCTCACGGCCAGGTTGATCACATCGCGGAACGCCGGGTCGTCGTGGTCCAGGAACAAACCGATCAATTGATGGGGCAATAGCCAGAACACCATGGCAAACGCCAGCATCGCGGCCGCGCCAAAACCAATGCCGACTCGACCGGCCAGACGCGCCATCAACAGCTGCCCGGCGCCGTAGTGCTGGCCGATGCGCATGGTGATGGCATAGGACATCCCGGCCGGCACCATGAACGCCACCGAGACGATTTGCAGGGCGATCTGGTGGGCCGCCAACGGCGTGCTGCCCATGGTGCCCATGCACAGCGCGGCGAACGCGAACAGCCCGACTTCCACTGCGTACGTGCCGCCAATCGGCAGACCCAGGCGCCACAGTTCCTTGAGGTATTGGCGATTGGGCCGCGACAGGCCATCAAGCAGCGGATAGGCACGGTAGGCCGGGTGCCGATGGATGTGCCAGGCCAGCGCCAGGGCCATGCAATTGGCGACGATGGCCGTGACCAGGCCGATGCCCATCAAGCCGAGTTTCGGCAGGCCGAACATGCCGGTAATGAGCGCGTAGTTGAGCAGGAAGTTGGCCACCGTGCCGCCCAGGCTGATCACCATGACCGGCGTGGCCCGGCCGATGGCGCTGGTGAAGCCGCGCAGGGCCATGAAGCTCAGGTAGCCGGGCAGGGCGAACGGCAGCGCAAGCAGGAACTGTCCGGCGGACAGCACGTTGGTTTCGGTCTGGCCGAACATCAGCAGCACGGGCTTGAGGTTCCACAGCAGCAACCCGGCCATCAACGCCATCAACCAGGCCAGCCAAAGCCCGGCCTGGGTCAGCCGGGTGGCGCCTTCGACATCGCCCGCGCCCTGGCGGATCGCGACCAGGGTGCCCACCGCGGCGATCACGCCGATGCAGAAGATCGACACGAACGAATAGGTGGCCGCCCCGAGCCCGCCACCGGCGAGGGCTTCAGGGCTCAGGCGCGCCATCATCACAGTGTCGGTCAGCACCATCAGCATGTGCGCCAACTGCGAGGCGATCAACGGCCCCGCCAGCCGCAGGATGGCCCAGAGTTCGGTACGCACCGGATGCTGCATGATCATCACGCTCCATGTTTAAACAAGGCAGTAAAGCGACGATTCTCGGCGCTCTCGGCGGATTGCACAAAAGGATAAAAAAGATCGCTGGCATGATTAAAACTCATGCTGGACGGGTTTCTGGTAGGGTTTGCAGACCACGCCATGGAGCTTTTGCGATGCCCCGTCGTCTTCCTCCTCTCTATGCGTTGCGGGCATTCGAAGCCGCGGCGCGCTACAGCTCGTTCACCCGGGCCGCCGAAGAACTGTCGATCACCCAGAGCGCCGTCAGCCGGCACATTCGCACGCTGGAGGATCACTTTGCCTGCCGGCTGTTCCAGCGCAGCGGCCGCAACCTGCAATTGACCGAGGCGGCGCGATTGTTGTTGCCGGGCGTGCGGGAGGGCTTCATGGCGCTGGAGCGGGCCTGCCACACCTTGCATGGCGAAGACGGCATCCTGCGCATGAAAGCGCCTTCCACGTTGACCATGCGCTGGTTGTTGGCGCGCCTGAGTCGCTTCCGGCATTTGCAGCCCGGCAACGAGGTGCAACTGACCAGTGCCTGGATGGACATCGATTCGGTGGACTTCAACGTCGAGCCCTTCGATTGCGCCGTATTGCTGGGCAACGGGCATTTTCCGGCGGACTGGGAGGCCAGTTTGCTGTTCCCCGAGGAATTGATCCCGGTGGGTGCGCCGAACCTGTTGAACGATCAGCCTTGGGATGTGGCGCGGTTGGCCAGTGCTGAACTGCTGCATCCGACGCCGGATCGCCGGGACTGGCGCAACTGGCTGCAACGCATGGGCCTGTCCGACAAGGTCTCGCTCAAGGGGGGGCAGGTGTTCGATACCCTGGAGCTGGGCATGATCGCTGCGGCGCGTGGCTATGGGGTTTCCATGGGCGACTTGTTGATGGTGGCCGAGGACGTTGCCCAGGGACGCTTGAGCCTGCCCTGGCCGACGGCTGTCGCCAGCGGTGAGCACTATTACCTGGTCTGGCCGAAAACCCGGCCGGGAGGTGAACGTTTGCGCCGGCTCAGCGACTTCCTCCAAGGCGAGGTCAAGGCCATGCAACTGCCCGATGTACAGCGCCTGGGCTGAAACGTTGAAGTTGGCGTGCTAGCCACTTGGCATTAATCCGTCCAAACCGCTCAAGTATTTGGCGTTGCCGCCGAATCCGTGAAGATGGAACCCTCGTTCAGAAAGGGTCTACTCACACCTCACCCGAATAAAATGCCGAGCGTGCGACGTGATCAGGATGATCCGGTCTCTCGGCCAGGAGCCGTCATGTCTCAACCCCGTGCCCGGATCGCCTCACAGCTAGGCCTTGCCCTCGCCGTGATACTGGCGATCGTGATCTCCGGCAGTACCGTCTTCGCCTTGCGTTCGCTGGACACTGCCAACCTTGCCACCCGTGAAGAGCACTTGGCCAGCGAAGCGCGCCTGATGGCCGACCAGCTCAATACCTTCCACAGCACCCTGCGCGAGAGCACTCAGCGCTTGGCCGGTCTGTTCGAAAAGCGCTTCAGCGCGGGCCTGAGTGTGCATCCGGACCAGCCGGTGACGGTGGCGGGCGTACAAACTCCAGGCTTGAACCTGGGCAGCGAAGTGTTGAACAACAACTTCAAGGAAGTGGACGAGTTCAAGGCGATGACCGCCGGGGTGGCCACAGTCTTCGTGCGCAGCGGCGACGATTTCATCCGCGTCAGTACCTCGGTCAGTAAACAGGACGGTACACGGGCCATCGGCACCGTGCTTGACCGCGCCGGCCCGGCCTACGGCCCGGTGATCAGTGGGCAGAGCTACATTGGTCGGGCCCTGCTTTTCGGACGCTTCTACATGTCGCAGTACACGCCTGTACGCGACAGCAGCGGCAAGATCATTGCCGTGTTGTACGTAGGCTTCGATTACACCGACGCGCAGAACGCGCAGTTCGAAAACCTCAAGCGCTTCCGCATCGGCCAGACCGGTTCCCTGGCGCTGCTGGACGAACAAAACAAATGGCTGGTGCCGCCCGCCGGCGTGCAGGCGCTGGACAACGCTACCGCGGCCATCACCGGCTTGATCAAAAAGCCGGGCAAGGGCGCGTTCTGGGCCGATACCGCCGAAGATTTCTACAGCGTTGCCGTACCGTTCGAGGGGGGGCCGTGGGCGGTGGTGGCGAGCATGCCGAAAACCGAGATCCGCGCCGTGACCTGGAGCGTCGGTATGCAACTGGCCATCGGCAGCCTGCTGGCGATGCTGTTGGCGGTCGGTTCGGCGATGTGGTTGTTGCGCAGCAAACTGGCACCGCTGGGGGATCTGGTGCGCCAGGCCGAGGCGTTGGGCGCCGGCGACCTGAGCGTGCGCCTGAATGTGTCGAGCCATGACGAAATCGGTCAGTTGGCCCGTGCCTTCAACCAGATGAGCCAGGCCCTGTCGACCATGGTCGAGCACATCCGCAAGGCCTCCCAGGAGGTCAACAGCCGCGCCCAGGCCCTGTCCGGGTTGTCCAGCGGAGCGTACGAAGGCATGGAACAGCAGTCCGGCGAGATCACCAGCATGGCTGGCGCCGTGGAGGAGTTCAGTGCGACCTCCTTGAACATTGCCGACAACATGGGCAACACCGAGCGCCTGGCCCAGGAAAACGCCCAGCAAACCCGCATTGGTCGGACCTCGATGGATGAAGCGTCGTCCTCCCTGGAGCAAATCGCCGGCGCGCTGAACAGCACGGCCACGGTCATCAATACCCTGGGCCAGCGGTCCCAGGAAATCGGCGGCATCGTGGGGGTCATTACCTCGATTGCCGAGCAGACCAACCTGTTGGCCTTGAACGCGGCCATTGAAGCTGCCCGCGCCGGCGAGCAGGGCCGTGGTTTCGCCGTGGTGGCCGATGAAGTCCGCAGCCTGGCGTCCCGCACCCGCCAGGCCACGGACGAAATCTCCAGCATGATCAACAGCATCCAGCAGGAAACCGGCAATGCCATCAGCACGATGGAGCAGGGCAATTTGTTGATGCAGGAAGGTCTGTCGCGCAACGCCAATGTGGCCTCGGCCCTGGCGCGCATCGACGAGCAGAGCCGCTCGGCTGGCCAGCAATTCGCGGCGATCACCACCGCCACCCAGGAACAAAGCAGCACCGCAACCCTGCTCAGCAGCAACCTGCAGAGCATTGCCATGGCCAACAGTGAACAGCGCCAAGTGGTCTCGAACCTGGCCCTCACTGCCAAGGAGCTGGAAAAACTGGCCCAGGACCTGCGCCAAGAGGTTGATCGGTTCCGCTGAGGCTTCCTGTCACAAGCCCGCTCCCAGAGATTCCCTGTGGGAGCGAGCTTGCTCGCGAAGGCGGCTTTCCAGCCACACCCCTGCCAGCTGACTCACCGCCATCACGAGCATTCACCACCGTCCTCTCAGCTCAACGCTGAACCTCAAGCCAATCCCTCGCCACGGGTTCTGGGTTGTCCGAGCTGACGTCATCGCGAGCAAGCTCGCTCCCACAAAAAGCTGTCGATCGTGTAGTCGTGCTTTTTTAAGGTTATTGCTGTTTTTAAGCTTGCTGAAACGTTTCTTCAAGACTATAAAAACCGCACAACTCCAATAAAAGGTCGCGTCCATGACTCCGCTCAAACTCCTCGTTACCCTTGGCGCCCTGGGCGCTGCTTCCCAGGCGATGGCTTGGGATTACGTCCTGCTGGACACCGATAAAGCCGCCCAACCCTGGCAAATCACCAGCCAGCAACTCGGCGTGAAGACCGACAAGCCCTTTTCCGTGACGATGCGCACCCTGCACGGCGGCCGGCAGGAAGGCGTCAGCGTGGTCGACATCGACAACGGCACCCTGAAGCTTTCAGTCGTCCCGACCCGTGGCATGAACGTGCTGCAGGCGTCGGTCGGTGATGTGCGCATGGGTTGGGATTCGCCCGTCAAGGAAGTGGTCAACCCGGCGTTCATCGAGCTCAACGGCCGAGGCGGGTTGGGCTGGCTCGAAGGCTTCAACGAGCTGGTTACCCGCTGCGGCTACGAATGGGTCGGCCATCCCGGCATGGACAACGGCGAGCTGCTGACCCTGCATGGTCGCGCCGCCAATATCCCCGCCAACAAAGTCACCTTGCACATCGATGAAAAACCACCCTACGCCATCACCCTGCAAGGCGAGTTGAAGGAGCAGGCGTTCAAGAAGGTCGATTTCTCGGTGCAAACCGAACTGGTCACCGAGCCCGGCAGCGTGACGTTCGCGCTCAACGACACGCTGACCAACAACGGCGATTACCCGAAGGAATACCAAGCGCTCTACCACAGCAATTTCAGCACGCCTTTCCTGGAGCAAGGCGCTCGTTTCGCGGCCCCGGTCAAGCAGGTCTCGCCGTTCAACGACAAAGCCAAGGGCGATTTGCCTGATTGGCAAACCTACCGGGCCCCGACCAAGGATTACGACGAAACCGTTTATAACGTCGTGCCCTACGCCGACGCCAAGGGCGACACTCTCACCGTGCTGCACAACAAGGCCGGCAGCCTCGGGGTATCGGTAGGCTTCAACACCAGCACGCTGCCCGTATTCTCCCTGTGGAAAAACACCGATACCCAAGGCCAGGGCTACGTGACCGGGTTGGAGCCAGGCACCAGTTTTTCCTATAACCGCCGCTATCAGCGCCCCCTGGGCCTGGTGCCCACGATCGGGCCGAAGGAGCACAAGCAATTCCAGATCCATTACAGCCTGTTGGCGGATAAGGGCGCTGTGGATAAGGCGCTCAAGCGCATCGATGCGATCCAGAACGGTCAAAAAACCGAGGTACGGCAAACACCATTGGTAGACCTGAGCAAACCGTAAAGCGGTCAAGCCGTAGCCGGCCGATACTGCAACGCTTCGGCCAAGTGCTCGCGGCGAATGCTCCCCGCTTGCTCCAGGTCCGCCAGTGTCCGGGCGACCTTGAGCAAGCGGTGAGCGGCACGTAGCGACAGGGTCAGCCGCTCGCAGGCGGTTTCCAGCCAGGTTTCATCGGTTGTGGATAACTTGCAGTGTCGGCGCAAGCCGGGCAGGTCGAGGAAGGCGTTAGCGCAGCCCTGGCGCTTGTGCTGGCGTTCCCGGGCTTCGGCTACGCGTTCCGCGACCGTGGCCGTATCGTCTCCGGGGTCGCGCTTGGGGTTCAACGCCGTGGCCTCCCGGGCGACGGTCAGGTGCAGGTCGATGCGGTCCAGCAGCGGGCCGGAGAGTTTGTTGCGGTAGCGCTGCACCATGTCCGGTGTACAGGCGCAGCGGCCGCTGGGCTCGCCAAGATAGCCACAGGGGCAGGGATTCATCGCCGCCACCAACTGGAAACGGGCAGGGAAGCGGACTCGATCCCGGGCGCGGGATACCACGATGTGCCCGGACTCCAGCGGTTCTCTCAAGACCTCCAGCACCTTGCGGTCGAATTCCGGCAGCTCATCCAGAAACAGCACGCCATGGTGGGCGAGGGTGATCTCCCCTGGCTGCGGCTTTGACCCGCCACCCACCAGCGCCGGGCCGGAAGCCGAGTGGTGTGGCTGGCGAAACGGGCGTTGCGGCCAATGGCTCAACGGCACGCAACTGGCCACCGACTGGATGGCCGCGACTTCCAGGGCTTCGCTCTCGGCCAGCGGCGGCAACAGCCCTGGCAAGCGGCTCGCCAGCAGGGTCTTGCCGGTGCCGGGTGGCCCGCTGAACAACAGGTTGTGAGCCCCCGCAGCGGCAATCAGCAAGGCCCGCTTGGCCCCGGCCTGGCCTTGTACTTCATTCAGGTCCGGGTAAGGCTTGCTGGCCGAGAGCAGTCCATTGGAAACGAACGGCTCGACCGGCGTGTGACCGTTGAAGTGCGCTACCGCTTCGAGCAGATGATCCACGGCGATCACCTTCAGCCCCGACGCCAGACAAGCTTCCTCGGCATTGGCCCGTGGCACCACCAGCGTGCGCCCGGCCTTGCGCGCCGCCAGCGCCGCAGGCAATACCCCGCGCACCGGTCGCACCGCGCCGGACAAGGCCAGTTCACCGAGGCATTCCACGTCGTCCAGCGTCAGGGTCGGCACCTGCACGCTGGCCGATAGGATCCCCAAGGCGATGGCCAGGTCGAAGCGTCCGCCGTCCTTGGGCAGGTCCGCCGGCGCCAGGTTCAGGGTGATGCGCCGCGCCGGAAAATTCAGCCCCGAATTGATGATCGCGCTGCGCACCCGATCCTTGCTTTCCTTCACCGCCGCTTCCGGCAGGCCAACCATCGTCAGCGACGGCAAGCCATTGGCCAGGTGAACTTCAACGGTAACGGCAGGAGCCTCGACCCCCACTTGGGCGCGGCTATGGACAATGGCGAGCGACATGAATCGTTCCTTGAGTGAATGGGGGGCCGCGTCCTGCGGCTTTTGAAGGTTAGTCGTGGGATGAGTTTGGGCATGGCAATTGAAGGGGGAAATTTTGGCAGGATGTTGCGGAGCGCTGAGCAGCCTGAGTGGCTATAGAGGGTGGGTGGCATGACGCCATTAAGGTCCCAGTTCTCTTCTACACTCCTAGTTACTTAAAGGGAGGGGGTCGCATGAAGCTCTTGACTTGGCTGATAGCAATTATTGTGTTGGTGGGGTGTGCAGGTCATAAAGGGACGGATTACCAGAATGCCAAATTGCACATGCTTTACATTGATGGGGATGGAAACCTCATTGATCCAAACCAAAAAACAATCATCGGTGAACGAGGCGATCTGAAGAAAACAAAAGCCGATGAGAAGATGTATCTCGAGAGGATTTTTCAGAATTATATAGCGCTCCGAAACAAGGATAAAAAATTAAGAATTACCTTGTTCATACACGGCGGCTTGAATAATTTTTCTACAGCGGTTGATCGTCCTGGAAGAATGGTCGATGACATGCTCGCTGATCATCAATACCCTATCTTTATTGCTTGGAATTCCGATTTCTGGCCTAACTATGCTGACCATCTATTTAGAATTCGAAAAGGGCTTAATAGACCGGTGCTGGGTGCGATGACCTCTCCCGTTGTGTTGATCGAGGATTTAGGGCGGTCCTTGGTCAGGGTTCCATCATCGATGTACAAGGAAATTTCAGACCCGGTCGCGGTGTCCAAAAGCGTCAATAGCGTTGATGAAGCAGACTACCAGAGAAGAGTTGATAAACTGGACGATATGGGATTTCAAGTAAGTAATTCGCCGCCCCATGTCGGTGTTGGCAGTGATTACTATACCGTGTGGAATCCAGTCAAGTTGGGGATGGCCCCCTTGGTCGACGGCTTTGGAACCGGGGCATGGGATGGAATGCTGCGTCGTACTGACTTGGTGCTGACTAAAAATATCGCGTTTGAAGGCGATTTAATCACCGAGCCAGATAAAGAGTTCAAGGGGCCGGTTCGCTACGCTGATACAGCCGTTACCGCATTGCTCCATCGTTTGGAAAAAAAGGGCGATCAACAGGGTTCCCCATATCCCGTTGATGGGAGTGAGATAAATATTGTTGGGCATAGTATGGGGGCGATCGTCGCGGTTAATATCCTTGCCAGGCATCCGGATATTAACGTGAATAACCTGGTGTTTATGGGCGCTGCAGCGCGGGTAAAAGAAGTCGAGAACGTTGTTGTGCCTTGGTTGGTAACAAGGCCTGAAGTGGACTTCTGGAATTTGAGCTTGGACCCATACAGAGAAATTGGTGAAAATTTCTTTCATGACTTCATGCCGCGCGGGAGTCTCTTGAACTGGATTGACTATACGTTTGGCGAAGTCAATTCATTCAAGGATCGAACGGCTGGGTCTTGGTGGAATATGACGCGGTTGGCTGAAGATGTTTTCCCGAATGCCCAGGTTGTTGATGACGTGGCATGTTACAGACCGCTGCGCAATAGGGTGCACTTAACTCGCTTCCCCATCGATAATCACGGTAAGTGGCCACAGAAACATGGAGAGTTTGCAGACTACAAGTTCTGGCGGGAGAGCTACTGGATGGCTGAGTCTGCGGTGAAACTGGACAGGCCATAAAGGTTCACGGTAGCCAATGTGAAGAGCGCGGAGCGTTAAGGCGTTCCGCGCTTACCCTGTGCAACTCCCTTGGCATTCTGCTGACAGTGTCTTCAGGTTGTGGACCTTTCCGCTTTCTTCACTATCACGGGGGCTCTACAAAAAGCTCCGTCGGCGGGCAAATTGTCCGGGACCGGCCCTCTGCTAGACTCGATTTTGCCCAGTCGGCACTTGGCGGTATCAACGGCACAGGGAGGAAGTGGCCATGAACGATCTGCTGGCTTTGTTAACCGACAAGCGCTTCATGCCCCACGGACATTGCTATATGTGGCGTCCGGATCTGCTGTGGACCAATGTGATCGCCGATGGCTTGATCACCCTGTCCTACGTCACCATCCCCTTCACCCTTCTGTACTTTATCCACAAGCGCAAGGATGTGCCGTTCGATTGGATGCTGGCGGCCTTCGGCGTGTTTATCCTGGCCTGCGGGACCAGCCACGTGATGGAAATCCTGACCATTTGGCAGCCTTATTACTGGTTGTCGGCACTGGTCAAGGTGATCACCGCGATTGCCTCGGTGATTACCGCCATCCTGCTGGTCCGGCTGGTGCCGGCGGCCCTGAAGATTCCCAGCCCGCGGCAATTGGCCAAGGTCAACGACGAGTTGCGCGAGGCGCAGGCCGAGCTGGTGACTACTGCGCGCCGGGCCGGCATGGCGGAGATCGCCACCAATGTATTGCACAACGTGGGCAATGTGCTCAATAGCGTCAACGTGTCAGCCCAAGTCCTCTACGAGAAGGTGCACACCTCCAAGGGACCGGGGGTGGCGAAGGTCGTCCAGTTGATGAAGGAACATCCCGATGACCTCGGCGACTTCATCAGCAGCGACCCGAAAGGGCGCGCGCTACCGGACTATCTCGACAAGCTGGCCGACGCGCTGGCAATCGAGCAGCAGGTCATGATCGCCGAATTGGCGCAGTTGACCCGCCGGATCGACCACATCAAGGAAATCGTCGCCACCCAGCAATCCTATGCCGGCAATGCCAGCGTCCTGGAGCCGGGCTCGTTGCGAGAGCTGCTTGAGGATGTCGTGCGCATTTGCGATGTGTCCCTGGCCCGCCACCACATCACCCTGATCAAGGAATTCAGCGATATCCCGCAAATGCCATTGGATAAGCACCGAGTGCTGCAGATCCTGGTCAATCTGATCAACAACGCCAAGCAGGCGCTGGACGCAGGCGTGAACCGTCCGCCACAGATCATCCTGCGCCTGGAGCTCGTTGACGATGAGCGTGTGCGGGTCGAGGTCGAGGACAATGGCGAGGGGATTTCCCAGGACAATCTTGCGCGGGTGTTCGAGCACGGCTTCACCACGCGTGTCGGCGGCCACGGCTTTGGTTTGCATAGCTGCATTCTGGCGGCGCACGAGATGGGCGGCGACCTGACCGTGCAGAGCGCCGGGCCGGGCCGCGGCGCGCTGTTTAGCCTGGAGCTGCCGCTGGCGCTCACACCGGACCAGGCTCAGCGGGCGGCGAATGCTTGAGTGACCTGTCAGAGCCTGTAACGTGAGCCGGGGGGGTTAATCCTGTACCGGAGCCAATCGTGCTTCCAGCTCGGCGACCTTGGCCTCCAGGCTTTCGAGCCGTGCCCGGGTCCGGGCCAGCACGACCATCTGGCTGTCGAATTCCTCCCGGCTGACCAAGTCCAGCTTGCTGAAGCCGCTTTGCAGCAAGGCCTTGAACTGGCTTTCGATTTCGCTTTTGGGCAGCGACGTGTCGCCACTCAAAATACGGGAGGCGTGGCCGCTCAGGGCGTCGAGAAGGTCTTTGGGCGCAAGCATGTGCAGGTGTCCTGGAAACGATGGCGGGCAGTGTACCACGCAGTGTCTATAGTCAATTGGCGAGCCAGGGATGCACGCTTTTCGCGCATGGGGTCGGGCGGCGCTGCACTGTTGTTGTGCGTATCGCTGCGGTTCGTGGTGCGGTACACGTCGAACAGGTGCCCAAGGGGCTGAAATCAGAGGGTTTGGGTGCAGATGGCAAGGTTTCTGCTTAGAGGCTGATGACCCATGCACTGATGCAGTCGCTGTGACGAATGCAGTGCAGCAGGCGGAACGGGGAGTTTCGTCAGGATCGGTTAACTGGCACCTGTCGGGCAACTTGGGCCGACGACGCGTTACAAAGCCAGGCACTGCGCTTAGACTTGAGTCGGGTTTGTTTTCCTGGGGCAAGTCCACCAATTCGGGAGAAAGTTTCATGAAGCTAGTCACTGCCATCATCAAGCCGTTCAAGTTGGACGACGTGCGCGAGTCGTTGTCCGAGATCGGCGTGCAGGGCATTACCGTTACTGAGGTCAAAGGCTTCGGTCGGCAGAAGGGTCACACCGAGCTGTATCGCGGCGCGGAATACGTGGTCGATTTCCTGCCCAAGGTGAAGATCGATGTCGCTATTGACGACAAGGACCTTGACCGGGTGATCGAGGCAATCACCAAGGCCGCCAACACCGGCAAGATCGGTGACGGGAAGATCTTTGTGGTCAATCTGGAACAGGCTATCCGCATCCGTACCGGCGAAACCGATACCGACGCTATCTAAGCCGCCAAACCCAACGCCCCAGGAGAAAACAATATGACTCTGCGTAAATTCGCAGGGCTAGGAGCCCTGTTGTCCTTCGCAATGCCTGGCCTGGCCATGGCAGAAGAAGCGGCAGCCCCTGTCCTGAACTCCGGCGACACCGCCTGGATGCTCACGGCCACGATTCTTGTACTGTTCATGACCATTCCCGGCCTGGCACTGTTCTACGGTGGCATGGTCCGCTCGAAAAACCTTCTTTCCGTGATGATGCAGTGCTTTGCCATTACCGGTCTGATCAGCGTTCTGTGGGTCATCTATGGCTACAGCATCGCGTTCGACACCACCGGCATGGAGCAGGGTGTCGTCAACTTCAATTCCTTCGTTGGCGGTTTCGGCAAAGCGTTCCTGGCGGGTGTGACGCCAGCCAGCCTGACCGGCCCGGCGGCGCTGTTCCCTGAAGCGGTGTTCATCACCTTCCAGATGACGTTCGCCATCATCACCCCGGCCCTGATCGTCGGTGCATTTGCCGAGCGGATGAAGTTCTCCGCCATGCTGATCTTCATGGGCGTGTGGTTCACCCTGGTGTATGCACCGATTGCGCACATGGTCTGGTCCGGCAACGGCGGCCTGATGTGGGACTGGGGCGTGCTGGACTTCGCCGGCGGCACCGTGGTGCACATCAACGCCGGTATCGCCGGCCTGGTGGCGTGCCTGGTACTGGGCAAGCGCAAAGGCTTCCCGACCACGCCAATGGCGCCGCATAACCTGGGTTACACCCTGATGGGTGCGGCCATGCTGTGGGTCGGCTGGTTCGGTTTCAACGCCGGTTCCGCTGTCGCTGCCAATGGCACTGCCGGCATGGCGATGCTGGTGACCCAGATCGCGACCGCTGCGGCGGCGCTGGGCTGGATGTTTGCCGAGTGGATCACCCACGGCAAGCCAAGCGCGCTGGGCATTGCTTCGGGCGTGGTGGCCGGCCTGGTTGCAATCACCCCGGCTGCCGGCACCGTGGGCCCGATGGGCGCCCTGGTCATCGGCCTGGCGGCGGGCGTGGTGTGCTTCTTCTGCGCCACCAGCCTCAAGCGCAAGCTCGGTTATGACGATTCCCTGGACGCCTTCGGCGTGCACGGCATCGGCGGTATCCTCGGCGCGATCCTGACCGGTGTGTTCGCAGCGCCCGCCCTGGGTGGCTTCGGCACCGTGACCGATATCGGCGCGCAAGTGTGGATTCAATTCAAAGGCGTGGGTTTCACGGTGGTCTACACCGGGATCGTCACCTTCATCATCCTCAAGGTCCTGGACGCCGTCATGGGTCTGCGTGTCACTGAGGAAGAAGAGGCTGTGGGCCTGGACCTGGCCCAGCACAACGAGCGTGGCTACAACCTGTAAGTACGCGCCATAAAAAATGCCCGGTTCGCCGGGCATTTTTTTGTCTGGAATTTGTCATTGCTCACAAGGTACCGCGGTTTTCCGACGCCTTTTGTTGTGGATGCGACATAGGTTTTTATACCGCCAAAGGCTTACACCGAAGCAAGAATATTAGGGCCTTTGTTTTTTCCCAGAGCGCGCTAGAATGCGCGCCGAACGTGCGGAGATCTGTATGTGGCAACAGACGCTGATAACCCTGCGGGCAAAGCCCCGGGGCTTTCATCTGGTGACGGACGAGTTGCTGGCCGGCCTGCCTGAACTCCAGGCCTGTCGTGTCGGTCTGTTGCATCTGTGGCTGCAGCATACCTCGGCCTCGTTGACCATCAACGAGAACGCCGATCCGGCGGTGCGTCGAGACTTCGAACGATTTTTCAATCGGCTGATCCCACAAGGAACCGCCGACTATGAGCACAACGACGAAGGCCTGGACGACCTCCCGGCGCACTTCAAGGCCAGTGTGCTCGGTTGCCAGCTCAGCCTGCCGGTGACGGCGGGACGGCTGGCATTGGGAACCTGGCAAGGTGTTTATCTGGGCGAGCACCGTGATCACGGCGGTGCTCGTAAAGTCCTCGCCACCTTGTACGGTGAAGGGGCATAACCGCTGATTGCCGGCGGATGTTGAATTTTTTCTGGCAGCCTTCGAACAGATGGCGAAGCTGGGCTATAACTAATCTGCTTTTCGCAAGTCATGAGGTAGAACATGAGCGACGATGATCTGGAAAACGACGACCTCGAAGTAGGCGACGAAGACGAGACCGAAGAAGGCCTTGAAGTGGCGGCTGAAGACGTTGCCGAAGACGATGGCGCCGATGTCCCGGCACCTACCGCCAAAGGCAAGGCCAAGGCAGCCGTGTCGGTCGACGAGTTGCCGAGCGTAGAGGCCAAGAACAAGGAGCGTGATGCGCTCGCCAAGGCCATGGAGGAATTCCTGGCCAGGGGCGGTAAGGTGCAGGAAGTGGAAGCCAACGTGGTCGCTGATCCGCCCAAGAAGCCTGACAACAAGTACGGCAGCCGCCCGATCTGAGTATTTGCTTGTTGCTTGCTGAAAACGCCCGCCGTCGCTGCGGGCTTTTTCATGGGTGCGATTCCATTCCCAGGCCAGGCGCAGTCTCTGTGGGAGCGGGCTTGCTCGCGAAAGCGGTGTATCAGTCCGCTCATTTATCGAGTATGAAACCGCCTTCGCGAGCAAGCCCGCTCCCACAGGATTTGTGCCTGGCATAGCGCCGCGGCACACCGTTCCCACAGGGTTCAGGGTTGGCGATGCCATCCTGCCAACAACCCCGGCAGTTCGGTCAGGCTGCGGATTTCCGCGTCCGGCGCGTGGTCGGCATTCCAGGGTTTGCCTGCCGGGTTGAACCACACCGCGCGCAGGCCGGCCTGTTGGGCACCGGCGATGTCGTCGCCCGGGTGGTCGCCAATGTGCACGGCGGTCTGTGCCGTGGCGCCGCCGCGTTGCAGGGCTTCGTGGAACAGCCGGGCGTCAGGCTTGGCGATGCCGATGTCTTCGGCGCACAAGGCGAACTTGAAGTAGTCCGCCAACCCCAGGCGTCGCACGTCGGCGTTGCCATTGGTGACCACGCCGAGGGCGAAATGATTGGCCAGGATTTCCAGGGTGGGCTGCACCTCGGGAAAAATCTCCAGTTGGTGGCGGGCGTGCAGGAATGTCTCGAAGGCCTGGTCCGCCAGTTCGGAGGCTTGCCACTGGTCGTAGCCGGCTTCCTGCAAGGCACGGAACAGCACCCGTCGGCGCAACGCACTGATGCGATGCTTGAGGTTGGGTTCTTCGCGCAACACCTGCTCGCGAATCGAAAAAAGATGCTCCACCGGCAGGCCGCCCAGGTTCGGTGCGTTGTCGGTCAGCCATTGGCGGAGTATGGCTTCGGCGCTGGCGATTACCGGGGCGGTGTCCCACAGGGTGTCGTCCAGGTCGAAAGTGATGAGCTCGATGGTCATGATTCGTCGCCCTTGATGCGTTTGGCCCTGGGGTGGGCACTGTCATAGACCGTCGCCAGGTGCTGGAAGTCCAGGTGGGTATAGATCTGTGTGGTCTTGATGTCCGAGTGCCCCAGCAGTTCTTGAACGGCGCGCAGGTCCTGGGAGGATTCCAGCAGATGGCTGGCGAAGGAGTGCCTGAGCATGTGCGGGTGCAGGTTCTGCCCCAGCTCGCGTTCGCCGGCGGCCTTGACCCGCAATTGAATCGCCCGCGGGCCGAGGCGCCGACCGCGTTGGCTGACAAATACCGCGTCGTCGGCGGGGTTGGCCAGGGCTCGCAGGGGCAGCCATAGCTCCAGGGCTTCACGGGCCTTGCGACCGACGGGCAGCAGGCGGGTCTTGCTGCCCTTGCCGAGCACCTGGACCATACCGTCGGCCAGGTCCAGTTGCTCCAGGTTAAGCCCCGTCAGCTCTGAAAGCCGCAGGCCCGAAGAATAGAACAGCTCGAGAATCGCCTGGTCGCGCCGGGCCAGGAAGTCATCCTCGACGGCGCCTTCAAGCAATTGCAGGGCGCGGTCGGTGTCGAGGGTCTTCGGCAGCCGGCGTTCGCCCTTGGGCGGCGCCAGGCCGGTGGCCGGATCGTGATCGCACAGGCCTTCACGATTGAGGTAGTGATACAGGCCGCGTACCGCCGACAACAGGCGGGCCAGGCTGCGGGAGGACTGCCCCTGCTGATGCAGGCGGGCGATCAGGCTGCGCAAGCGCTGGATGTCCAGGGCCGACCAGCTGCCGATGTTCTGCTTCTGGCACCAGCCCAGGACTTTTTCCAGGTCACGGCGATAGGCCAACAACGTGTGGGGCGACACCTGACGCTCACTGCGCAGGTGTTCGCAGTAGGCGTCCAGTTGCCGTTCCATCGTCAGCGTACCGAGCGCAGCGAACCGGCAACCCGTGGCAGCACCCGGCCGGTGACTTCGGCGATGTAGCTCAAAAACAGCGTGCCCACCGAACTCTTGTAGTGCTGCGGATCGCGGCTGGCGATGGCCAGCACGCCGTGCACGCCCTGGTGGGCGATGGCGACGACGGCGGTGGAGCCGATCTGCTTGCGCTGTTCTTCGCCAAACAGGAAGTCCAGTTCATGTTCGCGCAGGCTGCCGCTGACGCTTTTGTTTTCCGTGAGCAGGCCGCCGATGGCCGTTTGCGCTTCGGCGTGGGTCACCCAGCGGCCCACCGGCATGGCGTTGTCGCCGAACAGGATCAGGCTGACAAAGGGCACCTGGAAATCCTGGCGCAGGCTGTCTTCGACGCTCATGACCAGGTCTTCAAGGGTGCTGGCGTCCATCAGGGCCAGGATGAGCCGACGGGTCTTGTCGAAGAGTCGGTCGTTGTCCCGGGCCACGTCCATCAGGTGTGAAAGCCGATGGCGCATTTCGATGTTGCGCTCGCGCAGGATTTTCATCTGGTGCTCCACCAGCGACACGGTATCGCCGCGCCGGTGAGGGATGCGCATCGTCGCAAGCAGTTCTTCATGCTCGACGAAGAAGTCCGGATGAGCTTCCAGGTAAGCGGTCACGGCCGCGGCTTCTGGAAAGCTGGGAGATTCGTCGGGCTGTGGGGCTGGAACCTGTGGCTGATCGGTCATGGGTTTGGCTCACTCAAAGACGAACTTGTCCTTCGTATACGCGCACTGCCGGGCCGGTCATCATCACCGGTTGGCCAGGGCCTGCCCATTCGATGGACAGGCGCCCGCCGGGCAGGTCGATCAACAATGGCGAATCCATCCACCCCTGGCTGATCGCAGCGACGGCAGCGGCACAGGCGCCGGTACCGCAGGCCTGGGTTTCCCCGGCGCCGCGTTCCCAGACGCGCAATTGTGCGCGGTGGCGGTCGATGACTTGCAGGAAACCGACATTCACCCGCGCCGGAAAGCGCGGATGGTGTTCGATTTTCGGCCCCAGCTCATGCACCGGGGCGCTGTTGATATCGGTCACTCGCAGCACGGCGTGGGGGTTTCCCATGGAAACCGCCGCCAGCTCCACCGGGGTGCCGTCGACGTCCACCTGATAGCTCAGGGCCTGGCTCGGTGCCTGGAAGGGGATGTCCGCCGGCACCAGGCGCGGAGCGCCCATGTTGACGCCGATCTGGCCGTCGCTGCGCACATCCAGTTCGATGATGCCGCTCTTGGTCTCGACGCGGATCTGCCGCTTGGCGGTCAGGCGCTTGTCCAGCACGAAGCGGGCGAAGCAGCGCGCGCCGTTGCCGCATTGCTCCACTTCCGAACCGTCGGCGTTGAAGATCCGATAACGGAAATCCACATCCGGGTTGTTGGGCGCCTCGACGATCAGCAACTGGTCGAAACCGATACCAGTGTGCCGGTCGCCCCATTGCTTGGCATGCTTGGGCAGGATATGCGCGTGCTGGCTGACCAGGTCGAGGACCATGAAGTCATTGCCCAGGCCGTGCATCTTGGTAAAACGCAGCAGCATGGTTTTACTCCGGCAGCAGGCTTTCGCCGGCAAACAACTCGGCTACCGTCTCACGGCGACGCACTTCGAATGCCTGATCACCGTCCACCAGCACCTCGGCGCAGCGGCCGCGGGTGTTGTAGTTGGAACTCATGACAAACCCGTAGGCACCGGCCGAATGCACGGCCAGCAAGTCGCCTTCTTCCAGCGCCAGCTCCCGACCCTTGGCCAGGAAGTCACCGGTTTCGCAGATCGGCCCGACGATGTCGTAGGGGCGGCCTGCGGTGTCGCGAGGGCGCACGGCGGTGACGTCCATCCACGCTTGGTACAGCGCCGGGCGGATCAGGTCGTTCATCGCCGCATCGACGATGGCGAAATCCTTGTGCTCGGTGTGCTTGAGGTATTCGACCTGGGTCAGCAGCACGCCGGCATTGGCCACGATGTAGCGGCCGGGCTCGAACATCAGCGCCAGGTCACGGCCTTCGAGGCGCTCGCGCACCGTCTTGATGTAGTCGGCCACCAGCGGCGGCTCTTCATCGCGATAGCGCACGCCGACACCGCCACCCAGGTCGATGTGGCGCAGGTAGATACCGCAATCGCCGAGGCGATCGACCAGCGCCAGCAGGCGGTCGAGGGCATCGATGAACGGTTCGAGGGTGGTCAGTTGCGAGCCGATGTGGCAATCGACGCCCAGTACTTCCAGGTTCGGCAGCTGGGCGGCGCGTACGTACACGTCCTCGGCGTCGGCAATGGCGATGCCGAACTTGTTTTCCTTCAGGCCGGTGGAAATGTACGGGTGGGTGCCAGCGTCAACATCCGGGTTCACGCGCAGGGAGACCGGCGCGCGGACGCCCAGCTCGGCGGCAACAACCTGCAGGCGCTCCAGCTCATCGGTGGATTCGATGTTGAAGCAATGCACACCGACTTCCAGGGCGCGGCGCATGTCTTCACGGGTCTTGCCGACGCCGGAGAAGACGATCTTGTCGGCGCTACCGCCAGCGGCCAGCACACGCTCGAGCTCGCCACCGGAGACGATGTCGAAACCGGCACCCAGGCGCGCCAGGACATTGAGCACGCCCAGGTTGGAGTTGGCCTTGACGGCGAAACACACCAGGTGCGGCATGCCGTCGAGGGCATCGGCGAACGTCCGGTACTGGGCTTCGATGTGGGCACGGGAATAGACGTAGGTCGGCGTGCCGAAACGTTCGGCGATCGCGGACAGGGCAACCCCTTCCGCGAACAGCTCCCCGCCACGGTAGTTAAAAGCGTCCATGGCGTTCCCTTAGTAAGTGGTGTGGGTGTCGTGCGAGTGTGTCTTGGATTGCGACGACTTGGCCTGTTCTTCAGGGGACTTGCTGTCATCAGGCAGGTACAGCGGACCTTTTTGACCACAGGCTGTCACGAGGCAGGCAACCGCGACGAGCGCAGCAAGGGAAGAGATCAGGCGCTTCATGGCGAAATCCTTGAAAATGCGTTAATTGCGCCGGAGTATACCGGCCACCCGTCAGCTTGCCTATGCAACGGGGCGCCCGTCCGGCGGCGTTGGTCGTCGTCAGTGGGTATATCCTTTGCAATCGCCGGGAAGCGTCCGTATCTTGCGGCGCTTGAGCATGAGCAGACATTTTCGAGGTTGCCACAATGAGTTTGACTGAAGCCCGTTTCCACGACCTGGTCGATGCGACCCAGCAAACGCTGGAGGATGTGTTCGACGAGAGCGACCTGGACATCGACCTGGAAAGCTCCGCCGGCGTGCTGACCGTCAAGTTCGAAAACGGCAGCCAATTGATCTTCAGTCGCCAGGAGCCGTTGCGGCAGTTGTGGCTGGCGGCGGTCTCCGGTGGCTTTCATTTCGACTACGACGAGGAAAGCGAGCGCTGGATGTGCGACAAGAGCGAAGAGCAACTGGGCGAGATGCTCGAGCGCATCGTCAAGCAGCAGGCGGGCGTGGAACTCGAGTTCGAAGGCCTGTGACGGCGTGAGCCAGACCCCGCCACGGCCGCCCAAGCCGCTCTACAGCAACGTCAGCCGCGCTGTGCCGTCGCCGTGCACCAGCGTGTGCAAGTTGGATGAGCAGAAGATCTGCCTCGGTTGTTTCCGTCATGTGGAAGATATCCGGGAATGGCGCTCGGCCGATGATGAGCGTCGGCGGGTCATCTGTGCCGAGGCGGCTAAACGCAAATCTCTGGTGTGATCGCCCACTGTGTGGGAGCAAGGCTTGCCTAGTAACCCTGTGAGAGTAAAGCTTGCTCGCGATACAAGCGCCTCGGTTCCAGAGAGACCTCGCTGTATTCATCGCGGGCAAGCCTTGCTCCCACAATTCCCTCGCCACAAGGGTTTAGTGCCGTCCATGGGCAGGGCAAATCCTGCCTGACTTGTTTATTTATTGAGCTGTGATAGTGTCCGGCTACGCCTCAACTCATCGAGGCCCGTGAAAACCCCGTCTTTTTGTGGCGGGGTTTTGCTTTTTTTGTGCAGAAGAAAGGAGTCTGCCTGGATCATGACCGCACCTTCCATCACCCTTACCCGCCTGGACGTACAGCGTCTGGAGCGCCTGATCGACAGTCTTGATGAAACGCTGCCGGGCGTGATCGCGTTGCAAACCGAACTGGATCGCGCCGAGAACGTGGTGGGCCACGAAGAAGTGCCTGCCGATGTCGTGACCATGAACTCACGCGTGCACTGCCGCGAAGAAAGCAGCGGCAAGGACTATCACCTGACGTTGGTTTATCCACAGGACGCCAATGCCGACGAAGGCCGGATCTCGATCCTGGCGCCGGTGGGCAGTGCCTTGCTGGGCCTGAAGGTCGGCCAGCACATCGACTGGCCGGCCCCGGGTGGCAAGACGCTGAAGCTGACCTTGCTGGCCGTCGAATACCAGCCCGAAGCAGGCGGCGATTTCCACCTCTGAGCGCCGGGTACTTCAGACCAGGGCCAGCGCCTCGTTCAGGGCGCGTTCCAGGTCGGCCTTGTAGCGCAGGTACAAATTGCTTGAGCAAGCCCCGTCGCCCACCAGCCCCGAGAGGTCCAGGTCGGTGATGTAGCAGCGATAGCGCTGGGCTTCGCGGCGCTGTTCGACGATCTCCCTGGCGACCACGCGGAACAGTTGGTCGCCATGTTCCAGTTCGGAAAACTCCTGCTGATCGCAGTACAGGGTAACGTGCACTTGCCCGTGCGCGGCTTTGCCGATGATCGCCTGCACGTCATAGAAAGGCTTGTTGACCGGGGTCTGTGGCGCTTGTCGCGCTTCGATCCGGCGCGCCCGACCGCCTGACGGCAGCAACTGGTAGTACAGGGTTTCCAGGGTCAGCGGCTGGGCGGCGTCCAGCGGCAGCAGCGCGTCGCGACGGTACAGCACCGATTGCAGGAAGCGCTGCAGCGGCACCAGCAGGCTTTGTTCGTCGTGATACGGCACGCGTTGTTGCCACAGTGCGTTGAACTCATCGAGCACGTACAGATCGGCTTCGTCCTCGTTGGTCCGGTAGAACACCTGGATGCACTCGGGCTGGCCCATGGGCAGGATCAGCGCCAGGTCGTGGTCTTCCAGGGCCATCGGGTCCAGGTGCAAGGGGCTGTAGGCCGTCAGTTCCTCGCCGAGGTAGTCCATCAGCGCCGACAAGCTGCCCAAGGCCACGTGATTAACCTGGCCGGGCACCAGCTCCAGCACGTGATAGTGCTGCTGGACCTGAAGCAGATAACGGTGATTGAGCCTGCTCAACAGCAGGGTCTGCGCCGTTTCGATGACGTCTTCGACGCGCCGCGCAATGAATTGGGCGCGGTTGTGGCAGAAGCAGCGCACCTGCAAGCGCGGCTGGCGCTGGGTGACGGGCAGGTCGTTGAGGTAGTCGCGCAGGCAATCGAGCAGGGCGTGTTCGCCGTCGAAACGGTTGACCAGCACCTCATTCCAACTGTTGAGCGTGACCTGGTCGAGGGTCAGCACCAGGTTTTCCCGAACCCCGGCATAGCTCAGGGAGTCGGTCCGCTCGGTGGTCATCAGGATGTTCAGGTCGCGGTGGTGCTTGAGCGGGTCGACGCCGACGTTCACCAGAATCAACACTTCGCTGGGCACGCTGGCGCGCAGCAATTGCGCTTCATCCACCGTGGCCAGGGGCAGGGCGATGGACTGTTGCAGACTGCCCAGCAGGTTGAACAGTTCGAACTCGCTCAGGTCGCTGTCACCTGGGTGCAGCGCCAGACGCGTGCTGCTGTCGATCACGCCGTTGCGGTGGCACCAGGTCAACAGCTCCAGCAATTCGCGGCAACGCTTGATGGGCGCGAAGTTCTCCCATTCCAGGGCGTTGAGGCTGCCGTTGTACAGCGCCCACTGGTTCTGCCCCGGTTCTTTCTTGTTGGGTGACTGCACCAACGTCAGGGTGTCTTCGGCCAGGTCCGGGGCAATGCCGGGGTTGATGAACTCGACCTTGTCGGCCTTGCGCTCGAAGGCGGCGTACAAGCGCCGGCCAAGCACGTTGAGGTCGCGCTTGTTGATCAGGCTGACGGTTTTCTCGGTACGGGCGAACTGGGTCAGGAAGCGGTAGCTGTGGGTGAGTTCGTTGACCAGTGCGCGCCGTTCGTGGCTGACCTGGCGGACTTTCCACTGGCTGCGGCTGTCCAGCAACGCCAGTTGACGCTGGTCCCAACCCCATTCCCGGGCCAGTCGCTCTAGCAGTACCCGTTGCCAGCCACTGCTGCGCGCCTGGCCGGTGAGTTTGCGATTGACCTTCAGGTACAGCGCGCGGCGGATCAACTCCAAGCGTTCGGGTTCGCCACGGGCATTGAGGTATTCCTCGATGCGGCGGTAAACCACCATGTACGGGTCCAGCTCTTCCAGGTCCAGGCGATTGGCGAACACGGCCTGCTTGAAGCGCAGGCTCAGGCAGCGCACGTTCGGGTGTTCGCTGGCATAGACCTCGGTCAGCAGCAGCTTGAGCACGGACTTGTAGGGCGATTCTATGCCCTTGAACAACTGCCAGAGCCCAGCGCCGACGAATTCGCCCGGTGGAATGTAGGCCAGGTGCCCCAGGTCCAGGGTTTCATCCGCGCGGATGAAGCGTTTGGACATCAGTGTGTGGGTGTACTGCTCGTAGTTTTCTTCTTCATAGACCGGCACCAGCCACCAGATCGGTGTGCGCCCGGCCAGCCAGATCGCGGTGCGGTAGAACTCGTCCAGCAGCAGGTAGTGCTGGGTTGTGCCGCAATCGTCGGAACTGAGCTGGTTGTCCCGCTCGCCCCGCACGAAACGCTCCGGGTCGATCAGGAAAAAGTGAGCTTCGGCGCCCTGGGTCGCGGCCCAGATCTCCAGCAACTGGCATTTCTTGCGCAGCTCGGCCAGTTCATCGTCGCTCAGGTCTGGCCCGTGGCACACCCACACGTCCATGTCGCTCTGGTCGGCCTGGGCCAGGGTACCGAGGCTGCCCATCAGGAACAGGCCAAGGATCGGCCGCGGCGGGTTGCTGCCGTGCCGCGGCTTGTAGGAAAACGAACGGGTCAGCCGCTGGGCTTCGGCAAGGACGTTGGCGTCAGGCTCGTAGTTCGACAGCCCGGCAGGTGTGCTGCCGGAGACGTAGCCAGGCAGCAGCGGATGGTTGACGTGAAAAAACAGCGGCAGCAGCGTCAGCACGCCTTGCTGGCGGGGCGACAGGCCTTCGAGGGCGCGCTCCATCCGTACGGTGTTGAGCTTGAGAAAACGTGCGCGCAACTGGCTCAGCACCTTGCGGTCGATTCCCTCGTCCAGATCGGGGCGTATTTCGTGATTGCGGGTCATGTCTGCTCAAACCGGCTCGCGGCGTCGAACGTGGGGTGATGGCAGGTTAGCGCCCGATCTTGGGAATACTTAAGCTGAAAACAGGATTTTTGATGGCGGTTTTTTACGCCGGGCGTAAGTGCGCCTGCGGAAATCCCGTAGAGGAGATTTCCGTGGGCGGCAGGAGGGTCAGGCGGCTTCTTGTTGAACGCTGAGTATCGTCAGGACGGTTTGGACATTTTGGGCGGCGTCCCGTCCCAGGCTGGTCAGGTAACCACCGTCGGGCTGGGTGATCAGGTCTTTCTCGTACAAGCGTTGGGCAGCGGCAATCGCTTTAGGGGCAGCGGTCTGATGAATTTTCAGGCCTTCCTGGGAACTGTCCAGGTTGAAGAGTGCAAGGATTTCCAGTTCGGCAACCAACTCAGGGGTAAGCGACATAAGGACTCCAGACTTTCTAGGAATTTGGTCGACAGCGTCACTAAGGTGAGCGCACTCGGCCGAGCTGTCCAGTGTCAGTGGCATGCTTTTTTTGTTTTGGGTGAGGGGGCCAGTGTTCTGCCAGGCAAATACACCCGTGGCGAGGGGATTTATCCCCGCTGGACTGCGCAGCAGGCCCAAAATCGTAATGAGGCCAATTTTTTAGCGCCGCTTCGCGCCCCAGCGGGGATAAATCCCCTCGCCACAGGGTGTGTTTGCCTGTCGTTCAGTTCTTTTCCGGCGGCAACTCAGGCAAGTTGCGCAAGGCGGCTTCGTACCACTCGGTATTGAACGCACGATCCTCTTCCAGGATCGCGTCGATTTCCACCGCCAGAACATGGGCCATCAGGTTGAGGATTTCTTCGCGCTCATAACCCACCAGGGTCAATTTATTGAAAACGGCCTTGGCCGCTGGCGGGTTGTCACTTGCGATCTGGTTTTCAATCGCCTCGATCAGCGTGTCCTCGACGAATTCTTCTTCGTCGCTATCGATATCGGTTGGCTCGCTCATGGCAGGCTCCTGTAAGAAAGGTCGCCAGTTTACCTGCATTCAGCGGCGTGATGCGCCTGGCAGGAAATGCCCCGACGGTCTATAACGCAAGGCTGCCAACCCCGCACGGCCTGGAGGCTTTGTAATGCTCAAGCTTTATGGTTTCTCTGTCAGTAATTATTACAACATGGTCAAGCTGGCGCTGCTGGAGAAGGGCGTGCCCTTCGAAGAAGTGCAGTTCTTTGGCAACCAGACGCCGGAAGCCCTGGCCATCAGCCCGCGTGGCAAGGTGCCGGTGCTGAATACCGAGCAGGGTTTTATCAACGAGACCAGCGTCATCCTCGAATACATCGAGCAAACCCAACCGGGTAAGGCCCTGCTGCCGGCCGACCCGTTCGAGCGCGCCCAGGTGTTGGCCTTGTGCCGGGAAATCGAGCTGTACATCGAGCTGCCGGGGCGGGCCTGCTATGGCGAGGCGTTTTTTGGCATGTCGGTTGCCGATGCCATCAAGGAAAAGTCCAAGGCCGAATTGTTGCTGGGGTTCGCCTCGCTTGGCCGGCACGGCAAATTCTCGCCCTACGTGGCGGGCGATAGCCTGAGCCTTGCCGACCTGTATTTCTACTACAGCCTTTCGCTGGCCTTGCAAGTGGGCAGGAAGGTCTTCGATATCGATTTGCTGGCGGACATGCCGGCGGCCAAGGCGCTGATGGAGCGCTTGGAGCAAAACCCGAACGTACAGCGGATTGCGGCGGACAGGGAGGCAGAGATGCCGGCGTTTTTGGCGATGATTGCCGCCAAGAAGTGAGTTTTTCGATGTTCTGAAGGGTGCTATCGCAAGCAAGCTCGCTTCCACATGGGATCTCTACATGTTCACAATATTTGTGTTCACTGGAGATCCACTGTGGAAGCGAGCTTGCTCGCGATGCTTTTGGCTTTTAGCGGCTGGCGATCAGCGCCTGGCCACGCACCACGGCCGCCTTGACCTGCGCCGGCGCCGTGCCGCCAATGTGGTCACGGGCATTGACCGAGCCTTCGAGGGTCAGCACCGCAAACACGTCCTGCTCGATCTGGTCGCTGAACTGGCGCAGTTCGTCCAGGCTCATTTCCGCCAGGTCCTTGCCGGTGTCCACGCCGTACTTCACGGCATGGCCGACAATCTCATGGCAATCGCGGAACGGCAGGCCACGGCGCACCAAGTAGTCGGCCAGGTCGGTGGCGGTAGAGAAGCCACGCAGGGCCGCTTCGCGCATCACCGCGTGCTTGGGCTTGATGGCCGGGATCATGTCGGCGAAGGCCCGCAGCGAGTCGCGCAAGGTATCGGCGGCGTCGAACAGCGGTTCCTTGTCTTCCTGGTTGTCCTTGTTGTAGGCCAGCGGCTGGCCTTTCATCAGGGTCAACAGGCCCATCAGTGCGCCGAACACCCGGCCACTCTTGCCGCGCACCAGCTCCGGTACGTCGGGGTTTTTCTTTTGCGGCATGATCGAGCTGCCGGTGCAGAAGCGGTCGGGCAAATCGATGAATTGGAACTGCGCGCTGGTCCACAGCACCAGCTCTTCGGAGAAGCGCGACAGGTGCATCATCGCGATGCTCGCGGCGGCGCAGAATTCGATGGCGAAATCGCGGTCCGAAACGTTATCCAGCGAATTGCCGCCCACGGCGTCGAAGCCCAGCAACTGCGCGGTGTATTCACGATCGATCGGGTACGTGGTGCCGGCCAGCGCGGCGCTGCCCAGGGGCATGCGGTTGGTGCGCTTGCGGCAGTCCACCAGGCGCTCGTAGTCGCGGCTGAGCATTTCGAACCAGGCCAGCATGTGATGCCCAAACGTTACAGGTTGAGCGGTTTGCAGGTGCGTGAACCCCGGCATGATGCTCTCGGCCTCGCGCTCGGCTTGTTCCAACAGGCCTTTTTGCAGGCGAGTGATTTCGCCCAGGATCAGGTCGATTTCATCGCGCAGCCACAGGCGGATGTCGGTGGCGACCTGGTCGTTACGGCTACGGCCGGTGTGCAGCTTCTTGCCGGTCACGCCGATGCGGTCGGTCAGGCGTGCTTCGATGTTCATGTGCACGTCTTCAAGGTCGACGCGCCAGTCGAACTGGCCGGCTTCGATTTCCGTCTCGATGGTCTTCAGGCCGTCGATGATGCTGTCGCGCTCGGCATCGGTCAGCACGCCGACCTTGGCCAGCATGGTGGCGTGGGCGATCGAACCCATGATGTCGTGGCGATACAGGCGCTGGTCGAAGTTGACGGAGGCGGTGAAGCGGGCGACGAAGGCGTCGACGGGTTCACTGAAGCGGCCGCCCCAGGACTGATTGGTCTTGTCAGTGCTCATGAATTCGCTCGTGATCGGCTGTGGAAAAAGTAGCGGTTAAAGGCTGCGGCGGATGATAGCAGGGTTGCCGGGACTGGCGCTGGCACTGGTCGGCAGGTTTTTTCGCTCCAAGCCTGGGATCCAAGAAGGTTTTCGCACAACGATATTTTTCGATTGAGCAATATCGTCGTGGCAACCGTCTACAGTGGACGGTAGGACTTTTGCTTTTTCCATCCATGGCGCACCGGACAAATAGAAGAAGGGGGAGCTCATATTGGTCAGATCGACAGTTAACAATCCCTACGGCGACGCCGTGCGACAACGGGCCTCGGGCATCGGTCGGCAAGCGCTGGTAAAGATAGACAACCGCCTCGCGGCACTTTTTGGCCCTCGAACGAGTCTTAGCGTGGATCGCGGTGACGGATGTCACTTCCCCTGTCTACGCTATCCTTGTGCGAGACTCACGCAGGAATCCAGCGCAATATGAATGTCCTGATCGTTGATGACGAACCACTGGCCCGCGAGCGCCTGAACCGAATGGTTGGCGAGCTCGAGGGTTACAGTGTCCTGGAGCCGAGCGCCACCAATGGCGACGAGGCATTGGCCCTTATTGACAGCCACAAGCCGGATATCGTGCTGCTCGACATTCGCATGCCTGGCCTGGACGGCCTGCAGGTGGCGGCGAAGTTGTGCGAGCGAGAGTCGCCGCCCTCCGTGGTGTTCTGTACCACCCGGGACGACTTTCCCCCCGAGGTGTTGCAGGCCGGTGCCGTGGGCTACCTGATCAAGCCGGTGACGTCCGAGGCGTTGCTCGACGCCTTGCGCAAGGCCGAGCGCCCCAACCGTGTGCAACTGGCGGCGCTGACCCGTCCGGCCGCCGAAAGCGGTAGCGGTCCGCGCAGCCACATCAGTGCGCGCACCCGCAAAGGCATCGAGCTGATCCCCTTGAACCAGGTGGTCTACTTCATTGCCGACCATAAATACGTGACCTTGCGCCATGAGAGTGGCGAAGTGTTGCTGGACGAACCCCTCAAGGCCCTTGAAGACGAATTCGGCGAACGCTTCGTACGCATCCACCGCAACGCCCTCGTGGCCCGCGAGCGCATCGAGCGCTTGCAACGCACCCCCCTTGGACATTTCCAGTTGTTCCTCAAAGGCCTCAATGGCGACGCGCTGATTGTCAGCCGGCGGCACGTGGCCGGCGTGCGCAAGATGATGCAGCAGCTTTAAGCCAGGCGGTCCAAGGCGTCCAGCGCGTTTCATTTCCGGGATCTGGCGGCCAGGGAGGCCTTGGGGTCGTGATTCAAATCAAAGCGGTTTTGACTGAGCTGTTATTATCTGCCGTATCTTTTAAGTACGGATTGATCCATGTCCCCTCGCGAGATCCGCATCGCCACCCGTAAAAGTGCCTTGGCCCTCTGGCAGGCCGAATACGTCAAAGCCCGCCTGGAAGCGGCCCATCCCGGCCTGATCGTGACCCTGGTGCCCATGGTCAGTCGCGGTGACAAGCTGCTGGATTCGCCGCTGTCGAAAATCGGCGGCAAGGGCCTGTTCGTCAAGGAGCTGGAAACCGCGCTGCTGGACAATGAAGCCGACATCGCCGTGCATTCGATGAAAGACGTGCCCATGGACTTTCCCGAAGGACTGGGCCTGTTTTGCATCTGCGAGCGGGAAGACCCCCGCGATGCGTTCGTCTCCAACACGTTTTCCAGCCTCGAGGCGCTGCCTGCCGGGAGCGTGGTCGGCACGTCCAGCCTGCGTCGCCAGGCCCAATTGCTGACACGTCGTCCGGACCTGCAAATCCGTTTCCTGCGCGGCAACGTCAACACGCGCCTGGCCAAGCTCGATGCCGGCGAGTACGACGCCATCATCCTCGCCGCCGCCGGCCTGATCCGCCTGGGCTTCGAAGACCGCATCACCTCGGCCATCAGCGTCGACGACAGCCTGCCGGCCGGTGGGCAAGGGGCGGTGGGTATCGAGTGCCGCAGCGCCGACAGCGACATCCATGCCCTGCTGGCGCCGCTGCACCATGCCGACACCGCCACGCGAGTATTCGCCGAACGCGCGCTGAACAAACACCTCAATGGCGGCTGCCAAGTGCCAATCGCCTGTTACGCCGTGCTGGAAGGCGAACAGGTCTGGTTGCGTGGTCTGGTGGGGGATCCCAACGGTGGCCGGCTGCTCAGCGCCGAAGCCCGGGCACCGCGCCAGGATGCCGAAGCGTTGGGCGTGCGGGTGGCTGAAGATCTGCTGAGCCAGGGCGCCGCCGACATTCTCAAGGCGGTCTACGGCGAGGCCGGCCACGCGTGACGGGTTGGCGGCTGTTGCTCACCCGGCCGGCGGACGAGTCGTCGGCGCTGGCGGCTGCCTTGGCCGAAGCGGGGGTCTACAGCAGCAGCCTGCCGTTGCTGGAGATCGAGCCGGTCCCGCTGTCCGATGCCGGACGGGCGACCTTCCAGGCACTGGACCAATACGCTGCGGTGATTGTGGTCAGCAAACCTGCCGCACGCCTGTGCGTCGAGCTGCTGCGCCAACACTGGCCCCAGCCTCCAGACCAACCGTGGTTCAGCGTGGGCGCGGCCACCGGGCAGATCCTTGCCGATGCCGGCCTCACGGTGTTTTATCCTGATAACGGCGATGACAGCGAAGCCTTGCTGGAGCACTTGGTCTTGCGCCAGGCTGTTTCGCGGCCCGACCCCAAGGTCTTGATCGTGCGGGGCGAAGGTGGGCGTGGCTTGCTGGCAGAGCGTTTGCGCGAGCAAGGTGCTAGTGTCGATTACCTGGAGTTGTACCGCCGCCACTTGCCCAGTTATGGCGAAGGGGCGTTGCCGGCGATAGTCGAAGCGGAACGCTTGAACGCACTGGTGGTCAGCAGTGGGCAGGGCTTTGAGCATCTGCAGCGGCTGGCCGGCGATGCGTGGCCGGCCCTGGCGCGGTTACCGTTGTTTGTTCCAAGCCCAAGGGTTGCCGAGATGGCGCGTGCCGCCGGGGCCCGAACAGTTGTGGATTGCCGTGGCGCCAATGCCGCGGCTTTGCTGGCGGCGTTACGGGAACACTCCGTGCCGTTTTCTAATGCAAAGGATGGATACGTGAGCGAAACAGCCTTGCCAAAAGAAGATCTAGACCAGCCAGCGATCGATGCGCCGGTTGAAACCCCGCCCCCAGTGGCGCCGCGTCGCGGCAACGGGTTGGCCATTGTTGCCTTGCTGCTCGGCGCCGCCGGGGTCGCCGTAGGCGGTTGGGGCGTGTGGCAGGTCCGTCACCTGCAAACCAATAACCAGCAACAATCCGCCCAGGTCCAGGCGCTGAGCGACCAGGCTCAGACCCTCAAGCTCAACGAGCAACGCCTGAGCGAGCGCCTGGCGCAATTGCCTCCGGCCGAAGAGCTGGAGGAGCGGCGCCGCCAGGTGGCCCAGTTGCAAGGTGATCAGCAGCACTTGAACCAGCGCCTGGAAACCGTGCTGGGTGCCAGCCGCAAGGACTGGCGCCTGGCGGAGGCCGAGCATCTGTTGCGCCTGGCCAGCCTGCGTCTTTCCGCCCTGCAAGACATCACCAGTGCTCAGGCGCTGGTCCAGGGTGCTGATGAAATCCTGCGCGAGCAGAACGACCCCGGTTCGTTCGCCGCCCGCGAGCAACTGGCCAAGACCCTCGCTGCGCTGCGCAGCACCGAACAGCCGGATCGCACCGGGCTGTTCCTGCAACTGGGCGCCCTGCGTGACCAGGTGCTGCAACTGACCGAATTGGCGCCCGAGTACAAGGACCGCGGTGAATCGTTGCTGGGCCTGACCGCCGATGGCGATGGTGCCAGCCGGTGGGCACAGTGGTGGGACCAGATCTCGCGCTATATCCGCATCGACTTCAACGCCGACGAGAACGTCCGTCCGCTGCTGGCCGGGCAAAGCCTCGTGCAAGTGCGCCTGGCCCTCAGCCTGGCGTTGGAGCAGGCGCAATGGGCCGCCCTCAATGGTCAGGCACCGGTCTACACCCAGGCGCTGACCGAGGCGCGGGACGTGTTGAAGAACAACTTCAACCAGGACAATCCGCAAAGCAAAATCATGCTCGAACGCGTGGGTGAGCTGTCCAAGCAGCCGGTGACGGTGGTCACCCCGGACCTGACGGGCACGCTGAGCAGCGTCCAGGCCTACCTTGAGCGCCGCAATCTCAATACCCAGGAATCGGTCAAGCCGCTGCCCGCGCCAGGCGCGCAGGAGGCCACGCCATGAAGCGTCTCTACGTGATTCTGTTCGTGGTCATCGCCGCCGCCGGTTTGCTGGGCGTGGCGATTGCCGAGCATTCGGGTTACGTGCTGGTGGCGTACAAGAACTTCCGTTATGAAGCTGGCCTGTGGGTCACCCTGGCCCTGGTGGCGGTGCTCTGGCTGGTGTGGCGAGGCCTGCGGGCGCTGATCGGGTTGGTGACCACGTCCAGCGGCGTGGTCAACCCGTGGTCGCGGCGCAACCGCAGTCGTCGGGTGCAAGTGGCGATCGAGCATGGCCAGTTGGACCTGGCCGAAGGTCGCTGGGCCAGTGCCCAGCGCCATCTGCATCGTGCCGCCGAAGCCGAGCGCCAGCCGCTGCTCTATTACCTGGGTGCCGCCCGTGCGGCCAACGAACAAGGGCTTTACGAACAGAGTGACAGTTTGCTGGAGCGCGCCCTGGAGCGTCAGCCCCAGGCGGAACTGGCCATTGCCCTGACGCACGCTCAACTGCAGACGGACCGAGGCGACACGGACGGCGCATTGAGCACGCTGCAGGCCATGCATGAGCGCCATCCTCATAACGTCCAGGTGCTGCGTCAATTGCAACGGCTGCACCAGCAGCGCGGCGATTGGTCGGCGGTGATCCGGCTGTTGCCGGAGTTGCGCAAGGATAAAGTCCTGCCGCCGGCCGAGTTGGCTGAACTGGAACGGCGTGCCTGGGGTGAAAACCTGACCCTGGCGGCCCACCGTGAAGAGGATGGCAGCGTCGGCTTGCAGTCGCTCAATCGCGCCTGGCAGCAACTGACCTCCGCGCAACGCCAGGAGCCGGCGCTGGTGCTGGCCTATGCCGAGCAACTGCGCCAGTTGGGCGCTCAGGTCGAGGCCGAAGAGGTGCTGCGCGGCGCACTCAAGCGTCACTATGACAGTCACCTGGCGCGGCTGTATGGGTTGGTTCGCGGCAATGATCCGATCCGCCAGTTGCAAGCGGCCGAAGGCTGGCTCAAGGACCACCCGGCCGATCCGAGCCTGCTGCTGACCCTGGGGCGCCTATGCCTGCAGAACAGCTTGTGGGGCAAGGCGCGGGATTATCTGGAAAGCAGCTTGCGGGTCCAGCGCAATCCCGAAGCCTGCGCCGAACTGGCGCGCCTGCTGGCGCAACTGGGAGATGCCGAGCGCAGCAACCAGTTGTTCCAGGAGGGGTTGGGGCTGTTGGATGAGCGGCTGCTCGCCGCGCCGCTGCCGGTTCCGGCCCAGGTCTTGTCGACGTGAGAGGGGCATGACCCATTCTTGAAAGTGGTATGAATCATTGTGGCGAGGGAGCTTGCTCCCGCTCGGCTGAGAGGCCTGTGGTGAATTGAAGATCGCCATCGCGAGCAAGCTCGCTCCCACATTTGATCCCTGGCAACCGCCAACCCCTGTGGGAGCGAGCTTGCTCGCGATGACGTCCCCCCAGGCTCCCTCTCCACGGGTTGGTGGAAACCTTGAATAAGGGGGGCGAATACCGCCCCGGTTTTGGGGCTTTGGTTATACCTTCGGCAAAGTCCTACAACCGACCGCGCCGAATCCTCTTCGGCTTGTCGGGAATTCCCTACACCCTTGGTGAAGTGTCTGCGCGGGGCTGCCTTGAAAGGCCCGAGGGCTTTCCTCTACCGTAACTGCTTGTCTCTTCTGTTACGGAATCGCCATGTCTTTGGCCAGCTCACGCTTCTTGTTTCTCATGGCTTCCATCGCCGCCGCCCTGGCTTTGGGCATCAGCACGTATCTGGAATATTCGGTTGGCCTGACGCCTTGCAGCCTGTGTGTCTTGCAGCGGTTGTGTCTGATGCTGTTCCTGGCGAACAGCCTTGTGGCGTGCGTACACGGTCCAGGTCAAAGGGGCAGCTTTTTCTATGGGGCGGCAGGGTTGGTTTCTGCGACGGGAGGAATGGTCCTGGCCTGGCGTCAGGTCTTGATGCAAGGTCATTCGTTCGAGCCGTTGTCCGATTGCTCGATGCAGCTCAACCCGACGGGTTCCTGGTGGTGTGCGCTGCAGCGTGTCCTCGACGGTACCGTCGACTGCGCGAATATCACCTGGACGTTGCTCGACCTGAGCATCCCCGAGTGGAGCCTGCTGTTTTTTCTCGCGGTGTCCAGTGCGATGACCTATCTGCTGCTGCGCCTTGTCTGGAGTGCTCTGGTACAACCGCTCAGCGGCGAGACGTCGCAGTTGGTCCGGGCCCTGGATTAAACACTTGTATGAACTTTATCTCCTGCGTACCTTGAAGCCATTGTCGTGCGGGCATAATCTGGCCCGCACGTGTCATTGGAATTGTGTCGCTCGATCATGTTGTGTCTGGCTTGTCCCTGATCATCAGACGTGCACAGGCTGCGAGTGGCATGACTCACAAGGGAAGAAATCACCATGCTCGAAAGTTGTCAGAATGCTCAGGAACGCTGGGGTGGGGTGCATCAGCTGATCGACCGCTGGCTGCAGGAGCGTCACGAACTGGTTCGGGCCTACGATGCGCTCGGTGCCAGGCCTGAAGCCCTGAGCGAAAGCCGCAAACCCTTGCAGGAATTCTGCGGCGTGCTGGTCGACTATGTGTCTGCCGGTCATTTCGAGATCTATGAACAACTGACGGGCGAGGCCAAGGCCTTCAACGACAAGCGCGGCCTGGAACTGGCCGAGACGATCTACCCGCGCATCGATGTCATCACCGAGAAGCTGCTGGCGTTCAACGACCTGTGCGATGAAGGCAAGTGTGTGGCGGAAAAATTCAAGGAGCTGGGCGGTTTGTTGCACGAGCGTTTCGAATTGGAAGATTGTCTGATCGAAGTGCTGCACACCGCTCACAAGGAAGAAGATACCGTCCAGGCTTGAGGGTTCGCGGTCCTGAAAAAACGGTGCGCATTGCGCACCGTTTTTTATTGGGCCAGCCTCAGGTTGTCGCGCCCAGCAACTCGATCTCAAACACCAATGGCGTGTACGGCGGGATCACATCCCCGGCCCCTTCGGCGCCATAGGCCAGGGACGAGGGAATCACCAGTCGCCATTTCGCGCCGACCGGCATTTGCGGCAATGCACTGCGCCAACCGTCAATCACGCTGTCGAGATTGAACCACTGTGCCTGGCGGTTGGAATCGAACACGGTGCCGTCCGGCAGTCGACCGGTGTACAGCACCTGGACCTTGCCGTGAGGGCCGGCCTTCGCACCATGGCCTGGTTTGATTTCAGTCAGCAGAATGCCGTCTGCAAGTTGCTGAACCCCGGGCCGGCTTTTTTCTTCGGTGAGAAATTTCTGCTCGGTTTTCAACGCGGTGTCGATCTGCGGCGTTGCCGATGGCGCGTTCAGTTGCGCTTGGTGCTCGGCCAGGATCTGTTCGATGCGTTCATCTTTCAGGGCCAGCGGTTTGCCCAGGTAGGCCTGTTGCAAGCCTTCGACCAAGGCTTTGATCTGCAGGTCCGGCACGTCCTGGCGCAGGCGTTCGCCGAGGCTGGCGCCCAGGCTGTAAGCCAAATCGTGGGCATCATTTGCGTTGGTTTTTTCAACGGCCTGGGCCGTGGCGCAAGCCATGCACAGGAATAAAAACAGGTGACGCGACATGTGTGCTCTCCGGCCTCGAATCGAGGAATTATGCCAGTGCCGATATCTGTAGAGGTGGATTGCCAAGACACTGGCGCAGAAGATTTTTCGTCCCTTGCAACGCAACGTCTTATGTAGTGTCAACATGCCCTAGCGGCGGTTGAAGCAGAGGTCTAGTATGAGCCGCACTCACGTCAGTCAGGAGGTAAACCATGTCGGCCACCAAGAAGCCTGTAAACACTCCGTTGCACTTGCTCCAACAACTCTCGGGCAGCCTGCTCGAACATCTGGAAAATGCCTGCTCCCAAGCCCTGGCTGATGCTGAAAAACTGCTCGCCAAACTGGAAAAGCAACGCGGCAAAGCGCAGGAAAAACTGCACAAATCGCGCACCAAATTGCAAGACGCAGCCACCGCTGGCAAGGCCAAGGCACAAGCCAAGGCCAAAGATGTCGTGAAAGAACTCGAAGACCTGCTCGATGCCTTGAAGGATCGTCAGTCCGAAACCCGCGCCTACATTCTGCAACTCAAGCGTGATGCCCAGGAAAGCCTGAAATTGGCCCAGGGTGTCGGTCGCGTGCAAGAAGCCGCGGGCAAGGCGCTGTCGCTTCGTGCCGCCAAACCTGCCGCTGTATCGGCCAAGAAGCCGGCGGCTAAACCCGCCGTGGCAAAAGCACCGGCCAAAGTCGCTGCCAAGCCTGCCGCCAAAGCACCGGCCAAAGCCGCCAGCAAGCCGGCTGCCAAACCCGTCGCTGCCAGCGCTGCAAAAACGGCGGCCAAAAAACCAGCGGCCAAGGCTGCTGCCAAGCCAGCCGCAAAAACGGCGGCCGCTAAACCTGCTGCTGCCAAGCCCGCTGTAAAAGCCGCTGCTAAACCAGCCGCTAAACCGGCAACAAAAGCTGCCGCCAAAACCGCCGCCGCAAAACCTGCCACGCCGAAAACCGCAGCCGCTAAACCGGCTGCCAAAGCGGCGGTGAAATCCACTGCCAAACCTGCTGCCGCCAAGCCAGCGGCCAAGCCTGCGGCAACCAAAACGGCTGCGGCCAAGCCTGCTGCGAAAACCGCTGCCAAACCCGTCGCTGCCAAAGCGCCTGCCAAAGTGGCGGCTAAACCCGCTGCCAAACCGGCCGCTGTCAAACCTGCTGCCGCGAAGCCAACGGCTGCCAAGCCAGCCGCCGCGAAGCCAGCTGCTGCTAAACCGGTCGCCAAGCCCGCCGCGAAACCGGCCGTGAAAAAACCAGCCGCTGCAAAACCTGCGACTGCGCCAGCCGCCAAGCCAGCGACACCGGCTCCGACCGCGACACCTGCGCCAACCGCCAGCACTCCGGCCACGGCGACCAGCCCAGCCGCCGTTGCGCCGACCACCAGCAGCACCCCAACCAGCGCTTCCTAAGTGCCGGACACCGCGACGCGCAGCTGATGCAGCGCGTCGCGGCTCGCTGGTTTGGCATTCGCCGCCAGCCCCCGCAGCCATTGGGCTGAATCGTTCTGTTGTGCCCCCGGCCAATCCTTGGCCAGCGCTTCCAATCGCTCCAATAATCGCCGTTCGGCTGCCAATTCCAGTTGCTTGACCTGTTCGCGCAGGCCATTGAGTGCCGTGTCCTGGAGGGCGCCGGCTTTCCATTGGTTGCGAAGCGTGCGCAGTGGCCGCACCACCTCGGCATCCCACGGCTCGGCCACTTGTCGAAGCTGCTGCAGACGGTGTTCATCGCAGGCCACGCCGCGTTGCGCCAGCCACAGGCCGCAAAGCAGCAGGCAGACGTTGGCGCCGGCGTCTTGTGACGCCAGGCACGCAGGCTCTACGCCAGGCTTGGCATAGAGGTCGAGGGAAAAGCTCCACAGGTCAGGGGACATCGTGCTACTCGCGCCAGTTGCGAGCGAAGCTGGTAGACTCCGCCGCCATTATGATCCGACTTCAGAACCTGACTTTACAGCGTGGCCCGCAACGTCTGCTAGAAGACGCCGAGCTGACCCTGCACGCCGGCCACAAAGCCGGCCTCATCGGTGCCAACGGCGCCGGCAAATCGAGCCTGTTCGCCTTGCTGCGCGGTGAGCTGCACCCGGACTCGGGCGATTGCCTGCTGCCGGCCGACTGGCGTATCGCTCACATGCGCCAGGAGGTCGACACCCTCGAGCGCCTGGCGGTGGACTACGTGCTCGATGGCGACCTGCGCCTGCGTCAGGTGCAACACGACCTGGCGGCGGCCGAAGCGGCCCACGACGGTGCCGCACAGGCCCGCCTGCACGCGGAACTCGACAGTGCCGACGGCTACACCGCCGATGCCCGCGCGCGCAAATTGCTCGCCGGCCTGGGCTTTACCAATGAACAGATGGACCGCCAGGTCGGGGACTTCTCCGGTGGCTGGCGGATGCGCCTGAACCTGGCGCAGGCCCTGATGTGCCCTTCGGATCTGCTGTTGCTCGATGAGCCGACCAACCACTTGGACCTCGACGCCATTATCTGGCTCGAAGACTGGCTCAAGAGTTACCCGGGCACGCTGCTGCTGATTTCCCACGACCGCGATTTCCTCGACGCGGTGGTGGATCACGTCGCCCATGTCGACCAGCGCAAGCTCACCTTGTACCGCGGCGGCTACAGCGCCTTCGAGCGCGCTCGTGCCGAACGCCTGGCCCAGCAACAGCAGGCCTACGAGAAGCAACAGGCGCAACGTGCGCACATGGAAAGCTACATCGCCCGCTTCAAGGCCCAGGCCACCAAGGCCCGCCAGGCCCAGAGCCGGATCAAGGCGCTGGAGCGGATGGAAGAGCTGTCGGCGGCCCACGTCGATTCACCGTTCGATTTTGTCTTCCGCGAATCGAGCAAGATTTCCAGCCCGTTGATCGACCTGTCCGACGCGCGCCTGGGCTACGGCGACAAGACCGTGCTGGAGAAGGTCAAGCTGCAACTGACCCCGGGGGCGCGGATCGGTCTGCTGGGCCCCAACGGTGCCGGTAAGTCGACCCTGATCAAAAACCTCTCTGGCGAACTCCAGCCATTGGCTGGGCGTTTGACCCGAGGCGAAAACACCGTCGTTGGCTACTTCGCCCAGCACCAACTCGACTCCCTGGATTCCAAGGCCAGCCCGTTGCTGCATCTGCAACGATTGGCGCCGACCGAGCGTGAACAGGTCCTGCGCGATTTTCTCGGCGGTTTCGATTTCCGCGGGGCGCGCATCGACGAGCCAGTGTTGAATTTCTCCGGTGGCGAAAAGGCACGCCTGGCGCTGGCGTTGATCGCCTGGGGCCGGCCGAACCTGTTGCTGCTCGACGAACCGACCAACCACCTGGACCTGGAAATGCGCCTGGCCCTGACGATGGCCCTGCAGGAATTCAGTGGTGCGGTGTTGGTGGTGTCCCACGATCGGCATTTGCTCAAGAGCACCACGGATAATTTCTTCCTGGTCGCCGACGGCAAGGTCGAGGAGTTCGACGGCGATCTGGAAGACTACGCTCGTTGGCTGGTGGAATACCGCCAGCGCAACGCGCCGGTCAGCAGCACGCCGGTCAACCCGGACAAGACCGACAAAAAGGCCCAGCGCCAGGCCGCCGCCGCGTTGCGTCAGCAACTGGCGCCGCACAAGCGCGAGGCCGACAAGCTCGAAGCCGAGCTGGGCAAGCTGCATGAAAAGCTGCAGAAAATCGAAACCAGCCTGGGCGACAGTGGTCTGTACGAGGCGGCGCGCAAGGATGAGTTGCGTGACCTGCTGGCTGAACAGGCCAGGTTGAAGGTTCGGGAAGCGGAGCTCGAGGAGGCTTGGATGCAAGCGCTGGAACTGCTGGAAACCCTGCAAGCGGAGCTGGAGGCGTTGTCCTGATGGAAGCGTTGGCGTTGCCTGTCCCTGTCCTGTGGATCGAGCCGATCTGGCTCGGTGTGCAAATCCTGCTGATCCTGGTGGCCGGTTATGTCTCGCAGCGCTTCGTCGCGCGTGCGCTCACGGGCCTGGGCGAGCGTTACCCGCTCCCACCGCAATTGGTGATTATCCTGCGGGGCGTGCTGCGCTGGCTGATCATGGGCACTGCGGTGCTGGTGGTGCTCGAACGCCTGGGCGTCTCGGCCACAGTGCTGTGGACGGCTCTGTCGGGCTTCGTCGCAGTGGCGGCGGTGGCGTTCTTTGCCATCTGGAGCGTGCTGTCGAATCTGTTCTGCGCCGTTTTGATCTACACCGTCGGACCGTTTCGCCTGGGCGATGTGGTCGAACTGGTGGACACCACCGACAAGCCCGGCATCAAGGGGCGCGTGGTGGCGATCAATCTGCTGTACACCACGCTGATCGAACCCGAGGAACTCGGCACCGGCAGCGCCATGGTGCAGGTGCCCAACAGCCTGTTTTTCCAGCGTTCGGTGCGGCGCTGGCGTGGCAGCGAAGCGTTTCCGGTGGGTGGGCTCGTCGAGTAAAGGACTGCTACGCAGCCCGGCGGGAGCGAGCTCCCTCGCCACGGTGTTCACATTGGCTTAGATACTTGGGCAAAAAACGGTGGTCAACGACGTGACGGCGCATTAGCTTAGTCGTTTCGACGAATCCGAGCCGAGGTGTGCAATGTTGCTGGAAACATGGCTGGCGTTTTTTGCCGCCTGTTGGGTGATCAGTCTTTCCCCAGGTGCCGGTGCCATTGCATCGATGTCCAGTGGCTTGCGCTACGGCTTCTGGCGCGGTTACTGGAACGCCTTGGGCCTGCAATTGGGCCTGGCGTTGCAAATCGTGATCGTCGCCGCCGGTGTTGGCGCGATCCTCACGGCGTCGGCCACCGCGTTCTATGCGATCAAGTGGTTCGGCGTGGCTTACCTGGTTTACCTGGGTGTCAAACAATGGCGAGCCATTCCCGGTGACATGACTGACGACGCGGCCCCGCGGCCCATCGGCAAGCCCCTGGCACTGGTGTTTCGCGGCTTTCTGGTCAACGTCAGCAACCCCAAGGCGCTGGTGTTCATGCTGGCGGTGTTGCCGCAGTTCATCAATCCCCATGCACCGTTGATCCAGCAATACCTGATCCTGGGCGTCACCATGATCGTCGTCGATCTCATCGTCATGGCCGGCTACACCGGGTTGGCGTCCAAAGTTCTGCGCCTGTTGCGCACCCCGAAACAGCAACGGCGGATGAACCGTGCCTTCGCGGGTCTGTTCATTGGCGCGGCGGGTTTGCTCGCGACGATCAGAAAGGCCGCTGCATAAAGCAAAACCCGTGGCGAGGGAGCTTTTGTGGGAGCAAAGCTATGTGGGAGCAAGACTGTGGGAGCAAGGCTTGCCCGCGATTGAGGCGATGAGGTCTTTCAGAAATAGAGTCGCTCCATCGCGGGCAAGCCTTGCTCCCACATAGCCTTGCTCCCACAAGACCTCTGCGCCACAGAGCATTCGCTCAGTGATTCAGCGCAGGATTACCGGCGCCGTATCCCGGGGCAGATTGTTGCGCTGTGCAGGCTCGCGGGGCTGTTCGTAGCTCGGGCCACCAAGCTGTTCGCTTAGCTGCCGCGCCACGTCTTCCCCCAGGGCCTTGGACACTTCGCGCACCACCCGTGGACGGTTGAGGCTGATGCGCACGTCCCGGTGGTTCAGCAACTTGGTGTCCTGGCCTTCGCCCATGGCTGTAAAGGCCGAGGTGATTTCGTAGGTCTTGGTGTTGATCAGGCTGAAATCCGCCACCAGGGTCAGCGCCAGCACGGCCGAGTAGCTGTCGGTATTGGCCAGCTCGTTGATGTCGCGGGTGAAGTCGATGTCCGACACCGTGCCGAACAGCACGTAGTCGGCACCCTTGAAGTTCCCGGCCTTGATGCGCTTGATCACGTCATAGACGTCGCCATTGGACGCCGCCGTGTGGGGCGTCCCCTGGGTCAGCTGGAACATCCCGCTGCGCAGGATCTCGCCCTTGATGTCGCCGGTGAACTTGCGCAGTTCGCCCTGCTCGATGTAGCTGCTGGTGGCTTCCATCTCGTCGTAGCTCGAGGAAGCGCTGGCGCTGTAGGGGTTCGCCTGGAAGTTGCTCTGCGCCGAAACGGTGTGGATGTACTCCTCCACCCGTTCCTGGTACGCAAGGTCGGTCACCGCGACTTTTGGGGCCGCCTGCGCGCCAAATGCGCAGGCCAGGGCCATGATGCCTATCCATGTGCGCATGGCTTAGCGCTCCGTGGTCTTGCGGATTTCTTTTTCGTCCATCCACTCGGCCAGACCGCTCTCGACGTCGATCAATTGCAGGCTGAATTTGTAGAAGACGTCCTTGTAGTCGCTGCTGCGCTTGACGATCGAGCTGATGGAGCCCTCAAGGCGGTACTTGGCAGCGATCATGTTGCCGGTCTTGGCCACGGTGCTTTTCTTGTACAGGCCGCTCTGGTTCTGCAGCTTGAGCTGGTCGACCTGGCTGTCCATGGCGGTGTTGTCGCTGGCGAAACGGGCAGCGCCGGTCTTCATCAGCTGGGTCTTGATGCTGGTGGTGATTTCGCGGGTGTCGATGTATTCGCTGGTCTTGTTCTTCACGTCATAGACCTGGACCACTGGGCGACCCTGCAGGATGCCGGACTGGGCCAGGGAGCGGGTCATGGACTCGGCGATCATTTGCAGGTCGGTGGAGCCGAACTCGTTGGTCACGGTTTCCACGGCCTTGGTATCGCCGTAGCTGATGTTCTTGTTGCCCAGGACCGGCGAGTTGTTGGCACAGCCGCTGACCAGCAGGGCGGCGAGGGCGAGGGAGGAAATGCGTACGAACATGTGGGTGCTCTCGAAAACTGAATAAAAGGTCTGTGGCGAGGGGATTTATCCCCGTTCGAGTGCGCAGCGCTCGTTTAAAATTGGGGCTGCTGCGCAGCCCAGCGGGGATAAATCCCCTCGCCACAGGAAATGTGCATCTGTCTCAAGGGGTATTGATTTCCAAACGGAAATCCACGGCCTTGGGTGTGGGCGCGATGGCCGGCAGGAAGCTGGTCTGTTCGCCGTACAGCGTCAGGCTTTTCCAGGTTTCTTCCTCGGCGATCGGAAAGCCTTCCGGCCCCAGCCAGGCAAAGCGGTAGTACATGGTCTTGTTGTTGTAGCTGGTGTTGCTCAACTGGACATTGACGGTCATGTAGCCGTTTTCCCGGGCCACGCGCATGGCGCCGACCACGATGTTCTTGGTCTTGCCCATCGCCACGACCTTGCTGGCGGCGCTGCCCGGCTCCGGTGGCGGCGGGGTGGCGCAACCGGCCAGCAAGGCCAGGGCGCCGACGGCGATCAGTTTTAAACGCATGTGAACAAGACTCCGTTCTTAAGGTTGCTTGAGGGCAATGGCGGTCGGGTTGGCGCTTGGCATCACCTGGGCCGCCAGGCCACCGGCGAACACCTGGTTGCCCACCGCCCGCAGGCTGATGACCTGGTAGCGCTGGTCGACGGTGACCTTGACCACCGAACCGCCCACCGCGCTTGGCAAGGTGACCTGGTGCTCGCCTTTCTTCAGGCGCAGGCGCACCACCTGGGTATAGTCGGGCAGGGTGCGCCAGGTCCGCGTGTCGGCGCCTTCGAGTACCGCCGAGGTTAGACCCACGGCCAGGCCGGCCAGGGGGTTGGTTTCGTTGATCTGCTTTTGCGCCACGCCACGGGTGACGGCGCGCACGGTGGTGCGCAGGATGATGCCCGGCATGTCGTCGCGCAGGGCCCGGCGGGACATGGCGGTGGTGCTATTGAGCTGGGTCAGGTCCAACTGACGGCCGTCGACACCGATCTGGCCGAAGGTGGCCGTGGAGGTGTCGGGCTTGATCAGCGGGAACGACAACGGCGTGATCACCAGGTTGCCGCTGATCGGCAAGGGCAGGGGAATGCGGATCGAATCCCGGGACGGTGCCAGGCCGCTCTGCACGACGATCAGGATGTCGCTGTCATCGCTTTTGGCGGCGGGTTTGTCGAGGTCGCGCAGGGCCTGCTCCAGCAACGGAGTGTTGGGGCGCAGTTCGGCGGCCTTGCGATAACCCGGTGCGGCCAGGTCCTTTTCACCCAGGGCTTCGTAGACGAAACCGGCCAGGTAATGGCTGAACGCGCTCTGGTAGCTGTTCTTGAGGCTGACCACTTCCGGGGCGTCGAGGCTGGCCACCGGATAACCCTGGAGGTCCTTGTATTCGGTCTTGACCCCTTGTTTCTCGGCTTCTTCCTCGCGCTTGAGGTATTCCTTGTCCCGCAGGTCGGCGATCACCGCTTCGCGTTCGTGGGTCTTCTTGATCTGGGTCCGCGCGCCGTCGAAGTCATTCACCGCCAGCAGATTCAGGGCCATCTGCGTGGTCAGCATGACCTTTTCGTAATCGTAGCCTTCATAGCGGCGGACTTTATCGTTCACCAGGAAACTGCCGAACTGGGCCAAGTACTTGGCCGAGTCGAGCTTGACCGCGTCTTCCCACTGGCCAACCTGCTGGTCGGCGCTGTTCCAGGCTGTCTGGCTGCCGGACAAGTCGCCCTTGGCACGCAGCAGCTCACCTTTCTCGAAGTAATACAGCAGGTCTTTGTCTTGGCTGGAGTTGTTCTTTTCCAGCAGGGTCAACGCGCCGTCGACGTTGCCGGACGCCAGTTGCTGGTTGGTCTGGGCCAATTCACTGTCGTAGTTGCGAAAGGCCGAGCAGCCGGACAACAAGGTGATCGCGCCAAGGGCGACCGAAAAAACGGCACGGGATGCCATGAACATTTCTTCCCTGATAGCAGCCGGGGTGTGCGGGTCGGGCTGGAGCGATCCCACGGACAAGCGTCGGGACGCTGCCGGTTCCTCATAAAAAGAGGAGCTTTTATGCCATCGAATGATAAGAAGGCGAGGGATTATAAACATGGCGCTTGGCTATGTAATGGCTTTTCAATTCTGAAATGCTGTTTTTGTGACATCACCTCCAAAGCATGAAATCCGATGAAAATCGGCCCCTCAAACACATCGGCCCTTGAGCCAAAGCCATTGGAAGTGAACAATGTGTTACTTCTTATTACCAACCGAGAGTCATTCATGACTGCGCCGTTCCGTTTCCTGGCCTGGCTTGTACTGCCATTGCTTGCGCTGAGCAGCACTCCGCTGCTGGCCGATACCGTCGAGAGTGCCCCCCAGGCGCTGCATTTGTTGGATTACATTGGGGCGGATTACCCGGCGACGGTCGAGATGGGCAAGGTCATCGACGATGCGGAATACCGCGAGCAACTGGAATTCACCCAGGCGCTGGAAGGGCTGATCGCCGGCCTGCCGGCCAAGCCGGAAAAGGCTGAGCTGGTCCAAGGCATCGGCACCTTGCGCGCGGCGATCACTCAGCGCCAGGACGGCGGCGATGTCGCCCGCCTGGCGCGGCAACTGGGGGCCAGGCTGGCGGTGGCGTATGAAGTCAGCCAGGCACCGGTCATCACCCCGGACCCGGCCCGCGGCGCGCCGTTGTATGCGCAGAATTGTTCGGTGTGCCACGGGGCCAACGGTGCCGGCGACGGTCCTGCAGGTGTCGGCCTGGAGCCGCCGCCGTCCAACTTGCGCGACGCCCAGCGTCTGGATCGCCTGAGTCTCTATGGGATCTACAACACCCTCGGCATGGGCATCGAAGGCACCGACATGCCGGCTTTCGCCGATCAGCTCGACGACCGTCAACGCTGGGACCTGGCGACCTACATCGCCAGCTTCAGCGCCGACCCGGCCGCGGCCAAAAGTGAACAGGTCTTCAACCTCGCTGACCTGGCGCGCCAGACTCCTGCGGAAGTCCTCGCCGCGCAAGGCCCCGCAGCGGCGGCGACATTCCGTGCCCAGCGCGCCCAGCCGCCGCAGGTGCAACGTGGCCCGGCGCAGTTGCTCGACTACACGGCCGCCACCCTGGATAAAAGCATCGCGGCGTATCGCGCTGGTGACCATGACCAGGCCTACGACCTGTCGGTAGCGGCTTACCTGGAAGGGTTCGAGCTGGTGGAAAGCTCGCTGGACAACGTCGATGCCAACGTTCGCAAGGACACCGAAAAGGCCCTGATGGCCTACCGTCAGTCGCTACAGGACGGTTTGCCGGTGGAGCAAGCCGAGCAGCGCCTGGACGCGGCCAAGGCCAAGTTGAAGGAGTCCGCCGGCCTGTTGGGCGGCGATGGTTTGAGCTGGTCGCTGAGCTACATCTCCGGGTTGCTGATTCTGCTGCGCGAAGGGCTGGAAGCGATTCTGGTGCTGGCGGCGATCCTGGCGTTCCTGCGCAACACCGGCCAGCAGTCGGCGGTGCGAAGCGTCAATGTCGGTTGGGGCCTGGCCTTGCTGGCCGGTTTGGCGACCTGGGGCCTGGCGGCGTATGTGATCGATGTCAGCGGCGCCCAGCGCGAGCTGCTCGAGGGCGCGACGGCGTTGTTCGCCAGTGTGATGGTGCTGTGGCTGGGGGTGTGGATGCACGACCGGCGTCACGCCGCGGCCTGGCAGGATTACATCAAGAGCAGCCTGGTGGGCGGCGGTGGTCGTTTTGGTTTTGCGATCCTGGCGTTCTTCTCGGTCTATCGCGAACTGTTCGAAGTGATCCTGTTCTACGAGACTCTGTGGCTGCAAGCGGGTCCTGCCGGGCATAACGCCGTGCTGGCCGGCGGCGCGACGGCGCTGGTGTTGCTGGTGGGGCTGGCCTGGGTGATTCTGCGTGGCTCGGCGAAACTGCCGCTGGCGCTGTTCTTCAGCATCAACGCCGCGTTGCTGTGCGCACTGTCGGTGGTGTTCGCCGGTCATGGCGTGAAGGCGTTGCAGGAGGCCGGGATCTTCGGCACCCACCCGGTGGCGTTCTTCGATTTCGACTGGCTGGGCATTCATGCCGATGCCTATTCGCTGGCCGCTCAAGTGGTGGCGATCCTGGCGATCATGGTGTTGTATGGGCGCAGTTGGGTGGCGGAGAAGCGTCGGGTCCAGGTTTCCTGAAAAGCATTCGCTGCGCTCATAATCGCGGGCAAGCCTTGCTCCCACACAAGCTTTTCTCCCACAGACTATGGGAGCAAGGCTTGTGGGAGCAAGGCTTGTGTGGGAGCAAGGCTTGCCCGCGATGCTTTTCTTTTCAATTTAGAGGAAACCACTCAATGCGCGTATGGATCGACGCCGACGCCTGCCCCAAGGCAGCGAAGGAACTGGTGGTCAAGTTCGCCCTGAAGCGCCGGTTCGAGGTGGTACTGGTGGCCGGTCAACCGCAGATCAAGCCGGCCCTGGCCTGTGTGAAATTGATCGTGGTGCCCAGCGGCCCTGACGCGGCGGACGATTACCTGGTGGAGCACGCCGTGCCGGGTGAACTGGTGATCTGCAGCGACGTGCCCCTGGCCGACCGGTTGGTGAAGAAGGGCGTCGCCGCCCTGGACCCGCGGGGCAAGGAGTTCGATGCGCAGAACATGGGCGAGCGGCTGGCGGTGCGCAACCTGTTCACCGATTTGCGTGAGCAGGGTCATGTGGGCGGCGGTCCGGCGGCCTATAGCGAGCGGGACAAGCAGGGGTTTGCCAATGCACTGGATCGGATCCTGACGCGCCTGACCCGAATCGCTTAAGCCTGGCTCGACCTCCTGCGGGAGCGAGCTTGCTCGCGATAACGGTGTGTCAGCCAATACACATGCAACTGAACTGACGCCATCGCGAGCAAGCTCGCTCCCACAGGGGTAGTGGTGGTGGGGTCAGGCGTCGTTCTCGTGGGTCAGCTCCAACACCCGGTCCACCAGTTTGTTGATGCCTGAAGCCGCTTCGCTGATGTTCTGTGCCAGCATGTAGGCCGGGGTGCTGACCAGTTTGCGCGCGCGGTCTTCGACGATGTCGGTTACCGCGCACTCTTCGTGAGTGCCGCCCATTTTGCCCACGGCTGCCGCGGTGTCCGGGTCGTTGCCGATGGTGCACGTCACCCCCGGGCCATAGATTTTTGCCGCCAGGGCCGGTGAGATGCAGATCAGCCCGACCGGTTTACCCGCTTCGGCAAAAGCCTCGGTCAAGGCCAGGACCTCAGGCTGGACAGTGCAACCGGCGCCTTCGACAGCAAAGTTGGAGAGGTTTTTCGCCGAGCCAAAACCACCGGGTACGATCAGAGCGTCGAAATCCTCGGCGTTGGCTTCGCGCAAATCCTTCACGTTGCCCCGGGCGATCCGCGCCGATTCCACCAACACGTTGCGACTCTCGGGCATTTCCTCGCCGGTCAGGTGATTGATCACGTGCAGTTGGGCAATGTTGGGGGCGAAGCACTGGACTTGCGCCCCGCGCTGATCGAGGCGCAGCAGGGTGATCACGCTTTCGTGGATCTCGGCGCCGTCATACACGCCACAGCCGGAAAGGATCACTGCAATTTTTTTGCTCATGGGCTTTTTTCTCCAGATTCATGGCGTTAAATGTCTACTAATTTGTCACTCGTTGCCATAGGGGGATCGGGCAGCTACACCTAATCTGCCGACTATCTCCCTGCCTTGCATGCCCGGGTTGCGTCATGAACTTCATCCTGTATGCCGTGCCGTTCTTCTTCGTGCTGATTGCCGTCGAGTTGCTGGCCGATCGTTGGCGGGGCGTGAGCCACTACCGCGTGGCAGACGCGATCAACAGCTTGAGCACCGGCGTGCTGTCGACCACCACGGGCCTGTTGACCAAAGGCGTGGGGCTGGTGACCTACGCCTTTGCGTTGAAACACCTGGCCGTCATCGAATTGCCTGCCGACCGGGCCTGGACCTGGGTGTTCGCCTTCGTGCTCTACGACTTCTGCTACTACTGGCTGCACCGCATGGGCCATGAGCGCAACATCCTCTGGGCCGCCCATTCGGTGCATCACCAGAGCGAGGACTACAACCTGTCCACCGCACTGCGCCAGACCAGCACCGGATTCCTGTTGAGCTGGATTTTCTACGTCCCGCTCGCCGTACTGGGTGTGCCGCTGGTGGTCTTCGTCAGCGTCGCGGCGTTGAATCTGCTGTACCAGTTCTGGGTCCACACCCAACACATTCCCAAGCTCGGCTGGCTGGAGTGGTGCTTCGTGACGCCGTCCAATCATCGTGCCCACCATGCACAGAACCCTCTCTACATGGATCGCAACTACGGCGGGGTGTTCATTATTTGGGACCGTCTGTTTGGCACCTTCCAAGAAGAAGACGATAACGAACCGGTGATTTTCGGCGTGACCACGCCGCTGGCGAGTTGGAATCCGTTGTGGGCCAACCTGCAGTTCTATGCTCAGCTGTGGGCCGATGCGCGGCGGACCGGGCGTTGGTGGGACAAGCTGCGAATCTGGTTCATGCCCACCGGTTGGCGTCCGGCGGACGTTGCAGCCCAGTACCCGCTGAACAAGCCGAACCTGAGCCAGTTCCGCAAATTCGCCGTGCCGCTGGACCTGCGCCAACAGTGGTACGTGGGGCTGCAGTTCTGCGTCTACATTGCCTTGGGCAGTTATTTGATGAACCTTGAAAGCAGCCTGCCGGTCGCCGCCCTGGTGTTGGGGTGGGGGGCGGTGGCGTTCGGTCTGTTCGTGTTGGGCGTGGCCCTGGAGAATCGCCCGTGGGCGCTGAAGCTGGAGCTGTTGCGGCTGGCCTCGAACCTGCCGCTGGTGTGGCTGGCGCCCTTGACCGGGTTGTGGCCGGTCAGCGCGGTGATGAGCCATGGGGCCTGGGTCGGGCTGCTCAGCTACAGCCTGCTCAGTGGCATCGGGCTGTATTGCTGTCGCAGCCGATTTACTCGGTTGGCGTCGTAGGTGCGTCGGACCTGGTTTGTTCCAGGCGTTCGGCTTCGAGGACTTTCTTGGCCAGCCGCGCATTCTTGATGCGCCGGCGCAGCCACAGGACCAGGCCTAGCACCAGCAGCGCGCCGAGTACCCACAACTCGTATTTCTTGATGCTGCCCAGCATGCCTTCGAGCACCGCACCGAAGTGGTACGCGGCGGCGGCCAGGGCCGTGGCCCAGATCGCCGCGCCGATGCCGTTGAGCAGCAGGTAGCGGCCCGGCGGATAGCCTGACAGGCCGATCGCCACCGGCATCACCGTGCGCAGGCCGTAGACGAAGCGGAAGCTCAGGACCCAGATGTCCGGATGCCGGCGAATGTGCTCCAGCGCGCGATCCCCCATCAACTGCCAGCGCGGCTTGCGCGCCAGGAGCTTGCGGCCGTGCTTGCGCCCCAGGAAATACCACAGCTGATCGCCCGCGTAACTGCCGCAGAACGCCACGACCACCACCAGGTTGATGTCCATGTAGCCACGGAACGCCAGGAAGCCTGCGAGCACGAGGATGGTTTCGCCTTCGAAAAACGTGCCGATAAACAGGGCCAAGTAGCCGAAGTCATGCAGAAATTGTTGGAGCATTGTCTGGGTGCTGGCGAAATGAACGCGCAGCCTAACCCTTCGGGCACATTCAGGAAAGTATCGAAATGTGTCTCGACGTGAACAATTCCTACAGAAGACAATGACTGCGACTACCGGTCGCGCTTTAGCACAACTGTCACGCGTTCGTCATAATGGTCGCTTATAACTGTCACGCTCGCCCGTCTGCGGGCTCAGGAGTCTGCCGTGAGCTTTACCCCCGCCAATCGTCTGTTCCCTGCTACCCGCCTGCGTCGCAACCGTCGTGATGAGTTCTCTCGTCGGCTGGTGCGTGAAAACGTGCTGACCACCGACGACCTGATCCTGCCGGTATTCGTGCTGGACGGCGAGAACCGTCGCGAAGCGGTGGCGTCGATGCCTGGGGTGGAACGCCTGACCATCGACCTGCTGCTCGAAGAAGCCGCCCACTGGGTCGAGCTGGGCATTCCGGCGCTCGCCCTGTTCCCGGTCACGCCGCCGACGCTCAAGTCTCTGGACGCTGCCGAAGCCTGGAACCCGGAGGGCATCGCCCAACGTGCGACCCGTGCCCTGCGCGCGCGCTTCCCGGAGCTGGGGGTGATCACCGACGTGGCGCTGGACCCGTTCACCACCCACGGGCAGGACGGCATCCTCGATGAAGAAGGCTACGTGCAGAACGACATTACCGTCGATGCGCTGGTCAGGCAGGCGCTGTCCCACGCCGAGGCCGGTGCCCAGGTGGTTGCGCCGTCGGACATGATGGACGGGCGCATCCAGGCGATCCGCGAAGCCCTCGAGGTGGCCGGTCACGTCAACGTGCGGATCATGGCCTATTCGGCCAAGTACGCCAGCGCCTATTACGGCCCGTTCCGCGATGCGGTCGGCTCGGCCCTGAACCTGGGCAAGGCCAACAAGGCCTCTTATCAGATGGACCCGGCCAACAGTCAGGAAGCCTTGCACGAAGTGGCGGCCGACTTGTCAGAAGGGGCAGACATGGTCATGGTCAAGCCTGGCATGCCCTACCTCGACATTCTTTGCCGGGTCAAAGACGAATTCAAAGTGCCGACCTTTGTTTATCAGGTCAGCGGCGAGTACGCCATGCACATGGCCGCGATCCAGAACGGTTGGTTGGGCGAAGGGGTAATCCTGGAGTCCTTGACCGCTTTCAAACGCGCAGGCGCTGATGGCATCCTGACTTACTTTGCTGTGCGCGCCGCCCAATTGTTACGAGAGCAGAAATAGCCTCCCAGGAACTTGCGATGAATACCGAAGGACTCTCCGAAGTTGCCGTAAAAGACGCTCAACCCGTGGTCGAGCAAGTTGCCGAAACGCCGCCGGAGCTGGAGCCTACTCCCCCGGCTGTCGTCGAGCCCATCCCGGCGCCGGCAATTGCCATTCCGAACCTGGATGACAGCAGCCTGTACATCCATCGCGAGCTGTCGCAACTGCAGTTCAACATCCGCGTGCTGGAGCAGGCGCTGGACGAGTCCTACCCGCTGCTGGAACGGCTGAAATTCCTGCTGATCTTTTCCAGCAACCTGGATGAGTTTTTCGAAATCCGCGTCGCCGGCCTGAAGAAGCAGATCACCTTCGCTCGTGAACAGGCGGGTGCCGACGGTTTGCAACCGCACCAGGCCCTGGCCCGCATCAGCGAACTGGTCCACGGCCATGTGGACCGCCAGTACGCGATCCTCAACGACATCTTGTTGCCGGAGCTGGAAAAGCACCAGGTGCGCTTCATCCGCCGCCGCAACTGGAACACCAAGATCAAGACCTGGGTGCGCCGCTATTTCCGCGACGAGATCGCGCCGATCATTACGCCGATCGGCCTCGATCCGACGCACCCGTTCCCGTTGCTGGTCAACAAGAGCCTGAACTTCATCGTCGAACTGGAAGGCATCGACGCCTTCGGTCGCGATTCCGGCCTGGCGATCATCCCGGCGCCACGCCTGTTGCCGCGCATCATCCGCGTGCCGGAAGACGTTGGCGGCCCTGGCGACAACTATGTGTTCCTGTCGTCGATGATCCACGCCCACGCCGATGACCTGTTCCAGGGCATGAAGGTGAAGGGGTGCTACCAGTTCCGTCTGACCCGTAACGCCGACTTGTCGGTGGACACCGAGGACGTCGAAGACCTGGCCCGCGCCTTGCGCGGCGAGCTGTTCTCCCGTCGCTACGGCGATGCGGTGCGCCTTGAGGTGGCCGACACCTGCCCGAAACACTTGTCCGACTACCTGCTCAAGCAGTTCAACCTGCACGAGACCGAGCTGTATCAGGTCAACGGTCCGGTCAACCTGACCCGACTGTTCAGCATCACCGGCCTGGACAGCCACCCGGAACTGCAATACCTGCCGTTCACGCCGCAGATCCCGAAACTGCTGCAAAACAGCGAGAATATTTTCAGCGTGATCAGCAAGCAGGACATCCTGCTGCTGCACCCGTTCGAGTCGTTCACGCCGGTGGTCGACCTGCTGCGCCAGGCCGCCAAGGACCCCCACGTCCTGGCGGTGCGCCAGACCCTGTACCGCAGTGGCGCCAACTCGGAAATTGTCGATGCCCTGGTGGACGCGGCGCGAAACGGCAAGGAAGTCACGGCGGTGATCGAATTGCGCGCCCGCTTCGATGAAGAATCGAACCTGCAACTGGCCAGCCGTTTGCAAGCGGCCGGCGCGGTGGTGATCTACGGCGTGGTCGGCTTCAAGACCCACGCCAAGATGATGCTCATCCTGCGTCGTGAGGCCGGTGAGATCGTGCGTTACGCCCACTTGGGCACCGGCAACTACCACGCCGCCAACGCCCGTCTGTACACCGACTACAGCCTGCTGACCTCTGACGATGCCTTGTGCGAAGACGTCGGCAAGCTGTTCAGCCAGTTGATCGGCATGGGCAAGACCCTGCGCATGAAGAAACTGCTGCACGCGCCGTTCACCCTGAAAAAGGGCATGCTCGACATGATCGCCCGGGAGACGCAGTTCGCCCTGGACGGCAAGCCGGCCCACATCATTGCCAAGTTCAACTCGCTGACCGACCCGAAGATCATTCGTGCGTTGTACAAGGCCAGCCAGTCGGGCGTGCGCATCGACCTGGTGGTGCGGGGCATGTGCTGCCTGCGGCCGGGCATCCCGGGGGTGTCCCACAACATCCATGTACGCTCGATCATCGGGCGGTTCCTGGAGCATACGCGGGTGTTCTACTTCCTCAACGGCGGTGAGGAGCAGATGTTCCTGTCCAGCGCCGACTGGATGGAGCGCAACCTCGACAAGCGGGTCGAGACCTGCTTCCCGGTGGAAGGCAAGAAGCTGATCCTGCGGGTCAAGAAGGAATTGGAAAGCTACCTCACCGACAACACCCACAGCTGGAGCCTGCAGTCGGATGGTCGCTACATCCGCAACACGCCGACCGGCAACCAGAACCCGCGCAGCGCCCAGGCGACCTTGCTGGAGCGCTTGAGCAGCCCGGTGTTGGCGGTTCGTTAAACGCTCGGAGACGAGCTTGGCTTTTGTGGCGAGGGAGCTTGCTGTGGCGAGGGGATTTATCCCCGTTGGGCTGCGAAGCAGCCCTAAAACCTGGCAGCGCGGTGTGTCAGATCTACTGAGCCCAACCTCCCTGGGGCTGCTTCGCAGCCCAGCGGGGATAAATCCCCTCGCCACAAGAGATCGGTGTTGTCGCTGGACTCAGTGAATGTTCAGCACAATCCCAACCCGGGTAAGCCAGTCGGCTTCCTGGGCGAAGTCGGCCTGGGTCAGCTGGTTCTCTTCCAGCCAGCCTTCAGGAAACAGCACATCCAGTTCATCGCCATCGGCCCGCAAGACGACCTGCGGCATTTCCTGGGTGCCACGGATGTGGTGGAACAGGATCGCAAAACGCAGCAGCACGCACAGGCGAATCAGCTTGATGCCGTCATCGCCGAACTCGGCGAATTTATCCTTGGGAATGTTGCGTCGATGGCCGCGCACCAATAGCGCGAGCATCTGCTGGTCTTCCCGGGAGAAACCCGCCAGGTCCGAGTGTTCGATCAGGTAGGCGCCATGCTTGTGGTAGTGATAGTGGGCAATGTCCAGGCCCACTTCATGGACCTTGGCGGCCCAGCCCAGCAATTCGCGCCAGACCCCGTCGTTCAAGTCCCAGTCGTCAGCCACCTGGTCGAAGGCATGCAGGGCTTTGCGTTCGACCCGTACAGCCTGCTCCAGGTCAACGTGATAACGCTCCATGAGCGAGCCCAGGGTGCGTTCACGCACGTCTTCGTGATGATGACGCCCCAGCAGGTCGTAGAGCACGCCTTCGCGCAGGGCGCCCTCGCAGTGGTCCATGCGTTGCAGTTCGAGGGCGTCGAAAATCGCTTCGAGGATCGCCAGGCCCGCCGGGAAAATCGCCCGGCGGTCGGGCTTGATGCCTTCGAAATCGATCTTGTCCGCTTCACCGAGCTTGAATACTCGGCGCTTGAGCCAGGCCAGGCCCTCGGCGTTGACCTCGCCGGTACCGTGGCCGCCCGCCTTGAGCGCCAGGCCGATGGCGCGAATGGTCCCCGAGGAGCCGATGGCTTCGTCCCAGGTCAGGCGGTGCAGGGCGTGTTCGATGCTCATGATTTCCAGGCGCGCCGCCGTGTAGGCCTGGGCGTAGCGGGCCGGGGTGATCTTGCCGTCGCGGAAATAGCGCTGGGTGTAGCTGACGCAGCCCATCTGCAGGCTTTCGCGCAGCAGCGGTTCGAAGCGCTGGCCAATGATGAATTCGGTACTGCCACCACCGATGTCCGCCACCAGGCGCTTGCCCGGGGTATCGGCCAGGGTGTGGGAAACGCCAAGGTAGATCAGGCGGGCTTCTTCACGGCCGGAGATGACTTCCACCGGATGGCCGAGGATCTCTTCGGCGCGACGGATGAACTCGCCACGGTTGCGCGCCTCACGCAGGGCGTTGGTGCCCACGATCCGCACCGCGCCCAGGGGCATACCGTTGATCAGTTGGGCAAACCGCTTGAGGCAATCGAGCCCGCGCTGGATGGATTCTTCGCTCAGTTGGCGTTCTTCGTCGATGCCGGCGGCCAACTGGACCTTCTCGCCGAGCCGCTCAAGAATGCGGATTTCCCCGTTCTGGGCCTTGGCGACGACCATGTGGAAGCTGTTGGAGCCCAGGTCGATGGCGGCGATCAGGGACAGATTCTTGGCTTGGGATGGCGGCATGGTCAAAAAGTCTCGGTCGATAACCTCGCCATCCTGCCACGATCGACGACCGCCGCCAACGGATGCTGCTGGGTTTCGGTCGGTGACGGTTTTGGATAGAAGCGATAATTACGCAGGAAAGTATTGTAGGAAAGTACCTATTGTTTTATGGGTGGTAGTAGTTTCCTACGATAAATGATGATGTTTCCTGCTTATCTTTAAGCGGCTTTTCCCGATACTTTCGCTCGGCAATTTCGCCGTGATGTTAGTTGTTGCGACTGTTGGGTTTCAGGAAGAAGTTCTGCCTGCTGAGTTAGGTGTGATAGGGGGAAGGAGTTCCCAGGCGTTGCATGATTAGCATCCAATTGATGCTATTTGAAGGAAATAGTAATGAAAAACAAATATGGTTTGGCGGCAATCACGCTTCTTGCATTGGCCTGCACCAATGCCCAGGCGGCTGACTTGCAAGTGACAGGTAGCATTGTTCCTGGCAGTTGCTCGCTGAATATTCCTACGTTGTCGGTCGATTATGGACGAATCGCTATCACGGATTTGAGCCCTGTCGATTACACCAAACTGAACAAACTGAATACGGCGTTCAACATCACCTGTGATGGACCGACACTTGTTGGTTTAACTGCTAGCGATAATCGGGCGGGCAGCAGAAAGCATGAAGCCATGGAAGTTATCAATCCTGGCCTTGCTCATCCGCTCAATAGCTTCGGGTTGGGGACAAACGCGGATGGCGATAAAATTGGCGCCTATAGCCTGCATGTGCGTAACTATTCGGTGGACGGAGGCACTGACTTCAAAACCATCCTGTCCGGAACTTCGTCGGCTTGGATCGGCGCTCAAGATTTTCTCCGTAGCGTGCCCCAATACGTTCTCACGTGGTCTCCAAATAGCGTCACTAGCCCGCACCTTTTGACATCTGTCACAGGTGAGTTGGAAATCGAAGCAGCGATCAACAATACAACCGAACTGGTTGTGCGCGATGACCTGCAAATAGATGGCAGCGCAACGCTGGAACTGAACTACATCTGATGTTATTGCCAGCCCCGATCCCGGGGCTGGCTCTTTGCTGGATATATTAGCTCTGCACGGCTGATCGATGCTGACGAAGGAAAGGTCAGGCGTCAGGCTGTGGCCGTTTCGAGCTTTTTATTCAGATCCTATGTATCGCTCCATGAACTTAGATTCGTGGCGGGAGAGTGTGCCTTGGATTTTTTACTGAAACTTGGATTTGCTTTGCGTGCAGCGCTGTACCTGGGTTGTTTTGTTTGCGGCTCGGCGATGGCTGCCGGCATGCAACCGGAAACCACGGTGGTTATCTTTTATGAAGAGCATGGCGAGGCCAATATCAACCTCACCAATACCGATGCCGGCCCAGCGCTGCTTCATTCAAAGATTGAACACATACCGGAAGACGCCGAGCTGTCGGTGATCGTGACGCCGCCCATCATGCGGGTCGATGCCGGTGAAACGCAGTTGGTTCGTTTGATCGGGGCCTTCAAGGAGCCGCTCAAGACCCAGCGTCTCAAGCGTGTCACTTTCGAAGGGATCCCGCAGAAGAAATCCGATGGCGGTGCCACGGTGGGCATCAACATTCGCCATAACTTGCCGGTGATCATCCATCCCAAGGGTTTGCCTCGGCATCAGGCGCCCTGGGAACTCTTGAAATGGACAGTCGACGGGGAAAACCTGGCGGTGCAGAACGACAGCCCCTACGTCGTGCGCTTGTCGGAGCGGGTGCATCTGAACCCACCGAACACCTCGGTTTCCCTGCCCCGCACCTATATCTTGCCGGGCGAGACCCTGACGGCCGCGCTCAAGGAGGCTGTGCCCGAGCTCACGTCGGTCACGATCCAGCCCGCGACGCTGTATGGGTTTGCGATTGGCAATTTTGATGCGCCGGTCGTGAGTCGATGATGAAGGTCATGTACGCGGCGCCGCGCCTTATCGTACGCAACAGCGGTCTTCGGTGGGTTTGCGGATGGACGGGCAAACGACTCTGGTCACGCAAGTGGATCTTGTCCGCAGCGATCTGGTGCGGGACCGATGGCTATGTGCTCGCGCAGGAACAAGAGGCTCAGTTCGATGCCTCGATACTCTCTTCCCGAGGCGTCGACCCGGGTGTTTCAGACTATTTCCGTACCGCGCCGCGTTTTCACGAGGGCACGCGTGTCGTGAGCCTGCGGCTCAACGGCAATCAACTCGGGTTGACCGAGGCGCAATTCGATCGCGATGGTGAGCTGTGCTTTACCCAAGGTTTGTTGGAGAAGGCCGGTTTGCGCGTGCCTGCTGCAATGATCAACCACGGGGAAGGGGAAGCACCGACCTGCCATGACTTCCTTGCGCAATACCCCAATACGGTCGTGAGCCTGCGCCCCAATCGCGAAGAGGTCGCACTGGTGGTCCCGAGCGAGGCCTTTCGAGAGCCGGGGCTGAGCGAGGAAATGTTCTCCCGGGGTGGCCTGGCAGGGCTGCTCAACTACGATGTGCTGGGCCTGGAAAGCCAATCGCGTTCAGGCGGCGCAAACCGTTATCTCTCCCTGGCCACGGAAGCCGGCTTCAATCTGGGGGACTGGATTGTCCGCAGTCGCCAGCTTTACACCTCGATCAACGGGGTGCAGCGCAGCGAGCATCTGTACGCCTATGCCCAGCGCGACCTGCTGCCTTTGCAATCGACTTTCCAGGTCGGACAGCTTTCCAGCAACAGTCCGGTGTTCGGTGGTGTGCAGTTCTCCGGTCTGCAGTTCTTTCCCGACGGCGTGAAGCGCGGCGGTGGCGCCAGTGGTGCCGTGGTGGAAGGGTTGGCCTTTAGTCAGTCCCGGGTGGAGGTCCGTCAGTCCGGTGCGTTGATTTACACAACGCTGGTGCCGGAAGGCCCCTTCACCCTCAGCAATTTGCCGCTCCTCAACGGCACCAGCGATCTTGAAGTGAGCGTGATCGAAGACAGTGGCGCAGAGCAGCGTTTTGTCGTGCCGGCGGCGTCGTTCCGGGGCACGGTTCCCGTTCAGTCGGGTTATTACCTTTCCCTGGGCCAGGTGCGTGGGTCAGGAGAAAGCGAGGGCGAGCAACCGTTGCTGGCGATGGGTAGCGCAAGCTGGGGGCTGGGGCAGAGCTCGGCGCTCAGCAGCGGCCTGGTGGGTGCGCAGACGTATCAGGCGATGGGGCTTGGGCTCGATACCCGACCACTGGCGAACCTTTCGGTTGGTGCGCGCAGCAACGTCTCCCATGACAAGGCCAGCGGCAGGTCCGGTGCGCGCAGCAGTCTTTCCCTGGGCACGGCGCTGGCCGACAACCTCGACCTGACACTCAGCGCCACCCGACAGACGCAGGGCTACCGCGAAGTTTCAGAGATTCGTTACGTCGACAAAAATACCGAGCGGGATGATTTTCTGGCGTCGCGCTTCAAGAACCAATACACGGCCGGACTCAGCTGGTTCGATCCGGCGTTGGGTGGTTTCTCGGTGGGTTACTCCCAATCGTCGCAATTCGATGACCAGACGTACGCGCGCTTGTACGGCTCCTGGAGCAAATCGTTCAAGCATGCCAGCGTGAGTGCCCACATTGATTCGGCGGTGGGCACATCAGGGTCATACGACGAGGGTGTGTCGGTACGCCTGCAGGTCAGCGTACCGCTGGGCAAGGACCGCCGCGCCCGTTCCTCTCTAAGGCATCAGGGCAGCCGTTCGACCCTGGCGGCCGCCTACAGCGAGCGCGTCAACGAATACCTCAACTATGAGGTGGGGACCGAGCAAGGACTTAACCATCCGCAATCCCTGACGCGAGGCAGTGTCAACGCGACGCCACGTTATGCGCAGGTCGGGCTGGCGGCCAGTCAAGACCGTTTCAGCACTAATTACAGTGGCTACCTCAAAGGTGGTGTCGTAGCGCATGGACAAGGGGTGACTTTTTCCCCTTACCGGGTCCAGGAAACATTCGGCGTCGTTTCCTTGGGGGGTGTTCCAGGGGCCAGGATCAGCACACCGCAAGGCCCGGTATGGACGGACGCGAAAGGGCAGGCGGTCATCGCCAGTTTGCCCGCCTACAACAACAGTCGTCTCCAAGTGGACACCCGGTCGCTGCCCAAGCGCGTGGATATCCAGAACGGCACCAAGGTCCTGAGCGCCGGACGCGGTTCATTCAATGCCGTCGACTTCTCGGTGGTCAATGTTCGCAGGCTGTTGCTGCATGCCCGCGACGAAGGCGGTCAGGCGCTGCCGCAGGGTGTCTCGGTACTGGCTGAAAATGACGACTTCCTGACCAGCGTGGCTGGCGACGGCATGATTTTCCTTGGCGACATCGATGGGCAGCAGGCCCTGAAAGTTGCGTTGTCCGGAGCCAGGACCTGCCAGCTTCAATTCGAACTGATGGAGAACAACGATGAAGATCTTCCCTATGAGACCGCTTCGGCGGTATGCCGTGACCTTCAGTCAAATGAGGCACTGGCGACTGCCGAGGAACCTGAGTTGCCTGAGTTGCTTGATGCTGATGCTGATGCTGACGAACCCAGCGAAAGCTGAACAATGCAGTGTGTCGCTGAGCCAGGATCGGATCGATTATGGTCGCCTGCACTCCGGCGAGCTGCTTGTCGAGCAGCCGGGCCAGGCTGAACTGGCGCTCGGCAAGCGAACCCTGAACCTGAGTGTGGTCTGTCCCCAGCCCACCGCGATGGCTTTGCGTTTCGACAGCCCTGGCGCCGGCCCCGAAGCCTTCAGCCTGGGGCTCCACGGCAGTTTCACGCTAGGCCTCAAGCAGCCCCGGCTGGACGGGCAGGCCGTCGAACTGTTCCAAGGACGTGCGCGTTCCCTGGAGCAGGGCAGCCGTCTGTTGCCTGGCCAGACCCTGGTCGCCCGGCAGGGCGGTGTACCCATCCAGGGGCGGATGTTTACGGCGCAAGTCGAGATCGAGACCTACTTGCCAGCCAGTGCGACCCGGGTGCGTGATGAAACCTTGATTGACGGTCGTGGCCGCTTCGAGCTGGTCCCCGGCCACTGAACGTCACGCCGCCGGTTCCACGGTACCGATGAAGTTCGCCAATTCGGCCGTCTGCGGATCGGCGAACAGCACCTTGGGATCGCCCACCTCATGCACCTTGCCCTGGTGCATGAACACCAGTTTGTCGCCCACTTCCCGGGCGAAGCGCATTTCGTGGGTGACCATGATCAGGGTCATGCCTTCCTTGGCCAGTTGCCGCACCACGCTGAGCACTTCGTTGACCAGTTCCGGGTCCAGGGCCGAGGTGATTTCGTCGCACAGCAGCACTTTCGGCGACATCGCCAGGGCGCGGGCAATCGCCACCCGTTGCTGCTGGCCGCCGGACAACCGGTCGGGGAAGGCATCGAATTTCTCGCCAAGCCCGACCCGTTCCAACATCTGCCGCGCCAGCACGGCCGCCTTGGCCTTGGGCACTTTTTGCACAACCTGCGGCGCCAGCATCACGTTCTCGCCCACCGTCAGGTGCGGGAACAGGTTGAACTGCTGGAACACCATCCCGACTTTCTGCCGCAGGCTGCGCAGGTCGGCGCGGGCGGCATCGAGGTATTCGCCGTCGACTTCGATCACGCCATCGTTGATCGATTCCAGGCCATTGAGGGTGCGCAGCAAGGTGGACTTGCCCGAGCCGCTGCGGCCGATGATCGCCACCACCTGGCCTTCCTCGACGCTCAGGTCGATGCCTTTGAGCACGTGATGATCGCCGTAGTATTTATGCAGGGCAGTAATTCTAAGCAGAGGCATGCAGTCTCCTTTCCAGGTAGCGCGCACTGAGGGACAAGGGGTAGCAGAGCAGGAAGTAACCGAGGGCGACCAGGCCGTAGACCATGAATGGCTCAAAGGTGGCGTTGGCGAGCATGCCGCCGGTCTTGGTCAGTTCGGTGAAGCCAATGATCGAAGTGACGGCGGTGCCTTTGACCACCTGCACGGAAAAGCCCACGGTCGGTGCCACGGCGATGCGCAGGGCCTGGGGCAGGATCACGTAACGCAACTGTTCCAGCGGGTTGAGGGCCAGGCTCGCCGAAGCTTCCCACTGGCCGTGGGAAATCGAGTCGACACAACCGCGCCAGATCTCCGCCAGGTAGGCGCTGGTAAACAGCGTCAAGGCAATGGCCGCCGCCATCCACGGGGAAATCTCTACTCCGGCCAGGGCCACGCCGAAGAACACCAGGAACAGCTGCATCAACAGCGGCGTGCCTTGGAACAGCTCGATGTAGGTGCGGGCGATGTTACGGGGCAGGGCGCTTTTGGAGATGCGCAGCACCATCACCAGCAAGCCGATCACACCGCCGCCGATAAACGCCACCAGCGACAGCGCCAGGGTCCATTGCAGGCCGGTGAGCAGGTTGCGCACCACGTCCCAGAAAGTGAAATCGCTCATGGGCGGCTCCCGGTGCTGCTCTTGTACAGGCAGCGACGACCCACCCAGTTGAGGAACTGGCGGATCAACAGCGCCATGCACAAGTAGATGAGCGTGGTCAGGGCGTAGGTTTCGAACGCGCGGAAGTTGCGCGACTGGATGAAGTTGGCGGCAAAGCTCAACTCTTCGGTGGCGATCTGCGAACAGACCGCCGATCCGAGCATCACGATGATGATCTGGCTGCTCAGGGCCGGCCAGACCTTGCCCAATGCCGGCAGCAGCACCACGTAGCGCAAGGCTTCGAAGCGGCTCATCGCCAGGGCCGCGGCCGCTTCGAGTTGCCCCCGGGGGATGGCCTGGATACCGGCGCGGATGATCTCGGTGGAGTAGGCGCCGAGGTTGATCACCATCGCCAGCACCGCCGCCTGCCATTCGGAGATCTGCAGGCCCAGGGATGGCAAACCGAAGAAGATGAAAAACAACTGCACCAGGAACGGCGTGTTGCGGATCAATTCCACGTACACACCGAAGATCGCCGCGAATGGACGAATGTTCCAGGCCCGCACCACGGCCCCGACAATGCCCAGGCCGACCCCGAGCAACGTGCCAATGGCGGTCAGTTCCAGGGTGAACAGCGCGCCGCGCAACAGCAGCTCGGTGTTTTGCACCACCGGCAGAAAATCGAACTGATAAGCCATGCTCAGCCTCTCAAGCGACGGTCAGAGATCGGCCGGCAGCGGCTGCTTGAGCCAGGTCTGGGAATTCTTCTCCAGGCTGCCATCGGTCTTGGCGGTGGCGAGGATCTGGTTGACCTTGTCCAGCAGCGCCGGCTCGTTCTTGTTCACGCCCACGTACACCGGCGAGTCCTTGAGTTTCACCTTCAACGCCGGGACGCGCTTGGGGTTGCGTTCGCTGATGGCGACCATCACCACGTTGCCGCTGGCGATCAGGTCCACCTGGCCGGCCAGGTAGGCGGCGATGGTCGAGTTGTTGTCTTCGAAGCGCTTGATGGTGGTGCCTTCGGGGGCGACTTTGCTCAGTTCGATGTCTTCGATGGCGCCACGGGTGACGCTGATGGTCTTGCCCTTGAGGTCGTCCAGGGTGTTGATGGCGGCATCAGGTGGACCGAACACGGCCAGGTAGAACGGCGCGTAGGCGCTGGAGAAGTCGATGACTTTTTCGCGCTCCGGGTTCTTGCCCAGGCTGGAAATCACCAGGTCGACCTTACCGGTGGTCAGGAAGGGGATGCGGTTGGTGCTGTTGACCGGCGTCAGTTCAAGCTTGACCTTGAGCTGGTCGGCCAGCAGTTTTGCGGTGTCGATGTCCAGGCCGCGGGGTTTCATGTCCGGGCCGACCGAACCGAATGGCGGGAAGTCCTGGGGCACGGCGACCTTGAGGGTGCCCCGCTTGACCACGTCGTCCAGGCCGTCGGCATGGGCGGGCAACTGACTAAGCATCAGGCTGGCAAACAGGGCTGTGAGCAGGACGCTGCAACGCTGAATCATGGCGAATCTCCGCAATCGGTGATGTGATTTCTGCGTTCGGACAGAGCACAGGCCATGCCAAGGCGACTTTCCATCGGCCGAAGCCACGGTTTTGCTGGTGGGGAGCGGTCTTACTGGTCTGAACAGTTGTGCCGCGTTTCGCACCGTTATCGGGCGTCGGCATTTGTCGCCGAACCCTGCTGGGGCACGACTTGCCGGGGGCGGCGAATAGCTTTACAACTAGCCGCTCACTGGCCCGGTTCGTCTGAAAAATCATGAATTCCATCGCTCGTGCCGTTCCTGAAGTGGCCCTGCAAGCCATCCGCAAACTGATCGTCGATGAAGGCTTCGGCCCGGGCGATGCGCTGCCGTCGCAACGGGACCTGGCGCTGCAACTGGGCGTGAGCCGGGCGTCGCTGCGCGAAGCGCTGTCCTCCCTGAGTGCCTTGGGCATGATCAGCGTGCAGCCGGGCAAGGGGGTGTTCGTGCAGGCACCGGTAGAGGCTCCACGCGGCGAGTCGGCGCCGGGCTGGCCGTTCGCGGCCCAGGTCTCGCCGGTGGATATCTTCCAGTTGCGCTACGCCCTGGAGGGCTTTGCGGCGGGGTTGGCTGCAGTGACACTCAGCGCCGATGAGCTCGACCGGCTGCAAGACAATGTCGAAGCCATGCGTCGGGAATTGAAGGTCGGGGATTTCGACGCCGCCGCGCGGCTGGATTTCGAATTCCATCGGCGCATCCTGCTGGCCAGCGGTAACCAGGCGATGTTGAGCATCCTCACCGCCAGCGCTGACATCTTCCTGGAAAGCCAGAAGCTACCGTTCATCCGGGCGGAGCGGGCGATGGAAACCTGGCAGGAGCATCGCAAGATCCTTCGCGCCCTGGCCCGTCGGGCGTCAGGCGCCGCGCAAAAAGCCATGCAGGAACATGTACGTAACGCTGCGCTGCGTACCGGAATTTCCTTCGTGGCGCCTGTGGCCTCGTGACTTGAGCTATACCCAAATACATCTGCCGCCATAGCGAGACTCAATCAACTCAAGCTTCCTGAACCTGGGAAGGGCAGCTATGATGGGCCACGTTTTTTTGCTGATTACCCCGGAGATTTCCATGAGCAGCGATCTGATCAAACACGTTAGCGACGCTAGCTTCGAAGCTGACGTACTCAAGGCCGAAGGCGCAGTGCTGGTCGACTATTGGGCTGAGTGGTGCGGTCCCTGCAAAATGATCGCCCCGGTCCTGGACGAGATTGCCGAGACCTACAAGGGCAAGCTGACCGTTGCCAAGCTGAACATCGACGAGAACCAGGAGACTCCGGCCAAGCACGGTGTGCGTGGTATCCCGACCCTGATGCTGTTCAAGAACGGCAACGTCGAAGCCACCAAGGTCGGTGCGCTGTCGAAGTCGCAACTGGCCGCTTTCCTCGACGCCAACATCTAAGCGCCGAATGCCATTGAAAAAGCCCCGCAAATCGCGGGGCTTTTTCGTTATTCAGGGCTAGACGCTCGTAAACCCAGGTGTTACATTCGGCCCCGCACTGGTTTCTCCATTGCCCCCTGCAAGCCGTCGCCGACGCTCTCCTTTCGAATAAGTACGCGATCCTGTCGCCTTCTCCGCGGCGCGGCCTCATTAAGCCAAAAGCTTAATTTCCCCCCTCCATAAATGATTACGTCATTCCTATATGAATCTGACTGAACTCAAGCAAAAGCCGATTACCGAACTGCTCGAATTGGCCGAACAGATGGGCATAGAAAATATGGCCCGTTCGCGCAAGCAGGACGTGATTTTCTCCCTGCTCAAGAAGCACGCGAAAAGCGGCGAGGAAATCTCCGGTGATGGCGTGCTGGAGATTCTCCAGGACGGCTTCGGCTTCCTTCGCTCCGCAGACGCTTCCTATCTCGCCGGCCCAGACGATATCTACGTCTCGCCGAGCCAGATCCGTCGCTTCAACTTGCGCACCGGTGACACCATCGTTGGCAAGATCCGCCCTCCGAAGGAAGGCGAGCGTTACTTCGCCCTGCTCAAGGTCGACACGATCAACTACGACCGTCCGGAAAACGCGAAGAACAAGATTCTCTTCGAGAACCTGACCCCGCTGTTCCCGACCGTGCGCATGAAGATGGAAGCCGGCAACGGTTCCACCGAAGACCTCACCGGTCGTGTCATCGACCTGTGCGCACCCATCGGCAAAGGCCAGCGCGGCCTGATCGTGGCGCCGCCGAAAGCGGGCAAGACGATCATGCTGCAGAACATCGCGGCCAACATCGCCCGTAACAACCCTGAAGTTCATCTGATCGTGCTGCTGATCGACGAACGTCCGGAAGAAGTGACCGAGATGCAGCGCACCGTGCGCGGCGAAGTGGTCGCCTCGACCTTCGACGAGCCGCCGACCCGCCACGTGCAGGTTGCCGAAATGGTGATCGAGAAGGCCAAGCGCCTGGTCGAACACAAGAAAGACGTGGTGATCCTGCTGGACTCCATCACCCGTTTGGCCCGTGCCTACAACACTGTGATCCCGAGTTCCGGCAAGGTGCTGACCGGTGGTGTCGATGCCCACGCCCTGGAAAAACCCAAGCGTTTCTTCGGCGCCGCGCGGAACATCGAGGAAGGCGGCTCGCTGACCATCATCGCCACCGCACTGGTTGAAACCGGTTCGAAGATGGACGAAGTGATCTACGAGGAATTCAAGGGCACCGGCAACATGGAGCTGCCCCTGGATCGTCGTATCGCCGAAAAGCGTGTGTTCCCGGCCATCAACATCAACCGTTCCGGCACGCGCCGCGAAGAGTTGCTGACCGCCGACGACGAATTGCAGCGCATGTGGATCCTGCGCAAGCTGCTGCATCCGATGGATGAAGTCGCCGCCATCGAGTTCCTGGTCGACAAGCTGAAAACGACCAAGACCAACGATGAGTTCTTCCTGTCGATGAAGCGCAAGTAACACGAAGCAACGCTTCAAAAAAAGAGCGCCCCTGACCGGGCGCTCTTTTTTGGGCTGGATTTATATCAAGGCAGACAACTTTTTGCAGGCTGGCAGTGTCCTTGTTGTGGCATTTGTATTTTTAAACGATTTAAACGATTTAAACGACAAGGAGCGTTATGCACACATTTGGCAATCGCCGTGACATCGACGGCTTGAGGGCCTTGGCCGTTATTCCGGTGGTGCTGTTTCACTTCGGTTTCAGCACGTTCAGCGGTGGTTTTGTCGGGGTCGACGTCTTCTTTGTCATTTCCGGATTCCTGATCACCAGCATCCTCTTCCGTGAGATTGGCGCGCAACGTTTCAGTTTTGTCGATTTCTGGGCCCGGCGTGCGCGACGCATCCTGCCGGCCTTGAGCCTGGTGTTGTTGGCAACGTTGGTCCTGGGGTGGTTATTGCTGACGGCCAAGGATTTTTCCGAGCTTGGCCGGACGGTTCGTTACCAATCGCTGTTCATTTCAAACATCTTGTTCATGCGTGAAGACGGCTACTTCGAGCCGGCGTCGGACCTGAAGCCGCTACTTCATACCTGGTCGCTGGCTGTTGAAGAGCAGTACTACATTTTCTTTCCGTTGCTGATGGTGTTGTTGATGCGCCATGTTCGTCATTGGCGCTGGATGCTGTTTGCCGTATTGCTGGTTTCTTTCGGGCTGAATATCGCCTACATCGACCGCAAGCCTGACGTGACGTTCTTCTCGTTGCCGACACGGGCCTGGGAGCTGTTGTGTGGTGCGATGCTCGCGGTATTGCCCACCTCAAGACATGCCGTGAGGCCGTGGCTCTATCAACTGGCGGGTGTGGCCGGGTTGGCGGCGGTTCTGGTGGCGGTGTTCACCTTTGACAGGACCACGACGTTCCCGGGTTGGGCCGCTTTACTGCCTGTCCTTGGCGCCACCGCGCTGATCTGGTCCGGGGCACAGGGTTCGACCTGGGTGGCTCAACTGCTCGGTACCAGGGCGCTCGTCTGGATTGGTTTGATTTCCTATTCCCTTTACCTGTGGCATTGGCCGGTCTACGTCTATGCCAATGCTGTTTCCATCGACGGTATCGAACATCTGGAGGCCGTAGGCTGGATACTGCTGGCGTTGAGTCTGGCCTGGCTGAGCTGGCGCTTCGTCGAGCTTCCGTTTCGTGAGAAGCGCTTGTTGCCCGGACGCAAGCCGGTGCTGGTGGGAGGCTTGCTGGCCATGGTCGCCCTGGCGGTGACAGGTTCGGTGGTGCGTTCGGCGGATGGCTTTCCTCAGCGCCTTACCGGCAAGGCGTTGGAGTATGCGCAGGCGCGGGAGTGGAAGGCCGGGCAGATGAAATGCATGCTGGTGACCTCGGACAAGAACCTGGACAAGGCGTGCCTGGTTGGTGCGACCAAAGAGGCCCCGGCGACTCAACTGTTCTGGGGCGACAGCCATGCCGCGGCATTGTTGCCGGCGATTGAGAGCAATGCCACACGTGAGGGGCGCCCGGTATGGCTTTACAGCATGAGCGCCTGTCCGCCGATCCTGAGCGACGACGTGCGCCAGCGTTGCAAGGACTTCAACGAAAGGACCATGGAGCAGGTTCGCCACCTGCAGATCAAGGATGTAGTGCTGGCTTCCAATTGGAGTCTTTACGTCTACGGTCGTGAGGACGGCGACAGGAAAGTTTTGCTCAACCCCCGCGACAATACGGCCGAGGCCGAGGCGCGCATGGCCGCGGCGCTCAAGGCTCGGGTGGCGATGCTAAGGGCGGCGGGCGTGCAAGTCTGGTTGTTCAAGGAAGTGCCGCTGCAGCGCAAGGGCGCCGTTAATCGATTGACGAGCCTGGCCCGGGTCGGACGTTCGGCCGAAGGGTTGGGGCGCCCGCTCCAGGAGCACTTGACCCGCCAGCACTTTCTCAGTGCCTTGTTCGAGTCGATGAGCGCCGCCGATCCAGGCGTGCATGTCATCGATCCGACGCCGCTGATGTGTGCGGGACAGATCTGCAGCATTGAGGTCAATGGTTACTCACAGTACAAGGATGAGGATCATCTGTCTGATCTCGGCAGTACCCGACTAAGTCCACTGTTTGCTCCAGTGCTGTTGGGTACAACCGAAAATTGATCGCGCCGCGCACGCGCGGGCTGCTGTTTGGGCGTTAGAGCAGGTAGGATGTACGCCTATTTTCGGGGTGGCATCTCAATGAAATTCAAGGATCTTCGGGATTTCGTGCAGCAGCTTGAGCAGCGCGGCGAGTTGAAACGCATCCAGGTTCCTATCTCTCCAGTGCTGGAGATGACGGAAGTCTGCGACCGCACGCTTCGGGCCAAAGGCCCGGCGCTGCTATTCGAGAACCCTACGGGCTACGACATTCCAGTGCTGGGCAACCTGTTCGGCACACCGGAGCGCGTGGCCCTGGGCATGGGCGCCGAAGCCGTCAGCGAACTGCGCGAAATCGGCAAGCTGCTGGCGTTCCTCAAGGAGCCCGAGCCGCCAAAAGGCCTGAAGGACGCTTGGTCCAAGCTGCCGATTTTCCGCAAGATCATTTCCATGGCGCCGAAAGTCGTCAAGGACGCGATCTGCCAGGAAGTGGTGATCGAGGGCGACGATGTCGACTTGGCCATGCTGCCGGTGCAGACCTGCTGGCCGGGCGACGTGGCCCCGCTGATCACCTGGGGCCTGACCGTCACCAAAGGCCCGAACAAGGACCGCCAGAACTTGGGCATCTACCGTCAGCAGGTGATTGGCCGCAACAAGGTCATCATGCGCTGGCTGAGCCACCGGGGCGGGGCGCTGGACTACCGTGAGTGGTGTGAAAAACACCCCGGCCAGCCCTTTCCGGTGTCGGTGGCCCTGGGCGCGGACCCCGCGACCATTCTCGGTGCCGTCACGCCCGTGCCCGATAGCCTTTCCGAGTATGCGTTCGCCGGTCTGTTGCGCGGCAACCGTACCGAGTTGGTGAAATGCCGTGGCAATAACCTGCAAGTGCCGGCCACCGCTGAGATCATTCTTGAAGGTGTGATCCATCCCGGCGAAATGGCCGATGAGGGGCCGTACGGCGACCACACCGGTTACTACAACGAAGTCGACAGTTTCCCGGTGTTCACCGTCGAGCGCATCACCCATCGGATCAAACCGATTTACCACAGCACCTACACCGGCCGTCCACCCGATGAGCCGGCCATTCTCGGCGTGGCGCTGAACGAAGTGTTCGTGCCGATCCTGCAGAAGCAGTTTCCGGAAATCACCGATTTCTATCTGCCGCCGGAAGGTTGTTCGTATCGCATGGCCGTGGTGACCATGAAGAAGTCGTATCCGGGGCACGCCAAGCGCGTGATGCTCGGGGTCTGGTCGTTTTTGCGACAGTTCATGTACACCAAGTTCGTTATCGTCACCGACGACGATATCAACGCACGGGACTGGAACGACGTGATCTGGGCCATCACCACGCGCATGGACCCCAAGCGCGACACGGTGATGATCGAGAATACGCCGATCGACTACCTCGACTTCGCCTCGCCGGTGTCTGGCCTGGGGTCGAAGATGGGGCTCGATGCCACGCATAAATGGCCCGGTGAAACCACTCGCGAGTGGGGCCGGGTTATCGTCAAGGATGAAGCCGTTACCCAACGGATCGATGCCATCTGGAATCAGTTAGGAATAGATTGATGCGTGTAACCTTGCAGCCTTCCGGGGCGGTGCTGGAGATACGGCCCGCCGAGCGGATTCTCGATGGCGCGCGGCGCCTGGGCTATGAATGCCCGCAAAGCTGCCGCAACGGCAACTGCCATGTCTGTGGTGCGTTGCTGGTGGAAGGCCGTGTGCAACAGGCGGGCGAGGTGCGCGATCACGGTGAGATCTTCACGTGCATCGCCGAGCCGTTGGAGGACTGCGTGGTGTTGTGGGATGGCGTGCTGTCGCCGGGTGAACTGCCGGTACGCAACCTGGCGTGCCAGGTGATCGAGTGCGCCGATGTGGGCGGCGATGTCTGGCGAGTGCGCCTGCGGGCGCCAGCGGGCAAGCCACCGCGCTATCACGCCGGGCAGTACCTGCTGATCGAACGGGAAAACGGCGAAAAATCGGCGTTCTCCCTGGCCTCGGCGCCGCATTCCGGGCGCGAGCTGCAGTTGCACGTATTGGTGCGCGAAAGCAGTGCACGGGCGCTGCTGGAACAACTGCAACGCAACCCCAGCGTGCGCGTCGAAATGCCTTTTGGTGGCACCCATTTGTCCGAGCTGCCGGACGGGCCGTTGGTGTTGATCGCCGCCGGTACCGGCATGGCGCAGATGCACAGCTTGATCGAGCATTGCCGCGCGGCGGGTTTCAAGCACCCGGTGCATCTGTACTGGGGCGTGCGGCGGCCGGACGATTTCTATGAAATCGAGCATTGGGACGAATGGAAAAAACTGCCGAACCTGTTCCTGCATAAAGTCGTCAGCGACTTGTGCGGCTGGGAAGGGCGTTGCGGGATGCTCCATGAAGCGGTGTGCGAGGACCTCAGCGATCTTTCCGGCGTGCACGTCTACGCCAGCGGCTCGCCGGCCATGATCTACGCCACGCTCGATGCGCTGGTGGAAGCCGGCATGGACGCCCATCAAATGCGCGCCGACGTATTTGCGTATGCGCCGCGGGCTTGAGCCGCATTCATTAGCACAGGCTCAGGTCTGCTTTGTGGCGAGGGGATTTATCCCCGTTGGGCTGCGACGCAGCCCCTGAAACCATAACGCAATTGACTGACACACCGAGCAATCATGTTTTGGGGTTGCTTCGCAGCCCAGCGGGGATAAATCCCCTCGCCACAAGTTATATACCCAACGATATTTCTATTCGATATTTAGTCTCAGGGCTAGATACCGATAACGTATATAGCGCGTGGATGGCATTTAACTTGCCTTGATCCCCGTGAACGTCAACCTCATGACGACCCCCATTCACTTTCCGACCCGCGAGGAGCCAACCGCTACCGGCCATGAGTGCTATCGAATCCGCCATCACCTGTGCCTTGTACCCGCCACGACTCGAGCTGGGGCCGCAGTTGACCCGTGAGCAATTGCTCGCCTCGATGCAATTGACCATGAGTCTTCACCAGGGCGGCCCTGTCTGGTTGTTCGCTTACGGTTCACTGATCTGGCGGCCGGAATGCACGGCAGTGGAGCGCATGCGCGGTCGGGTCCATGGTTATCATCGCGGTTTGTACCTGTGGTCCCACGAACACCGTGGCACCCCGGAGTTGCCGGGGCTGGTGTTCGGATTGGATCGCGGCGGCTCGTGCAGCGGGTTCGCCTACCGATTGCCGGAGGAGAATCTCGAAGACTCGCTGTTTGCCCTCTGGCAGCGCGAGATGCCGGTGCCGTCCTATCGCCCGCACTGGCTCAGTTGCCGTCTCGAGGATGGCAGCCGGGTGCAAGCCTTGGGATTTGTGCTGGAGCGGCACCTGCCCAGCTATGCCGGCAACTTGCCGGACCATGTGCTGAGCCAGGTGTTCGAAAGTGCCTGCGGGCGTTACGGCACCACTCGCGATTACGTCGAGCAGACCGTCCACGCCCTGCGTAGCCACGCCATGCCAGACCGAAGTCTGGAGGCGCGGCTCAAGCGCTGCCAATCAGCGCTGGATCAGGCGACCGCTTCGCGGCTCTGACTGGCGATTTGTTTGTGCCACAGGGTTGGCGCGAGGAATGCCATCGCCAGCAGGCACGCACCGATCAACAGCACAAACCCACCGTCCCAGCCAAAATGGTCCACGGTGTAGCCCATGGCGGCGCTGGCCGCGACCGAACCACCCAGATAACCAAACAGGCCAGTGAAACCCGCAGCGGTACCGGCGGCTTTCTTCGGCGCCAGTTCCAATGCCTGCAAACCGATCAGCATCACCGGGCCGTAGATCAGGAAACCGATGGAAACCAGGGCGATCATGTCGACGGTCGGGTTGCCGGCCGGATTCAGCCAGTACACCAGGGTTGCCACGGTCACCAAGGCCATGAACACCATGCCGGTCAGGCCACGATTGCCACGGAAGATCTTGTCCGACATCCAGCCACACAGCAGCGTGCCAGGAATGCCCGCCCACTCGTAGAAGAAATAGGCCCAGGAGCTCTTGTCCACCGTGAAGCCCTTGGCTTCCTTGAGGTAGGTCGGCGCCCAGTCCAGCACGCCGTAGCGCAGCAGGTAGACGAAGACGTTGGCCATGGCGATGTACCAGAGCATTTTGTTGCGCAGCACGTACTTGACGAAGATTTCCTTGGCGCTGAATTCGTTCTCGTGGCTGGCGTCGTAGCCTTCCGGGTAGTCGTTCTTGTATTTCTCGATCGGCGGCAAGCCCACCGATTGCGGGGTGTCGCGCATGGTCGCGAAGGCAAACACCGCAACGACGAGCGCTACGGTAGCAGGCACATAGAATGCCGCGTGCCAATCATTGAACCAGGCCATCCCCAGCAGGAACAGCGGACCGATCAGGCCGCCGCCGACGTTGTGCGCCACGTTCCACACCGACACCACGCCGCCACGTTCCTTCTGCGACCACCAGTGCACCATGGTCCGTCCGCTTGGCGGCCAGCCCATGCCTTGGGCCCAGCCGTTGATGAATAGCAGGATGAACATGATGGTGACGCTGGACGTTGCCCAGGGCGCGAAACCGAACACGAACATCACCCCCGCCGAGACCAGCAAGCCGAAGGGCAGGAAGTAACGCGGATTGGAACGGTCGGACACCAGGCCCATGAGGAACTTCGACAGCCCGTAGGCAATGGCGATGGCCGACATGGCCAGGCCCAGCTGGCCACGGGTGTAACCCTCGTCGATCAGATAGGGCATGGCCAGGGAGAAGTTCTTGCGCAGCAGGTAATACCCGGCGTAGCCAATGAAGATCCCGGCGAAGATCTGCCAGCGAAGGCGTCGGTAGGTGCTGTCTATTTTTTCTTCAGGCAGGACTGCCTGGTGTGCGGCAGGTCGAAAGAAAGCAAACATTCAAGTGCTCCAGGTTCTTGTTATGGCGGCGGATGCGAATGTTACAGTTTCGTTACCGAAAATAGCATTGCTCGTTGTCGCATAAACAGCGGAAATTTCGATTAGTCATGTTCTTAAGTGAACATGTCGCTCAGGCATAAGCGAAGGGCGCCGTAGGAAATGTCTTCGCAAAGCCCTTTCATGCCCCGTATCGGTGAAAACGGGGCAAATCGGTGGGAAACATCCTTCACCCAAATGGGAAGTCTCGCTATAGGGCCCATGAGTCATGGCCTTTACCCTTTACGTCTCTGAATTCAGGTGAGGGGTAGGGGTATGAGGTGGTGTGTGGTGATGCTGTTGCTGTGCTTGTCCGGCATGAGCGGGGCAGCGGATGTGTTGTTGGTGCCCGAACACAATCCCAAGCCGGATTACCCGACGACTCTGGTCCGGCAGGGCATCACGGGTGTGGCCCGGGTCGGCTTCATGGTGCATGCCGATGGTCATGTCGATGAGATCGCGATCCTGCACAGCGATCATCCGGACTTTGCCGAAGCCGCACGGGAGGCCGTGAGCCAATGGCGCTTCAAGCCCTGGACAGTGGACCACGAACACCCGGCGCAGACGCACGTGGTAGCGCCCTTCGAGTTCCGTCTGGATGGCTTGCCGCTGGATACGAATAAATGGATCAAGACCTGGAAATGCTCGGACATCAACGCACACGCCAAGGGCCAGCGATGGGAACAGGACTTGCTCCCGTTCCACTACACACGCCTTTATTTGTCCAATGCGTTTCTCGTCAAACAGCTACCGGAAAACGAGCGCCTGGCCTTGATCGCCCGGTTCAACAGGCTCCTGCCCTCGATCGTGCAGCGTTGTGGGCGTTTTCCTGCGACACGGTATGTGCGGATGCTGCCGAAGGAGATTCGCGAGTTGCTTTAGCTGCTGTAGGAGGCATCGCCGTTGACGATGCCCCCTACTTGTTCATTCTGGCTTGAAACCGGGTTTTCCGTTTTGTTCTCGCCAGAACTCAATGCTGTTAAGTATTCCCAGGGGCGTATCTTCAACTCCCTTGCTAGGGTAAAAAATAATATCGGTTCCATCTGGATGCTCTGAAGTGTCGACAATCTGATGTACTAGCGCATCGAGTTCGGTCTCGGATGAGTATTCTTTATTAAATAAGCGCTCGATAAGGTGTAGGAACTCTTTGCGAGTATATTGTTCGTACGGTTTTTTAATCATTTTCGCTCACCATTGCTTTTTGAGTGAATAGTAATATGGCTCTTAGGCGTCGTGATAGCCATATTGTCGATATTGTATACATCACCGCCCTCGCCAATTGGGTGCACATGATGTATCTCAAACTTTTCTCGTCCCCCTACCTGTTCGTTACGCGGCGCATATGGAGAGTAGCCGTCTTTCATTATCGCCTGATTTCGAGAGCTGAATTGTTTGATTAACTCTGGTTCGTTTGCAACAGCGCTCCATAATTTTTCTCTAAAGCTATCAAAATCTTTCATTTCTTGACCACGCAAGCTATCCGCTATCTGGCTGGGAATCGGAACGCCGCTTGATTCCCTAGCGGCGCTCATCCAATCTGGGCCGACTGTTTGTCCGGCACCGGTCACTGTCCCTGGCTCATAACGCGGCCCGGTACGACTCGCCATGACATAGACTGGCTGAATTCCCGATTCCATTGGGAATACCAGCACATAATCGTCAATGTCAGCGTCATCGCAGGTTGGATGCTCGTCTATTCTCCCCTCTATCTGGGTAATCCTGGCCCCTGGAAGGATCCTGATTTCCGGCTGCGTCACAGGCAACTCAGTCGATCCAAGGAGACTATCCCCTGGAGGGCTGTTCGGCGTCCAAGTCAGTGTCCTTGGAAGAATCCCCTCTGTCGTGAAAGTGTAGAGATTGGTGTGTGGATCAAGTGTTATGTATCTGATCCGAACCTCGTTGGATAAACTTCCACCGGTCGGTGAAAGATAAAACTGAGTATGCTCCCCGCGAACCGATGACACGACGCGAAGCGGTAAATGACCTGTTTCAGTATTTGGAGTTAGTTTGAAATTCTCATCCAGTTGGGACAGCGGAATACTGATCACCACTGGATTACGCTGAAGCTCGCTATTGCCGATTGTCGGAGAGTAAGACACCGCCACGCCAAATACCGTCAATGGACCACCCGCCAGGGTGGCACTCGCCTTCTTCAGTAGATCTATGGCGCCTTGCAACGAAACGGGCGAACCCTCATACCCAGCGATCAGGCCGTCGGGAGTCGTCATGAGTGGCCGTGCTGATGCCAGCGTGCCGCTGGCGGTGGATAGCTGTATATTTTCGATGTGATGTTTCAACCGAAAAGTCGCATCGATATCGGCTTGTGCTTTACGCAGCGAAGTCTTCCGTGAATCACTCGTCAATACATTGAAAAGATTGCCTACTGCGTGCTCTGCTTTGGTTGCGTCCCGGTGCGCGATAGACAGTTCCCGGTGCTTTTGCTGCATCCAAGGCAGTTTTTGATTGATGTCTTCAGGCTGGGCTTGGTTGAACTGATGGAGCAGCGCGTTGAAACGGTCTGCCAATGCCGCCGCGATTTTCTGTTTTCGTTCTTGTTCGGCTCGTTGCGCCGCAGCTCGGGCTTGCGCTTGCTTTAGTGCTTGTGCTTTTTTTTCGGCTGCAACACGTAGCTGTTCTTGTAAGCGTTCGGCTGCTAAAGCCCTGTCGATGAGTCCGGTAAAGGCGTTAGTTGTTTTTATTAAATGTCGAACGGATTCTGAGTGAAGAAGGGATACATGGTAGTCCTGCCATCGCTTTCCTAGGTTTGTTTTTGCCTGTAGCGCCACAAGATTGTTGAGGGCATCGAGCTCAGGTTTACTCAAGGGAGGCTTGATGTTCGGATTGGCTTTCGCAAAAGCAGCGATAGCTGCACGCTCAGTTGCAATAATCTTGGCTAAGGCTGCTTTGTAGTTCCTAAGCGACTGGGAGGAGGTTAGCCCGCCTGTTGCGCCTAGCGTCGATGAAACTTTTCTTAGCAAAAAGCCTGGAAGAAGCTGGAGGTGAGTATTTTTTTCCTGATTGATAATCCTAAGTTTTTCATTTGCTGCTGATGCGGAATCACTTTGCCCAGATTTGACAGCAGCCTGCTCGACTTTTTTTGATGCGTGTTCCAGTTGTCCAGCAAGGATGTCATTTTGCAATGAAAGCCGTTTCAGCTCCAACGCTGATCGGTACGCGTTATCGATCGCTGAGTAAGCGACGGCGATATTGGGTGGGGAGGTCTGCAGGCTTTCCATTACTCTTTTGAAAGACAATTCCTTCATTAGGAAGAATGGATTGTGACCATACAGCGAGTAAGCATTTTTGGTGCGTGCTTGATACTCGGTTTCTTTGGAGTGAATAGATTTTAGCGTTACTTCATGCTCTGTCTTCGCTTTTTCCAAAGGCGAAAGCGGACGAGCACCTATTGCTGATTTTTTCGCTTGCTCGAGTTCTTTTATGGTCGTTTCGGTAAGTTTTATAAATATATTACGATACTCGGAATCGATGACTTTGCTGTTTTCGATTCGCTCTCTCATCATGTCATCCCATGCGTAGGGGATAGACGCGTTGTGTCTTTTTGAACTTCTAGTGACCCCTCTGGGAGGCCCCTCGTACGGACCCCAAGCCCCTTGGAAATATCCCTCAGTGAAATTATTACCTTTGATCGATAAAGGACCTATTTCGTATGAGCCGGGGCCTAACTGCTTATGAGGCCCTAAATATGTATTCGCATCGCACATATGACTTATCCATGTCGGTTTTCCGTACTGAATGGCTCCCCGCTGCTGCGAGTTGCTGTTGTGTGCGAAGAAGGTTTACGTTTTTTTTCGGTGAGGGTGCGGTATATATCTACCGCCAAATCAGCTTTTATTTATGGCAGCTGAGATAAAAAAAAGGCCAGAACCACCTCATCAGTGGTTCTGGCCTTTTTGTCCGACGGGTTTCAACGCACCTGAACAACCACCTTCCCCACCGCTTTGCGCTGCCCCAAGTCATTGATCGCCTGAGCGGCATTACTCAGCGGATACACCTGCGACACCAGCGGCTTGAGCTTGCCCTCGGCGAACCAGCCGAACAATTGTTGGAAGTTGGCGGCGTTGTCCTGGGGCTGGCGTTGGGCGAAGGAACCCCAGAACACACCCACCACCGCGGCGCCCTTGAGCAGGGCCAGGTTCACCGGCAGTTCGGGGATGCGCCCGCTGGCAAAGCCGACCACCAGCAGCCGGCCGTTCCAGGCGATGGCGCGGATGGCCTGGTCGAACAGGTCGCCGCCCACCGGGTCGTAGATCACATCGGCGCCCTGGCCGTCGGTAAGGCGTTTGATTTCATCCTTGAGGCTGGTTTCGTTGTAGTTGATCAACTCGTCGGCGCCAGCGGCCTTGGCCACGGCAAGTTTCTCCGCGCTGCTGGCGGCGGCGATCACCCGAGCACCCATGGCCTTGCCGATTTCCACGGCGGCCAGGCCAACGCCGCCGGAGGCGCCGAGCACCAGCAGGGTTTCGCCGGGTTGCAGGTTGGCCCGTTGCTTGAGGGCGTGCATCGAAGTGCCGTAGGTCATGCTGAAGGCGGCAGCGGTGTTGAAGTCCATCGATGCCGGGATCGGCAGCACGTTATAGTCTGGCACCGCCACTTGTTCGGCAAAGCTGCCCCAACCTGTCAGCGCCATCACCCGGTCGCCGACCTTCAAGTGGCTGACTTTCTCACCCACCTCGCTGACCACGCCCGCCGCTTCGCCGCCAGGAGAGAACGGGAAGGGTGGCTTGAATTGATATTTGCCCTCAATGATCAGCGTGTCCGGGAAATTCACCCCGGCGGCGTGCACGTCCAGCAGCACTTCGTTCTTCTTGGCGACGGGGCTGGCGACGTCTTCCAGCACCAGCGATTCGGCGGGGCCGAATTCTTTGCACAGCACGGCTTTCATCAGGGCTATTCCTTTGGGAGTGATGGCCGATAAGTGTAGGTGTGAGAGACAACGGGTCAACGAGCATGCCCCGCCCTGATAGCCGGCCATAAGCTTGTGCTTGAACGGCGGGTCGGTATGCTGGGCCGCAAACTGGATGAGGAATCAATTGTGAAAGCGTGGATCATGTTGATGCTGGCCCTGTCGCTGCCTGTGGCGGCGATGGCCGAAGAGGCCAAAGAAGGCGAGGCGCCGAAGGTCAGTTACATCACCCTCAGCCCGCCCTTCGTGGGCAATTATGGCTTGGACGGCACGGCGAAGCTGAAGGTCTACAAGGCTGATGTGGCCCTGCGTGTGACCGGTGACGCCGCCGCTGCGGCGGTCAAGGCCAACGAGCCGCTGATTCGCAACCAATTGGTGGCGTTGTTCGCCCAGCAGACCACCGAGGCGATGAACAACCTCGAAGCCAAGGAAAAACTACGTCAGGAAGCGTTGAAGCAGACCCAGCAGGTGATGAACGACGAGACCGGCAAGCCGATGGTGGATGATCTGTTGTTCAACAACCTGATCATTCAGTAAATCTAACGTCGTCTGGGACGGCCCTATCGCGAGCAAGCTCGCTCCCACAGGGGTTTTGTGATCGACGCAAAACCCCTGTGGGAGCGAGCTTGCTCGCGATAGCGGCCTATCGGACAGCGAATCGCTCAAGGTTTCAGCGCAACCACCGCCGCCCACTGCTCAGCCGTCACTGGCATCACCGAAAGCCGCGAGCCTTTCTGTACCAGCGGCATTTGCGCCAGGGCGGTCTGTTGCTTGAGGTAGTCGAGCTTCAGCACGTGACGGAACGTCTCGACGTGGGCCACGTCGATCGCGGTCCAGGGGTTTTTGTCCGGGCTGGCCTTGGGGTCGAAATAATGGCTGTCCGGGTCCAGGGCCGTCGGGTCGGGATAGGCCGCCTGGATGATTTTGCCGATCCCGGCAATGCCCGGCTCGGGGCAACTGGAGTGGTAGAAAAAGAACGTGTCGCCCACCACCATGGCTCGCAGGAAATTGCGCGCCTGGTAGTTGCGAACGCCGTCCCATCGGGCCTGGCCGAGCTTTTCCAAGCCTTGGATAGACAATTCATCGGGCTCGGATTTCATCAGCCAATAGGCCATGATTGCTACTCCTGGGCGGTGTTGAAAAAAATAGTTCAGCGATTTTATGACAAACCGACAGTCGGTTGACGCCAGAGTTTGCGTGTCGGGGCCGGTTGCCGCAAAATGCCGGCCTTCCAAGCTTGACGCTGCTGCACGGCCAATAAGAAAACCGCTGCTGTCATCGTGTGTGATATGCCTTGAGGGGGGCAATCGATGAAACGCAAACCGGATTTGTTGTGGATCTTGGTCATTCTGTTCGGTCTGGGTGTCGTGACCACGGGTTACGCCCAAAGCCTGTGGTCCAACAAGACCGAGGCGCCGGTGGACATCACCCAACCCGCGCCATCGCTCAAACGCTGAGCCCGCTTTCCAGGCGCCGCTGATTCCCGCGGCGTCTACCCCGCGATATACCATTGCCTGTCGCTGACCGTTCCCTGCAGCGGCACGTCCCAGCTTGCCTGCGCCAATCGTTCGACCTTCTGGCATTCATGGGCCAGCCCCAACAGCGTGGGCTTGCGCCACTGCTTGCGTCGCGCCAGGTACGCCAGGCTGCGATCGTAAAAGCCGCCGCCCATGCCCAGTCGACCTCCCGCATCGTCAAACCCCACCAATGGCAACAACACCAGGTCCAACGTCCAGACCTTGCGTTGCCGGGCGATGTTCTTGCGTGGCTCGGGGATGCGAAACCGGTTGGGCTGCATTTTTTCGCCGGGGTGGATGCGCTGGAACACCATCTTGGTCTGCGGCCACGGGCTGAGCACTGGCAGGTAAGTGGCCTTGCCCCGGCGCTGGGCCGCGCGCAGCAGCAGGCGCGGGTCGATCTCGCCATCGTTGGGCAGGTACAGGGCGATGTGCTTCGCGCGGCGGAACAGCGGATGCTGGGCCAGTTGTTTGTACAGCCCGCGGGCGGCTTGCCGTTGCTGGGCGGGTGTCAGGGCGCGACGGGCCTGACGAAGCAGGCGTCGAAGTTGCGGGCGGGGCAGCAGCGCGGGTTCAGTCATGTCGAGGCTTCACGCAGGGGCGATGCCGCACAGCGTAACCGCAAAACAGGACGCTCAGAAATGCCTGCGCCCAGAAACGACAATGCCAGTTCACATGAACTGGCATTGTCTGGAGTCAGGCTCCCCGGATGAACCGCTGTCGGCTTAGCCCTTGAACCCGAAAGTTCAAGGTGGAAGTTGCAGGGGGCGTTAAGGCTTTCCGTCAAGCGGACATGCACACCGGCCCCAACGTGCAACCCCCGTGGTTGTGCGTATCGGCTCAGGGACATCACCAACTGGCAAGCACCCCAGGGAGTGAAGCGAGTATACCCCAGGCAGCCTCGCGAATCAGCCCTTGGTGACGTCCGGATCGGTGGCGAGCACCAGATCCACCCGATCGAGCAGGTCGCGCACCTGTTCACGGGTCGAGCCGCTGACCTGTACGTCCGGCGTATCCTGGCGATGCAACAGGTCGTGGGTGATGTTCAAGGCGGCCATCACGGCGATGCGGTCGGCACCGATGACTTTGCCGCTGCTGCGGATCTCGCGCATCTTGCCGTCCAGGTAACGGGCGGCGCTCACCAGGTTGCTACGCTCTTCCTGGGGGCAGATGATCGAATATTCTTTGTCGAGGATCTGCACGGTAACGCTATTGCTTGAACTCATGAGTCTTGCTCCAGGGCCTTGAGGCGCGAAATCATCGATTCGACCTTACGCCGGGCGATTTCGTTTTTTTCAATGAGGTGCGCGCGTTCCTCGCGCCAGGTTTTTTCCTGAGCTAATAGGAGTCCGTTTTGGCTCTTAAGTTGCTCGACCCGGTCAATTAGCAGTTCGAGTCTGGCCATCAGCGCTTGCAGGTCGGTGTCTTCCATTGTGTCCACTGAAGATTGTGTCTGATGGAGGGATGTGGGTCGCACAGCCTCTGATAGTCTTGGCGAGTCTGTCGATGTAGGATACAAGGCCTCCATTCTAGACATAGCGCCGTCTGGCGCCTAGCTGCCCATGCCCATTCAGAATTCCCCGTATCAAGCATTCGCCACCCTGCTGAGCACCAGCGGTCATCCTGTCTCGCCTGCCGAACTGCATGGCCTGTTGCTCGGGCGCAGTTGCGCCGGCGCCGGCTTCGATGCCGACGGCTGGTTGGCCGACGCCGCCGAGCTGTTGGAAGGCGAGCCGGCGGACAACGTTCGTAACGCGCTGATCGGCCTGCAGGAAATGGTCAAGGGCGAGCTGACCAGCGACGACATGACCGTCGTCCTGCTGCTGCCCACTGACGATGCCCCCTTGGCCGAACGTGCCGCGGCGCTGGGCCAGTGGTGCCAGGGCTTCCTCGCCGGCTTCGGTCTGACCCGTCGCGAATACGCGCTGAGCGAAGAGGCCAAGGAAGTGTTGCAGGACTTGGCCGCGATCTCCCAGGTCCAGGATGCCCTGGAAGAGTCCGATGACGGCGAAAGCGATTACATGGAAGTGATGGAGTACCTGCGGGTCGCGCCATTGCTGCTGTTCACCGAGACCAAGAAAACCGATGCAGCGGCCCCCAAGCCGTCCTTGCATTAATTAGAGGGAACCCCGTCTGCCCATGATTCATATCCCGAAATCGGAATACAGCCGTCGCCGCAAGGCCCTGATGGCGCAGATGGAACCCAACAGCATCGCAATCCTGCCCGCCGCCGCCGTTGCGATCCGCAACCGCGACGTCGAGCACGTCTACCGCCAGGACAGTGACTTCCAATACCTCAGCGGCTTCCCCGAGCCGCAAGCGGTGCTGGTGCTGATGCCCGGCCGCGCCCACGGCGAGTACATCCTCTTTTGTCGCGAGCGCAACGCCGAACGTGAGTTGTGGGACGGCCTGCGCGCCGGCCAGGAAGGGGCGATCCGTGACTACGGCGCTGACGACGCATTTCCCATCACCGACATCGACGACATCCTGCCGGGCCTGATCGAAGGCCGCGACCGGGTGTATTCAGCCATGGGCAGCAACCCTGAGTTCGACCGGCACCTGATGGAGTGGATCAACGTGATTCGCTCCAAGGCCCACCTCGGCGCCCAGCCGCCGAACGAATTCGTTGCCCTGGATCACTTGCTGCACGACATGCGCCTGTATAAATCGGCGGCGGAACTGAAGGTCATGCGCGAAGCGGCGCGGATCTCCGCCCAGGCGCACATCCGGGCGATGCAGGCGGCACGTCCGGGGTTGCATGAGTTCAGCCTGGAAGCCGAACTGGATTATGAATTCCGCAAGGGCGGGGCGAAGATGCCGGCCTATGGCTCGATCGTCGCGGCGGGGCGCAACAGCTGCATCCTGCACTACCAGCAGAACGACGCGCTGCTCAAGGACGGCGACCTGGTGTTGATCGACGCCGGTTGTGAAATCGACTGCTATGCCAGCGATATCACCCGTACGTGGCCGGTCAGCGGCAAGTTTTCACCCGAGCAGAAGGCGATCTACGAAGTGGTGCTGGCCGCCCAGGAAGCCGCGTTTGCCCAGATCGCACCGGACAAACACTGGAACCAGGCCCACGAAGCGACGGTCCGGGTCATTACCGAAGGGTTGGTACGCCTGGGGTTGCTGGAGGGTGAGGTGGACGAGTTGATCGCCAGCGAGGCCTACCGGGCGTTCTACATGCACCGCGCCGGGCATTGGCTGGGCATGGACGTGCATGACGTGGGTGAGTACCGGGTCGGCGGCGAGTGGCGGGTACTGGAAATCGGCATGACGCTGACGGTGGAGCCGGGCATCTACATCAGCCCGAACAACCGCAGCGTCGCGAAGAAATGGCGCGGCATTGGCGTGCGCATCGAGGATGACGTGGTAGTGACCAAAACCGGTTGTGAAATCCTGAGCCGAGACGTGCCGAAAACGGTCGCCGACATCGAGGCCCTGATGGCCGCCGCCCGGACGCAAGCGGCATGAGCCGGGTCAACCTGGCGATCATCGGCGGCGGCCTGGTCGGCGCGAGCCTGGCATTGGCCCTGCAGGCCGGTGCCAAGGCCCGGGGCTGGAAAATCATGCTGATCGAGCCTTTCGCCCCCGGTGACGCTTGGCAGCCAAGCTACGATGCCCGGTCCTCGGCGTTGTCCTACGGTGCCCGGCAGATTTATCAACGCCTGGGTGTCTGGCAGGAGATTTCCCGTCGCGCCGAGCCGATCAAGCAGATCCATGTGTCCGACCGCGGGCGGTTTTCCACGGCGCGGCTGTCGGCCATGGAAGAGGGCGTGCCGGCGCTGGGTTACGTGGTGGAAAACGCCTGGCTCGGCCAGTGCCTGTGGCAAGGTCTGGACCCAGAGGTGGTCAGTTGGCGCTGCCCGGCGCAGGTGACCCGCATGGAACCACTGGTCGGCGGTTATCGCCTGACCCTCGACGACGAAACCACCCTGGAGTGCGACCTGGCCGTACTGGCCGATGGTGGTCGCTCCAGCCTGCGCGAGCAGTTGGGCGTCGCCGTGCGCAGTCGCCCTTATGACCAGAGCGCCTTGATCGCCAACATCACCCCCAGCGAAGCCCACAATGGCATGGCCTTTGAACGCTTCACCGATGACGGCCCGATGGCCTTGTTGCCGCTGCCGGAGAATCGTTGCGCGTTGGTCTGGACCCGCCAGGGCATGGACGCACAACGGCTGGCGGCCCTCGACGAACGCAGCTTCCTCGCCGAATTGCAGGGCGTGTTCGGTTATCGCCTGGGTACGCTGAAGCAAGTGGGCGTGCGACACCTGTACCCGCTGGCGCTGGTGGAGGCCGAAGAGCAGGTTCGTCCGCACCTGGCGATCCTGGGCAATGCCGCCCACAGCCTGCACCCGATTGCCGGGCAGGGGTTCAACCTGTCCCTGCGCGATGCTCAGGCCCTGGCCGATGCCTTGCTCGACAGCGACAGCGAGCCGGGGGATTTTGCCGTGCTGCAAGCCTATCGCGAGAGCCAGCGCATGGACCAGGCCCTGACCGTGGGCTTCTCCGATCAGGTCACGCGGCTGTTCGGCAGCAGCCTGCCGTTGGTGTCCCTGGGCCGTAACCTCGGCTTGCTGGGTCTCGACCTGCTGCCGCCAGCCAAGCGCTGGTTCGCCCGCCAGGCCATGGGCCTGGGGACGCGTCCCGATGCTTGAGGCTGGGGTGGTCATTTCTTTTCATGGGCGGCTGATGTCGCCAGCAAAACAGGCTTAGAGCATGGAATTGCGTGCAGATCTGCTGATTGTCGGCGCCGGTATGGTCGGCAGCGCCCTGGCGCTGGCGTTGCAGGGCAGTGGCCTGCAAGTGCTGTTGCTCGACGGCAGCCCGATGAGCGTCAAGCCCTTCGATCCCCAGGCCGCGTTCGAGCCCCGGGTCAGCGCCTTGTCGACGGCCAGCCAGCGGATCCTCGAGCGTCTGGGCGTCTGGGACGGCATCACCACCCGGCGTGTCAGCCCTTACACCGACATGCACGTCTGGGACGGCAGTGGCACCGGGCAGATCCATTTTTCCGCCACCAGCCTGCATGCCGAGACGCTTGGGCACATCGTTGAAAACCGCGTGGTGCAGGACGCCTTGCTGGATCGGCTGCATGACTGCGACCTGGGCTTGCTGGCCAACGCCCGCCTGGAGCAGATGCGTCGTTCCGGCGACGACTGGCTGCTGACCCTGGCCGATGGCCGCACCTTGCGCGCGCCCCTGGTCATTGCCGCCGACGGCGCGAATTCCGCTGTGCGCCGCCTGACCGGCGTGGCGACGCGCGAGTGGGATTACCTGCACCACGCCATCGTCACCAGCGTGCGCAGCGCCCGGCCGCATCGAATGACGGCATGGCAGCGCTTCACCGACAACGGTCCGCTGGCGTTCCTGCCCCTTGAACGTGACGGCCAGCACGATTGGTGCTCGATTGTCTGGTCCACCACCCCCGAAGAAGCACAGCGCTTGATGGCGCTTGATGACACCGCATTCTGCAACGAACTGGAACGCGCCTTCGAAGGCCAGCTCGGCACGGTGCTGAGTGCCGACCCGCGCCTGTGCGTGCCGCTGCGCCAGCGACATGCCAAGCGCTACGTGGCCGAAGGGCTGGCGCTGATCGGCGACGCGGCCCATACCATTCATCCGTTGGCCGGGCAGGGGGTGAACCTGGGCTTCCTCGACGCCGCCGTGCTGGCCGAAGTGCTGCTGCACGCGGCTGGCCGTGGCGAGCGGTTGGCGGACGTGAAGGTGTTGAGCCGCTACGAGCGGCGCCGCATGCCCCATAACCTGGCGCTGATGGCGGCGATGGAGGGGTTCGAGCGGTTGTTCCAGGCCGATCCGCTGCCGGTGCGCTGGTTGCGTAACACCGGGCTGAAACTGGTGGACCGCCTGCCTGAGGCCAAGGCGTTGTTCGTGCGCGAGGCACTGGGATTGATTGGGGATTTGCCGGATTTGGCCAAGGCCTGAAATCTGTATTGGGGCTCATGGCCCTATCGCGGGCAAGCCTTGCTCCCACAAAAGCTTGTCCCACATTGCACACCTGTGGGAGCAAGAGCTTGTGGGAGCAAGGCTTGCCCGCGATAGCGGACCCAAAATACTGCGCATCTCCAGGCTGCAACATTTGGAAATGTGTCCGCCCACTGTTCGATTGTGGTGCCAAATGTGAGTCCTTATCATTTGCGCTTCGTTCATAATCCAGAGACCGCTACCATGTTGGCAACCAAGCGCCTGCTGTCCGCCCTCGCCTTGACACTGATCGGCTCCACTGCCGCCCAGGCCGCCGATGAGGTGGTGGTCTACTCCTCGCGTATCGATGAACTGATCAAGCCGGTCTTCGATGCCTACACCAAGAAGACTGGCGTGTCGGTGAAGTTCATCACTGACAAGGAAGCGCCGTTGATGCAGCGGATCAAGGCCGAAGGCGAGAACGCCACCGCCGACCTGCTGCTCACCGTCGACGCCGGCAACCTCTGGCAGGCCGAGCAGATGGGTATTCTCCAACCGTTCACCTCCCCGGTGATCGATGCCAACATCCCATCCCAATACCGCGCTTCGTCCCACGCCTGGACCGGCTTGAGCCTGCGGGCACGGACCATTGTCTACTCCACCGAACGGGTTAAACCCAGCGAATTGACCACCTATGAAGCGCTGGCTGGCAAAGAGTGGGAAGGCCGCCTGTGCCTGCGGACCTCGAAAAAGGTCTACAACCAGTCCCTGACCGCCACGCTGATCGAAACCCACGGCGCGGAAAAAACCGAGGAAATCCTCAAGGGCTGGGTCAGGAACCTGTCCACCGACGTGTTCTCCGACGACACCGCATTGCTTGAGGCGATCAACGCTGGCCAGTGCGACGTCGGCATCGTCAACACTTACTACTATGGCCGCCTGCACCAGCAGAAGCCGGACCTGAAAGTGAAATTGTTCTGGCCGAACCAGGCTGATCGCGGCGTGCACATCAACCTTTCGGGGATTGGCTTGACCAAGCATGCACCGCATCCGGAAGCCGCGAAGAAACTGGTGGAGTGGATGACCACGCCGGAAGCGCAGAACATTTTCGCCGACGTGAACCAGGAATTCCCGGCCAACCCGAAGGTCGAGCCGTCCAAGGAAGTGGCGGCCTGGGGCAAGTTCAAGGCCGACACCCTGCCGGTGGAAGTCGCGGGTAAACGCCAGGCCGAAGCCATTCGCATGATGGATCGTGCCGGCTGGAACTGAGACCAGTCCTGTCCAGTTCATTGATAACATGTGGCGAGGGAGCTTGCTCCCGCTGGAGGGCGAAGCCCTCCCAGAGTATCCGCGGGCCATGGCCCGGAACTTTGGGGCTACTTCGTAGCCCAGCGGGAGCAAGCTCCCTCGCCACGTGACCGATTGTTTAACGAGAGTATTCCTTGGCCCACCCCGCCCAACGCCGCTGGTACCCCCTGGTCTTCGCCATCGCCGCGCTGGTCCTGTTGCCCCTGAGTGTGCTGCTGCTGTCCTGGCAGAGCGTCGACCAGCAGATATGGTCCCATTTGTGGGACACGCAGATGCCGCGCTTGTTGGGCAACACCCTCACGTTGATCCTTGGCGTGGGTGTGGGTGTGACCTTGCTGGGTGTCAGTCTCGCCTGGCTCACCAGCCTGTGTGAGTTCCCGGGGCGTCGCTGGCTCGATTGGGCATTGATGCTACCGTTTGCGATTCCGGCCTACGTATTGGCATTTGTCTTCGTGGGCCTGCTGGATTTTGCCGGCCCCGTGCAGACGCTGATGCGTGAATGGTTCGGCAGCGGCCTGCGCCTGCCCCGGGTTCGCTCCACCGGCGGGGTGATCCTGGTGCTGGTGCTGGTCTTTTACCCATACGTGTATCTGCTGGCGCGCAGTGCCTTCCTGGCCCAGGGCAAGGGCTTGATGGAAGCCGCCCGGGTGCTGGGGCAGTCGCCGTGGCAGGCGTTCTGGCGCGTGGCGCTGCCGATGGCCCGGCCGGCCATCGGTGCGGGCGTGGCGCTGGCGCTGATGGAAACCCTGGCGGATTTCGGCGCGGTGTCGGTGTTCAACTTCGACACCTTCACCACCGCCATCTACAAGACCTGGTACGGCTTCTTCAGCCTTTCCAGCGCTGCCCAACTGGCCAGCTTGCTGTTGCTGGCGGTGATGTTGGTGCTCTACGGCGAACGCCGGGCCCGTGGCGCCCACCGGGCCAGTAACGAGCGGCCCCGGGTCAAGGCGTTGTACACGTTGCGCGGCCTCAAGGCCGTGGCGGCCAGTGGCTGGTGCTTTCTGGTGTTTGCCTGCGCCTTTGTCATCCCGGTACTGCAATTGGTGGTGTGGTTCTGGCAACGGGGTCGTTTCGACCTGGATGAGCGTTATGCCGGGCTGATCGTCCACACTCTCTACCTGGGCGGCCTGGCGGCGCTGGTCACCGTTTGCGTGGCCTTGCTGCTGGCGTTCGCCCGGCGGTTGGCGCCGACCCGGCCGATTCGTGCCGGCGTCGGCCTGGCGAACCTGGGGTATGCCTTGCCCGGTTCGGTGTTGGCGGTGTCGATCATGCTTGCGTTCAGCTATCTGGACCGTGAGCTGGTCATCCCGCTGTCGACCTGGCTCGGCGGTGCGGGCAAACCGTTGTTGCTGGGCAGCCTGTCGGCGCTGTTGCTGGCGTATCTGGTGCGCTTCCTGGCCGTGGCCTACGGCCCGTTGGAGAGCAGCCTGGCGCGAATTCGTCCGTCCTTGCCCGAAGCGGCACGCAGCCTTGGGATCAGTGGGCCACGACTGTTTTTCAAAGTGTATCTGCCATTGCTGTTGCCCGGAACGTTGAGCGCGGCGTTGCTGGTGTTCGTCGATGTGCTCAAGGAAATGCCCGCGACGCTACTGATGCGCCCGTTCGGCTGGGACACGCTGGCGGTGCGGATCTTCGAGATGACCAGTGAAGGCGAGTGGGCCCGGGCCGCGCTGCCGGCGCTGACGTTGGTATTGGTGGGGCTGTTGCCGGTCATCGGATTGATACGACGTTCGGCCCATCGAAACAGCTAGGTGTCAGTCCTACCTCATGCGGCTACAATGCGCGGCATTCGGTGCGGTCCGTCTGTCGGACCGGGCAACTGAGAACGTCAGAAAACTCCTTTTTTCAGACGTTCGCGCTACGCAGTGTCCGTCCGCACCTTCGCCAAGCCCGGAAGGAGAAACCCATGGGACAGCGTACGCCTCTGTATGACCTTCATCTCGCCCTTGGCGCGAAGATGGTCGATTTTGGCGGTTGGGATATGCCTTTGCATTACGGCTCGCAGGTCGAAGAACACCATCAGGTGCGTCGCGACTGCGGTGTGTTCGATGTATCCCACATGACCGTGATCGACGTCGCCGGCCCCCAGGCCAAGGTCTGGCTGCAGCGCTTGCTGGCCAATGACGTCGACCGCTTGCAGGACACAGGCAGTGCCTTGTACAGCGCCATGCTCAATGAGCGCGGCGGCATCGTCGACGACATGATCATCTACCGTGTCGGGGACGGCTATCGGCTGGTCTTCAACGCCTCGACCCGCGATCAGGACCTGGCCTGGATGCAGGCACAGCTCGGTGACTACGACGCGCAACTGCATGAGCGCCCCGAGCTGGCGATGCTGGCGATCCAGGGGCCCCACGCCCGACAGAAGATTGCCGAGCTGGTCACACAATCCCGTGGACAAATCATCCAGCAACTCAAGCCTTTCGAAGGGCGTGCCGACGGCGAATGGTTCATCGCCCGGACCGGCTACACCGGCGAAGATGGCCTGGAAATCGTCCTGCCCGCCCAGGAAGCCCCGAGTTTCTTCAACGACCTGGTCGGCGCCGGTATTTCGCCCATCGGCCTCGGTGCTCGCGATACCTTGCGCCTGGAAGCGGGCATGAACCTCTACGGCCAGGATATCCACCCGGACGTTTCACCGCTGGCCTCGAACATGGCCTGGAGCATCGCCTGGGAACCGGCGAGCCGTCAGTTCATCGGGCGTGGTGCGCTGGAGGCCGAGCTTGCCAGCGGTGTGCAGCACAAACTGGTTGGGCTGGTGTTGGAGGAGCGGGGTGTTTTGCGCGCCCATCAGGTGGTTCGCATCGCCAATGTTGGCGAAGGGGAGATCACCAGTGGTAGTTTTTCTCCTACGCTTAGCAAGTCGATCGCCCTGGCACGTGTTCCGATGGCTACTGCCGACCGGGCCGAGGTAGAAATTCGCGGTAAGTGGTACCCGGTACGGGTGGTCAAACCGACCTTCGTCCGCCATGGCAAAACCCTGATCTAACCTTTTGCGGCGGGCCGCTGGCCGCTGACACTTTCTCTTGAGGACACAGAATATGAGTGATATCCCTGCCGAACTGCGTTTTGCTGAAAGCCATGAGTGGGCCCGCCTGGAAGCTGACGGTACCGTCACCGTGGGCATCAGCGATCATGCACAGGAAGCCTTGGGCGATGTGGTGTTTGTCGAGCTGACTGAAGTCGGTAAGGTGTTTGAAGCTGGTGACCAGGCCGGTGTGGTTGAGTCGGTCAAAGCCGCTTCCGATATCTACTCCCCGATTGCCGGTGAAGTGATTGCGGTCAATGAGGCGTTGGGCGGTGAGCCGGAACTGCTGAACTCCGATCCGTACGGCGCCTGGATCTTCAAGCTCAAGCCAAGCGACAAGGCCGAGATGGACAAGTTGCTCGATGCGGCCGGCTACCAGGCCGCTATCGGCGAATAAGGACCACTGTACCTGTGGGAGCGAGCTTGCTCGCGATAGCGGTGGATCAGCAGCATTGATGTGGGCTGACACGCCGCTATCGCGAGCAAGCTCGCTCCCACAGGGGGGCTGGGACAGCCTTGGGGGTTTCACCGGGCAAAAAAATGCCGCTCAATCGAGCGGCATTTTTTATTGGCCGGAAATCAGTCCTGGGCGACGGCGTTTTTCGCCAGGATCGCGTTGGCCAGTTCCATGTCGGTGGCTTGCAGGCCTGGGTTGTCGGCGCGAACTTTCTGCATCGCCGCTTCCAGGTAAGGGCCACGGATACCGCCATCACTGGCGACGAAGCTGCCGGCATCGTCCTGGGCGGCGACGATCAGTTTGTGATCCTTGAAAGTCAGGTAGGTGGAACCGGTGGTCGCACCGGATGAAATGACGTTACGCCAAAACGTGTCGGCCATTGCCGAGCCAACAGGTAGAGACAGCAAGGCTAGGGTAGCGACAGCAAGTTTGAGACGCATGATAGGTGACTCCACTGGGTTAACTATGACGTTGGATTACCGGCGTCTCGATTCAGTTCCATGACGTGTCAGTCAGCCCGTTCCACCTGCAGCACCGCGCCGTCCTGCGCCATCACCCTGACCCGCGTGCCAACGGACGACTCGGGTCCCTTGGCCAGCCAGACACTGTCGGCCACCTTGATCTTGCCGCGGCCATCGACAATCGCTTCATGGACCAGGAAGACCTTGCCGATCAGTTCCTGTCCGCGCAGGTTCAGGTGCGGCTGATCGCTTTGGCGCACGGCGCTGCGCTGGCGTTGCCACCAGTACAGCGCCGTGGCGATGGCGAACAGGCCGAACAACAGGAACTGCAGCTCCCACGGTATCTGCGGCAGGATGAACGTGAGCACGCCGACTGCCGCGGCGGCCATGCCGATCCACAGCAAGTACCCCCCGGCGCCGAACACTTCAAGGATCAGCAGGATAACGCCCAGCGCCAGCCAGTCCCAGTACGACAGGTGTTGCAGGAACTCCCACATACGCGTGCCTCAGGCTTTCTTGCTGTCGAAGGTGGCCTTGACGATCTCGCCGATGCCACCGACCGCACCGATGACCTGGCTGGCTTCCAGCGGCATCAGGATCACCTTGCTGTTGTTGGCTGACGCCAGTTTGCCCAGCGCATCGATGTACTTCTGGGCGACGAAGTAGTTCACGGCCTGCACGTTACCGTCGGCAATGGCCTGGGACACCACCTGAGTGGCCAGCGCTTCAGCTTGCGCCTGACGCTCGCGGGCCTCGGACTCCAGGAACGCCGCCTGGCGGCTGCCCTCGGCCTCGAGGATCTGCGCCTGCTTCTTGCCTTCGGCGGTGAGAATCGCCGACGCTCGCAGGCCCTCGGCTTCCAGGATCTGGGCACGCTTGATACGTTCGGCTTTCATTTGCCCCGACATGGCGGCCATCAGGTCGGCCGGCGGGCTGATGTCCTTGATCTCGATCCGGGTGATCTTGATGCCCCACGGTGCCGTGGCTTCATCGACGGTGCGCAGCAATTTTTCGTTGATGCCGTCGCGCTGGCTCAGCATCGCGTCCAGTTCCATGGACCCCAGCACGGTACGGATGTTGGTTTGCAACAGGTTGCGGATGGCGTGTTCGAGGTTGTTGACCTCGTAGGCCGCCTGGGCCGTATTGACCACTTGGAAGAAGCACACGGCGTCAATTTGTACCGTGGCGTTGTCGGCGGTAATGACTTCCTGGGGTGGGATGTCCAGCACGCTTTCCATGACATTGATCTTGCGCCCGATACGATCCATCACCGGGATGATGATGTTCAGGCCGGGCTTGAGGGTGTTGGTGTAACGGCCGAACCGCTCGACAGTCCATTGGTAGCCCTGGGGCACGACCTTGAAGCCCATGAAGAGAATGGCGACCACCAGGCCGATGAAAAGTAAAAGTACGCTACCGATCTGCATGACGGTTCCCTGTGCGAATTGAGATGGACCTGCGAGCCCTTAGTGTAGGGCAAGCGGCCATTATCCTCACTCTGTGGGAGCAAAGCTTGCTCGCGATGCAGGCGTCTTGCTTCTCAGGGAGACCGCGTTATCTTCATCGCGGGCAAGCCTTGCTCCCACAGTGGGGATAAACCCTCTCGCCACAGGTGCTGCCACAACTACTTCTGCTCGCTCTGTGGCGTCACCCGCAGCACTTCCTCGACAGTGGTCAAGCCCGCCGCCACCTTTTGCGCCCCCGACAGCCGCAGGCTGCGCATGCCTTCCTTGAAGGCCTGGCGGCGCACCGCCAGCAGGTCGGTGTCGGGGTGGATCAAGGCCTTGACGCTGTCGGTCAGTTGCATGATTTCGTAGACGCCGGCGCGACCACGGTAACCGGTGTCGCGGCATTCCAGGCAGCCAACGGCTTGTTGGGCGTTGCTCGGCAACGGTGCCTGCCAGGGCCGGGTCAGGGTCTGCCAGTCATCTTCGTCGAGGGTCAGCGGGGCCTTGCATTGTGGGCACAGGGTGCGCACCAGGCGCTGGGCCATGACCCCGAGCACGGTGGCCTTGATCAGGTAATGGGGCACCCCCAGCTCCAGCAAACGGCTGATGGCGCTCGGCGCGTCGTTGGTGTGCAGAGTCGACAGCACCAGGTGCCCGGTGAGCGCCGCCTGGATCGCCATTTCAGCGGTTTCCAGGTCGCGGATCTCACCGATCATGATGATGTCCGGGTCTTGCCGCATCAGTGCGCGCACGCCGGCGGCGAAGGTCAGGTCGATGTTGTGCTGGACCTGCATCTGGTTGAAGGACGCCTCGACCATTTCAATCGGGTCCTCGATGGTGCAGAGGTTCACTTCCGGCGTCGCCAGTTTCTTGAGGGTGGTGTAGAGGGTGGTGGTCTTGCCGGAGCCGGTGGGCCCGGTTACCAGGATGATGCCGTTGGGCTGGCGGGTCATGTCCTGCCAGCGGCGCAGGTCGTCGGCGGAGAAGCCGAGCTGGTCGAAGTCCTTGAGCAGCACTTCCGGGTCGAAGATCCGCATGACCATCTTTTCGCCGAACGCCGTGGGCAAGGTCGACAGGCGCAATTCCACTTCGCCGCCGTCCGGGGTCTTGGTCTTGACCCGACCGTCCTGGGGTTTGCGTTTTTCCGCGACGTTCATTCGGCCCAGGCTCTTGAGGCGGCTGACGATCGCCATCGTCACCTGCGGCGGGAACTGATAGACGGTATGCAGCACCCCGTCGATGCGAAACCGCACGGTGCCCTGCTCGCGGCGCGGTTCGATGTGGATATCGCTGGCGCGCTGTTGGAAGGCGTACTGGAACAGCCAATCGACGATATTGACGATGTGGGCGTCGTTGGCGTCCGGTTCCTGGTCACTGGCGCCGAGGTTGAGCAACTGTTCGAAGTTGCTCAGGTTGCTCGGTTGCTGATCGACCGTGGTGGCGCCGCTGACCGACTTGGCCAGGCGATAGAACTCCACGCTCAAGCGCTGGATATCCACCGGGTTGGCGACCACCCGCTTGATCGGCAGCTTGAGTACGTGGGTCAGGTCGGCTTCCCAGCTGCTGACGTAAGGTTGTGCGCTGGCGACGGTGACGGCGTCACGATCGACCGCTACCGCGAGGATCTTGTGGCGTTGGGCAAAGGCGTAGGACATCAAGGGTGTCACGGCCGCCACGTTGATTTTCAGCGGGTCGATGCGCATGTAGGGTTGGCCGGCCTGCTGGGACAACCACAGGGTCAGGTTCTCCAGGTCCAGGCGCTTGCCAGGGCGGCTGAGATCGTCCAGGTGCTGGTTGGCAATGAACTCCAGCGGATGCAGCTGGCTATTGGCGCTGTGGCGTCGGCGGGCGTTGAGCGCGGTTTCGGCTGAATCCTGGCTGATGAAGCCTTGGGTGACCAGTTGGCGCAGCAGATCATTGAGGTCCAGCCAGCGGTCCTGAGTGGCGTGTTTGGTGGACATGCGGGTTCCTATTGGACAATTGCAGCAAAGCCGCGATACAGACGCTTCGGCGTCTTCGCTCGGTCTGCAAAAGAATAGTCCCGACCCGGTGGTCCGTTGGGCCACTACCCGACCAATGCGTTACCAGGTCTTGCCCGTGGGGCGCTCAACCGGCCGCCTGGGTCGGCTCAACCCTCGTAAATTCAGCGCTTTGCAGGTTCACCGAGCACATGCCGATCAGGTTGCGTAATTTTTCAGCGATCACCTGGGCTCGGTGCCAACTCAGCCCGTCCATGACGATCTCCAGCGACAGCAGGTCATCGAGGCGCTCGACGCGAACCTGCTGTGGCGTCAGGCCCTGTAAGGCAAACAGGTTCAAGGCCCGGCACAGCAGGTCCGGCTCGGCCTCGGCCAGCATCTGGTAGTGCACGCGGCAATGAGCATTGGCGACATGCCAGACATCGGCGCGGGTCGGGGCAGTGGCAACGGCTTCAAGTGGGGGCATGTTCGGTCTCCTTGGGGGGCGGAGAAATATTTACATGCGTCGTGGGGTATTTCTTATCTAAGATGGGTGGATCTGGCGATACTACGAATCGCCTTATTCTACAAATCAGTCATTTTGGGTTTATTTATGCAAAGCCAGCTGGATAGCTACGACCGCCGGATACTGGCGCTGCTGCAAGAGGATGCCTCGCTGTCCAGCGCGCAGATCGCCGAGCAGGTTGGCTTGTCTCAGTCGCCGTGCTGGCGGCGGATCCAGCGGATGAAGGAGGAGGGCATCATCCGCGGGCAGGTGACCCTGCTGGATCGCAAGAAAATCGGCCTCAACACGCAGATCTTCGCCGAAGTGAAACTCAACGCCCATGGCCGTTCGAACTTCACAGAGTTCACCGAGGCGATCCGCGGCTTTCCCGAAGTACTGGAGTGTTACGTGCTGATGGGGTCGGTGGATTTTCTGTTGCGCATCGTCACGGCGGACATCGAGGCGTATGAGCGATTCTTTTTCGAAAAGCTGTCGATGGTACCGGGGATCCAGGAAGTGAATTCGATCGTGGCGCTGTCGGAGATCAAATCGACGACGAGTTTGCCGGTGGTGCGCTGAAGCTTGTTTTTTGTGGTGTTTGGGGGTGGCCTCATCGCGAGCAAGCTCGCTCCCACAGTTGATCTTCAGTGGCCACAAGATGTGGTTACAACACTGAACCCCTGTGGGAGCGAGCTTGCTCGCGATGGCGGTATCACAGGCGCAGCAAAGTCTTCCAAGCCCGATTCTGATACACCGCAATGGCCTGCTGCTTGCGCGCATCCAGCGTTTCGTCGGTGATCGGCTGGTTGGCCAGTTGCGCCAGTTTATTCAGCTCGCCATAGAGGCGATCCATTTCCGGGATCTCCAGTACATGGCGGGCGTGGTGTAGCCAGGCCTGGATGCGTTCGATGCGCGGCAGTTGCTCGGCGAGGTCTTCCGGCTGCTGCTGATAGCGTTGCAATTGCAGGGACGAGGATTCTTCGCCCAGCAGACGCGGCAGCCAGCTGCCCAGTTGCGCCGCGCCCTGGCGATTGCCACGGGTGTTGCGCTCGGCGGCCCAGCTGCGCGCCAGCAGCCAGCGTGAAGTATTGAGGGAAAACAGGCCCCAGCGCGGGTCTTGCAACTCTTCCAGGAACTGTTCCGGCGCGGCCTTGCGCACATCTTCGTCGTCCAGGCCGGCCTGGACCAGCGGGCGCCAGTCTTCCAGCAACGCGTCCAGGGCCAGGCGCAAGTCGTGGGTCGACTGGCGTGGCGCGGCCTGGCCGAGGCTGCTGAGCAGGGCGCGCAGTTCAGCGAGGTTTTCCACCCAGTCCTGCAGCAGGCGCCAGTGGCCGTTGAAACGGTATTGCTCGGCCAGGCGCTGGCTGCTGCCGAGCAAATGCCAGCTCAGTGCGGCGAAGGCGTCATCCAGCGGCGTTTCGGCGGTCAGTTGCGGGGCCGGCAGGCTCAAGGCGTAGCTGCTCGCGTCATGCAGGCGATAGCCTCGCTCGGCCTTGCTGATGTCGCAGGGCATCAAGGGCAGGGTTGCGGCCAGCTCGGCGGCCAGTTCCAGCAGGGCGGCGGGCTCGCCTTCGCGTAGTTCCAGCTCCAGCTCACAGATTTCTTCCTTCTGCTTGCCGACCACGACGTGGCCCAGGTCCAGGGCGGCTTCGATGACCACCTTGCTTTTGCCACGGCCCCAGGCGATTTCAGCGCGTTCGCGAACGAAATCGGTGGTGAAGATGGCCTTGAGGGTTTTCTTGTCCAGGTCGGCCAGGGCCTCGGGCCAGCATTCGCCGTCGAGCTTCTTCAGGTCGAGCTTGGCCTTGGGCAGGTGCCAGTCGTACTCGTTGCGCTCGGACAGGCCGGCGACGCTCTGGCCGCGGGTCTTGAGGGTCTGGATCACCTCTTCGCCGTCGCGACGCAGGCGCAGGGCGACCTTGGCCTGGGCCAGGTCACGCTCTGGCGTGTCGAAATACTGGTTCATCAATTCGTGGCGTTCCCAGCCACTCTTGTTGCGTTTTTTCAGCAGCGGATGCTCGCGCAAGGCTGCCAGGGTCTCGCGGCTGACGCGGAGTTTGATTTCGGTTTCTTTCTGCATGGCCGGAAAATCCAGGGATCGGGTGCGCAGCCGGGGGAAGGTGTGGCTGCCAAGGCCGTGCAGTGTACAGGACTCCTCCCTCCTACGCGCCGCGACGGTTTATTCCTGGGTCCAGATGGTTCTATGATGAACGTCAATCTGTAAGCTCGGAGCCAGCGATGCCTTTGCCGTCCATGAAAGATCAATTCGCTGCCCTGATCGCCACGCCTTCGGTCAGTTGCACCCAACCAGGGCTCGACCAATCCAACAGTGCCGTGATCGAGCTGCTGGCAGGCTGGCTCACTGAGCTGGGGTTCTCCTGTGATATCCAGCAGGTCAGCCCTGGCAAATTCAACCTGCTGGCCAGTTTCGGCAGCGGTCCCGGCGGTCTGGTGCTGGCGGGCCACAGCGACACGGTGCCGTTCGACGGCGCGTTGTGGCAGACCGATCCGTTGAAGCTCACCGAGGTCGATGGCCGTTGGGTGGGCCTGGGCAGTTGTGACATGAAGGGCTTTTTCGCCCTGGCCATCGAAGCGGTCAAGCCGCTGCTGGACCAACCGTTCAAGCAACCGCTGCTGATCCTCGCGACCTGTGACGAAGAAAGCTCCATGTCCGGCGCCCGGGCCCTGGCCGATGCCGGCCGGCCCCTGGGGCGGGCTGCGGTAATCGGTGAGCCGACCGGCCTCAAGCCAATTCGGATGCACAAAGGCATCATGATGGAGCGCATCGACATTCTCGGGCGTAGCGGTCATTCGTCCGATCCGCGCCTGGGCCACAGCGCACTGGAAGCCATGCACGATGCCATGGGCGAATTGCGCGGCCTGCGCCTGCAATGGCAGCGTGAATTCCGTAATCCGCAGTTCAGCGTGCCACAACCGACCTTGAACTTCGGCTGCATCCATGGGGGCGACAATCCCAACCGGATCTGCGGCCAGTGCTCCATGGAATTCGACCTGCGCCCGTTGCCGGGCATGGATCCGCAAGTGCTGCGGGCGGCGATCCGGCAGAAGCTCGAGCCCATTGCCGAGCGCCACCAGGTCAAGATTGATTACGCGCCACTGTTCCCCGAAGTGCCGCCGTTCGAGCAGGCCGAGGACGCCGAGTTGGTCCGCGTGGCCGAACGGCTGACCGGCCATCGCGCCGAAGCAGTGGCGTTTGGCACCGAAGCGCCTTATCTTCAGCGCCTTGGCTGCGAAACCCTGGTGCTCGGCCCTGGCGATATCGCCTGTGCCCACCAACCGGGCGAGTACCTTGAAATGTCACGTTTGCAACCTACCGTGCAACTGTTGCGGCAGTTGATCGGCCATTACTGCCTGACGCCGGCCACCGCCGGTTAAATTGCGCCCTTGCGGGCCCGTATTCATCACATGAGGAGAGCGCGCGTGTCGCCAAGCCTGTTCCGACGATAACCACCAGCCCCGTTGTGCGTTCTGTTTCGTCTTTGTTTTGGCTGTTATTTATTACAGGTCCAGGTTCATGCCCGAATACGTCAATTGGCTTCGCCACGCTTCGCCCTACATCAATGCCCACCGCGATTGCACCTTCATCGTCATGCTGCCCGGCGACGGGGTGGAACACCCGAATTTCGGCAATATCGTCCATGACCTGGTGCTGCTGCACAGCCTCGGCGTGCGCCTGGTGCTGGTCCATGGTTCGCGTCCGCAGATCGAGACCCGCCTCGCTGCACGGGGCCTGACGCCCCATTACCACCACGGCATGCGTATCACCGATGCGGCGACCCTGGAGTGCGTGATCGACGCGGTCGGCCAGTTGCGCATCGCCATCGAGGCACGCCTGTCCATGGACATGGCCTCTTCGCCCATGCAGGGCTCGCGGTTGCGGGTCGCCAGCGGCAACCTGGTCACCGCGCGTCCCATCGGTGTGCTCGAAGGCGTGGATTATCACCACACCGGTGAAGTGCGTCGGGTCGATCGCAAGGGCATCAATCGCCTGCTGGACGAGCGTTCCATCGTGCTGCTGTCGCCGTTGGGTTATTCGCCCACCGGAGAGATCTTCAACCTGGCCTGTGAAGACGTCGCCACCCGGGCGGCCATCGACCTGGCCGCCGACAAGCTGCTGCTGTTCGGTGCCGAGCAGGGGCTGATCGGCGAGGATGGACGGCTGGTGCGCGAATTGCGCCCGCAACAGGTCCCCGGCCACATGCAACGCCTGGGCAGCGACTATCAGGCCGAACTGCTGGATGCGGCGGCCCAGGCCTGTCGTGGCGGCGTCGCCCGTAGCCATATCGTCAGCTATGCCGAGGACGGCGCGCTGCTGGCTGAACTGTTCACCCGCGATGGCAGCGGCACCTTGGTGGCCCAGGAGCAATTCGAAGTGGTGCGCGAAGCGGCCATCGAAGATGTCGGCGGCCTGCTGGACCTGATCAGTCCGCTGGAAGAGCAGGGGATTCTGGTGCGTCGCTCCCGCGAGGTGCTGGAGCGCGAGATCGAACAGTTCAGCGTGGTCGAGCGCGAAGGCATGATCATCGCCTGCGCGGCGCTGTACCAGATCGCCGACTCGGATGCCGGGGAACTGGCCTGCCTGGCGGTGAACCCGGAATACCGCCACGGTGGCCGGGGCGATGAGCTGCTGGAGCGCATCGAAACCCGGGCCCGTGCCCAAGGGCTCAAGACGCTGTTCGTCCTTACGACCCGCACTGCCCACTGGTTCCGCGAACGCGGTTTCGAGCCCAGCAGCGTCGACCGCCTGCCGGCGGCGCGGGCGTCGCTCTACAACTATCAGCGTAATTCGAAAATCTTCGAAAAATCCTTGTAGGACAGCCGTCGGAAACTTTGCGCTACCGCGATCTTCTTGATTTCAGACAATGAGCAGCTAGTCTGGAACACGTCAAGATCGCGGCATGCGCGCGCTGTCTTGAACAGGAATCGAAGGCGCAGGAGGCGCGCAAACAGATCTCGCCGCCAAGAATTCGCGGGTCTCGTAAATCCCCGACGAATCATCGTTCAGTAATTCTCTGCGTCGCCGATAAGGCATGTCACGGCCTGATGGTGCTGTGATGGCACTCATATGTCGAAACGAGCTGAAAACTGTTGAAACAATTCTTTTTGGGATTATAAAGAATCCATTATCCTGCGGGCCGGTGTAGAGGGGTTAGACCATAGTCGTAGCCATAAATGCTTACGATTGACTTGTCAGTCACGGTCTGGCGCTAATCGCGCATCCGCGGATTCCGGGCGTTCGATCCGGAGCCAAAGAGACACAAGAATTAGAAAACGAGAGGAGCGAAGCATGAACAAGTCCACCTTGGCCGTGGCCGTGGCCGTTGGGGTTCTGGCGCAGCAGGCAGGCGCCGCGGGTTTTATCGAGGACAGCAAGGCGTCTGTCAGTTCTCGTACGTTGTACTTTGATAACGATAACCGCGAAGGCGGTGCCGACCAGCGTGAAACCGCTACTGGCCTGAAGTTCGACTACAAGTCTGGCTTTACCCAAGGCGTCGTTGGTTTTGGTATCGATGCCCAGGCATTGGTGGGTATCCATCTCGATGGTGGTAAAGGCCAACACCCAAATAGCAACACCTTCGTTCCAAGTGACACCGATGGCTCCGCCGTACACAACTGGAGTCGTCTGTCGGGCAACGTCAAGGCGCTTTTCTCTAAGACCGAAGCCCACCTGGGTGGCGCCCTGGCGCCTAACCTGCCGATCCTGGTCGCCAGCGACGGTCGTCTGCTGCCGCAAACCTTCGAAGGTGGCACCATCACCTCCAAGGACCTGGACAACGTAACGTTCAACGCTGGTCAGCTGGAACATGCTGTTGGTCGTGCATCGAGCAACCGTACCGGCTTGGCGGTCTCTGGTGGTACCGAGGAAAGCAATCAATTCCGCTACGCCGGTGCTGATTGGAAGGTCACCAAAGACCTGACTCTGCAGTACTACTACTCCAACCTGCAGGATTACTACAAACAGCACTTCCTGGGTGCTGTACATGTTTTCCCGATCAGCGAGGGCCAGTCTTTCAAGACTGACCTGCGTTACTTCGACAGCAGCTCGGATGGCCGCAACGGCGATGCAGGCTATCAGTTCGATAACAACGGTGGCTATTTCAAAGAACAGGGTGTGGTCGATAACAAAACCTGGAGCGCCATGTTCACCTACTCCCTGGGTGGCAGTGCTTTCATGTTGGGTCATCAGCAAGTTGGCGATGACGGTGGTTTTGTCTTCCTGAACCAGGGCAATGTGCTTGACGGCAACGGCCGAAATGAAGGCGCTGGTGGCTCGAGCTTCTATCTGTTCACAGATAGCATGATCAACGGGTTTATCCGTGCCGGTGAAAATACCACCTTCGGTCAATACTCTTACGACTTCGCCTCTCTGGGCGTTCCTGGCCTGAAAGCTGCCGTGGCCTATTTGCATGGTGAAAACATCAGGTCCAAGACCGCAGGTGGAAGCGATTCGTCCGAGTGGGAGCGCGACATGCGCTTGGATTACGTCGTCCAGCAAGGCGCTCTGAAAGGTTTCGGCACCACCCTGCGTCACGGCTCCTATCGTGGCACCGGTAGTCTTTCCGGCCCTGACCGTGATCAGACCCGCCTGATCTTCAACTACACTTACAACTTCATGTAAGACGTAGCGAAGTAAAAAAGCCCCGCCCGGCAACACGCCGGGCGGGGCTTTTACGTTTTCGAGTCAGGCCCACCCCTGTAGCCCTCCTCGAAACTTCTCCTCTTTTCAGCAACTCGAGGCCTTCTCGAACCTCGTTGACGATCTTGTGCCGGTATGCGGAATGACGCCAGTGAACAGTTTTTTATATTCACTAATGATCTAGATAAATGGATATTCATTCTTTTTAATGCAATCGAAACCGGTGCAAAGTTGGGCTCACAACAACCTCATCCAGGAGCCGCACCATGAGCCTCAGACTTGGCGACATCGCCCCCGACTTCGAACAGGATTCCAGCGCCGGCAAGATTCGCTTCCACGAATGGCTCGGCGACAGCTGGGGTGTGCTGTTTTCCCACCCGGCGGACTTCACGCCGGTATGCACCACCGAGTTGGGTCTGACCGCCAAGCTCAAGGACGAGTTCGCCCAGCGTGGGGTCAAGGCCATTGCCCTGTCGGTGGACCCGGTGGACTCGCACCACAAGTGGATCGAGGACATCAACGAGACCCAGAACGCCGTGGTCAATTTTCCGATCCTGGCCGATGCCGACCGTAAGGTGTCGGACCTGTACGACTTGATCCACCCCAACGCCAGCGACACCTTGACCGTGCGTTCACTGTTCGTGATCGACCCGAACAAGAAGATTCGCCTGACCATCACCTACCCGGCCAGCACCGGGCGCAATTTCAACGAGATCCTGAGGGTGATCGATTCCCTGCAACTGACCGACAACTACAAAGTCGCCACTCCGGCCAACTGGCAGGACGGTGATGAAGTGGTGATCGTGCCGTCGCTCAAGGATGAAGAGGAACTCAAGCAGCGCTTTCCCAAGGGCTACCGTGCCGTGAAACCCTACCTGCGCCTTACCCCGCAGCCCAATCGCTGAGACAAAACCTGGTCCTGGACCTGTGGGAGCGAGCTTGCTCGCGATAGCGGTCTATCCGACACATAATGTTGGCTGACACACCGCTATCGCGAGCAAGCTCGCTCCCACAGGGGGATTACTGTGCACCAAGGGTTTTCGGCCGTTCCGACGGCCTTTTTTTATGCCCCGAATAAAGTCATACGTATATCTCTATATAGAATAACCAAATGAATAAATATGATTTAAAGATATATCAATCCGCTGTTATGGTTTGACCCATACAGCGAGATCGCCCGCCGCGAATCGCACGTGACAGTTAAGGAAGGGTAGGCATGTTGGTCGTCTCACTCGGTGGCAGTCCCAGCCAACGCTCCCGCTCCGGGGTGCTGCTGGAGCGGTCGCAACGCTGGTTGCAGCAGCAAGGTGTGGAAGTGGTGAGTTATCAGGTGCGCGATTTCCCGGCCGAAGACTTGCTCCATGCCCGTTTCGACAGCCCGAAGGTGGTCGACCTGCTCCAGCAGATCGAAAATGCCGACGGTCTGCTGATTGCCACGCCGGTGTACAAGGCGTCTTTTTCCGGCGCGTTGAAGACCTTGCTGGACCTGCTGCCGGAACGGGCCTTGGCCCATAAAGTGGTGCTGCCGATGGCAACCGGCGGCAGCATCGCCCACATGTTGGCGGTGGACTACGCCCTCAAGCCGGTGTTGTCGGCGCTCAAGGCCCAGGAAATGCTCCATGGGATCTTTGCCGAAGACAGCCAGATCGCCTACGGCGAAGGCAGTGCCCAGACGCAATTGGCGCCGGCCTTGCAACAGCGCCTGGACGAGGCGCTGGAACAGTTTTTCAGCGCCATGGCCCGTCGGCCCAGGCCGCTGGACCCCAATGTATTGAACGAACGTTTGCTGAGTGCTCGCTGGAGCATTTAAACCCCGGACACCCCTGATTCAACTCACCTTACTCAGCCGCCAACGGCCCAGCAGGTGCAGCCAAAACCCCACAGCAAAAAGGAGAGGCGCCATGCGCACTGTCATTTTGCGTCGCGGGCTGGTCGCTCTGTTTGCTGCGGCTGTGTCCTTCGGCGTCGTTACCCAGGCTCAAGCCGAGACCTTGCGGATCGGTTATCAGAAGTACGGCACCCTGGTGCTGCTCAAGGCCAAGGGCTCATTGGAGAAACGCCTCGCCGCCCAAGGCGTGGATGTGCAATGGACCGAATTTCCTGGCGGCCCGCAACTGTTGGAAGGCTTGAACGTCGGCTCCATCGACTTCGGCGTGACCGGTGAGACCCCGCCGGTGTTTGCCCAGGCCGCGGGCGCCGACCTGCTCTATGTTGCTTACGAGCCACCGGCACCCGCCAGCGAAGCCATCCTCGTGCCCAAGGGGTCGGCGATCCAATCGGTGCACGACCTCAAGGGCAAGAAAGTCGTGCTGAACAAAGGCTCCAATGTCCACTACCTGCTGGTGCGGGCGCTGGAAGACGCCGGCCTCAAGTACTCCGATATCCAGACGGTTTTCCTGCCACCGGCCGACGCCCGTGCTGCGTTCGAGCGTGGCAGTGTCGATGCTTGGGTGATCTGGGACCCGTACCAGGCTGCCGCCGAACAACAGTTGCAGGCACGCACCCTGCGAGACGGCAAAGGCATCGTCGATAACCACCAGTTCTACCTCGCCACCAAACCTTATGCGCAAAAGAATCCCCAGGTCATTACCGCCCTGGTGGAAGAAGTGCGCGCGGTGGGGGAGTGGTCCAAGGCCAACCCTGAAGACGTGACCCAGCAGGTATCGCCGCTGCTCGGGCTGCCGGCGGACATCACCCTGACGTCGGTGAAGCGCCAAGGCTACGGGGCGTTGTTCCTCACGCCGGAAGTGGTGGCGGCGCAGCAAAAAATCGCCGACAGCTTCTACCAGCTCAAATTGATTCCCAAGCCCTTGAGCATCAAGGACGTGATCTGGACGCCGCCGGCGGCCGTTGCGAACGCGCAGTAATTCGATCCCTTAGGAGACCACTCCATGAGCCTCAATATTTTCTGGTTCCTGCCTACCCACGGCGACGGCCATTACCTTGGCACTGCCGAAGGCGCCCGCGCCGTCGATCACGGTTATTTGCAGCAGGTCGCCCAAGCGGCGGACCGCCTGGGTTTCGGCGGCGTGTTGATCCCCACCGGGCGTTCCTGCGAGGATTCGTGGCTGGTGGCCGCTTCGTTGATTCCGGTGACCCAGCGCCTGAAATTCCTCGTCGCCCTGCGTCCCGGGATTATTTCGCCGACGGTGGCGGCACGCCAGGCCGCGACCCTCGACCGGTTGTCCGGCGGAAGGGCGTTGTTCAACCTGGTGACCGGCGGCGACCCGGACGAACTGGCCGGCGATGGCTTGTTCCTCGACCACGAACAACGCTACCAGGCCTCAGTGGAATTCACCCGGATCTGGCGCCGAGTGCTGGAAGGCGAAACCGTGGATTACGACGGTGAACACATCAGTGTGAAGGGCGCCAAGCTGCTCTATCCGCCGATCCAGCAACCGCGTCCGCCGCTGTATTTCGGCGGTTCGTCGGAAGCCGCCCAGGACCTGGCGGCCGAGCAAGTGGAAATGGTGCTGACCTGGGGCGAGCCGCCCGCCGCCGTAGCGCAGAAGATCGAACAAGTGCGCGCCAAGGCCGCGAAGCTCGGCCGCACCGTGCGCTTCGGCATCCGTCTGCATGTGATCGTGCGGGAAACCAACGCCGAAGCCTGGCAAGCAGCCGACCGGCTGATTTCCCACCTGGACGACGACACCATCGCCCGTGCCCAGGCGTCCCTGGCGCGCTTCGATTCGGTGGGCCAGCAACGCATGGCCGCCCTGCACGGTGGCCGTCGCGACAAGCTGGAAGTCAGCCCCAACCTCTGGGCCGGTGTCGGCCTGGTGCGCGGCGGTGCCGGGACCGCACTGGTGGGCGACGGCCCGACCGTGGCGGCGCGGGTCAAGGAGTACGCCGATCTTGGCATCGACACCTTCATCTTCTCCGGTTATCCCCACCTGGAAGAGTCCTATCGCGTGGCGGAACTGTTGTTCCCACACCTGGACGTGGAGCGTCCGGAGCTGCCGAAAAGCCAGGGTTATGTGAGCCCGTTCGGTGAAATGGTCGCCAACGACATCCTGCCCAAAGCCGCGTCCCAGAGCTGAGGCGGCCATGAAGAAAATTATCCACAACCTCGCGCCCTGGGCAGTGCCGCTGCTGTTGCTGGCGGTCTGGCAACTGTCGGTGTCGGCCGGTTGGTTGTCCACGCGGATCCTGCCGGCACCCGTGGCGGTGATCGAAGCCGGGGTCAACCTGGTGCGCAGCGGCGAGATCTGGACGCACCTGGCCATCAGCGGTTGGCGGGCGGCGGTGGGTTTCCTGATCGGTGGCGGCATCGGCCTGGCCCTGGGCTTTATCACCGGTTTGTCGAAATGGGGCGAACGCCTGTTGGACAGCTCCGTGCAGATGGTGCGGAACGTGCCGCACCTGGCGCTGATTCCGCTGGTGATCCTGTGGTTTGGCATCGATGAGTCGGCGAAGATTTTCCTGGTGGCCCTGGGCACGTTGTTTCCCATCTACCTCAACACCTACCACGGGATTCGCAACGTCGACCCGGCGCTGGTGGAAATGTCCCGCAGCTACGGCTTGTCTGGCTTGCGCCTGTTTCGTCAGGTGATCCTGCCGGGCGCCTTGCCTTCGATCCTGGTGGGCGTGCGCTTTGCCCTGGGTTTCATGTGGCTGACGCTGATCGTTGCGGAAACCATCTCCGCCAGTTCCGGCATCGGTTACCTGGCGATGAATGCCCGGGAGTTCCTGCAAACCGATGTGGTGGTATTGGCGATTCTTCTGTACGCCGTGCTGGGCAAATTGGCCGACCTGGCCGCTCGCGGGCTTGAGCGGGTCTGGCTGCGCTGGCACCCGGCGTACCAAGTGAGCAAGGGAGGTGTGGCATGACCGCCCAACAACCTCCGCGCCTGCTGCGTGGCATTCCGCTGGCGGTGCGCAAGCTGCAAAAAACCTTCGGCACGCGCCAGGTATTGCGCGACATCGACCTGCATATCCCGGCCGGGCAATTCGTGGCCGTGGTCGGTCGCAGCGGCTGTGGCAAAAGTACCTTGCTGCGTTTGCTGGCTGGCCTCGATCAGCCCACCGGTGGACAGTTGCTGGCCGGTTCTGCGTCGTTGAGCGATGCACGGGAAGACACGCGGTTGATGTTCCAGGAAGCGCGTTTGCTGCCCTGGAAAAAAATCATCGATAACGTCGGTCTCGGGCTCAGGGGCAATTGGCGCCCGCAGGCGTTGCAGGCACTGGAAGCGGTGGGCCTGGCCGACCGCGCCCATGAGTGGCCGGCGGCGCTGTCCGGCGGCCAGAAGCAACGGGTGGCCCTGGCTCGCGCGTTGATCCATCAGCCACGCCTGTTGCTGCTCGACGAACCCTTGGGAGCGCTGGACGCCCTGACCCGTATCGAGATGCAGCAACTGATCGAAAACCTCTGGCGGCAACACGGTTTCACGGTGTTGCTGGTGACCCACGACGTCAGCGAAGCGGTGGCGATTGCCGATCGGGTGATCCTGATCGAGGACGGTCAGATCGGCCTCGACCTGGCCATCGCCCTGCCGCGTCCACGGGTTCGCGGCTCTCATCGCCTGGCGAGCCTGGAAACCGAAGTCCTCAACCGTGTGCTGTCCTTGCCCGGCCAACCGCCGGAACCCGAACCCGTTTCACCCTTGCCCACGCAATTGCGTTGGGCTCAATAACTTCATCCAGACAGGAATCGACACCATGACTATCAAAGCCATCAACGTACGCAACCAGTTCAAAGGCACCATCAAGGAAATCGTCGAAGGCGACGTGCTGTCGGAAATCGACGTGCAGACCGCTTCCGGCATCGTCACGTCGGTCATCACTACCCGCTCGGTCAAGGAGCTGGAGCTGGCGATCGGCAGTGAAGTGATCGCCTTCGTCAAATCCACTGAGGTGTCTATCGCCAAGTTGTGAACGATGTTTCACCCACAGCCCCGGACGGCGTGAGCCCTTCGGGGTTCTTTTTGGTGGCCGGTGAATACGCTTGGTGAGGTTAGAAGGGGGCCTTTGTGGCGAGGGGATAAATCCCCTCGCCACAGGGGTCAGGGGGCTTCACGCTTGGGGAGATACGGCGGCAGATACAGTCCCAGGTACGCATCGAACACCCGCATGCCTTCTTCGGCCATGCGCGGGGTGATCTGGCCGTGCTGTTGTATCGAGCGGGCGTAGACGCGGTCGCCCAGTTCCATGGCCAGGGCGAACACGTCGACGTCTTTAGGCAAGGGCGGCAGGGCGAAATGGTGGTCGAATACCTTGTGCATCAAGTCACTCAGCTCAAGGTCGTGCTGGCGGTCGGCCTGGGTGACTTCGGTCAGGCCGTGCTGGGCCAGGATCAGCTGGCGAGCGGCGGCGTCCTGGCTGTAGATGGCGAGCATGCGCTGTTCCACCAGCCGTGACAGGTCGTGCCAGTGGTTCAGCGCTGCATGATCGATCGGTGCTTGCAGGCCCGCGCGAAAGGCGGCGTGGACATCGGCGGTCAGGGCTTCGAGCAGGGCCGGGACGCTGGCGAAGAAGTGGTACACGGAAGAGGGCGGGATCCCGGCGCGCTCGGCGACGCTGTAGATCGACAGGCTGGCCACGCCTTCGGCGGCAAGCAGTGTACGGGCGGCATCGAGAATGGTGTCGATCCGGGCCTGGCTGCGTGCGCGGGGTTTGCGGGGTGCGGCGATGCGTGTCATGAAGCTCTCCTGCGGGGCTGCCGGGCATTGTACGAGTCGATTTCTGTGTTGTCTGCCAAGCCCTCATCGCGGGCAAGCCTTGCTCCCACAGAGCAATACATTGTGAATCAGGTCAAATGATCACAAAGAACCCCTGTGGGAGCTGAGCTTGCTCGCGATCCGCCGAAGGCGGCCATTCAACCAGCCTCCATAAAAAAACGCCGCAGGCCATAAGGCCTGCGGCGTTTCTTTTTTACCGCAACCGCTTACACGGTATGCAGGTACCAGTTGTATTCGAGGTCGGAGATGGAGTGTTCGAACTCCTCCAGCTCACTTTCCTTACAGGCCACGAAGATATCGATGTATTTCGGATCGATGTACTTGGCCATGACTTCACTGTCGTCGAGCTCGCGCAGTGCATCGCGCAAGTTGTTCGGCAGGCTTTGCTCGTTCTGCTCGTAGCTGTTGCCTTCCACCGGCGCACCGGGCTCGATCTTGTTGACCAGGCCATGGTGCACACCCGCCAACACTGCCGCCATCAGCAGGTAGGGGTTGGCATCGGCGCCGGCGACGCGGTGTTCCAGACGCACGGCATCGGCCGAGCCGGTGGGCACGCGCAAGGCCACGGTGCGGTTGTCCAGGCCCCAGGTCGGCGAGTTCGGCACGTAGAACTGTGCGCCGAAACGACGGTAGGAGTTGACGTTCGGGCAGAGGAAAGCCATCTGCGCGGGCAGGGTCTCGAGCACACCGCCGATCGCGTGACGCAGTGCGGCGTTCTGCTCGGGATCCTCGCTGGCAAAGATATTCTTGCCGTCTTTATCCAGAATCGAAATGTGGACGTGCAACCCATTGCCCGCCTGGCCCGGATACGGCTTGGCCATGAAGGTGGTGTCCATTTCATGGTCGTAGGCGATGTTCTTGATCAGGCGCTTGAGCAGGACCGCGTAGTCGCACGCCTTGATCGGATCGGCCACGTGGTGCAGGTTCACTTCGAACTGCGCCGGGGCACTTTCCTTGACGATGGCGTCGGCGGGAATGCCTTGCTCCTTGGCCCCTTCCAGAATGTCCTGGAGGCAATCGACGTATTCGTCGAGGTCATCGATCAGGTAGACCTGTGTTGAATGCGGGCGTTTGCCGGAAATCGGCGAGCGAGGCGGTTGTGGGCGTCCATTCACGTTCTCCTGGTCGATCAGGTAGAACTCCAACTCGAATGCGGCGCAGATGGTCAGACCCAGTTCATCGAACTTGGTCACGACCTGTCGCAGGACTTCACGCGGGTCGGCGAAGAAAGGTTCGCCTTCGAGTTCGTGCATGGTCATCAACAGTTGCGCAGTAGGGCGCTTCTGCCAAGGCTCGTTGCACAGGGTGTCAGGGATTGGATAACAGATTCGGTCAGCATCACCGATGTCCAGGCCCAGGCCGGTGCTTTCCACCGTAGAGCCATTGATATCCAGAGCAAATAAAGAGGCCGGCAGGTTGATGCCTTTCTCGTAAACCTTGTGGAGGCTGGTGCGTTCTATGCGCTTGCCGCGCACCACACCATTCATATCCGCAATCAGAAGGTCAACGTACAGAACCTCAGGATGTTCCTTAAGGAACGCGTTCGCTTCGTTAAGCTGAACGGCACGCGGGGGTACCGACATGATGCAACACCTTTGTTGTTAAAAATATCAATCATTGATCTCTTCGAAAGCCAGTCAACCCGAACGGCATGCCGAAGTCAAGCAGGGCCTTTTTTGCCCTAAAAAAGCACCTGCAGGGCTTTTTTGAGGCAATTTAGGGCGTTTTTTTCCCTTTAAGGGCCTTGGCGCCCGCAGGCTTGAGCGGGCCGTGTTGTATTTTTTACGGGGGTGTTGTGTAAAAAAATGAACAAGGCTAAGCTCGATTCAAACCCATAACAGCAATAATACCGGGGTGCTTCATGTCTCGCCTGCCGTTAATCGGCGTCACCACCTGCTCCAAGCAGATGGGTCTGCATGCTTATCACGCCAGTGGCGATAAATATTCCCGGGCTGTCGCGACAGCCGCCAAGGGCTTGCCAGTGCTGCTCCCGTCCTTGGCGGATCTGTTCGCGCCGTCCGATATTCTGGACGCCCTGGACGGTATTCTCTTTACCGGCTCTCCTTCCAATGTAGAACCTTTTCACTACCAGGGCCCAGCCAGCGCGCCGGGCACTGCCCATGATCCTGCACGGGACGCCACCACCCTGCCGCTGATCCGCGCCGCTGTCGCGGCGGGCGTCCCGGTGCTGGGCATCTGCCGTGGTTTCCAGGAGATGAACGTAGCCTTTGGCGGCAGCCTGCATCAGAAGGTTCATGAAGTGGGAACGTTTATCGATCATCGTGAAGACGATACTCAAGCGGTGGACGTCCAATACGGTCCTGCCCACACCGTGCATATCCAGCCTGGCGGCGTACTGGCAGGCCTGGGGTTGCCTCAATGGATAGACGTCAACTCGATCCACAGCCAGGGTATCGAGCGCCTGGCACCTGGCTTGCGGGCCGAAGCGGTGGCGCCGGACGGCCTGATCGAGGCTATTTCGGTATTAGAAGGCAAGGCTTTTGCTTTAGGTGTGCAATGGCACCCTGAATGGGAGGTAAGCTCTAACCCGCACTACCTTGCGATTTTCCAGGCATTTGGCGATGCCTGCCGCGCAAGGGCAACACAACGCGACGCGGATGCGTCAAACAACGCCTGACGACTAATAGCAGTCAGGAAACTCACGCCTAGAGGCATTTATGAGTAACAACCTCGACCAGCTCACCGATTGGTTGAAAGACCACAAGATCACAGAAGTCGAATGCATGATTGGCGACCTGACCGGTATCACCCGGGGCAAGATCTCGCCGACCAACAAGTTCATCGCCGAGAAAGGCATGCGTCTGCCCGAGAGCGTTCTGCTCCAGACCGTTACGGGCGACTATGTCGAAGACGACATCTATTACGAACTGCTCGACCCGGCTGACATCGACATGATCTGCCGCCCGGACGAGAACGCCGTATTCCTTGTGCCATGGGCCATCGAGCCCACCGCCCAGGTCATCCACGACGCCTACGACAAGCAGGGCAACCCCATCGAGCTGTCGCCGCGCAACGTGCTCAAGAAAGTGCTCAAGCTCTACGCCGACAAAGGCTGGCAGCCCATCGTCGCGCCGGAAATGGAGTTCTACCTGACCAAACGCAGCGACGACCCGGACTTTCCGCTGCAACCGCCCATTGGTCGCTCCGGCCGCCCGGAAACCGGTCGCCAGTCTTTCTCGATCGAAGCGGCCAACGAATTCGACCCGCTGTTCGAAGACGTCTACGACTGGTGCGAGTTGCAGGAACTGGACCTCGATACCCTGATCCACGAGGACGGCACGGCGCAGATGGAAATCAATTTCCGTCATGGCGATGCCCTGTCCCTGGCCGACCAGATCCTGGTGTTCAAGCGCACCATGCGCGAGGCGGCACTCAAGCACGACGTGGCGGCCACGTTCATGGCCAAGCCCATGACCGGCGAGCCGGGCAGCGCGATGCACTTGCACCAGAGCATCATCGACAAGGAAACCGGCAAGAACGTCTTCTCCAATGAAGACGGGACCATGAGCGATCTGTTCCTGCACCACATCGGCGGCCTGCAGAAGTTCATCCCCGAGCTGTTGCCGCTGTTCGCCCCCAACGTCAACTCGTTCCGCCGCTTCCTGCCGGACACCTCGGCACCGGTGAACGTGGAGTGGGGCGAAGAGAACCGCACCGTGGGCCTGCGCGTGCCGGATGCCGGGCCGCAGAACCGTCGGGTGGAAAACCGCTTGCCGGGCGCCGACGCCAACCCGTATCTGGCGATTGCCGCCAGCCTGCTGTGCGGCTTCATCGGCATGGTCGAGGGCATCAGCCCGAGCGCGCCGGTGGTGGGCCGTGGCTACGAACGCCGCAACCTGCGTTTGCCGCTGACCATCGAAGACGCCCTGGAACGCATGGAAAACAGCACCACCATCGAGAAATACCTGGGCAAGAAATTCATCACAGGCTACGTCGCGGTCAAGCGGGCCGAGCATGAAAACTTCAAGCGCGTCATCAGTTCGTGGGAGCGGGAATTCCTGCTCTTTGCCGTCTGAAGCGCCGGGCGGAGCTGCTTAAGGCAGCTTCGCCCTCACCGATCACAGGAGAATTCGCATGACCCGCAATAACCCGCAAACCCGTGAATGGCAGGCCCTGAGCAACGATCACCACCTGGCGCCGTTCAGCGATTTCAAGCAGCTCAAAGAGAAAGGCCCGCGCATCATCACTCACGCCAAGGGCGTCTACCTCTGGGACAGTGAAGGCAACAAGATCCTCGACGGCATGGCCGGCCTCTGGTGCGTGGCGGTCGGTTACGGCCGCGACGAACTGGCCGACGCCGCCAGCCAACAAATGCGCGAATTGCCGTACTACAACCTGTTCTTCCAGACGGCCCACCCGCCGGTGCTGGAATTGTCCAAAGCCATCGCCGACATCGCCCCTGAAGGCATGAATCATGTGTTCTTCACCGGCTCCGGCTCCGAGGGCAACGACACCATGTTGCGCATGGTCCGCCACTATTGGGCGATCAAGGGCCAGCCGAACAAGAAAGTCATCATCAGCCGCAAGAACGGTTATCACGGTTCGACTGTCGCCGGCGCGAGCCTGGGCGGCATGACCTATATGCACGAGCAGGGCGACCTGCCGATCCCGGGCATCGTCCACATCGCCCAGCCTTACTGGTTCGGCGAAGGCGGCGACATGAGCCCCGAAGAGTTCGGCGTGTGGGCGGCCAACCAGTTGGAAGAAAAGATCCTGGAGATCGGCGTGGACAACGTCGGTGCCTTCATCGCCGAGCCGATCCAGGGCGCCGGTGGCGTAATCGTGCCGCCGGACAGCTACTGGCCGCGCATGAAGGAAATCCTCGCCAAGTACGACATTCTGTTCGTGGCCGATGAAGTGATCTGTGGCTTCGGCCGTACCGGTGAGTGGTTCGGTACCGATCATTACGGGTTGAAACCGCACATGATGACCATCGCCAAGGGCCTGACCTCTGGCTACATCCCCATGGGCGGGTTGATCGTGCGCGACGACGTGGTCGCGGTGCTCAACGAAGGCGGTGACTTCAACCACGGGTTTACCTACTCCGGTCACCCGGTGGCCGCGGCGGTGGCCCTGGAAAACATCCGCATCCTGCGCGACGAGAAGATCATCGAGCGTGTCCACAGCGAAACGGCACCCTATTTGCAGAAGCGTTTGCGGGAACTGAACGATCATCCGCTGGTGGGTGAAGTACGCGGGGTCGGTTTGCTGGGGGCGATCGAACTGGTCCAGGACAAGGCCACGCGCAAGCGCTACGAAGGCAAGGGCGTGGGCATGATCTGCCGGCAGTTCTGTTTCGATAACGGGCTGATCATGCGCGCGGTGGGCGACACCATGATCATTGCGCCGCCGCTGGTGATCAGCAAGGCCGAGATCGATGAGCTGGTGACCAAGGCGCGGCAGTGTCTGGACCTGACCCTCAATGCATTGCAAGGCTAAGTGCTAGGCTCTGAGCGAGGTGCCTGCAAGGGCCTCGCCCAGCGTAAACAAAAGGCTGGGCTTGTGTTGAAAGCCTGGCCTGTAACTTGCCAGACTACCCGCTGTTCAAGTTGCCCGCGAGCCGGCTGCTGAACGTGGCTAAAAAGAATAACTGGAGCATCAATCCATGAAGGCATTAGGTATGAAGATAGCTGGCAAGACCCTCCTCGCCATGTCCCTGATGGGCGTGATGGCGGGCGCCGTCCAGGCGGACGACAAAGTGCTGCATGTCTATAACTGGTCCGACTACATTGCGCCGGACACCGTCGCCAAGTTCGAGAAAGCAACGGGGATCAAAGTCGTCTACGACGTGTTCGACAGCAACGAAACCCTGGAAGCCAAGTTGCTGGCCGGCAAGTCCGGTTATGACATCGTGGTGCCGTCGAACAATTTCCTGGCCAAGCAGATCAAGGCCGGTGTCTACCAGGAACTGGACAAGTCCAAGCTGCCGAACTGGAAGAACCTGGACACCGACCTGCTCAAGGCTGTCGGCGATGCCAGCGACCAGGGCAACAAACACGCCTTCCCTTATATGTGGGGCACCATCGGCATCGGTTACAACCCCGAGAAGGTCAAGGCCGCATTGGGCGTCGACAAGATCGACTCCTGGGACACCCTGCTCAAGCCCGAGAACATCGCCAAGCTCAAGAGCTGCGGCGTAAGTTTCCTCGATTCGCCAACCGAAATGATTCCGGTGGCCCTGCATTACCTTGGCTACCCGACCGACAGCCAGGACAAGAAGCAATTGGCCGAGGCCGAAGCACTGTTCCTCAAGTTGCGTCCATCGATCGGTTACTTCCACTCGTCCAAATACATTTCCGACCTGGCCAACGGCAACATCTGCGTCGCCGTGGGCTATTCGGGTGATATCGAGCAATCCAAGAGCCGAGCTGCCGAGGCTGGCGGCAAAGTGAAAGTGGCCTACACCATTCCCAAGGAAGGTGCCGGTTCGTTCTACGACATGGTCGCCATTCCCAAGGATGCCGAAAACGTCGAGGCCGCTTATAAGTGGATGAACTTCATCATGCAGCCGGAAATCATGGCGGAGATCACCGACAACGTGCGTTTCCCTAACGGTAACAAGGCCGCCACCGCTTTGGTGGACAAGGAAATCTCCGGCGACCCGAGCATTTATCCATCGGATGAAGTGAAGGCCAAGCTGTACGCCATCGCTGACCTGCCGTCGGCAACCCAGCGGATCCTGACCCGCAGCTGGACCAAGATCAAATCCGGTAAATAAGCCGGCCTGAAGCATCCTCCTGTTGTTGCTGGCATCGCGGCGGCGGCAACAGGAGCATTCAATAACTAAAAGTTTTGCGGGATCGGTTTATCGAGGGTAAGTTGCGCGCCGGTTTTGTTGCAGGGCCCATCGTGGCCAAGTAACGGGGGCAACTTGGGCCCAACTATTTAAGAGGACCTCCACGTGCCAGTCTTTTCTTTGTTACGCAACGCCTTGCTGGTCGGTGCCGGCCTGACGCTCGCTGTCAGCGTCCAGGCCGCCTCCACCGTGCATATTTATAATTGGTCGGACTACATTGGCGAGACCACCCTGGCGGATTTCGAAAAAGCCACGGGCATCAAGCCGGTGTATGACGTGTTCGACTCCAACGAAACCCTGGAAGGCAAGTTGCTGGCCGGGCGCACCGGTTACGACGTGGTCGTGCCGTCCAACCACTTCCTGGGCAAGCAGATCAAGGCCGGGGCGTTCCAGAAGCTCGACAAGGCGCAGTTGCCCAACTACGCCAACCTCGACCCTGTGCTGCTCAAGCGCCTGGAAAAGAACGACCCGGGCAACCAGTACGCCGTGCCTTACCTGTGGGGCACTAACGGCATCGGCTATAACGTCGAGAAGATCAAGGCGGTCCTGGGCGTCGACAAGATCGATTCGTGGGCCATGTTGTTCGAGCCGGAAAACATCAAGAAGTTGTCCAGCTGCGGCGTTTCGTTCCTCGACTCGGGCGACGAAATGATCCCGGCGATGCTCAACTACCTGGGCCTGAACCCCAACAGCGAAGACCCTGAAGACTACAAGAAGGCCGAGGCGCAGTTGCTCAAGATCCGGCCTTACGTGACCTACTTCAACTCCTCCAAGTACATCTCCGATCTGGCCAATGGCGAGATCTGCGTGGCGGCCGGTTTCTCCGGCGACATCTTCCAGGCCCGCGAACGTGCCAGTGAAGCCGGCAAGGGCGTCGATATCGCCTACGTGATTCCCAAGGAAGGCGGCAACCTCTGGTTCGACATGCTGGCGATCCCGCGTGACGCCACTAACGTCAAGCAAGCGCATGCCTTCATCAACTATGTGCTCAAGCCTGAGGTCATCGCCCAAGTCAGCGACGTTGTCGGTTATGCCAACCCGAACCCGAAGGCTGGCGAACTGATGGACCAGAAAGTACGCACCGATGAAGCGGTTTATCCACCGCAAGCGGTCGTCGACAAGCTCTATGTCAACTCCGAGTTGCCGCCCAAGATCCAACGACTCATGACCCGCAGCTGGACCAAGGTCAAGTCGGGTAAATAACCTCAACACCCTTGTTCGTCCGCGTGGGGCGAACTGCAAATTTTGTGGGAGTTTCGTAAATGGCAGTTGCCTCCGGCGCCTATAAGAAAGCCCTCGAGGGCGACCAGACACCCAAACAGGTGCTGGTCAAAATCGACCGGGTCACGAAGAAGTTCGACGAGACGATTGCCGTGGACGATGTGTCCCTGGAAATCAAGAAAGGCGAGATCTTCGCCTTGCTCGGCGGTTCGGGATCGGGCAAATCCACCTTGCTGCGCATGCTGGCCGGTTTCGAGCGGCCCACCGAGGGACGGATTTTCCTCGACGGTGTGGACATCACCGACATGCCGCCCTATGAGCGGCCGATCAACATGATGTTCCAGTCCTACGCCTTGTTCCCGCACATGACCGTGGCGCAGAACATCGCCTTCGGCCTGCAACAGGACAAGATCCCGAAGGCCGAGATCGATGCCCGCGTGGCGGAGATGCTCAAACTGGTGCAGATGAGCCAGTACGCCAAGCGCAAGCCGCACCAGCTCTCCGGCGGCCAGCGCCAGCGTGTGGCCCTGGCCCGTTCCCTGGCCAAGCGGCCGAAGCTGTTGCTGCTCGACGAGCCGATGGGCGCGCTGGACAAGAAGCTGCGCTCGCAGATGCAGCTGGAGTTGGTGGAGATCATCGAGCGGGTCGGCGTGACCTGCGTCATGGTGACTCACGACCAGGAAGAGGCCATGACCATGGCCGAACGCATCGCGATCATGCACCTGGGCTGGATCGCCCAGATCGGCAGCCCAATCGACATCTACGAAACCCCGACCAGCCGGCTGGTCTGCGAGTTCATCGGCAACGTCAACATCTTCGAGACCGAAGTGGTGGATGACGCCGAAGGCCACGCGGTGCTGACGTGCAAGGACCTGGACCGCAACATCTACGTTGGCCACGGCATCAGCACCTCGGTGCAGGACAAGTCCGTGACCTACGCCATTCGCCCGGAAAAACTGTTGGTTACGTCCGAGCAGCCGACCTGCGAGCACAACTGGTCCAGCGGCAAGGTCCATGACATCGCCTACCTGGGCGGCCACTCGGTGTTCTACGTCGAGCTGCCGAGCGGCAAGTTGGTGCAATCCTTCGTCGCCAACGCCGAACGCCGTGGCCAGCGTCCGACCTGGGGCGACCAGGTATTCGTCTGGTGGGAAGACGACAGCGGCGTGGTACTTCGCTCATGAACATGCGCAAATTCAAACGCCGACTTGATCGAATAACGCCCGGTGGCCGCCAACTGGTCATCGGGGTGCCTTTCATCTGGCTGTTCCTGTTCTTCATGCTGCCGTTCTTCATCGTCTTGAAGATCAGCTTCGCCGAAGCCGACGTGGCCATCCCGCCGTACACCGAGATCTACAGCTACGTCGACCAGAAGCTGCAGGTGCTGCTCAACCTCGCCAACTACGCGATGCTGAGCGAGGACGAGTTGTACATCGCTGCCTACCTTGGCTCGCTGAAGATGGCCCTGATCAGCACGGCCTTGTGCCTGTTGATCGGCTACCCGATGGCCTATGGCATCGCCAACGCCCGCAAAGAGATGCAGACGGTGCTGGTACTGCTGATCATGATGCCCACCTGGACCGCGATCCTGATCCGCGTCTATGCGTGGATGGGCATCCTCAGCAACAACGGCTTGCTCAACGGCTTTTTGTTGAGCATGGGCTGGATCAGCGAACCGCTGCAGATCCTCAACACCAACCTGGCGGTGTATATCGGGGTCGTCTACTCCTATCTGCCGTTCATGATCCTGCCGTTGTACGCCAACTTGGTAAAACATGACGCCAGCCTGTTGGAAGCCGCGTCGGACCTGGGTTCGAGCACCTTCAACAGCTTCTGGAAAATCACCGTGCCGCTGTCCAAGAACGGCATCATCGCCGGCTGCATGCTCGTGTTCATCCCCGTGGTGGGCGAGTTCGTGATCCCGGAACTGCTGGGTGGCCCGGAAACCCTGATGATCGGCAAAGTGCTGTGGCAGGAATTCTTCAATAACCGAGACTGGCCGGTGGCTTCCGCCCTGGCGGTGGTGATGCTGGCGATCCTGATCGTGCCCATCATCCTGTTCAACCGCAGTCAGGCCAAAGAAATGGAGGGCAAGGAATGAAGCGCTTCAGTTTTTCAAGCCTGATGCTGGTGCTGGGTTTGCTGTTTATCTACGCGCCGATGCTGATCCTGGTGATCTACTCGTTCAACGCCTCGAAGCTGGTGACGGTGTGGGGCGGTTGGTCGATCAAGTGGTACGTCGGCCTGCTGGACAACAGCCAGTTGATGGGCTCGGTGATGCGCTCGCTGGAAATCGCCTGCTACACGGCGATTGCCGCGGTGGCCCTGGGTACGCTGGCGGCTTTCGTGTTGACCCGCATCACCCACTTCAAGGGCCGCACGCTGTTCGGTGGCTTGGTCACCGCGCCGCTGGTGATGCCGGAAGTGATCACCGGTCTGTCGCTGTTGCTGCTGTTCGTGGCCATGGCGCAGATGATCGGCTGGCCCCAGGAGCGTGGCATCGTCACGATCTGGATCGCCCACACTACGTTCTGCGCGGCCTATGTGGCGGTGGTGGTCTCGGCACGCTTGCGTGAGTTGGACCTGTCCATCGAAGAGGCGGCCATGGACCTCGGTGCGCGGCCGTGGAAGGTGTTCTTCCTGATCACCATCCCGATGATCGCGCCGTCGCTGGCGGCGGGGGGCATGATGTCGTTCGCCTTGTCCCTGGATGACCTGGTGCTGGCGAGCTTCGTTTCCGGCCCTGGCTCGACGACCTTGCCGATGGAAGTGTTCTCGGCCGTGCGCCTGGGGGTCAAACCGGAAATCAACGCCGTGGCGAGCCTGATCCTGCTGGCGGTGTCGCTGGTGACCTTCCTGGTCTGGTATTTCAGCCGCCGCGCCGAAGAAAATCGCAAGCGCGCGATCCAGCAAGCCATCGAAGAAAGCGCCGCCGACTCCTGGAAACAACCGCAAGTCCGCCGGGCCGAGACCGCACCGGTCTAACCCGACACTGGCGCCAAATGTGGGAGCGGGCTTGCTCGCGAAGACGGAAGTACATTCAACATTCATGTTGGCTGATACACCGCTTTCGCGAGCAAGCCCGCTCCCACAGGTTTTTTGGGGCGGCTGCAAATCCGCGGTCGAACGCAGATCCCATTGTGGGAGCGAGCTTGCTCGCGATAGCGGTGTGTCAGTCGACGAAGAGGTTGAAGGTCAGTCCGCCATCGCGAGCAAGCTCGCTCCCACAGGTTTTTTGGGGCGCCTGCAAATCCGCGGTCGAACGCAGATCCCATTGTGGGAGCGAGCTTGCTCGCGATAGCGGTGGGCGGGTTATTCGCCGCTCACTTCTTCAACGCGTCATGGGCCTCCAAGGCTCGCAGGGAGTAGATGTACGCCGCGCCGGCATTCAGTGACACGGCGGTGGCCAGGGTGGCGGCGATTTCTTCGCGGGTGGCGCCGGCCTTGATGGCGGCGTCGGTGTGTACGCCGATGCAGCCGTCACAGCGGGTGGTGATGGCGACGGCGATGGAGATCAGTTCGCGGGTCTTGGCATCGAGCACATTGTTCTCAGCCGCGGCTTCGTCCAGGGCCATGTAGGCCTTGACCATCTTCGGATTGCTTTTGCCCAGGGCGCCAAAGGCGCTCTTGATGGTGGGCAGCAGCTCGGACCAGTTATTGAACATAGCATTGACTCCTGTGGAAGAGGCGGGGGGAATGAGCCCCTGTAGTCTTGACCATCCATGACGATCAAGCCCGGTTAACGATGGAAAAAGACCTGCGCGTCCGATTCAGGGCGCCCTAGCCGGCAACAGCTTCAAGGTGCCATGGGTATTGGCCGTCACTTCCTCCTCGGCCAGGTGCGCCTGGTGATACAGCCCCTCGATGTACGCCTCGGCCTGATCCTCGTAATGCTTGTCGAACGGTACGCCGCTCTGGCCGACGGGGTTGATGGTGACGCTGTGGCTCGGGTCGGCGAAGTCGATGATGCGCCGGGTCGAAGGCCCATAGGTCACCGGCCACGGCGCCGGGCCGATTTTGGCGGAGAGGTTGTTGGGCACTTCATGGGTGCCCGGCGCGGCGAACGGGCCGACGTTGAAGATCCGGTCCAGTGGTTTCTGCAGCCCCAGCGGGTGGCCGTGGGTCAAGGTGTGGGCCTTGCCCCATCGCCATTGCGTGGCGTCTTCGCCGAGGGTGGCCTTCAGGTGGGCGAGGCTCTTGTCCCAGGCCTTTTTCACGGTATCGGCACGGGTTTCCGTGCCGAGGGTCGTGCGGTCATCCCACCATGGTGAATCCTCGGAGGCCGCGAGGCGTGGCAGGGCTGCGTCGATCACCCGGGTCGACAGAGCGGTCTCGAAGAACCCATCGCCCAGTTCATCGTGCAGGGCGGCGTCGGCCAGGTTGAACAGGAACTGGTTGAACAGCGTGGCGCTGATGGAGTCCAGGGGATAATCGCCCGGCCATTGGGCCAGTTGCTCCACCCATTTGCGTTGCTGTGGGTCGCTGACCACTTCACGCAGCACCGGCAGTAAAGGCGCGAGCAGGCGAGGGCCGTAGGCGGTGGTGGTGCCCAGTTGCAGTTTCTGGGTAGCTTCCAGGTCCCACTTCGCCTGCTTGTCGCTGAGCTGACGGTTGAGTTGCTGGCCACGGTCGGCGAGGTTGTAGTAACCGGGAATCTCGATGCCGCTGGCCGGCACCGGCTGGAAATTGGCCGAAATGATGTAGCCCCGCGCCGGATTCTCTTCCTGGGGATTGCTACTGAACGGATAGAAGCCTTCCTTTTCCGCCTCCGGGCTACTGCCATCGAGGATGAACCCGGGCTTCACGCCGACTGGACGTTTGGGCAATTGCGCCGCGGCCCACCAGCCGATATCGCCCTTGGCGTTGGCCCACACCACGTTCAATCCGGGGGCGTGGATATTGGCCGAGGCGCCACGCGCCTTGGCCAGGGTATCGGCGCGGTTGAGCTGGTAAAAGGCGTCGAGGATCGGGTTGCGACTTTCCAGGAACCCCCACCACATGGCGACCGGGGTCTTGCCGGCGTTCGCACCGAGGGCATCGTTGACGATCGGACCGTGGGGCGACTGGCGCAGCACCAGCGTCACCGGTGCCTGGCCCTTGACCGCGATCTGCTGCTCGCTGCGAGCCATGTCGACCCATTTGTCGCGGTACCAGACCTGCTCGGGATTGTCCGGGTTGACCTTCTCGGCGATCAGGTCCAGGTCGTCGTTCTGGAACATGGTGACGCTCCAGCCGAAATCCTTGTTCATGCCCAGCGTCGCAAAGGGCAGCAGCGCCTGGTACTGCCCGTAGAGTTCGAAACCCGGAGCCGACAGATGCGCCTCGTACCACACCGACGGCGCGGAAAAGCGGATGTGCGGATCGCCCGCCAGCAACGGCTTGCCGCTGCGGGTACGGCTGCCGGCAACCGCCCAGGCGTTGCTGCCCTCGAATTGCGGCAGACCGTTTTCGGCCAGGGCTTGCTCGCTCAGGCGGGCCAGGGCGTTGAGGTCTTTCCAGTCGGCGGCGGCCAATGGCAAGCCAGTCTTGCGACCTTCGTCCAGCACGCCCTGGGGCTGCCAGTCGAGGTCAAAGATGTTCAGGTACTCGGCACCCAGTTGATCGCGCACGTAGGTCAACAGGGGTTCGGTGCGAAAGGCGGCGGCAAAGCTGTAGGCCATGTAGCCGGTGATGCTCACGGTGTCTTCAGCAGTGAAGGGACGCTTGGGAATGCCCAGCACATCGAACTCCACGGGCCGGGTGTGGCTGTCCTGGTAGGCATTGATCCCGTCCAGGTACGCTTGCATGGCGATCCAGGCCGGGGATTGCGGATCTTGCTCGGTCACATAGGCCGCGGCGCGCTCGCGGATGCGCAGGCTGCGCATCAGCTTGTCGGTGTCCAGCAGCTTTGGCCCCAGTACCTCGGCCAACTCGCCCCGGGCCAGACGGCGCATGAGCTCCATTTGAAACAGCCGGTCCTGGGCATGGACATAACCGAGGGCGCGGTACAGGTCGGTTTCGTTTTCGGCGCGGATATGCGGCACACCGCGTTCGTCGTAGCGCACTGTCACCGAGCCCTGCAGCCCTTGCAACTGCATCGTGCCCTGGCGGGTGGGCTGCTTGCTGTAGAGGTAGCCGCCCGCGACGATGATCGCGGTGACGATCAATGACAGGAAGGCGATGAGGGTGCGTTTCATGGTGAGTCCTTATTCTGGTGACAGCGGTTCCATGGCCTCGCTGTTGATTCCCTGTTTAGCATACGGCTGCTTCCCGGCGCATCGTCCGTCGGAGGGATTTTCTCCAAGTCGCCTCGCGGGCGGGAGTATAGGCGGTGGAAAGTCTCGGGCAGCGACCGGGTTTTGGAGGCCGGCGCCGCGAGTCGGGAGGCTATCGTCGATCGGCGCGGCAATCACGTCGGCCGTCGTCGAAGCGCAAAGGGATGTGAGTCGGCGTGTGTCGCGAGGGCCGGCCACAGGAGGCTCCTGCGACCGGCGTAGCTAGAAGGGCGGTTTCAACCGGTGATCGTCAAGCCAGCGAAGGATGGCTCGGCGAGTTCATCAGCTTGGCCGGGTGGTGGGTGTTGGTTCGTTGGACGGCCCGCCCTGGGGCCGTGCTTCGCCGCGTTCCGCCAGCTCCAGATTGTTGTCCGGGAGCGCGTTCTTGGATCGCGTGGTGAGGTTTTGGACCTTGTTGGCGCCCAGGTTGAGACCCGCGATAGCGGTTTGGGGAACGATCTGGGTAAAGCCGCGAGCCACGTGGTAGGTGTTCTCCAGATTGCGCCGCAAGCCTTCCGGCTGGGTATGAGGGAGGGTGTCGCGGTTGGGATGCAGGACGTTCTGCAATGGCACGTTTGCACGCTGGGCGAGGTTGTCCTCCTTGTCTTCATTCATCGCCTTGTTTTCCAACGGGGCTGCCACGCTGTTGGCAAAGAACGGGAACAGGGTCAGGCCGGAGTTGTAGAACGTCGCGACCACCTGCTCGAGTTTTTTCTGCACCGGGGCGTCGTCGCCCGCCTCGGACGCGCCGCCCACTGCGGTTCGCAGGGCGATCCCTTCGCCGACGCTGACGAACCGGTTGGAGAGGTCGCTGAGGTTGGTCATGCTGATAGGGTTGAGTTTGTCCTTCGCCTCGGAAAAGGCCTTGGGCAACAGTTCGCCCCAGTTCCGGTTTTCTTTTGTGACCCGATAGGTGGGAATCTGCTCGTCACCATGGGTCTGCGCATATTTCGCCACGGCCTGGCCGCCCGCCATGAAGGTGCCGCCCACCGCCGAAGCGAGGCTGCGGGCGGCGATACCCGAGGCGTTTACCGAGCTGAACTGATCCAACGTGTCGCGCACCGCGTGAGCGGCCCCGAAGGCAAGGTAGCCGGTGAAGTCACCGCTCATGGTGCCAAAGTTGTTGGCGTTCTGTTTCAGTTTGAACTCGTCGCGCTTTTGCGCCTGGGAAGCGTCGAGTGTCGCGAATTGCGGGTTGGCGACCCGACGCCCGTTCACGGTGATCTCCTGCAAGGGCTTGGGGTACACCGCCAACGGGTCGACTTTGGCCAGGCCCTTGCCGATGGTCTTGTCGACCACCACCTGGACAAACGGGCGAATGCCGTCGCTGATCACCTTGTGCGCCGTACCAAGGACGGCTGAGGTCGCGGCGACATGTTTGCCATAGGCCGTATCCGCCATCGCTTCATCGATCGCCGCGGTGCTTGCGCCGAAGTGGCCGGCGGACGCAACGCCCTGGGGAATTCCCGCGTCGACGAAGACCGCCAGGCCAGTGACGAAGCCGGTCTGGGTCTTGAGTTCGGCGACATGGTCCTGGCGCGCGATGTTCTTCAAGGCGGTGTCCAGCCCATCGTTTGCCTTCGTCGCCTTATCGAGCTTGCTCGGGGTGGCTGGCTTGGCCTCATCCTTTTTCAGCAACTCACCGAGCTCCGTGCGCACTTCCTGCAGTTGGATCAATTGATCCCGCGCGCTGTCCTGCTCGGCCTTGGGCAGGGCCTCGTTGCTGGCGGCCTCTTGCGCGTGGGCGATACGGCTGTCCAGGAACGTGCTCAGGCGTGTGGGCATTTCCTCGGTCATGGCCTTCACCACACCCTTGGCGTAGCCCCGGAAGGCGGCATGGCTGCGCTCCAGGTGCGCAAGGTCCTCATGCCCCTGGGAGTTGTCGATGACTTCCTGGCATAACGAATGATAGGCCCCGAGGGTGTTGCCCACGCGCTCGCAATGGGCATCCCAGACGGCTTTGAAACCGCCGCTGGCGTCCCGTGCTTCTTCGCTGCTGTTCAGGTATTTGTCGAGGGCGGTGGTGAAGTCTTCGGTTTCCTTGCGGCCCGACAGCATCGGGTGCGTCTTGCCGCCCAGCTCGGCCAGATGCTGGTGCATGTCCTGATAACTCGTTCCAGGCGCGTAGCTCAGTGCCTTGCCTTCCAGGGTCATATGTGCCCGGGCAAAGCCGATGGGATCTGCTTCAGGGTCCTTTTTGTCCAGCCTGCCGATCATCCCCTCCAGGCGGGTCTTTTTGCTGGCGAAGGCCTGCTGCGTCGAATCGGTGGAACTGCCGGTGAAATGGTAGGGCACCAAAGGGGTCGTGGAGGGACGAACCTGCTCGGCAAGGTTGCCTCCCACCGGTCTGATTTCATCGTCCTGCTGTTGGCGCAATGCCGCGAGGCCTTGGTTCTGGCTTACGGATAAATCTGCCATGGTTTTCTCCTAGAGCGACAAGGCGCTGTTGAGTCCTGAATTACGCTTGATGGGGTTTGGCGCCTGGGCAGGCTTGGCGTCGCGACCCGTGTCGGGGCCGTCGAAGAAGTAGCCATCGCGCCAAATCAGCGCCATGTCGGCAGCCCCACCCATCAGCCCGAGCAGGCGTTCGGCCGTGAGGGTTTCCAGGGGGACGTGGCCGATCAGGATCACCTGTTCGCTGTCGCGGTTGTAAGACAGGGACGGGCAGAACGCCCCGCTCAGCAGGTACAGGTTGGTTTCCAGCAGCCGTTGCAGGACCGCTTCGCGATTCGCCACGGGCAACGGCCCGAAGCTGCAGTAGATGAAGACATCTCCCTCGCCCACGCCAGGGGTGTGCTTCAGGGAAAAGTCCACATCCTTGACCGACAGGTTCGCCTGTTCGTAGAACGCTGACGGGGTGGGAATCATCGTGAGTGCGCAGAGCTGATCGATCAGCTTGCAATAGGTGGGTGACGCCATGAGTGACCTCGCATTGTCATCCAGGCGCCGACGAGCGCCTGCTGCCCATGGTGAGTGACACCCGCGGCATTTCGGTTCCAACCGAGCGCCGTTGCCGCCCAATGCCAGCGCGCAGGATGATCTGCGTGGAACCAGTGTCCTGTGATCTGCCACCCAATGGCGCCACCTCATTCAAGGTCGACCGCCCATGTCCCGATCACTTGCACCTTCGCCGGCTCTTCGCTTCGTCCCCAAAGGGTTGTCCATGCTGGCCATGGGGACCTTGCTGTATGGCTGCCAGCACCTCGAACCGCAGTTGACCATTGGCGATCCTTCCGCCAACGAGCCTTATCGTTCGCAACTGCGCTGGCTGGAGCCGGCGCCTACGGACACCATCATCCAGATCAGTGAGTTGGCCCCGCAAAGCGGCGGTAGCCTGTGGGCGCGCATGCGCCAGGGATTTTCCTTGCAGGCCAAGACCCAGGGTGTGGCGCGCGTCGATGAGCAGCGCCGCTGGCTGATGGCGCGTCCGGCGTTTCTCACCCAGACCGGGCGTGCCGGCAGCCGTTACTTGCACTTCATCGTGGGGGAACTGAACAAGCGCAACATGCCGCTGGAACTGGCACTGTTGCCGGCCATCGAGAGCGGGTTCAATCCGAACGCCCAATCGCCCGCCCAGGCCATGGGCCTGTGGCAATTCATCCCCGCCACGGGACGCCGTTACCAGTTGCAGCAGCGAGGCGACTATGACGAGCGCCGGGACATTCCATCGTCGACGCGGGCCGCCCTGGATTATTTGTCCTATCTGCACGATTACTTCGACGGCGACTGGCTGCTGGCGCTGGCCGCCTATAACGCCGGGGAAGGGCGGGTACGCGACGCAATCACGCGCAATCGCGCCCGCGGCCTGGCGACCAATTATTGGAACCTGTCGTTGCCCGGTGAGACCCAGAACTATGTGCCGCGGCTGCTGGCGCTGTCGCAACTGGTGAATGCGCCCGCGGACTATGGCGTGAGCCTGGCGCCCATCGTCGACCAGCCATATTTCCAGATGGTCGCCTTGGCGCAGCCCGTGGACCTGGCGCACCTGGCGCTGTTGTCCGGTGTTCATGAGCGAGAGTTGCGCATGCTCAACCCCGCCGCGCGTGGCCGGGCCCGGGGGCGCTTGCTGATGCCCTTGGAAGCCTCACGCAGGTTACTGGCCCAACCGGACATGATCGCCAAGGCGGCGCTGCCCCGCGTGGCCGGTAGTGAAGAGCCCATGGTTGGCGTACCCGATACCGGCGCGGCCGAGCCGCAGGTGGCGGAGGTGGCCGCGCCACCAGGAGTTTGAGCCGATCGTCACCTTCCAGAAGCGGAACGCGGAGCGTCCCTGGCGACATTCCCACGCGGGAGCGTGGGAACGATCGATCCGCGCCAGCCGGCTACTAATTCTTCCATCCGGGGTCTACAGGCAGCCCATCGCGACATTGGCCAAGCCGCGTGCGCGCGGGTCCATCAAGACGTAGGAGCCAATGGTGTTGCAGGCGAAGCCGAACGCCACCCCGCGTTCAGGGTCGGCAAACCCGATAGTGCCTCCGGCGCCCATGTGGCCGAACGCCTCGCTGCCCATGCCGTAACTGCCGTTCGCCACGTCTGGCTGGTTGAGCATGATGCCCAGGCCAAAACGCGTTGGGGTCTGGATGGTCGGATCGTATTCGGCGCTGTGCTCGCACAACATTTCGTTGAGCAACGGCGACTCCAGTAATCGCCCGTCGAGCAGGCCGGTGTAGAACGCTGCCAGGCTGCGGGCATTGCCGTGTCCGTTGGCTGCGGGTTGGGTCATGCGTTTCCAGCCGGTTTCGTTACTGCGCCCCAGTACCATCGGCGGATTGGCGAAGGCCAGGGCACTCATGGCGGTCGGCGCGTTGAGCACATCGTTCAGCACCCGGCCAAAGGCTTCATCGTCGATCTCGTCCTTGGTGCGCGCCATGTAAGCGCAGCGAGCGATGGTCGCATCGTCCAGGCCGATGTGGAAATCCAGCCCGAGCGGCACCGCCACGCGCCGATGAATGCTTTGCGCCGGCGTCAGACCATCCACCCGGCGTAGCAGCTCGCCGAGGATCCAGCCGAACAGTAAGGGCGAATACGTCTGCTGTTCCCCTGCCGCGGCCCAGGGATGCTCCTCGGCGATCAGGTCCGTCATGGTGTTCCAGTCGTAGAGGGTTTCCGGTGCCAGGGGCGTGCGCAACGCCGGCAGCCCGGCGCGATGGCAAAGCACCTGGCGCACTGTGATCGACGCTTTACCGGCGTTGGCGAAGGCCGGCCAGTAGTGGCAGACCGGCGCGTCCAGGTCCAGGCGTCCTTCGCCGACCAGTTGCATGATCGCCACCGCTGTGAAGGGCTTGGTGCAGGAAAACAGATTGAGCAGCGTGTCGCGCTGCCAATGGCTGTCCGGTTCCGGCCCGGCAATGCCGGCCCACAGGTCGATAACGGTTTCGCCGTCAATCTGGATGCAAAGGGCGGCACCGCGTTCGAAAGGGCTCTGCATCAGTCGGATAAACGCCTCTTTGACCGGTTCGAAGCGGGTGTCGCATTGGCCATGGATAGCAAGTGCACGCGTCATGTCAGCTCCACGCAAGGGTTGGTGTTTTTCCTTGAGTGACGCCAGCTGTGCAAACGGTTCACCGACGGGTCCAGATCCCACAGGGATCTTTTTGGCCAGCCTTGCCACTCAAGGAGCAACGATTCATGCCCCTGGAGAGTGTTCATGGCTTACGAGCGTACCCTTGATTTCAATAGCGACGCGTTTCGCGGCGAGGCCTATCGGCATTATGCGGCGCTGCGCCAGACGTCTCCGGTGTTCCTCAGCCAGGCCGAAGGACAGTTGCCGATGTGGTACGTCACCGGTGCCCGGGAAGTCGAGGAGGTGCTGCTGGACAACGAGCGCTTCGCCCGTGACCCGTCGCGGATCGATGCGCAGTTCGCCGCGATGCTCGGTGGCGAGCAATCGATCGCGTTCCTTAACGAACACATGCTCAACCGTGATGGCGACAGTCATCGCCGCTTGCGTCGCCTGGTCAACAAGGCCTTCACGTTGAAGGCGGTGAACGCTCTGCGGCCGCGTATCGAGCAGATCGCCGAGACGTTGCTGGAGCCCGTGCGGTCGAGCGGGCGAATGGACGTGGTGAGCCAATATGCATTCCCGTTATCGATCACCGTCATCGCCGAATTGCTTGGCGTCCCTGCGCAAGACCGTGACGATTTCCGCCGCTGGTCCCACATGATCGTCCAGCAGGTGGGGCACGACCTGAGCGAGTTGCAGCGTTGCTACAACGAATTCGCCGGCTACATGCTTGCATTGATAGACCAGCGTCGGGCGCAGCCGGGCGACGACCTGGTTTCGGCATTGGTGCAGGTCGAGGAAGAGGGCAGCATGCTCAGCCAAAGTGAGCTGTGCAGCATGATCGCCTTGTTGATCATCGCCGGGCACGAAACGTCGGCGTCGATGATCGGCAATTCCGTGCACATGCTCGTGCAGCACCCGAGGGCGCTGGCGCGGTTGCGTGACGACCCGGCATTGATGCCCGGCGCGGTCGAAGAGCTTCTGCGCTATGACTCGTCGGTGGAGCGGGCCATGGTCCGCTTCGTCACCCGGGACACCGAGCTGGCCGGGCAGCGTTTGCTGCGCGGGCAACTGCTGATTGCGGTGGTGGGTTCGGCCAATCGTGACGAAGCGCTGTGTGCCAATCCTGACACGCTCGACATCACTCGCCCGGCCTGCCCGCACATGTCTTTCGGCAAGGGCACTCACTACTGCCTGGGCGCCTCCCTGGCCCGGCAGGAGTTGGAAATTGCATTGAATACGCTTCTTCGGTGTTGCCCTGGGCTGCGATTGACGGTCGATCCCAGCGCCGTACGCTGGCGTTACGTCCCCAACTTCCGGGGGCCGGAGGCGTTGCCGGTGTGCTGGTCGGTGGACTGAGGCGGTTGCTGCCGGGAGAAGCCCAGGTGACGGTGCATGCGGTTTACTTGGGAGGGCGTATGAATGTGTGGCGAGGGGATTTATCCCCGTTGGGCTGCGAAGCGGCCCTGAAGCCTGCCGCCGTGGCGTGCCTGGCTGGTCGCAGTCAACCTTTTCGGGGCTGCTGCGCAGCCCAGCGGGGATAAATCCCCTCGCCACAATGGATCGAATAAACCCTGGGGGAGTAGCGTTGTTTGTGACTGTGCAGAAAATGGCACAGGCCTCTGCCTGATAAAAAAAACGGCTCGTCCGACGTCAAGCCGGACGAGCCGTGGACTCACGCCAGGCTGGTCTCCTCGGTTTGCGCCGGCGCTGAAAGGGGGGTGGGTGCCGTGTCGCTTGGCGTCAGGTGCAGTCCATAGAGCACGACATCCGCACGCGTGTCCGCGAACCGGGCAATCCCTGGAAAGCGTCCCCATTGCGTTGCGCCAAGTCCTTGTACGCCGCGTTTGCTGGCCTCGTTATGCTCGATGATCCAGGCCACCAGCGTCTCGAAACCATACCGTTTGGCCAACACCACCGCGGCTTGGCCAAGGCGAATGCCGACGCCGCTGCCGATGTGGTCGTTGCGCACGTAGATCGACACTTCGCCGGTCAATCGACAGGCCTGGGCGCCCCAGCAGAAGCGGTTGACGATCAACCAGGCGACGACTTCGCCAGCGCGTTCAAGCACGTAGATCGGATCGCCCTCCTTGACGAAACAGTCGACGAAGAACGTCATTTCCTTCAGGGAAAACGCTCTGAGTACGGGGGAGCTGGTCCCCCCCAGAGCGCTTTCGTTGAAGATATCTGTCATCACCGGCAAGTCGTCGGGGGTGTAGCGACGCACGCCGCGTGGCAGGTCGGGCCGGCTGTTCAAACGATTCTGGGTCATGGTCGGGCTTCTCCGTAGACGCTTCGCTTGAGTTGTTCACGCGCGCGAAACAACCTTGAGCGCACGGTGCCAATGGGTACGCCCAGCCGTTCGGCAGCATCGCGATAACTGCTTTCAGTGTCCACGGCGGTCCACAGGGTATCGCGCATGTCCTTGGGCAGTGCGTCCATGGCGATCAGCGTGCGGTCCAGCAATCGACGGTTATCGCACAGTTCACTCAAGTCAATGTCGTCACTGGACTCGTTGAACTCGCTTTCATCGAAAGTGCTCAGCGGCGGCTGTGCGTAGAAGCGGCGGAAATGGTTGCGGATCAGGTTCAGGGCGATACCGCACAACCAAGTGTCCTGCTTTGCCAGCCCTTTGAACTTCTGCTGGTTACGCCAGGCTTCCAGGTACGTGAGCTGGATGATGTCGTCGGCATCGTCTTGGTTGAGTACGCGTTTTTGCACAAACAGACGCAGTTTGCGTTCCTCGCCGAAGCAGATGCCTGGCGCACCCGTGGGTGCCGGGGAGGTTTGCGGGGGGGCCATGAGATTCAGGCTGGTCATCAATAAATCCCTCTGAGTAGGTTCCGTAGCGTCGATGCAAATGTCGACGTTTCCCCTGTCAGCAGGACCTGTGCCAAGCCAAATTTGTTAGTTATCTATTTGATAAATAAGTCTTTTTATCTAGTGCTTTTGCTCTATTTGTGCAAGGGCATGCACAGCCGTCCCGAGCCCCACTGCATGAAATTGCACCGAGCGAACGCTTGGTCGGGAAGCCCTCTCGAACCGGTCAGAAAAGGCCACGGCCGCCGATGGAACCGAATGCCGGATCGCCGCCACCCACTGAGCGTCCGAAACCACGCTCACGGCCATCATGAAAGTAGAAGCCCCGACCAATGCGCGTATTGCCGTCAACCTTGCCCAGGCCGCTTCGGCCGTCGTGGGCATGGGCAAGCCTGTCGAATCGTTCCAGGCCGTGCAGTCCAATTCGATGGAGGAGGTCGGCATGACCTTCAGCCATCACGTGGAGCGCAATACCAAGGCACTGAGCCAGCGGCGCATCCGCAATGCCCGCAGCGAGGTGGGCCAGGTGCGGGTCGAGACGCGCGAGCAGTTGGAGGAGTGGTACGACCAACTCGGCCATCCAGGCAAGCAGAGCCTGGGCGCGATGGCCGCCCAGGCGGGTCTGTTGTTGCGTGGCGAGCCGGTGCTTGAGGAGGTGGTGCAGTCCACCGGTGGAGACCCGGCCCGTACCGACCTGATCCTGCAACAAACATTGCGCGATGCCGAGGTGCAAGGGCGTCTTGTCGAAGCCCAGCGTGCTCGCGACTACCTGCAGTTATTGCGCGAGCGTTATGGCGCGCAGATCCAGGCGGGCATGAACATCGCCGAGGCATTGCGCGCTGCGGGCGGCGATCCCGAACTGCGCCAGGCGGTACGGCGGCTCTACTACGACACCGTGGTGCTCAAGCAGTCATTGCCCACCATGATGCAGGCATTGCTTGGCCTGTTCGGCGAGGCGGCGTTCGTGCCGGGGCTGGATATGATGCGCCGGGCACTGGCTGACGACATCGCCGCACACACGCCTTCACGCCCTACCGCCCTGTTGCGCACGTTGTTGATCGGCCTGGCGGCCTCGACGCAACTGGGCAGTGTCCTGCATAGCTGCCGCCGTTTGCTGGAGCAGTTGGCCTACAGTTGCCCGGCCAGCCAGCTCACCGCCGTGTTGCTGCTCCAGCGCATGCTGGGGTTTGTCAGCAGTGGCCTGTCGGCGGCGGAAGTACGGCGCATCGGCCGTGAACTGGGGGGCGACCAGGAGCGGGACCAACTGGTCTCCCTGAACGGCCTGTATCCCTTGCTCAAGCGTTTGCCGCTACCCCTCTGGCGTGATGGCAAAAGCCGACAGACCGCGTTGAAGAATCTGTTGGTGCTGCTCGATGAGCGTTCCCGTGGCGAGCCCCGAAGCCAGACCGCTGTTCCGGTGATTGGAGCGCGCTCATGATCGCCCTGTTGAACAAAGTCGCCAATGAAGCGGTGCGGCGCATCGAGGTGGTCGGGGCGTTCGTGGTGCTGGGCATTGTGTTCATGCTGATCCTGCCTTTGCCGACCTCGGTGGTCGATGCGCTGATCGCGATCAACATCTGTATTTCCTGCCTGCTGATCGTGCTCTCGCTGTACCTGCCACGCCCGCTGGCGTTTTCCTCGTTTCCGGCGGTGCTGCTGTTGACCACGCTGTTCCGGCTGGCGTTGTCGGTGGCCACCACCCGGTTGATCCTGCTCCAGGGCGACGCCGGTCATATCGTCCAGGCGTTCGGGAATTTCGTGGTGGGGGGCAACCTGGCGGTCGGGTTGGTCATTTTCCTCATTCTGACGGTGGTCAACTTCCTGGTGATCACCAAGGGCTCGGAGCGGGTCGCCGAAGTGGCGGCGCGTTTTACCCTGGATGCGCTGCCGGGCAAACAAATGTCCATCGACAGCGACCTGCGCGCGAACCTGATCGACGTCAGCGAAGCCCGGCGGCGACGCGAGGAATTGAACAAGGAAAGCCAGCTGTTCGGTGCGATGGACGGGGCGATGAAGTTCGTCAAGGGCGATGCCATCGCGGGCTTGGTGATCGTCGTGATCAACCTCATCGGCGGCTTTTCGATCGGCATGATGCAGCACGACATGAGCGCGTCCGAATCGATGCATTTGTATGCCGTGTTGACCATCGGTGACGGCCTGATCGCGCAGATTCCGGCACTGCTGATTTCCCTCACCGCCGGCATGATCATCACCCGGGTTTCGCCGGAAGGGCAGCCGGCAGGTAGTAGCGTCGGCAAGGAAATCGCCCAGCAGTTGACCGCCGAGCCCAAGGCCTGGGTGATCGCGTCGGTGGGAATGCTCGGCTTTGCGGCCTTGCCCGGTATGCCGACGTTGGTGTTCATTGTCATCGCCTTGATCACCGGCACCGCGGGCATCCTCCAGCTGTACACGCGCGCCCGGCAGGCCCGTCAGGGCGACCAGCCAGCGGATGTCGTCGCCCCGGCACAGAACGGCGCGGAAGACCTGCGCAGCTTCGACCCGACCCGTGCCTATCTTTTGCAGTTTTCCAAAGCCATGGAAGGCAACGCGGCGGCCGAGGACGTCATCCAGGCGATCCGCAAGAAACGTAATGCCCTGGTGGCCGGTTTTGGCCTGACCTTGCCACCCTTTGAGATCGAATACAGCGCGCTGTTGGAGGACGACGAGTTCCGCTTCTGCGTGCACGAGGTGCCGATGTTGCGGGCAACTTTCGGTGAGCGTGTTGCCGTGGCGCGCGGGCCGCTGCCGTTCGAAGCCCGTGACGGGCAGGTCGGCAGCGAGGTGCGTGACGAGCACCAGTGGCTATGGCTGACGCCTGACGATCCGCTGTTGGCGGACGAGCGCGTGGAGGCGGTGTCGGCCGGCGAATTGCTGGTGGAACGCATGAGCCGCGCCATGTTCGCCACGGGCCCGCAGTTCTTGGGCCTTCAGGAGAGCAAGTCGATTCTCAGTTGGCTCGAAGCGGGCCAGCCAGAGCTGGTGCAGGAGCTGCAGAGAACCATGCCATTGGCCCGTTTCGCCGCCGTGCTCCAGCGCCTGGCCGGCGAAGGTGTCCCGCTGCGCGCGGTGCGTCTGATCGCCGAGTCCCTGATCGAACATGGGCAGCACGAGCGTGACGTCGGTGCGCTGACCGACTACGCACGCATTGCCCTGAAGTCGCAGATCTATCACCAGTACCGCGATGAAGACGGCCTGCACGTGTGGCTGTTGACGCCGGAAACCGAAGGCCTGTTGCGCGACGCGCTGCGCCAGACCCAGACGGAAACTTTTTTTGCCCTGGAAAGCCTGCATACCCGCGCCTTGGTGATGCAGTTGCGCGAAGGCTTCCCGTTGCGCGCCAGGCGCGTGGCCGTGCTGCTGGTGGCGCAAGACCTGCGGGCACCGCTGCGCGATTTGTTGCGCGACGAATTCAATCACGTGCCCGTGCTCGCCTTCAGCGAGTTGCACAGCAACGCCCAGGTCATCGTGCTGGGACGTTTTGACGTCGAGCAGGAAAAACTACAGGTGGAGGATGCCGCGTGACGGTCGGCCTTGGCGCACCGGCAGCGCAGCCACTAGGTAACGATGCAAATCCAGGTGCGGTCGATGGCCTGGCTATGACAGAGGACGGGTACCGCCGGTGCCCCGTCGTACAACCGGAGCGTGGGCGAACGTCTGTCGCCCCTTGAGGAATTGGCCATGTTCGAACTGCGTGTCTTGAGTGGTCTGCACCGAGGTGCGGCGTTGCCGCTGGTGGGCGAGCAATGGGTGGTCGGGGCGGCGGAGGATGCCGACCTGGCGCTTTACGATCCGGGCATCTGCGGGCGTCACGTAGGCCTGCGGCAGGTGCAGGGCCAATGGCTGCTGGAGCTGCTGGAGGGTGCGGTTTGTGATGGACAGGGCCAACCTTGGACGCCGGCCGAGCCCTTGCAGAGCAATGCCCCGTTTGCCGTGGCAGGCGTCTGGCTGTGTCTGGCCCCGGCCGATCAGCCCTGGCCCGAAGAGGCGGCGCTGGATGACGCTGCGCATCTGGCGACGGCGCGGGAAACCCCGAAACCCGTCGTGCGGCCATCGTGGCCCAAGCGCCTGGCAATCGCTGCGGCGGTGATCACCGTTGCGTCCAGCGCTTGGGCCTTTACCAGCCAGCCGGCGCAGACCGCGACGCGCAGCCCGGCCCAGCAGCTCAAGCACAACAAAGTGGCATTGGACAATGTCGAGGCGGTCCGCCTGGAACTCGATCGCATGTTGCAGGAACGTGATCTGGGCGCCGGCGTGCGGGTCGAGAACCAGGGCGACCAGTTGGTCCTGGTGGGCGAGCTGCCGCGCCCACGCCTGGCGATGGTCGAGCGGTTGATCGAGCGTTTCCACGATCGCTACGAGACACCAATCGGGATTACGGCCAACGTGAAGGAGCGACTGACGCAGTTGCCGTTCCAGATCGCCCAGATCGTGGGCGGCAAGCGTGGCCACGTGGTTACGGCCGATGGACGTCGGCTGTTCCTGGGCGACCAGATCGATGGCCTGCGCTTGACCGCCATCGACAGCGGCAAAGTCACCTTCGAGGGTGACCAACGCTACGAGGTCACGTGGTGATGACGCAGGCGGCCATCGTGCGACTGGAGGCCTGGGAGGCCGGGCAACTGGCGCACCTGCGTCGCTTCGCGCCGGTCATGGTGCGCGGACGGGTGCAGCGGGTCAGCGGCATCCTGTTGCAGTGCCGGCTGCCGGGGGCGCAGATCGGCGACCTCTGCCGGGTCGAGCGCGACGCCCGCGAACCGCTGCTCGCCGAGATCGTCGGCTTCGACCAGCACGATGCCTTGCTCAGCGCCTTGGGCGGCCTGGAGGGTGTCCGGGTCGGTGCGGCGGTGGAGCCGCTGGGCATGCCCCATCGGGTGTGCGTGGGGCCGCAGTTGCTGGGCCAGGTGTTGGATGGCTTCGGCCGGCCACTGGTGGATGGCGGCGCGGGAGCGTTCGCCGATTCGCACGTGCTGCACGCGTCGCAGGTGATTGGCGAGGCCCCGGCACCTACCGCGCGCCCGCGTATCCAACGGCCCTTGATGACCGGCGTACGGGCCATCGACGGCCCGCTGACACTCGGCGAAGGCCAGCGTGTGGGGCTGTTCGCCGGCGCCGGTTGTGGCAAGACCACGCTGCTGGCGGAAATTGCCCGGAACGTTGACTGCGATGTCATCGTCTTCGGCCTGATCGGCGAGCGTGGGCGCGAACTGCGCGAATTCCTCGACCATGAGCTGGATGATGAACTGCGTGCCCGTGCGGTCCTGGTGTGCGCCACCTCCGACCGCTCCAGCATGGAACGGGCCCGTGCGGCGTTTACCGCGACGGCCTTGGCCGAGGGCTTTCGTGCCCGGGGCCAGCGGGTCCTGCTGCTCATCGATTCGCTGACCCGCTTCGCCCGGGCCCAACGTGAAATCGGTCTGGCCGCCGGCGAGCCGTTGGGGCGCGGCGGCCTGCCACCGTCGGTCTACAGCTTGCTGCCGCGCCTGGTCGAGCGCGCCGGGTTGACCAACGAGGGCGCCATCACCGCGTTTTATACGGTGCTCATCGAGCAGGATTCCATGAACGATCCGGTGGCGGATGAAGTGCGGTCGCTGCTCGACGGTCACATCGTGCTGTCGCGCAAGCTCGCCGAGCGCGGCCACTACCCGGCAATCGACGTGCTGGCCAGCCTCTCGCGAACCTTGGCCAACGTGGCCGAGGCAGAGCACCTGCGGGCGGGCATCAATGTGCGTCGATTGCTGTCGGCCTATGAACAAATCGAACTGATGTTGCGCTTGGGCGAATACCAGGCCGGCGCCGACCCCTTGACCGACCTGGCGGTGGAGTCCCGTGGGGCCCTGGACGCCTTCCTGCGCCAGGACCTGCGTGAGCCGGAGCCGTTTGCGTCGACGCTCGCCCATCTGCAGCAGTTGACCGCTTATGTCCCGGGTTGATCTGGACACCCTGGCGCCGATTCGCCGCCACCGTGAAGCGCAGGCCGAGCGGGCGTGGCGCCAGCAGCGCGAGCTTCTGCGCGAGCGCGAAGCCGCGGTTGTCGCCGCGCGGGCGCGCATGCAGGCGACCAGCGAGGAGCAGGCGCTGCAGCGCGAAGCGTTGTACGGCGAGCACCGTGGCCGGGCGCTGAGCGTGTGCGAACTCAATGCCTGGAGTACCCAGGAGCGTCGTTTGATCGGCGAGCTGGCCGAGCAAGCGCGGGCGTTGCAGGCACTGGACGATGAGCAGGCGCAGCAGGCAAAGGACACGGCCGCCGCCCAGCAGCGGCTACAAGGGCGCCGACGTGATCTGGAAAAGCTCAGCGCAATGATGGAGCACTGGGTGGAGACCCCAAGCGATGAATGAACGTACCGTGCGCGGTGGGCCGACACCGCACAGCAACCCCTCGGCAGCGCCCGTCCGGCATCCGCCTCGGGCGTATGAGCAACCGCCCGCCCAGGTGAGCCGGGCCATCCGTCCGGCGGCGCGCGACTCTGCTCCTGCAACCGGGCGCGACCCCGACGTGATGGCAGGGCGCAGTGACGGCTACTGGTTTCGCCAGTGGGCCGATGCGCCACGGGGCGGCACGCAGGATGACACCGCAGGCACTGGTTCGCTGGCGGGCCTGGTGAATCTTTCGAGCAGCGAAGTGGAGGCGTTTGTCGACCAGCTCACGCCACGCTTGCGCGCCACGCTCGACCAGCAACTGGACCTGCTGCTGCACCTTCCCAATCTGGGCCGCATCAAGGTGTCCGCCCGCCGGCTGGGCGGGGCGTCCGGGTGGGACATCGGCCTGACCGGCGAAAGTGCAGACGCACAGGCGCGGTTATCGAGTCGATCCGGCCGTCTCGAAGAAGCGCTGACCCAGAGCCTGGGCCAACCAGTGAGCGTGCGCGTAGCGCAGGAAGAAGAGGCAAGCGCGACATGACCGTCCATGCATTGACGCTGCCGCCGGTTGGTATCGAGGACGCCACTGCCCGGCGGCTATTGGGGATCGGTGTCAGCTTGCCCTTCGAGGTGGCGGGTGAGACGGGCCTGCTGGAACTGACCCCGGGTGGCGCGGCTGGGGGGGCGCCGTGTGTGTTGGCGTGTGCCCATGGTGTCTTCACGCTGGATGAGCCCGGCGCCGTACTCAGCCTGTTCGGTGAATGTCCGGTGGTCTTGCCCGCCGACCCCGGACCGGATGACGCGTGGTTCTGGTCGCTGTTCCAGCAAACCCTGAGCGAGCCCCTGCGCCTGGCATTCGGCTTTCTCAAGCCAACGGCCGAGCCTGCCGTGCCGGGCATTGTCTGCCGGCTCGACGTGAGGGTGGGCGCGGCCCGCGTCACGAGTCATCTGCAAATGCCCGGGACGACCCTGCTGGGGCTGCTTCGCGCCGCCCCTTGGCAGCGGCGAAGCGCGCCCGGGTTCGCGGGTTTTGCGCTGCATGTTCCGTTGGAACTGGGACGCCTGGCACTGCCTGCCGGGCAGTTGGCGACGCTGCGCCCCGGTGATGTGCTGGTGCCGGAAACCGCCTTGTTCGACTCATCCGGCCAAGGGCTGATTCGCCTGGGCCGGCATTGTTTGCAGGTGCGGGTACACAGCCGTGCCGCGCCGTTGCGCCTGACCTTGCTCGCTCTGGAGGAGACCGTTATGAGCACCACTGCCGACACCGACATCCTGACACCGGACTGGGACGATACCGCCCGCTACGAACCTGAGGCCCAAGCCCCCGAGGCGGCCGATCAGCCAGCCTATGGCGTCGCTGAAACCGAGGAGGCGCCGATGACGGAGCCGGTTGCTGCCGATCTGCCCGAGCGCTTCGACGACCTGCCGCTGGCGCTTACGATCCGCTGCGGTCATTTGAACCTGACATTGGGCGAGCTGCGCAACCTGGCGCCTGGCGCGGTGTTGCAAGTGCAGGGTGCGACACCGGGAACAGCGGCGCTGTTCTATGGCGAACGAGCCCTGGCCCATGGCGAGCTGGTCGAGGTCGATGGCCGGCTGGGCCTGCAAATCGCTCGCGTGGATGTGGCTGGATGAGCTTCCAGGGGGTCGACCCCTTTCTGCTGGCGCTGTTCATCGGTGGGATCTCGTTGGTCCCCCTGCTGCTGATCATCTGCAGCGCCTTTCTCAAGATAGCCATCGTGCTGACGATCACCCGTAACGCCATCGGCGTACAGCAGGTGCCACCCAATATGGCGCTGTATGCCATTGCGCTGGCCGCGACGCTGTTCATCATGGCGCCGGTCGGTCACAACATCGCCGAAGAGCTGAAGGAGCGACCGTTGGATTTCAGCAGTACCGAGGCGCTGCAAGGTTCTGCTCTGAACGCGATAAAACCGTTGCAGGCGTTCATGTCGCGCAATACCAACCCGGACATCCTCGCCCACCTGCTGGAAAACACCCAGCGGATGTGGCCCAAGGAACGCGCCGAGCAGGCCAGTCGCGACGACCTGATGCTGCTCATCCCGGCCTTCATGCTGTCGGAGCTCGAGGCCGGCTTCCAGATGGGCTTCCTGATCTACATCCCGTTCATTGTCATCGACCTGATCGTGTCCAACCTGCTGCTGGCGCTGGGCATGCAGATGGTCGCGCCCATGACCATTTCATTGCCGCTCAAGCTGCTGATTTTTGTCCTCGTGCAGGGCTGGACGCAATTGCTCGACAGCCTCTTCTATTCCTATCTTTGAGGACGTGCGATGGACGCGCTGACGTTGTTTAAGGAAGGCATGTTGCTGGTGGTCCTGCTCTCCGCGCCGCCCTTGATCGTGGCGGTGATCGTCGGTGTGCTGACGTCCCTGGTGCAGGCCTTGATGCAGATCCAGGACCAGACCTTGCCCTTCGGCATCAAGCTGGTGGCGGTCGGGCTGACCTTGCTGGTCACCGGCCGTTGGATCGGCGTGGAATTGCTGGGACTGCTGCGCCGGGCATTCGAAATGATGGCCAACACCTGATGACGGCCCAGGCTTTCGTCCCGTACTTCGACTTGCTGCTGTCGATCGCGCTCGGCATGGCGCGCATCTACCCGGTCGCTTACCTGGTCCCGGTGTTTTGCTTCCAGCACCTGCGAGGCTTGCCGCGCCATGCCGTGGTGTTTGCCCTGGGCATGTTGCCGGCGCCCGGCATTCGCCAGGCGCTGATCGACGCCCAGGTCAATTGGTTGTCCCTGGCCGGGTTGATGTTCAAGGAACTGGTGCTGGGTTTCTTGCTCGGGGTGCTGCTGGCGATGCCGTTCTGGTTGTACGAATCGGTGGGCGCCTTGCTGGACAACCAGCGCGGCGCGCTCATCGGTGGTCAGTTGAACCCGGCGCTCGGCACCGACACCACGCCCTTGGGACACCTGTTCAAGGAGATGACGATCCTGCTGCTGGTCGCCACCCTGGGCATTGGTACGTTGACCCAGGTGATCTGGGACAGCTACCTGGTGTGGTCGCCCACCGTTTGGTTTCCATTGCCTGGCGCGGACGGCTTCGGCGTGTTTCTCGGGCTGCTCGCCGAAATGTTCATGCACATGATGCTCTACGCGGCACCCTTTATCGGCTTGCTGTTGCTGGTGGAGTTCAGCCTGGCGCTGCTCAGCCTGTATAGCCCGCAATTGCAGGTGTTCGTGCTCGCCATGCCGGCCAAGAGCCTGATCGGCCTGGGCTTCCTGCTGTTCTACTTGCCCACCCTGTGGGATGCGATGACGGGCCGTCTTGGCCGCTATGGCGAAATCCGGCATCTGCTTCACCTGTTGTTGCAGGCGCCCTGAAGGAGGGCTTCGCCCATGAGCGAAGACAGTGGTGAAAAGACCAAGCGGGCGACGCCCAAGAAGATTCGCGACGCGCGCAACAAAGGCCAGGTCGGCCAGAGCCAGGACTTGAGCAGCCTGCTGGTGCTCGCTGCGATCACTGAAGTGGCATTGACCCAGGCCGACGACAGCATGCAGGCGTTGGAAGACCTGGTGGCGTTCCCGCTGCACCGGCTGGATGTCGACTTTGTACGGGCCTTCGAGGAGACCTTGGCCCATGCCGGTGGCGTGCTGCTCAATTTCACCTTGATGACCGTGGGGCTGGCGATCGTCACGCGCCTGGTGGCCGGTTGGATACAGTTCGGCTTCCTGTTCGCTCCCGAAGCCCTGCAGCCTGACCCGAACCGCTTGAACCCGATGAACCAGGCCAAGCAGATGTTCTCCGGCCAGGCGCTGATCAACCTGTTCATGGGGCTGGTCAAGGCCGTGTTTATCGGCAGCGTGATTTATCTGGTGACCCTGCCGGCACTCGGCTCGTTGATCAGTCTGGTCAACGGCGACCTGCACAGTTACTGGCGCGGGTTGGCCAGCCTGTTTCGACACATCATGCACGTTTGCCTGGGCGTATTGCTGGTGCTGGCGATTCTCGACTTCGGCCTGCAGAAATATTTCTTCGCCAAGCGCCTGCGCATGAGCGAGGAGGAGGTGCGCAAGGAGTTCAAGGAAATGGAAGGCGACCCGCACGTAAAAATGCATCGCCGCAGCCTGGCCCGGCAATTGGTCGACCAGCCCGTCAGCAAAGAGACCAAGCCGGTGGAGGACGCCGACATGCTGGTGGTCAACCCCACCCACTTTGCCGTCGCGCTGCTGTATCGCCCCGAGGAAACGCCGCTGCCGCAACTGATCGTCAAAGGCGTCGATGCCGAGGCCCGGGCGCTGATCGAACGGGCCAAGGCGGCGCGGGTCCCGGTCATTCAGTGCATCTGGCTGGCACGAACGATCTACCGCGAAGACGTCGGTGGGTATATCCCCCGGGAAACGCTCCAGGCGGTTGCGCACATTTATCGGGTGCTGCGCGAACTGGATGACGAGGCCAAGGGCGAGGTGATCGAGATTCCGGAATTGAACCTGCGTTGAGGTCGATGGAACCGATGCACGCGCGCTCGCCACTCAGGTAGTGAGCCAGGCTCGTCTGGCCGATACCGGCCTGCCGACAGTGCTCACCACACACCGACTCGTGGAGGATTTCCCATGCCTGATCAACGTTCCCTGACGACCCCCATAAGGGGCACAGGTGCCCTGCACGGCATCGACAGCTTATCGCGCTCACCCTCACTGAACCAACGGCCCCGCGAGGCGCAGCAGCGCCAGGGCAGCCAAAGCCTGCACACACGGGGACGTTCCTCCTCGACGCCACCTCCGGTGCATCAGCGTGAGCGTGGCCGTACCCGAACGCGGGACGCCAACCATGCGGCGGCGCCGAATGAAGCTCAACCGCTGGATGACGCGCAAACGTCCAACGCCACTCCGGCATCGCGCACTCAGGACTCTTTCATGAGCGAGATGGAAACCCGTCAAAAGGAGGCGATGGAAAAGCAGTTCGGTCTACAGATGCAGATGGAAGAGCGCCAGAGCGCCCTGATGCTGATTAAAAGCTCTGCCGACATGGCCAAGTTGATGAGCGATACGGTGACCGAGGTGACCAAGGGCTTCATGGACAGCGCAAGGAAAGTCATGCAGGAGGGTGGAGAGGCGATGAAGCTTCGATAAACATCTCCAATGCTGACCATCTGGGGAAAATGATGAACCTGTGGCGAGGGAGCTTGCTCCCGCTTGAGTGCGAAGCACTCACAAAAAATGGTCTGCTACGCAGCCCAGCGGGAGCAACCTCTAGCCATGGGTTTATCGACTTTTGTTCTATGGCCATCTAGCCCAGTCGGGTACGGCTTGTGTTGAGCGAGGTCGGACGAGGTCCGCCCGGCGTCGCAGGCACCGCCAAGCGTGCACGAACCTCGCCGACCTGGGCGATGAAGCCCACGATCCAATGGCAGAACCGCGCTTCGTCGAGCATCGCCAGCGGGCAATGGGCGCACAGGCGAACGCTGCTCTTATCGTCCAGGGCCAGCCAGCTGCCACCGAGCAGATCCAAGCGAAAGTTGAGCTCCAGCAAGCGCTTGTGCAGGCCGGGGGCGTGGGCAGGTACATCGATCGAGCAATGAAGGATGGCGACGTCGCCGTGATCGGGCAGCTCGATGACCACGGCCTCGCGGTTGCTCGTGTCATACAGCGCACATACGCCACCTTCCAGCTGCAAGTCCGCATGCAGGTGTTGCGCGAGGGCCGAGATCAAGCGCTGGGCAAGCGGTGCGACAGTCATGGAAAACCTCCCTCATAAAGTTTCTGGATGAATCTCTGGCCACGGGTTCAGCGTTGTTCCTGAGTGAACAGCATCGCCCTCAATAAGTGGCCGAATAATCGTCGAGGTCTTCCAGGCCCAGCAGCGATAGCTGACGGGACTGGATTTCATCGAGCAGCTCAGTGGACAGCGGCGCGTCGGGCAGTGCCTGCCAGACCACGAGCGCTCGCTGCGGATCGAGAAATACGAACAGCTGCGCGTAGTCGGTCGGGTGGGCGAAGCGCCGTTCCAGCGCATGCTGGATCTGGTTTGCGCGTAGCGCCTGGCTTTCTATCTGTAAGACGAGCCCGACGCTGTGAGGCTCGCGTCGCAGACAGAATTCAATGCCCGGGGCTATTTCCCAATACGTCGCGATGCCGGCGATGATGTTCTTCTGGAAGGCCTGGCGAGTGCTCACGCTGTGTACCGAAAAAGACATAGCGTTTCAGTTCTCCAATGGGACGACCGTATGGTCCAGTGGGTGTTCGGGGGAGCCAAGGCCGCCACGCATACCGGGCGACCACCAGATCACCAGTCGACCGTTGTCCGGTTCGGCCCGGCTGCAGGCCTCGCCCTGGCAGCCCGAGCGGTTCGCGCAGCCGGCGAACACCGGCAGGCTCAGCAATAAAACGAGCAGCAGTGACGTGCGACTCATGGCAAGGTCCTCGCGCTGGTTTGCAGGAGAGATGGGCGCTCGCCGCCGGGCGTGCGCGTGGGTTGTTTCATGACCACGAACACTTCCGTTTCCTCGCCAGGCTCAAGCCACACCTTCGGCCAGGCGGAGGTGGCCAGGGTCCAGCGGCTGCCGCAGCTCGCCTCGTCGAAGCGCAGCCGCCGCTGGCCGTCGTTGCGCACCACGCCCACGGCGATGCCGTAATCGGGGCCTGCGAACCATTGCGCCCGTGCGGCATCCAGGGATAGCCCGGGTTGCAGTGCGCACAATGTGTCGGGCGAATAAGGAATCGACGCAGCCTGCTTGAACGTGGCCGGAATGTTGCCGTCGGCGAGCTGGGCGAGCACATCGCTGACTTCGATACGGCCGACGGGACGGGTGCCGTTGCGACGCTCTTCCAGGCGAGCCATGGCGCTGTCGACCTGCTCGCGGTCAAGGGCGGAGATATAGCGGGCCGGGTCGACCTGGTCGCCGATCAGGCGGGGCGTCAGGATGAAGACCCGTTCGCGACGGCTGGTCTCGCGCGTGGTCGAGGAAAACAGCAGCGGCCCGATCAGCGGGATGCGGCCCAGCCACGGCACCCGTTCGAGGTTGTCACCGGTCTCTTCGGTATGAAAGCCGCCGACCACCAGCGACCGGCTTTCCCCCATGACAGCCTGGGTGCTGACCACGCCCCGGCGCACGCTGGGCGTCTGCTGGCCGACCTCCGAGGGCTCGATGCGGCCGTCTTCGATGTCCAGGGACATCTGGATCTGGTTGCGGCCCCCGGTCTCGATGGCATGGGGCACGACCTGCAGGCTGGTGCCCGCCGTGATCGGCTCGACGGTGGCTACGCGCTCGCCGATGGCGGAGATGTACTCGGTGCGGCTGAAGTCGATGACCGCCGGCTGGTTCTCCAGGGTCAGAACCGATGGATTCGCCACCACCGAGGCCAGGCCGCGGCCTTCCAGGGCACGCAGTTGCGCGGAAAAATCACCGTAGTCCTGAATGAACACCGTCGAGCTGGCTCCGGGGCGAATCATCGAGGCCCCACCGATCAGATCGCCGCTCTCGACGTTCCAGTTCGAGGCCAACTCGGCCAGTTGCGTGCGGTCGATGTCGAGGATGATCGCATCGATCTCCACCAGCTTGCGCGGGACGTCCACATCGCGAATCAGCGGCGTGTAGATTTCCCGTCGCTTGGGCGCGTCGTAGATGAGCACCGCGTTGTTGCGCACGTCGGCTTCGACGCGGATCTTGCCCCGGCCGCCTCCACCGCCGCTCGCGCCGGACGGTACGCGGTTGGTGTTCGGGCGACCCATGCCGTTCAATGCCAACTGTTCGATGTTGCCCATGGTCGCCGATTGCTGGGCCTGCATGTTCTGGAACGATGCCTGGGGCGAGGCCGTTTGCATGCCGCCGGACACGGCGCTGCGGCTTTCCAGCAAACCTTTCAGGATGCTGGCGACCCCGGGAATGACCAGTGTTTCGCCGCGGTACTTGACGTTGCGGTCGGCGGCGGTGGCATAGCGCAATGGGAAGCTGATCACTTCCTGCTTTTCCTCGGGGGTCTTGCGTGCTTCGGCAAACTGCGTCACCAGACGCACATAGCGTTCCGGGCCGGAGACCAGGACCACGCCTTCGTCGGGCAATTCACCCCAGCCGAAGCGTGGATCCAGCAGGCCGATGTCGGTCAAGGCTTGCTTCATGTCCGGCACGGCATCGGCGGACACTTCCAGGCGCGTGGAGTCCTGGTTCTGCAAGGGGCTGACGTACAACGTGTTGCCGTACATGAACCACTGGAAGCGATTTTCCAGGCCGAGCCTGTCGAGGAACGCCTGGGGACTTTCAGCGCGCATCCGCCCGTCGACGGTGCCTTTCACCGTGCCATCGATCACCAGTTGCACCGCGAAGGTATTGGCGAAGTCGCCGAGTACCTTGGCCAACGGTGTGCCCTGGGCGTCGTAGGCGTAAGGCGTGTTCTTCCAGTCGGTCGGTATGGCCGCCTGTGCCGGCATGCCCGCGCCAAGCGCGGCCAATGCCAGTGCGACCAGCGCAGGTGTCGCCCAGCGGCGTGGGATCGACTGGCGAAGGTGTACCTTGCCTGCGGTCATCGAGCGGTACGGTATAAGCCACCTGTTAGGCATGGCGGATTCCTGTTCCGAGCAAGTGAGAGTGCGAGAGGCGTCGCGCCACAGGCGCTGCGACGGCACGTTGGTCTTTATTGAGAATGGATTGCCAGGTGTCACGCTGGTTGAGCAGGGCTTCGAGCGCCTCGATCAGGTCGTCGATATGCCCGTCCGGCGCCAATTGCGTCAGCAGCCATAAACGACCGTCCTGCGGCGAACGGGCCAGCGCGCCGGGGAATCGCGATAGGCTTGGGTGCGCCAGCCGAAGCAGGTCTTCCAGAAGCACCTCATGGGTCATCGGGACAGTCAGCTCGACCGATACCAGCACGGCCTCGTCGAGCTTGCTGAAGGTCGCCTCGCCATCGTCGATGACAAGGCTGAAGCGTTCCGGGCCATCGACGCTGGCGCTCCAGCGGGTGAGCTGTGTTCGCAGCTCATGGCATTGCATCGATGATCGCCTTGGCGAGGTTGTGATGGGCCGTGGTCTGTTGAGTCGCCGCGTTCACTGCCACGGACATGCCGTTCATGCTCGTCAGGAATGAATGCATGTCGTCGAGCGACTGACTTTCTGCCGCGTTCATCGCAGCGTTGTTGACGTTGTCGGTCGCGCGTTGGAAGTAGGTGTCGAGGCGGCGCTGGACGGCATCGGTGGAAGACATGGGCGGTTCCTCTGGGTTAGGCATGTTCACGATGTGAGTGGTGGTCATGCCATGGGCGGTTCCGCGTAAATGAGGAAAAAACTGGGGAGGTGGGGCTTGCTTGTGATGAAGGTGGCTCAGTTAGCGTCGGGGGGGGGCTGTGCCGCCGTCATCGCGAGCAAGCTCGCTCCCACAGTTTTTCCGGGGTGTTCACAGGCAGCGCAGCCACCACAGATCCTGTGGGAGCGAGCCTGCTCGCGATAGCGGTGGGTCAGTTTGCGGTGATGTTGGATGTGCCGCCGTCTCGCGAGCAAGCTCGCTCCCACAGTTTTTCCGGGGTGTTCACAGGCAGCGCAGCCACCAGAAATCCCTGTGGGAGCGAGCTTGCTCGCGATAGCGGTAGGTCAGTTTGCAGGGAGGTGTGGTGGATCAGGCAGGCGCAGGGCTTTGACAGCGGTGGGCCAGTCGAGCAGGAATGTGCCGCCTGGCGTTTCCAGCTTCAGTTGCTGTCGTTCCATGTCGGCATCCGCCACCGGCGTCCAGGGGCGCCTGCCATCGGTGCCCAGGCTCTGCGTCAGGCTCGCCAGGTCTTCGGGATGGCAGCGAAGGGTGACGCTGACCGGCTCGTCCTGGCGCGACGCCAACTGGCGAACGAGCGCATCGATGCGCGCCTGTTCCGGGACTTCGTCCAACAGCGTCCCCAGGGCCTCGTTGACCAGGTGAGCAGCACTCGTCTCGATCCGCTCCCACATGGCTTGGCGCTGGGCTTCCCAGGTGGCGAGCAAGGTTTCGGCCTTTTCCCAGAAGCGGGCTTGGGCCTCAAGCACGGTCGCGTCCGCCTCTGCGCTGGCGCGCTCAAGCCATTGCGCAGCCTGCGCCTGGGCCTGTTCGAGGATGACCTGTGCGCGGGCACAGTCCACCAGGGTTTCGCGCGATATATAGGGCTGCGACAGGCCCTGGCCATCGGGGCGCAGTTCAAGCGAACGCCGAGCGAGCATCGTGTCTCTCCGTTTGGATAGGGGCCGGGGCTGCCAGGCTTTGCTCAGCCTTCCAGCAGGCGGACTGCCAAAGCGTGTTCAGCTTGGCGGCTGGCGGTTGAGGGGCGGGCACCGATTCGAGGGCACTGATTCTGTCGCGTGGGAACGCCAGGCGCGCACGTTCCCAGGCCCGTTCACCCAGCCAGGCACGCAGCAGTGCGAGCGGATCCTGGCCTTGTTCGAGCCAGTGCCCCGGCCGCAGGGCTTTGGCGGTGCGCTCGCACCAGGCCCGGTCCTGCGCCGAAAGGGCGTGTGTCGCTGTTAACGGTGCGCAAGTGCTCGCCACCAATTCGCAGGCAAGGGGCAAGGTCCGGGGCGTACCGCAGAACAGCGCTTGCAGCGCCGGACTGGGTTGTGGTGGCGTGCACGGGGTCATGCCGAAGGTGCGCGCAAGCGCGGCGTGGTGCCCCCGGGCGAGGGCGTCGATTTGCGGCGCGGTCAGCCGGCAAAGCGCCGACGAGTACCAGGCCCGGTCTGCCTCGCGCCAGGCGTGGCTCCACCAGCGCACCCATTCAACTTCCGCCGTCATGCGGCAGTCCCGTTACTGTCGGGCTTGGCCCCCGGGGTTTTCACGGCAAACAACCCGGGTGTCGCGCTGCTTTGAGGTGAGGCGGGCGTCCCGGCTGGCTTGGCGAGCGTGTGGCCGAGGAACCGTGGCAGCACCAACACGCCTTTGCGCCATAGCCGATAGAGGCCATACAAGGCACCCATCAGGATGCCGAGCAAGGTGATGCTTGCCGCCACGGTCACCGCCCGCCAATAACCAATGTCATCGGCCTGCATGAGGAAGGGGCCGAAGTACGCCATCTTGCGCTGTTCCTGATAGGGGGCGGCGGGAACGAATACCACCGATAACTTGGTCGGGTTCTGAGTGGCGTCGGCCATGCCGGGAATCCCGCTGGCGACCAGGTTGCGTACGCGGGGAGTAATGCTGTCGGGGTCCAGGGCACTGGTGTGCTTGATGAAGACCGAGGCCGATGCAGGCTGGACCGGCTCACCCGGGGCCACCCGTTCCGGCAGGACCACATGGACCCGGGCGAGCACCACGCCATCGATTTGTGAAAGCGTCGATTCGAGCTCCTGGGACAAGGCATAGATGTAGCGGGCACGCTCTTCCATCGGCGTGGAAATCACCCCTTCCTTGCGGAAGATCTCCCCCAGGCTGGAGCGGGACCGACGCGGCAAGCCGGCGGCTTCGAGTACCTGGACGGCACTGTTCATGTCGGCTGGCTCGACCAGTACGGTCAACCCGTCTTTGTCGACTTGCTTGCTCGCCTCCACGTTCTTGTTCGCCAACTCGGCGATCACTTCGTTGGCATCCTGCTCGGAAAGATGGCTGTGCAATGCCGTCCGTTCGTCGCAACCGGTGAGCAGCAGGCACAGCAACAGTGTGGAGAACGCGCGCATGGACATGACCGGCCTTCCCTTTACTGGAGATTGGTGAGCTTCTCGATTGCCTGGGAGCCTTTGCTGACTATTTTCGCGGTCATCAGGCTTTCCAGGTGGAAGGACGACAACGACCGATTCGACTGCAACATATCCTGCGGGTCGGCGCTGCGGACGGCCTTGATCATGTCGCGGTTGGCGCGTTCATCCAGGCGCTGCAATTCGCTGGAGCGGCTCGACAACGAGTCAATGATGCGTGCCGCGACGTTGTTTTCGCTGTCCGGGGCGGGAGCTTTCTCGCGCATTTGTGCGTTGAACCAACTGACATCGCTGGTCTCGGCGCTGGCCTGTGGCCTGGCGCTCGTTTTGGCGGAAGTGGAGGCGAGGTTGCTGGGGTCGATGGCATGTATGTCCACGGAATGTCTCCTGTTGTTCAAATAGCTGGAATTCAAAGAGCGGGTGCCTTCAGGCGCACATCCGCCTCAAGACGTTGCGAGCGCTACCGGTGACGCTCAGGTGAAACTCGATTTCTTCCCGGCTGCGCCGGGCGCGTTGGCGTAGCGGGGACTGCTGGCCGGCCAAGCGGGCCAGCGCGGAGTCCAGTTCTTCCAGGGCAAGCTGGAACAAGCGAGTTTCGCGCGCATCCAGCGCTGTGCCGCGGGCAATGCGTTCGGTCCATGTCCACCGTTCCGTGTCGAGGGCTGCCGGTGGGGGATAGCGCGCCGGGTGCTGGTCCATGAATGCCGCGATCTCGAACAACAGGTCCTGGTCATCCGGTTCATACCGCGCCTGGCCGTCACTTTCGTCGATGTCCAGCAGCGTCAGCAGTTTCCTTCGACCCAGGACTGCGATGATCTTGAGCAGCAGCGACAGGCTCGCGTCATGACGACCGCGCCGCGTGGCGTGATCGCCCTCCATTTCCCAGGCACCGAACAACGCGCCACAGAAGGGGTTGTTGGCACTGCCGAAATCGCTTTGGCTGTCGAGATCGTTGTCACCGATGGGTTGCCGGCGATGGGCGAGCATCTGGGCCAGATCGTTGAACAGGTCTTCATTGGAATAGGCGTCATCGATGTCGACATCGAGATTGGAACCGGTGCCGCTGTTGATCTCTTCCAGGATGTCTTCCAGCACCAGGCGCAAAGGGTCTTCGGTTTCTGCGGTCAATCTGTCCTGGGGGTTGCGCCAGCCGAAGCGAGACTGTCCGCCGGTCGAACCCTGTTCGTCACCCCACTGGACGAGCGACGCCCGCAACCGGTCGCCGGCCCCATGCAACGCCAGGTGCTCGGCGACCACGTTCGCCAGGCCCGGAGGAGTCTGGGCGGGGCGCTGCGTGGGCTCGTCATGGGACAGGTCTCTGAGAGCACGAAGGCTGTCTGGCATGTCAATGTGCATAAGGCCTCCTGCGCATCGCGCTTGAGGTTGCCCCGCCGAAGCGGGGACTGAAGCGGATGGGTCAGAATCGTATGCCTTTGGATGCCTCCCCCATGGCGGTGATGGCCTTGGTTGCGGTGTCCATCGACCCTGCCGCGATTGCGTTCATGGTGTCGGCGACCAGTTTCTTCTGGTCGAATTCGGATTTCATGGTTGTCATCGCAGCGGAGGTCGCGTCCATCTGCTGCATGGCAGCCGTGGAAGCCGCGAGAGAAAGTCCACCAAAACTCATAGTCGTATCTCCGGGTTGTGGAATGGCGAGACGATCGTGAGCGTCTCGACGGTTAAGTGGCGACCGTTGCGTAAACGGTTCCACCGATCCCACTCAACTCGTCGATATTTGCAGGCACTTCATTCGGTAATACAGCGTACGCCGGGCGATACCCAGTTCGGCGATAACCTTGTCGATGCAGTGATGGTGGCGGCGCATGCAGTCCTCGATGAGGATTTTCTCGAACTGCTGCAGGTGCTCTTTCAACTTGAGCGTTGAACTGCTGTGTTCCAGTGGTTCGGCGCGGGGCAATGCCGGCAAGCCGAGCACGTATCGCTTGGCGGCGGATTGCAGCTCGCGGATGTTTCCAGGCCAGGCGTAGCCGAGCAGTTGGCGCAACAGCGTTGGCGACGGTGCGACATAAGGCCGGTCAAGTGCCTGTGCCTCCCGGCGCACCAGCGACTGGAACAGCGGCACGATGCGCTCCTTGCGGCTACGCAGTGGAGGCAGCTTGAGGCTGATGATGTTCAGGCGAAAATACAGGTCCCGGCGAAATTCGCCACGTTCGACCATTTCCCCCAGCGGGCACTGGGCGGAGGCGATAACCCGCATGTTCACCGGGATGTTCTGGGTCGAGCCCAGCCTTTGGACCGTCCTGGATTCCAGGACACGCAGCAGCTTGGCTTGCAGCCCCAACGGCATGCTGTCGATTTCGTCCAGGTACAGCGTGCCGTTATGCGCGGCTTCGACGAACCCCGCGCGATTTTGGCTGGCGCCGGTAAACGCGCCGGTGTTGGCCCCGAAGAGCTGGCTCTCCGCGAGGGTTTCAGGAATGGCGGCGCAGTTGATGGCAACGAACTTGCCGGAGCAACCCGACATACGATGGATCTTTTCTGCCAGCGTGTCTTTACCCGTGCCGGTTTCGCCGCGCAGCAGCACGTCGATCATGAGCGGGGCGACGCATTGGACAAACGCCTCAAGGTTGAGGGCATCTTCTTTATGGGGATTGGAAAGTGCAGCGCATAGCAGCTTTTGCATCACTGACGATTCCATTTCTTGTTTGGTTAGGAGGGTCGACAAGTTGAAAGATCAAAAGGCGTATGGAACTTCCTCTAGTTAGCGCCGCCGCGCGCTGCACGGGTAAAGAACATTTTGTTGGTCACGAGGTTTAGAGAAGAGATTAAAAAAAAGTTCATACTGGCACGGCCGCTGTTAATCGATTCAGCTAAACGGTCGGCGGCCGTCAATTGCCCTGCACAACCCGTCTGGCACGGGGCACAGGCCGAAAAGGAAGGGTAATGGCGTTCTTTGGAAAAATTGGATCCGACAAACGGTTCAGCCCACGCCCTTACTTTGAGTAAGAGCTCTAGAGGCGGGCACTAGGTTCAACTTTGTATTCTCACCCAAGAGGAGGCTGGCAATACGTGATGTAGTTAACACTTCAGTTTGAAACCGACCACGGGCAATAACAGCCCACGGCCAATGTGTGAGTCGCGTTAACTTCCCGGCCGGCACTCAACGCCTCGAGAATCGGTTCGATGAAGCTGTTGCTCGAATTGCAGGTCAGGCCTTCGCTGTAGGGACCGAAGTACGCCAACTGGCCGCTGCGATCCCAGATCGCCACGGCCGGGCTGGCGGGAATCTGGTTTGAGCCGGGGAGCGCCGAGAGCGGTTTGAGGCTGTTCAGGGTGGCCGGTAATTGACCCTGGCTGCCGGGCTTTTGTACCGCATAGAACTCAACGCCTTGCGGTACGTATTTATCGACCAGTTCGGCCAGGTGCTGCTGGTTGCCGACGTTGCACGGGCACGCCGGGTCCCAGAAATGCACCAGGCGGATCGCGCCGGGGCCGGCCAGGTCGGCAGGCAGGCGCAGAGGGTCGCCGGAAAACACCGCCGTGTGTTGACTGAAGGTCCGCAGGAAACGGCCCTGGAACCAGTCGTAGGCCGCCCACAATACGATGGCGCATCCGAGGGCAAGCAGGCTGGCAAGCAAGGTCGTGCGATGGGACGGGCGCATGGAGTCGATCCTCTGAAGCCGCGTAGCTTGCCATGCTTGCCGCGACAGATGAATATCACAGGCTTGTAAAGTCTGTCTCGCGCGCTGCGCCCATGTCTGGAAACCTTAATGCCTGCCACTTTCGATCCCGATCTCCTGCGTGCCAGCCTGCAACCGTTGGCCCAGTGGCAAGCCCTGTCCGAGCAAGCCCAGGCTTACCAGCGGTTCTATGGGCTGGATTTTCCCCAGCGCAGCGTGCGCAAGGGATTGGGGCGTTTCGAGGTGGGCGGGTATGAGGTGGTCAGTCAGGTCTGGTGGCCGGAAAAAGCCGTGGCGACGTTGTTTGTGTTCCACGGTTACTACGATCACATGGGGCTGTACCGGCACTTGATCGAATGGGCCTTGGAACAGAAGTTCGCGGTGATCGCCTGCGACCTGCCGGGCCATGGCCTGTCCAGCGGCGAACGCGCCAGCATCGAGGATTTCGCCGAGTACCAGGCCACCTTGCAGGGGCTGTTGGCCGAGGCCACGACGCTGGACCTGCCGCATCCTTGGCACCTGTGTGGGCAAAGTACCGGCGGGGCGATCGTGGTCGATCACGTGCTCAACCACGGCGCGCAAAGCCCGGCCCAGGGCCAGGTCATCCTGTTGTCACCCCTGGTGCGGCCGCGGGCCTGGGGTTGGTCGCGCCTGAGTTATTACCTGCTCAAGCCCTTCGTCACCGGTATCGCCCGGCGTTTCAGCGAGAACTCCACTGACCCGCAGTTCCTGCCATTCCTGCAAGCCGATCCGCTGCAGCCATTACGTTTGCCCACCGCATGGGTGGGGGCCTTGGGGCAATGGATCAAGCGTATCGAAGCCGCCCCGAGCAGCCCGCGCCAGCCGTTGATCGTGCAGGGACAGGCGGACATGACGGTGGATTGGGTGCACAACCTGCAAGTGCTGCGCGGCAAATTCGACCGGCCGCAGGTGCTGATGTTGCCTGAAGGGCGGCATCACCTGGCGAACGAGGCGCTGGCGATACGGCAAGAGATGTTTGGGTTTTTGACGAAGCGGATGAGTCGGGTTCGGCGGTGACCGGGCTATTGCTATCGCGAGCAAGCTCGCTCCCACATTGGATCTGTGTGCTCGCGAATCTGAGTTCACTCAACACCCTGTGGGAGCGAGCTTGCTCGCGATAGCGGTGCTGAACTATTGCCCGAGAGTCTGCCCCACCGCCAACCCCGCCCGAATCGCCGCCAAAGCCGCTTGATAATAAGCCTGGCCCTCAGTCGATTCGGCGAAGGTGGCGAATTCTTCCAACTCGGTATCCGTCAGGTCACGGTAGACGTACAGCAATGTGTTGTTCAGGTCCGCGCCGATCTGTTCCATCAGTCGCTGGCGCTGGCCGTTGAGCATGCCCTGGGCCTGGCCGGCCCCCAGGAGTCCCGGGATCATCGAGCTCAGGCTGTCGGCCGCCACGCCGGCGATCGCCAGGCTAACTTCGGCGCCGGCTTCGCGGGCGGGCAGGGCCTGGGCCAGGTGGCCGATGATCAACAGGCGGTTGTCACTGGCTTGCATCTTCGGCAGGCCTTTGGCGTTTTTCGCCAATTGATCGCGCCGGGTCGCCAGCAACTCGGCTGCCACGACTTTGCGGCCCAAAGGCGATTGGAAGAAACTCAGGGCCGGCTGAGGGTCACGAAGATTCTTGCGCATTTGCGCTTCGGCCCGCTGGTCCATGGCCTGGGGGGCGAAACGTTGATTGCTGTTGTTCACCAGCGCTTGGAACACCGCCGGCGGCAGGCTGCTCTGGTAACGCTGCTGGGCGGCGCTCAAGGCATCACTGAAATGCGCCCGCTGTTCCGGCCAGCCGGCGACCTTGTACAACTGGTCGTAGCTGTCTGCCCAGGCGGGCAAAACGCAGAACATCAACAGTGAGAAAAGCAAACGGCGCATAGGGACTCCTGTCAGCAGCCGACTATTCTCCGTGGGGTGTGGGGTCTTGTCGAGAATTCGTATCAAGTTCGTACGGCGGTGCTATCTGGCAGCAAAAAACCTGCTGAGCGTCGCTGTCGGTTTTGCAGGCACAGGAATACTATGCGCGCCATGCAAATACCTTCTGATCACCCGCTGCTGCTACGTATCGTCGACGACCTGGCCGAGCGCGGCTGGTCGCAGCAGAATCTCTTCCTGCCGGAGGCGCTTACCCGCGCCCTGGCGGCCGAATGCCGCCAGCGTGCCGCCGAGGGTGAACTGGCTCCGGCAGCGGTCGGTCGCGGACCGTTCTCGGAGATTCGCGAAGGGATTCGGGGGGATCGCATCCAGTGGATCGAACCTGGTCAGGCGCAAGCCTGCGACCATTACCTGGCGCTGATGGACAGCCTGCGCGAGGCGATGAATCGCGGGCTGTTCCTGGGGCTGGAGGATTTCGAAAGCCATTTCGCCCTGTACCCTCCCGGTGCGTTCTACCTCAGGCACGTCGACCGCTTTCGCGACGATGACCGGCGCATGGTGTCGGCGGTGCTCTACCTCAACGACGACGATTGGCTACCGGAGCACGGCGGCCAGTTGCGCATGTACCTGGACGAAGGCGTGGAGCGTGACGTGGTGCCCATCGGCGGCTGCCTGGTGGTGTTCCTGTCGGGGGACATTCCCCATGAAGTCCTGCCGGCCACGCGCAATCGCTTGTCCTTGACCGGTTGGTTCCGCCGTCGCGGCAATGAGTTGTTCTGAATATGGAAAAGATCCTGGTCAGTCGCTGCCTGCTCGGCCATCGCGTGCGCTATGACGGTGGTGCCAGCGGGCCGTTCGATCAACTCCAGCAATGGCTCGACGAAGGCCGGGTCGTGCCGTTGTGCCCAGAAGTCGCCGGCGGCTTGCCCACGCCTCGGGCGGCGGCGGAGATTCCTGGCGGGCAGGGCGGGCGAGTGCTCGACGGTCAGGCGGTGGTGATCACTACCGATGGCGAGGATGTGAGTGCGCAGTTCCTGTCCGGTGCGAATCAGGCGCTGGAACTGGTGCGTGCCCATGGCATCCAGATCGCCGTGCTCAAGGCCAACAGCCCATCGTGCGGCAACCTGCTGACCTATGACGGGACGTTCAGCGGTGTGAAGGTCAGTGGCGAAGGCGTGACGGCGGCGTTGCTCAAGCGCCATGGGGTGCGGGTGTTCAGCGAGCTGGAGTTGGCTGAAGCGGCGGCGGCCCTCAAAGCCTTGAGTAACGAGTAATCTTGAGCAGCGCAGCGCTCTGCGACAAGGAACTCTCTGTGGGAGCAAGGCTTGCCCGCGATACAGGCGCCTCGGTCTCTGAAAGACCGCATCGATTCATCGCGGGCAAGCCTTGCTCCCACAAAGTCTCTTGCTGCAGGGCTAGAGCTGCTCGGCCAACTGCTCAATCTGCTCCTGCCGCTCCGCCTGGCTCAACCGAGCCTGGGGATTGAGCGACGACCATTGCGGATGCGCCCGGGCCTTGTTCAGGGCTTCGGGCAGCTTGCCTTCGCGCCAGGTCTTGTCCTGGGGCGTGGCGATGCGGATGCTGTCCATCGCCGCGTGGCCGCGCAGGTTGAGGGCTTGGAGCAATTGCCGTTGGCGCAGGGCCAGCAAACGCAGCACGCCGTCGTCCACCGTCAGTTCCCGTTGTCCCTTGAGTTTGCCTATCAGCCGGTTGCCATAGCTGCGGGCGGTTTGCAGGGTGCCGCCGACAATGGCCCCGGCCAGGGCCGCGGCACCGAGGGTCAGGCCACCCACCAGCAAGTCCACCCCGGCACCGGCCGCCGCGCCCGCCGCGATCCCGCCGCCGACGCGTACGCCCAGTTGCTTGAGGGTTTCGGGGTTGAACAAATCATCGCCCCAACGTCCGTCGAGCAGCGGCAGGTCGCTGGCAGCCGCGTCCTGGGGACGGAACGCGTAGAGCTTGAGCAGGGCTTCGACGCAGCGCTGTTCGCGCTGACGTACCGCGTTGCGCAGTTCACTGATGGCCTCGCGTTCCAACTCGACGTCGCTGGCCACGCTGCGTCGGCAGGCGGCGCAGTCGATCAGCAGTTCGGCGATCAAGCGCGCCGCGCTCTGCTGGCGGGCCAGGCGTTGGGCCTGTTGGTCGGCGACCAGTCGCTCCAGTTGCCCACGGGCGCTTTCCAGCAACAACGCGAGGCTTTCATACAGGCGTCGCTCGCCGTCCTCGGGCGGGGCGACGCTGTCAAACCGCACCAGGGCGTGCAACCCCAATCGCGCCAGGGCTTCGCGCCAGTCGGGCTCGCGATGGTGGGCGCTGCTGACGAAATTCAACACCGGCAGCAGCGGTTTGCCGCAACTGGCGAGGACTTCCAATTCATCGCGGTACTTGGCCAGCACCGGCTCCCGGGCATCGATCACATACAGCCCGGCGTCGCTGTCGAGCAGTTGCCGCAGCACCTTGGCTTCCTGTTCGAAGCGTTGCCGTGCCTCGCTGCCCTCGAGGAAGCGGGCCAGGCGCGCCGGGCCGTCGAGGCGTTCGCCAGGGCGCTCCAGGCGCTCGAGGTAATCGAGCAGGGCGATGGCGTCTTCCAGGCCCGGCGTATCGTACAGTTCCAGCAGCGCTTCGCCGTCCACCGACAGGCGCGCACCCTCGACATGCCGGGTGGTGCTCGGGCGGTGGGACACTTCGCCGAAGCCGACGTCGCGGGTCAAGGTTCGCAACAGCGAGGTTTTGCCCACGTTGGTGTGGCCGACCACGGCCAACTTCAGCGGTTTCAGGGGCTCAGTCATGGCCGGTCTCCAGCCAGTTCAAGGGCATGCAGTCGGCGAAGGGCAGTTGCAACTGCTGCAGCGCGTTGTGCCAGTCGCTCAGGCGCTCGGCATCCAGCGCTTCGCCGGGCGGCGCTTGCAACAGCCAAACGCGGGTAGCGCTGGCGCTGCGGGCCAACTCGGCGATCAGCGCCAGGCTGCCACGGTCCGGTGATCGGCGGGGGTCGCAGGCTATCGCCAGCCGCGCCGGGGGAAAGCGCGACAGTTGTTCGAGGAGTTTGTGACGCGACTCGCGGCTGTCGAGGATGCCAGCACTTTTCACGGTTTCGGGCAGTTTGGGCGGCCAGGGCCGATCGTCCAGTTCGATGGCCACCAGCAGCGCGCCGTCGCTGTCCATTGCACTGACGGCGCTTTCAATGGGATGCAGTTGTGCGGGTGCTGCGTCGTTGACGCCCAGGCGTTCGCTGCTGGGCATCAGTCGTTCGCGCAGTTGAGCGTAGCCCGGCAGGTTCAAGTCCAGACGCAGCGTGGTCCGGCCACGTTGCCAACGCCATAGACACAGCAGCGCCAGACACAGGCGCGGCATCACGCCATAGACCAGCAGCACGCCGACCAGCCAGGCGGCCCAGGCCTGGCGGGCGCTCTCTATGTTGAGGGCGCCGTCGCCGCTGGCGCGGATCATCTCCTCGGTCGGCACGCTGAAACCCAACAGGGCGGGCAGTGCACCAAGCGCCTGGGTCATGGCGACGAAGGTCTGGCCGCCGAGAATCGTGGTTTCCCAGACGAAGCCGTAGCGCCGGGTCGCCATCAGCATCAGGACAATGACCAGCGCGCTGAGCATCGCCAGCAGCCACAAACCGTTGACCAACGCGCCGAGGACCCAGCGATTGAGCTTGTGCCGTTGCAACAACAGCAGCAGGGCCGGTGCCAGTTGGGCGGCCTTGGCATCGCGGGCGAGTTTTTCGCTGAGCCACAGCCACAGGCGTCCCAGTGCGGCACCTTGCTCACCGGCAAAGATCAGGCCCAGGGCCCAAGAGATGAGCAGGATCAGGTTCAACCCCAACAGACTGCCCAAGGCCCAGAACACATTGACCGGTGTTTGCCCGTCGCCGAGGGCGGCAAAGCCCAGCCCAGCGCCGCTGATGACGGCGAGCAGCGCCAACGTTACCAGCGCCAGGCGTGCCCCTTGCAGCCAATGGCGCAGGGCTTGGGTGAGGCCATCGCGTTCGGCCAGCCAGCGAGCGCGGTGGCCGATGCGGGTGGAGAGATCGCCGCCTGCCGCACGGGCCAGGCGATTGGCTTCCTGGTCTTCGAGCGGGCCGGCATGCTCTTCACGCAGGCGGATCGTCTCGGTCAACCAGAGGTTCTGCAGTTCTGTCACGGGGGCTTCCGTTGCTCGAATGAGGGTTGAGCATAACCGCTGTGATGCCTGTCGGGGTACGCCGGGCCTCTGGTATCCTCGCGACCATGAACAAAACTCTCCCCCTAAGCCTGATCGCAGCCCTCGGTGAAAACCGTGTGATCGGCGTCGACAACAGCATGCCCTGGCACCTGCCGGGGGATTTCAAATACTTCAAGGCCACCACCTTGGGCAAGCCGATCATCATGGGGCGCAAGACCTGGGATTCCCTCGGTCGACCGCTGCCGGGGCGCTTGAACATCGTGGTCAGCCGTCAGCCGGACTTGGTGCTGGACGGCGCGGAAGTGTTTTCCACCCTGGAAGCCGCGGTGGCGCGGGCCCAGGCGTGGGCTCTGGAGCAGGGCGTCGACGAGCTGATGTTGATCGGTGGCGCCCAACTGTACGCCCAGGCCTTGGAGCAGGCGGATCGACTGTACCTGACCCGCGTGGCGCTGAGTCCGGAAGGGGACGCGTGGTTTCCAGAATTCGATTCGAGCCAGTGGAAGCTGGTGTCGAACCAGCCGAACCCGGCTGAAGGGGACAAGCCGGCCTACAGCTTTGAGGTGTGGGAAAAACTGTAAGCCCTGTGGGAGCTATGCCTTGCTCCCACAGGTATCAGGCAATCAAGCGTGCACCAACTCCCCATGCGCCTCGGCATCGAGCAAGGCCTTATCAGTCTGCTGCATCACCTGGCTGGTAATCGCCCCTGCGGTGATCGAGCCGCTGACGTTCAACGCCGTACGCCCCATGTCGATCAGCGGCTCGACGGAAATCAGCAAGGCAACCAGCGCGACCGGCAAGCCCATGGCCGGCAGCACGATCAGCGCGGCGAACGTCGCGCCGCCACCGACCCCGGCCACTCCGGCCGAACTCAACGTAACGATCGCCACCAGCGTTGCGATCCAGACCGGATCAAGCGGGTTGATGCCCACGGTCGGCGCGACCATCACCGCCAGCATGGCCGGATAAAGACCGGCGCAACCGTTCTGGCCGATGGTGGCGCCGAACGAGGCGCTGAAGCTGGCAATCGCCCGTGGAATGCCGAGACGACTGGTCTGGGCTTCGATGCTCAACGGGATGGTGGCGGCGCTGGAGCGGCTGGTGAAAGCGAAGGTCAGCACCGGCCAGATCTTGCGGAAGAAGCGCAACGGGTTAATCCCCGCAGCGGACACCAACAGGCCGTGGACCACGAACATCAGGCCCAGCCCGAGGTACGACACCACGACAAAACTGCCGAGCTTGATGATGTCCTGGAGGTTGGAGCCGGCCACCACCTTGGTCATCAGCGCCAGCACACCGTACGGCGTCAGCTTCATCACCAGGCGCACCAGGCGCGTCACCCAGCTTTGCAGGGTGTCGATGGCGTTGATCACTTTCTGGCCTTTTTCCGCGTCATCCTTGAGCAACTGCAACGCCGCGACGCCGAGGAACGCGGCGAAGATCACCACGCTGATGATCGACGTCGGCTTGGCCCGCGCCAGGTCGGCAAAGGGATTCTGCGGAATGAACGAAAGCAGCAATTGCGGGATGTTCAGGTCGGCGACCTTGCCGGCATAGTCGCTCTGGATCACTTGCAGGCGCGCCAGTTCCTGGGTGCCGGCCACCAGGCCTTCGGCGGTGAGGCCGAACAGGTTGGTCAGGCCGATGCCGATCAGCGCGGCGATGGCGGTGGTGAACAGCAGCGTGCCAATGGTCAGGAAGCTGATCTTGCCCAGGGACGAGGCGTTATGCAGGCGAGCCACGGCGCTGAGGATCGAGGCGAAGACCAGCGGGATCACGATCATTTGCAGCAACTGCACGTAGCCGTTGCCCACCAGGTCGAACCAGCCGATGGAGGCCTTGAGCACCGGGTTGCCGGCGCCATAAATCGTGTGCAGGGCGATGCCGAACACCACGCCCAGCACCAGTGCCAGTAGCACCTTCTTGGCCAGGCTCCAGGTGCGGTGACGGGTTTGCGCCAGGCCATACAGCAAGGCGAGGAACACCAGCAGGTTGAGGATCAGCGGCAGATTCATCAAAAGAGACTCCGATAAGACGTGCCAGTCGCCCGAAGCTGCGACTGTGAGTCGGGAAGCCTAACAGCCTGATAACTAATGAATTAATACTAAAAACGCATGTAGATTGTCGTTTATGGAATAAGGACTTGGCGTTTGCGGGTATGCCGCTGGCGTTATCAGAACGCAAGCAGTCGCGGCTGGGCGAGGACTGTCATACGCATTTGTTAGCGTCGAGTTCTTTGAACCTGGGAGAAATGCCGATGAAGCTCGCACCTCGTTTTCTCGCTGTCGCCTTGAGTCTTGGTCTTGCCGGCCAGGTGCTCGCCACCGAGCTCAAGCACTGGCCGGCGGAACAGGCCAAGGCCCTGGACGCGATGATCGCGGCCAACGCCAACAAGGGTAACTACGCGGTATTCGACATGGACAACACCAGTTACCGCTACGACCTTGAGGAATCGTTGCTGCCGTTCATGGAGAACAAGGGCCTCATCACTCGGGAAAGCCTGGACCCGTCCTTGAAGCTGATGCCGTTCAAGGACACGGCCGACCACAAGGAAAGCCTGTTCAGTTATTACTATCGCCTGTGCGAAGTGGATGACATGGTCTGTTATCCGTGGGTGGCCCAGGTGTTTTCTGGCTTTACGCTCAAGGAGCTCAAGGGCTATGTCGATGAGCTGATGGCGTCCGGCAAGCCGGTGCCGACTACCTATTACGATGGTGACAAGGTGGTCCAGTACAACGTCAACCCGCCGAAAATCTTCACCGGCCAGGCCGAGCTGTACAACAAGCTGATGGAAAACGGCATCGAGGTCTATGTCATGACCGCCGCTTCCGAAGAGCTGGTACGCATGGTCGCCTCGGACCCGAAATACGGCTACAACCTCAAGCCGCAGAACGTGATCGGCGTGACCACGCTGCTCAAGGACCGCAAGACCGGCGAGCTGACCACCGCCCGTAAGCAGATCACCGCGGGTAAATATGACGAGAAGGCCAACCTTGGCCTGGAGTACACACCTTATCTGTGGACCCCGGCGACCTGGATGGCCGGCAAGCACGCGGCGATCCTGACGTACATCGACGAATGGAAAAAACCGGTGCTGGTGGCGGGTGACACACCGAGCAGTGACGGCTACATGCTGTTCCACGATGTGGACGTGGCCAAGGGCGGTATTCACCTGTGGGTCAACCGCAAGGACAAATACATGAACCAGATCAACGGCATGATGGCCAAGCACGCCGCGGCCCAGGCCAAGGAAGGTCTGCCGGTGACGGCGGACAAGAACTGGGTGATCGTCAAGCCCGAAGACATTCAATAAGACCCACGACCTTCTGTGGGAGCGAGCTTGCTCGCGATAGCGATGGTTCAGTAACACTTTTGCTGGCTGACACACCGCCATCGCGAGCAAGTTCGCTCCCTCAGGAGTACCAGAGACTTGAAAATAGGTGAACCCGTGGCGAGGGAGCAAGCTCCCTCGCCACAAAGGATCACTGGGTTTCATGGCATCAAAAAAAGCCCCGCACTTGGCGGGGCATTTTTATTGCGGCTAACGACGCTTACAGGCCGTCAAGCATCGCCTTGTTACGCACCGCGCCCTTGTCGGCGCTGGTGGCGAGCAGGGCGTAGGCCTTGAGGGCCGTGGTGACTTTGCGCGGACGCACTTCCACCGGTTTCCAGCCCTTGTTGTCCTGTTCGATGCGGCGCCCGGCCAGTTCTTCGTCGCTGATCAACAGGTTGATCGAGCGGTTCGGAATGTCGATCAGGACCTTGTCGCCATCGCGCACCAGGCCAATGGCACCGCCAGCCGCCGCTTCCGGCGAAGCGTGGCCGATGGACAGGCCCGAGGTGCCGCCGGAGAACCGGCCATCGGTCAGCAAGGCGCAGGCTTTGCCCAGGCCTTTGGACTTCAGGTAGGACGTCGGGTAGAGCATTTCCTGCATGCCCGGGCCGCCTTTCGGACCTTCGTAGCGAATGATCACGATGTCGCCGGCCTTCACTTCGTCAGCGAGGATGCCGCGCACGGCGCTGTCCTGGCTTTCGAAAATCTTCGCGTTGCCTTCGAACACGTGGATCGACTCGTCGACGCCGGCGGTCTTCACCACGCAGCCATCCAGGGCGATGTTGCCGTACAGCACGGCCAGGCCGCCTTCCTTGGAATACGCGTGCTCGACGCTGCGGATGCAGCCGTTTTCACGGTCGTCGTCCAGGGTTTCCCAACGGGTCGACTGGCTGAACGCGGTTTGCGTCGGGATACCTGCCGGACCGGCCTTGAAGAAGTGATGCACGGCCTCGTCGGTGGTCTGGGTGATGTCCCACTTGGCAATGCCTTCGGCCATGGTCTTGCTGTGCACGGTCGGCAGGTCGGTGTGCAACAGGCCGCCACGGGCCAGGGAGCCGAGGATGCTGAAGATCCCGCCGGCACGGTGCACGTCTTCCATGTGGTACTTCTGGATGTTCGGCGCGACCTTGCACAGTTGCGGCACATGACGGGACAGGCGGTCGATGTCGCGCAGGTCGAAATCGATCTCGGCTTCCTGGGCCGCCGCCAGCAAGTGCAGGATGGTGTTGGTGGAACCGCCCATGGCGATGTCCAGGGTCATGGCGTTTTCGAACGCCTTGAAGTTGGCGATGTTGCGCGGCAACACCGATTCGTCGTTCTCGCCGTAGTAGCGCTTGCACAGCTCGACGATGGTCCGGCCGGCCTGCAGGAACAGTTGTTCGCGATCGCTGTGGGTGGCGAGGGTCGAACCGTTGCCCGGCAGGGCCAGGCCCAGGGCTTCGGTCAGGCAGTTCATCGAGTTGGCGGTGAACATGCCGGAGCACGAACCGCAGGTCGGGCAGGCGCTGCGCTCGTACTCGGCAACCTTCTCGTCAGAAGCGCTGGAGTCGGCGGCGATCACCATGGCATCGACCAGGTCCAGGCCGTGGCTGGCGAGCTTGGTCTTGCCGGCTTCCATCGGGCCGCCGGAGACGAAGATCACCGGGATGTTCAGGCGCAGGGCGGCCATGAGCATGCCCGGGGTGATCTTGTCGCAGTTGGAAATGCACACGATGGCATCGGCGCAGTGGGCGTTGACCATGTATTCGACGGAGTCGGCGATGATCTCGCGGCTCGGCAGCGAATAGAGCATGCCGTCGTGGCCCATGGCGATACCGTCGTCCACGGCGATGGTGTTGAATTCCTTGGCCACGCCGCCGGCGCGTTCGATTTCCCGGGCAACCAGTTGACCGAGGTCCTTGAGGTGGACGTGGCCCGGTACGAACTGGGTGAAGGAGTTGGCAATGGCGATGATCGGCTTCTTGAAGTCGTCATCCTTCATCCCCGTGGCGCGCCACAAGGCACGGGCGCCGGCCATGTTGCGGCCATGGGTGGATGTTTTCGAGCGGTAATCAGGCATGGAGCACTCCGGGCGGCTAATCAGGTACTTATCAGGTATCAATGGGGAAGTGAGCTTCTGTCGACGTCTGGAGCACCCGGGTTTGGCCGTGTGTCCGGAAGTGGCCGATGACTTTGCAGGATCGCTGCGCGCCTCGGCATGAGCTCATAAACCCGCCGGGGATGAATGGCGATGAATGCCACGATTCTACACCGCTGGCGCCAGGATGAAATGACGCAAAGCGCTGATCGCACGCCAATGTCGTGCGCGGGATGACGACTGGCAGGGTTCAGCCGGCCAACAGCCCCCTGTTACGCTGCCGGAGCAGGGCATTGAGTGCCAGCCCCAGCAGGCTAAGCAGGACCAGGCAGAGGGCCAGGGTCAGCTGTAAGTCCAGCGGGGTGAGGCTGATCACGGCACTGGTCAGCCCGCCGACAATAAAGATCAGTACGCTACCGGCCGAAGCGGACGTACCGGCCTGCGCCGGAAATAGCGTCATGGCTTGGTTGTTGGCTGCCGCCCGGGCAATGGTCGTTCCGGCGGTGCACACGATCATGGGCACTAACAGAGTGGTGACTGACAAGCCCAGGTGATTGGCGAGCCCCAGCATCAGGAGACCTGCGGCGAGGATCAGGCCCAGCCCCGTGATGATTTGCGCCTGTGGGTCGATTCGATTGCTCAGCACGGACGCCACCGCGCCCCCACCGATATAGGCCAGCCCATAGCCCAGCAGTACCAGCGAAAAAGCCTCGGGTGATAAGTGCAACTGGTCGATCAGCACCAGGGGGGAAATGACGATGAACGAAAAATGGCAGGAAAAAGCCAGCGCCGAGGTTAACCAATAAGCGATGAAACTGAAGTCACCGAAGACCTTTCGATAGGATGCGATGATATTGAAACGCCTGGATTGACTGCCGGACGGGGAGCGTTCAAGCAAATGACAGGCGCTTGCGAATACGCCAATTGCCAGGGCAATGAACACCAGGAAGCTGCCGCGCCAGCCCATCCAGCTTTGCAGCCCGGTGCCAGCCAGAGGCGAAACGGAAATGAAAATCCCCCCGCAGGTGACCAGCAAGACTCGCAATCGCTGCTGTTCTTGTCCGGTGAACAGGTCTTGGATCAGCGCTTGGGACAGCACGAAACAACCGCACCCCAAGGCCTGGACGACACGGAAGAAGAGAAAGGACCAGTAACTGTCGGCGAGTACGCAACCTGTTGCTCCAACCGCTGAAACGGCGATCCCGATCAACAGCAGGTTTTTTCGTCCCATAACGTCGGAAAGCGGACCGATCAGCAGTTGCGAAAGGGCGATGCCCACCGCGAACAGGCTGACGGACAGGGCAATGTCCGGCGATGGACGTTCAAAATACTCGGACAGGGCGGGGAACGAGGGCAGCACGACATCGATTGGAAAGACGCCGAGCAATGTCAGCGTCAACAACAAGCCGACGGTGGCCGGTTTGCGGGCAGCCAGGCGGTTTTGCGGATCAGTCATGAGGCGTTCCAAGACGTACCTGAGGGGGCACTTTCAATCCTAATGCGTCATGTCCGCCAGTCACGGGGAGATTGAGTAGGACGGTTCTGGTAATTTCGTGGGGTGGCTCCTACAGACTTATTCAGACGCGCAAAAAAAATCGCAGCCAAGGCTGCGATCAGGTTGTCAGTCGGGGGGCTCAGCGCTACGGCACCGGCCCCGCTCGGCCTTAGCTGTTGGGCAACAACCGGCAGGTGATGCTCTTGATGTAGCGGGTTTCGGCAATGGCCGGGTGTACCGGATGGTCTGGCCCCTGGCCGCCGCGTTCGAGCAGTTGGATGTTGCGGTCCAGATGACGGGCGCTGGTCAGCAGGATGTTTTGCAGGTCGTCTTCGGGTAGGTGCATCGAGCACGACGCGCTGACCAGGATGCCGTCCTTGCTGAGCAGGCGCATGGCTTGCTCGTTGAGGCGGCGATAGGCGCCTTCGCCGTTCTTCAGGTCTTTCTTGCGCTTGATGAAGGCCGGTGGGTCGGCCACGATCACGTCGAAACGCTCTTCGCTGGCCTTGAGCTCTTTCAGGGCCTCGAACACGTCGCCTTCGATGCAGGTCAGCTTCTCGGCGAAGCCGTTCAACGCGGCGTTGCGCTCGACACCGTCGAGGGCGAAGGCCGAGGCGTCGACGCAGAACACTTCACTGGCGCCGAACGCCGCGGCTTGTACGCCCCAGCCGCCAATGTAGCTGAACAGGTCCAGCACGCGCTTGCCCTTGGCGTACGGCGCCAGGCGTGCGCGGTTCATGCGGTGGTCGTAGAACCAGCCGGTTTTCTGGCCTTCCATGACTGGCGCTTCGAACTTGACGCCGTTCTCTTCCAGGGCCACCCATTCCGGCACCAGGCCGAACACGGTCTCGACGTAGCGGTTCAGGCCTTCGGCGTCACGGGCCGCGGAGTCGTTCTTGAACAGGATGCCGCTGGGCTTGAGCACCTGGGTCAGGGCGGCGATCACGTCGTCCTTGTGGGCTTCCATGGTGGCCGAAGCGATCTGCACCACCAGGATGTCGCCGAAACGGTCGACCACCAGGCCTGGCAACAGGTCGGAGTCACCGTAGACCAGGCGATAGAACGGCTTGTCGAACAGCCGCTCGCGCAGGGACAACGCCACGTTGAGGCGATGCACCAGCAGTGACTTGTCCAGCGGCAGCTTCACGTCGCGGGACAGCAGGCGGGCGCAGATCAGGTTGTTGGGGCTCATCGCGACGATGCCCAGCGGCTTGCCGCCGGCGGCTTCGAGGATGGCCTGGTCGCCGGCCTTGAAGCCGTGCAGGGGCGTGGCGGCCACATCGATTTCGTTGCTGTAGACCCACAGGTGGCCGGCGCGCAGGCGACGGTCGGCGTTGGCTTTGAGGCGCAGGCTAGGCAGGGACATGACGTCGCTCCGGAAAAAAGAGCGGGAGTATACCGTGTTGAAGTGTACGGCGGGTTTGAAGGGCGATGAAACGTGGCGGCGTGCCCTGTCGGCAATCCGATACGGAGCCTGTGGCGAGGGGATTTATCCCCGCTGGGCTGCGAAGCAGCCCTAAAATCCGGGAGCGCGATGCATTGGCCTGACCGAGCCAGCTATTTTGGGACCGCTTCGCGCTCCAGCGGGGATAAATCCCCTCGCCACAGGTACATCGTGTCCCCAGCTCGACAGTTTGGCAGTGGCCTCAAGTTATCAAGCGGACAACGCGCTGATCAACTCGCGGTTGAACGCCGGGATGTCATCGGGTTGGCGGCTGCTGATCAACGTGCCGTCCTTGACCACTTCCTTATCGACCCAGTTCGCGCCAGCGTTGACCAGGTCATCCTTGAGGGTCTTGTAGCTGGTCATGGTCTTGCCCTTGACCAGCCCGCTCGACGCCAGCAACCAGCCGCCATGGCAAATCACCGCAATGGGCTTGCCCGCCGCCTCGAAGCCCTTGACCAGTTTCTGGGCGTCGGGGTCGATGCGGATGGTGTCGGAGTTCTGCACGCCACCGGGCAGCACCACGGCGTCGTACTGCTCGACATTGGCGGCCTTGAAGGTCAGGTCGATCGGGAAGTCGTCGGCCGGCTGATCATGGTTCCAGCCTTTGACCTGGCCTTCGCGGGCCGAAATGATGTCCACCTTGACGCCGGCCTGTTCCAGCGCCTGCTGGGGGCCGGTCAGTTCGGCTTGTTCAAAACCGTCGGTCACCAGGATGGCGACACGTTTGTTGTTCAGGGAGCCTGGCATGAAAAAATCTCCTCAAGCTGAGTGGCTGGGTTGCCGATTCAAGCCTGTAGGCAGGCTTGGCTGTCGGCCCTGTAAAGTCCGAAGCCGATGCCTGGATGAAAGTTCCGCCGATCTACCCGGCGGTATATCGGATCCATCTTTCAGGGTTAGAATCCCCGCCTGACCCAGAGTGTGTACTCATGTCCAAAGAACTTTCCGCCGAACAGATCCAACAGTCCCTGCAAGGGATCAGTGTGCCGCCCCAGCCGCAGATCATGGTGGATCTGCAGATGGAGCAGTACATGCCCGACCCGGACCTGGAGACCATCGCCAAGTTGATCTCCCAGGACCCGGGCCTCTCGGGGGCCTTGCTCAAGATCGTCAACTCGCCGTATTACGGCCTGCGCAACAAGATCACCTCGATCCAGCGCGCGGTGAACCTGCTGGGCAGCCGTTCGATCATCAACCTGATCAATGCGCAGTCGATCAAGGGCGAGCTGCACGACGACGCCATCGTGACCCTGAACCGCTTCTGGGATACGGCCCAGGACGTGGCGATGACCTGCCTGACCCTGGCCAAGCGTGTCGGCCTGGAGAACGGTGACGAAGCCTATGCCTTGGGGTTGTTCCACGATTGCGGCGTGCCGTTGATGCTCAAGCAGTTCCCCAACTACATGAGCGTGCTGGAAGAGGCCTACGCCAATGCCAGCGCCGAGTGCCGGGTGGTGGACACCGAGAACCGCGTGTTCAACACCAACCATGCGGTGGTCGGCTACTACACCTCCAAATCCTGGCGCCTGCCGGATCACGTCAGCCAGGCCATCGCCAACCACCACAACGCCCTGGCGATCTTCAGTGACGACTCTTCACGCAACAACAGCCAGCTGAAAAACCTGCTGGCGATCCTGAAAATGTCCGAAAACATCTGTGCGTCCCACCGGGTGCTCGGCAATCAGGCCGAAGACCATGAGTGGGATAGCGTCGGCAGCCTGGTGCTCGACTACATCGGTTTGTCGGAATACGACTTCCAGACCCAGAAACAGGAAATTCGCGACCTCGCCTCTCGTTGAGTGCGCGGCGTCGCCTGACGCGAGAACCCCATGCCAGAACTGCCGGAAGTCGAAACCACCCGTCGCGGTATCGCGCCCCACCTTGAAGGCCAGCGGGTCAGCCGCGTGGTGGTCCGTGACCGACGCCTGCGCTGGCCAATCCCGGAAGATCTCGACGTGCGGCTCTCGGGCCAGCGCATCGTGCAGGTGGAGCGGCGGGCCAAGTACCTGTTGATCAATGCCGAGGTCGGCACGTTGATCAGCCATTTGGGCATGTCCGGCAACTTGCGCCTGGTGGAAATCGGCATGCCCGCCCTCAAGCACGAGCACGTGGACATCGAGCTGGAGTCCGGCCTGGCCTTGCGCTACACCGACCCTCGGCGTTTCGGCGCGATGCTCTGGAGCCTCGACCCACTCAATCACGAGTTGCTGATTCGCCTCGGCCCCGAGCCGTTGACCGATCTGTTCGATGGCGAACGGTTGTTCCAGCTTTCGCGGGGGCGCTCCATGGCGGTCAAGCCGTTCATCATGGACAACGCGGTGGTGGTGGGCGTGGGCAATATCTACGCGACCGAGGCGCTGTTCGCCGCCGGGATCGACCCGCGCCGGGCCGCGGGGGGCATTTCCCGGGCGCGTTACCTGAAGCTGGCGATCGAGATCAAGCGCATCCTCGCCCATGCCATCGAGCGCGGCGGCACCACGTTGCGGGATTTCATCGGTGGGGACGGCCAGCCCGGCTATTTCCAGCAGGAGCTGTTCGTCTACGGCCGGGGCGGGGAGTTGTGCAAGGTCTGTGGCACGGGGCTGCGGGAAATCCGCCTGGGCCAGCGCGCGAGTGTCTGGTGTCCACGCTGCCAGAGCTGATGCGTCCGACGGTCTATAGTCAGTAGTCAACTGCTTTAGCCGAAGGATCGCCCGATGAAACCTCTTCGACCTGTCGTTCTAGCGCTGCTGCTGAGTATCGGTTTGCCTGCCCTGGCAAGCAGCGGCAGCGGCGACCCGCGCTACACCATCCAGAATCCGCCGGCTTTTGCCATGATCGGTGATCTGCTGATCGCCCGCCCACTGCTGCTCGCCGCCACGGTGATCGGGGCTGGGGCGTTCGTGGTGTCGTTGCCCTTTACCGCGCTGGGTGGCGGGGTCGGTGATGCGGGGAAGGCGTTGGTGGTGGACCCGGCGAAGGCCACGTTCGTGCGGTGCCTGGGGTGTGTGGGGGAGGGGTTTGAGCGGCAGGAGTGACAGTTGGTTTTGGGGTGTGGCTGATGGCCTCATCGCGAGCAAGCTCGCTCCCACAGGGATCTGCTGTGTCTACACCATTGGGGGCTGAAGCAAATCCCTTGTGGGAGCGAGCTTGCTCGCGATGGGGCCAGCAGGGCCGCCCAAAATTCAAGCCTTGCCAGTGATCTTGCGATATTTCGCCATCAACTGCTCTTCCGTCTCCGGATGAGCCTCGTCCAGCGGGATGCAATCGACCGGGCAAACCTGCTGGCACTGGGGTTCGTCGTAATGGCCGACGCACTGGGTGCACAGGTTCGGGTCGATGACGTAGATCTCCTCGCCTTGGGAAATGGCCTCGTTCGGGCATTCGGGTTCGCAGACGTCGCAATTGATGCAGTCGTCGGTGATGATCAGGGACATGCAGGCTCCTGCCGGGGCGTTTGGCCCGGGCATCTGAAAACGTATGGGCGCAATTGTGCCGCATTGGCGAGCGCAGTGCACGCGGGCGCGATGGACTGCGTTGCGCTACGAGGTGGCTCGCAGCGCCAGCCGGTTATTTCTTGAAGCGCAGAGTCAGCGCATCGGCCACGGCCGGGTGGACGAACTTGGTGATATCACCGCCCAACGCCGCAATTTCCCGTACCAGGGTCGAGGAAATGAAGGAGTAGCGCTCCGACGGCGTCAGGAACAGGCTCTCGACGTCCGGTGCCAGTTGGCGGTTCATGTTGGCCAGTTGGAACTCGTACTCGAAGTCCGAGACCGCACGCAGGCCGCGCAGGAACACATTGGCGTTCTTTTCCTTGGCAAAGTGGGCCAAAAGCGTCGAGAAACCGACCACTTCCACGTTGGGCAGGTGTTTGGTGACCTCGCGGGCCAGTTCCACACGTTGCTCCAGCGGGAACAGCGGGTTCTTCTTCGGGCTGGCGGCGACGGCAATGATCACATGGTCGAACAGGCGCGCGGCGCGTTCGACCAGATCGCCATGGCCCTTGGTAATAGGGTCGAAGGTACCTGGGTACAACACTCGGTTCATCGCGTCGTCCTGGCGGGAGTCCGTTGGGGAGTCGGATGGTATCGCAGCCTTCTCGGTCGGCCAAGTCGGCTGTTGGATAAGAAAGCACTATAGACGCTGCGAATAGTCCAGATATCCATGCAATGTTGCGCACCTAAGTAAGCAGATGAATCTGTGGCGAGGGGATTTATCCCCGCTGGGCTGCGAAGCGGCCCTGAACCCAGCCACTGCAGTGTGCCAGGCTGTTTGCATTCAGCCTTTTGGGGCCGCTGCGCAGCCCAGCGGGGATAAATCCCCTCGCCACAATGATTCAAACCATCCTTTACTTTAAGTGAATAGCCTTGGGATATTCATGGCGTTTTCAGGCGTTCGGCCAGGGCTGTCGCCAATTGTGCGGTCAGCCCATACACCGACAATTGTGGGTTGGCGCCGATGCTGGTGGGGAACAGCGAGCCGTCATGGATCGACAGGTTGCCCAATTGGTGATGGCGGCCCAGGCTGTCGGTGACGGCGGTTTTCGGGTCCTCACCCATGGCGCAGCCACCCATCACGTGGGCACTGCCCAGGCGCGTGCGGTACAAGGCCAGGTCGAGCCCGTCGATCAGCGTGCGGGCTTCGGCCAGGGTCTTCACGTAGCGGGCGTCGTTGTGCAGGGGCATCACTGCCTTGGCGCCGCCGGCAAACTGGATCTCGGCCATGCTGTGGAAGGCCCGGCGCAAGCCGTCCCAGGTATACGGCGAAACGGGGTAGTCGAGCACGGGCGTGCCGTCGCTGCGTAACTCGACGCGACCGCCGGGGCTGTCTGGGTGAAAACCGTCGCGCAACAGCGCGAGCATGGCGTGGGTGTGGGGCAGTCGGGACATGTGCAAGGCGTTCTCGGGGCCGAACCCACCCAATAACGTGGTCGCGAGGGCCGGGTGCAAGGGTGGGACTTCGAGCTTGTAGGACATCTTGCCGGTGATCCCGTCCTGCCATTGGAAGTGATCCGAATAAATCGATTGCGGCGCACCGTAGAACGGGTTGATGACCTCGTCGAATTGCCCTGCGGACATGTTCACCAAGTGCAGGAAAGTGCGCTTGCCCAGGCGTTCGTGCGGGTCTGGCGCCGCGGAGCGCAACAGCAGGCCCGGGCTGTTGATGCCGCCGCCCGCCAGCACGTAGTGCCGCGCCTTGATGGTGATACGCCGCCCGGTCGGCACCACGCAACGCTCGTCCATGGCCTGGCACTCGATGCCTACGACGGCATCGTTTTTGATCGTCAGGCGCTCGGCCCGCGCCAGGTAAAGCAGCGCGCCACCCTTGTCCAACGTGGCCGGGATGGTGGTGACCAGCATCGACTGCTTGGCGTTGGTCGGGCAGCCCATGCCGCAATAACCCAGGTTCCAGCAGCCGCGGACGTTGCGCGGGATGACGTGCCAGGCGTAGCCCAATTGTTCACAGCCTTTGCGGATCACGTCATTGTTGGCGTTGGGCGGGACGAACCACGGCGCCACGCCCAGGCGTTGTTCCATCTGTGTAAACCAAGGCGCCATTTCGACGCGGCCGTGGCCCTTGACGTTGTGCTCGGCGGCCCAGTGGTCGAGGGTCTGGTCGGGGGTGCGGAAGCTGGAGGTCCAATTGATCAGCGTCGTGCCACCGACCGCCCGGCCCTGGAGAATGGTGATGGCGCCGTCCTTGCTCATGCGCCCGAGGCCTTCCTGGTACAGGCTGCTGTAGGCCTGGTCTTCGAGCAGCTTGAAGTCATGGCTGGTCTTGAGCGGCCCTTCCTCGATCAGCAACACGCGGTAGCCGGCAGCACTGAGAATTTCCGCCGTGGTGCCGCCACCGGCACCGCTGCCGACGATGGCCACGTCGGCTTCCAGGGTCAGATCTTCGGTCAGCTGCGCGCCGTTGTAGGTGGTCCAGCCACGAGCGAGGCCTTCGCGGAAGGGATCGGGTAGGGGCATGTTCAGGGCTCTCTTATTGTTATGAGATTGCGATAGGCCCTTTGCGGGAGCGAGCTTGCTCGCGATAGCGGTGTGTCAGTCAATCGATAGGTGGCTGATGCGACGCTATCGCGAGCAAGCCCGCTCCCACAGGGGGTCGGGGTCTGGCTTTCAGACCGTTGGCGGTCCTGGATACCCGCAATGCGCCCAGGCTTCGGATTGGGTGTACCAGGCCATCATCACCAATTGCAGCAACGAACTGTGGCCTTGTCGCAGCAGGTCCAGCGAACTGTTTTCCCACCGGTCGAGGAACTGGCGGATGTCATCGGCACTGGCGTTTTCCCACGCCCCCCACACCCCGGTCAGGGGGCCACGGGTCACGCCTAGCGTAAGCACATCGAACAGCTGATGCGTGAGCTTGAGCATGGCGGGGGACAAGTGGGCCAGGCTTCTGTCCAGGCTGCCCAGGGTCGCGTCAATGGCGGCAGGGAGCTGCCCGATGGCCATTGCACCGTCCAGCATCATGGGGATGACGGCGCGTAAAAACGCCAGGTCGCTGTCGCGCAGTGCCGCCAGGCCGTTGGCCGGTTGGCTAGGCGAGCAACCGCTCAGGCTGGCGCCCAGCCCGACGGTGGCCAGGAAGGCGCTGGCGCCGAGGCTGAATTTCAGCAGGCCGCGCCGTGACAGCGCGGGGGTATCAGTGAGGCTGGGGTTCATTGTTGTGATTACCCGGCAAGAGACGCGTCAGCGGACAAACAGCTTCTGGATCAGCTTCTGCAAGGGCTTGCCGTAGGGCGGATAAATCAGCTTCGCCGCGTTGAATCGCTGTTTGGTCAGCACGCCCTTGGCCTTGCTGAAGGTCAGGAAACCCTCTTGCCCATGGTAATGCCCCATTCCCGAGGGCCCGATGCCGCCGAACGGCATGTCATCCTGGGCGACGTGCAACAGCGTGTCGTTCAGGCAGACGCCGCCGGAATGGGTTTCGTGGAGCACACGATGCTGTTCGGCCTTGTTGTAGCCGAAGTAGTAGAGCGCCAGCGGGCGGGGGCGCTGATTGATGTAGGCAAGCGCCTGGTCCAGATTGTCATAAGGAACGATGGGCAGCAGCGGGCCGAAGATCTCGTCCTGCATGACGGTCATCTCATCGTTGACGTTGAGCAGCAGACTATGGGCCATGCGGCGGCCCTGGCCTTGTTCGAACAGCTCGATCAGCAACGCGCCCTTGCCGGTGGCGTCGCTGATGTAGCCGTTGAGCCGCGCCAGTTGTCGTTCGTTGATGATGGCGGTGTAGTCCGGGTTGTTCGCCAGGGTCGGATAAAACCCGCGGACCGCCTCGCGATACGCCTCGACGAACTCGCCGACGCGGTTCTGCGGCACCAGCACGTAGTCCGGGGCGACACAGGTTTGCCCGGCATTCAGGGTTTTGCCGAAGGCAATGCGTTCGGCGGCGTCCTTGATGGGGACATCGACCGACACGATGGCCGGCGATTTCCCACCCAGCTCCAGGGTGACCGGGGTCAGGTTTTCGGCAGCGGCGCGCATGACATGTTTGCCAATGCTGGTGGCACCGGTGAACAACAGGTGATCGAAGGGCAGCTTGGAAAACGCCATGCCCACCTCTGCCTCGCCGAGCACCACGCACACCAGGTCTTGGGGGAAGACACGGGCCAGCAATTGCTTGAGCAGCAAGCCGGTCGCCGGTGTCGATTCGCTGAGCTTGAGCATCACCCGGTTGCCGGCCGCCAATGCCCCGACCAGTGGCCCGATGGCCAGGAATAGCGGGTAGTTCCACGGCACGATGACCCCGACGACGCCCAACGGCTGATAGATCACCTTGGCTGAGGCCGGTTGAAAGGCCATGCCTACCTTGCGTCGGGAGGGTTTCATCCAGCCTTGGAGATGGCGGCTGGCGTAATGGATGCCGTGCAGGCTCGGCATCAGTTCGGCCAACAGGGTTTCGTCGGCGCTGCGGTGGCTGAAATCCTGGCTGATGGCGTCGATCAAGGCTTGTCGTTCGTTGCTCAATACCTCGCGCAGTGCCTTGAGCCATTGTCGGCGCTGTTCGGCCGGTGGCATCGGGTGGGCAGCGTAGGCCTGGCGCTGGGCATCGAAGAGCGACCGCAGCTCCTCCAGTTGTTGTTGAGACTCGTGCAGGTAGGCAACGTCGGCAGGCATCGTCAGGCACCGGATATTATTAGAATGGGTGTTTTCTAGAGCTTATACTCTATAAAGTCAATGACATCCGCAACGGCTGTGGGTTTTTCCTGTGACCGATAGGTCGTAAGATGCCGATCAATGCCTTCGTCGAATTAAAGCCCAAACCATGGCCCCACGAATGAAAACCAGCGAGCGCATCGTGCAAAACAGCCTCGAGCTGTTCAACCAACAGGGTGAGCGCAGCGTCAGCACCAATCACATCGCCGCCCACATGGACATGTCCCCGGGCAATCTCTATTACCACTTCCCCAACAAGCAGGCGATCATCGCCGTGCTGTTCAGTGAATACGAGAACCTGGTGGACAGCTTCCTGCGTCCGCCCCAGGGCCGGGCGGCCACGGTGGATGACAAGCGCTTCTACCTGCAGGAACTGTTGGCGGCCATGTGGCGTTACCGCTTCCTGCACCGGGACCTGGAGCATCTGCTCGACAGCGATCCGGACCTTGCGGCCCGCTATCGGCGGTTTTCCCAGCGCTGCCTGATCCACGGCACCGCGATCTACGAGGGCTTTGTTGCCGCCGGCATCCTGAAGATGGACCGGGTGCAGATCGAGTCCCTGACCCTCAACGCCTGGATCATCCTCACGTCCTGGGTGCGGTTTCTGTGCACCACGCGGGAAAATTTCAGCCACCTGAGTGAGCAGGCCATCAAGCGCGGTGTCTATCAGGTGCTGGTGCTGGAAGCCGGTTTCGTGACCGACCAGGCCCGCGAGGCGGTGGATGCGCTGTTCAATGAATATTACGTCCCACTGGCCCAGACCCTGGAGGAAGGGCAGTAGGACCGACCCCGACTCAGCCACAGGAGCTCACCATGCCCATCGCGCAACTCATCAGCCCCCAAGCCCTCGAACAGCGGCGATCACAGCCCGGGCTGGTCATCCTCGATTGCCGTTTTGCCCTGGAAGATCCGGATTACGGCCAACGCAGCTATGCCGAGGGCCACATTGCCGGGGCGTCGTTCGCGGACCTTGAGCGCGACCTGAGCGGGCCGGTGACCAAAGGCGTGACCGGGCGTCATCCGCTGCCGGAGCCCGAGGCCTTGATCGCGCGTCTCAAGGCTTGGGGGCTGGATAACGACAGCGACGTCGTGCTGTATGACGACGGCCCCGGCGCCTATGCCGCCCGGGCCTGGTGGCTGCTGGCCTGGCTGGGCAAGCGCGATGGTGTGTACATCCTCGACGGTGGGCTCAAGGCCTGGCACGCCGCCGGCTTGCCCTTGAGCCTGGATCCGCCGCAGAACAGCCTCGGGACTTTCACGGGGGCGCCGGATGCGAGCCTGCTGATCAATGCGCAAGCGCTGCAACAACGCCTCGGTGAATCGGCCATGACCCTGCTGGATGCCCGGGCGCTGCCGCGTTTCAAGGGCGAAATCGAGCCGATCGACCCAGTGGCCGGGCATATCCCGGGCGCCCAGTGCGCAGCGTTTACCGACAACCTGGGCGCCGATGGACGCTTCTTGCCGGCTGATCAGCTCAAGCAGCGCTTCGCCGAAAAACTGGGCGAACGTTCGCCCACCGAACTGGTGGCGTACTGCGGCTCCGGCGTGACGGCGTGCCACAACCTTTTTGCCTTGTGCCTGGCAGGGTATCCCTTGGGGCGGCTGTACGCCGGCTCGTGGAGTGAATGGATCAATGATCCCCAGCGGGGCGTGGCGAAGGGCGAATAACGCTCACCCCCCCAAGTCTCTGTGGGAGCGAGCTTGCTCGCGATGGCGGTGTGTCAGACAACTTCAATGTCGCTGCCCCACCGCTATCGCGAGCAAGCTCGCTCCCACAGGGGATTCTTAGTGAGCACCCACTCCGCGAACACCCCGGAAAAAACTGTGGGAGCGAGCTTGCTCGCGATGGCGGTGGGTCAGTCAACCTCAATGTCGCTGTCCCACCGCTATCGCGAGCACGCTCGCTCCCACAGTGATTTTTGTTGTCTGCGAATCGTCAGCCGCGCCCCAGGCTGGCCAGCCAATCAGGGATCCGCCGCTCCAGGTAATACCCCGGGCGCCGCAGGGTTCCGTCGACAAAACCCACATGCCCGCCCCGGGCATGCAGTTCAAGTTGGGTCGAGGCGGATAACTCGCCGGGTTCGGGCAGGCTGTGGGGAAATACAAAAGGATCGTCGGCGGCCTGGATGACCAGGGTCGGCGTGCTGATGCCCGCCATGAAATAGCGGCTGGAGGCGCGGCGGTAGTAGTCCGCCGCGTCGGAGAACCCGTGCAGCGGCGCCGTCACCCGGCCGTCAAAGTCCCAGAAGGTGCGCATGTTCTCCAACGGGCCAAGCGCCGACAGGGTCGCCAGGCCTTCGTGGCGTCCGTCGTGCTGGAACCGGCGTTGCTTGTTGCGCACATAGGTCACCAGCTGTCGCATGAAGTGCGCCTGGTAGAACTTGGAAAATCCCTGGCCGATGCGATCGGCGCACTGGTCGAGGCGAAACGGTACCGAGACCGCCACCGCGCCTTGCAACTGGCTGTCGCGGCCGGCTTCCCCCAAGTGCTTGAGCAACACATTGCCGCCCAGTGAATAACCCACCGCAAACAGCGGCGCCAAGGGCCGTCGGGCACGCAAGTGGGCAATGGCGGCGGCCAGGTCTTCGCTGACGCCCGAGTGATAGCTGCGAGGTAGCAGGTTCGGCTCGCCCGAGCAGCCGCGCCAGTTCAAGGCCGCGCTGGCCCAGCCCTGGCGACCGAGTGCCTGCTGCAACCCGGCCACGTAAGGCGAGTTGGAAGAGCCGGTCAGCCCGTGCAACACCAACACCAGCGGCGCCTCGGCGCTGTGTGGGCCGTGCCAGTCGAGGTCGAGGAAATCACCGTCTTCCAGCCACAGGCGCTCGCGTTGGCGCTCGATGTGGGTGGTCTGGCGCCATAACGGGCCCCATAAGGTCTGCAGGTGCGGGTTGCCAAGGCCCGGAGCAGGGACGAAACGTTCAGATGCGGCGGACATCATTATTATTCTCGATGCACGGGGCAGCCGTTCAGCCCATGTCCTTTGTCAGACGCTGCCACAACGCGTAATACACCCGTCCTGATTTCTGCTCGCGGTGCAAGCGCCAGTTGCCCGGCAAGCCCAGGGTGGACGGGGCGGTCTCGCTTTCAGTGTAGACCCAGGCATCCTCGGCCAGCCACTGACGTTCCTCGAGCAAGGCGCAGACAGTCGGCAACAGGTTCTGGTTGAAAGGCGGGTCGAGGAACACCAGGTCGAAAGGCGTCGCCGGTTGGCTGTCCAGGTAGCGCAGTGCGTCGGCGGTTTGCACCTGACCGACGGTGCAACGCAGGGTGCCCAGGTGTTCCTTCAGGCTGGAGACCGCCAGGTTGCTGGCGTCCAGCGCCTGGCCCATGGCGGCGCCACGGGACAGGGCCTCGAGAAACAGCGCGCCGCTGCCGGCGAACGGGTCGAGCACCCGGGCGCCTGCCACGTAGGGCGCGAGCCAGTTGAACAGGGTTTCCCGCACGCGGTCAGGGGTGGGGCGCAACCCTGGGGCATCCGGGAAGCTCAGGCGCCGGCTGCGCCATTCGCCGCCGATGATGCGCAACTGGTTCACACCGTTGTGCACGGGTTTCTTGCTGGAATTCGATGGGCGGGCCATTAGTGCTCCGGAACCCCGAGCGGCTGCTCGGCAGGTTTGTCAGTAGGGGGCGGCAACGGCTTTTGCGGCACGCTCGGGCCGGCGGTGACGATGACCATTTTATCGGTACTCAGGTGTTTGTTCAGCGCGGCCTTGACCTGCTCGACCGTCAGTTCCTGGGATTGGCGCATGAAGTCTTCCAGGTAGCTGAGCGGCAAGTCATAGAAGCCCATGGCGCCGAGCTGGCCGACGATGTCGGCATTGCTGGCGGTGGACAGCGGGAAACTGCCGGCCAACTCACGCTTGGCGTCATCGAGTTCTTTCTGGGTCGGACCGTTCTTGAGGTAGTCGGCGAACACGTCCTGCACCAGTTTCAAGGTGCCCTCGCTCATCTCGGCACGGGTTTGCAGGTTGATCATGAACGGGCCGCGGGCCTGCATCGCCGTGAAGCCGGAGTACACGCCGTAGGTCAGGCCGCGTTTTTCGCGAACTTCAGTCATCAGTCGCGTGCCGAAGCCACCGCCGCCGAGGATCTGGTTGCCCAGGGACACCGCGGCATAGTCCGGATCGTCGCGGTCGATGCCCAGTTGCGCGAGCATCAGGTTGGTCTGCTTGGACGGGAACTCGATGTGCCCGATGCTCGCTTTCGGTTCTACCGGTGGCGGGGTTTTCGCCAGGGCCGGGCCCTTGGGCAGGGCGGCGGACACCTGGTTGGCAATCGTTTCGGCTTCGGCGCGGGACAAATCCCCCACCAGCGCAATCACTGCGTTGCCGGCAGCGTAGGCCTTGGCGTGGAAAGCGCGGGCCTGGGCCAGAGTGATCGGTGGGATGCTGTCGGCGGTGCCGTCGCTGGAGTGGGCATAAGGATGCTCGCCGTACAGGCGCTTCATCAGTTCCAGGCCCGCCAGTTTGCCGGGGTTCTGTTTCTGGTACTCGAAACCGGCCAGCATCTGGTTCTTGATCCGGGCGAAGGAGTCGGCGGGGAAGGTCGGTTTGCCGACGACTTCGGCGAACAGCTTCAAGGCCGGTTCACGCTTGTCGGCTGCGCTGAGACTGCGCAGGGACGCTACGGCCATGTCCCGGTAGGCACCGTTGCCGAAGTCCGCGCCGAGGCTTTCGAAACCTTGGGCGATGGCGCCGACGTCCTTGCCGGCAACGCCTTCGTTGAGCATGGCGTTGGTCAGCAGGGCGAGGCCGGGGGCGTCGCCGTCCTGGCTGCTGCCGGCGGCGAAGGTCAGGCGCAGGTCGAACATCGGCAATTCCCGGGCTTCGACGAACAGCACCTTGGCGCCGTCAGCGGTTTTCCAGGTTTGTACGTCGAGCTGGCGCCGGCTGGGCGCCTTGTCGTCCAGTTCGGCCAACGATTGCAGCTTATTGCCGGACTTGGCCTTGTCCAATGCCTGGCTGGCGTCGGAGTTGCTCGACGGCGACAGGTAAAAGGCCAGGGCGCAGGCCAAGGCGAGCAAAACCAGGCCGATCAGCACCAGGCGCGATGATTTGCGCTCATTCATGAGCTTTCTCCTCGGGCAGGACGTGCGCAACGCTCAGGCGCGAGCGGGTGAAATACAGCTGGGCTGCCTTCTGGATGTCTTGCGGGGTCACGCTTTGCAGTTCAGCGAGCTCTGTGTCCATCAGCTTCCAGGACAAGCCGACGGTTTCCAGCTGGCCGATGGCGGTGGCCTGGCTGGTGATCGAGTCGCGCTCATACACCAGGCCGGCGATGACCTGGGCGCGCACGCGTTCCAGTTCGTCGGCGGTCGGGGCAGTGGTTTTCAACTGCTCAAGCAAGCGCCACAAACCTGCTTCGGCCTGGGCGAGGGTTTTGTTTTTCTGCGTGTTGGGTGTCGCCGACAAGGTGAACAGCGTGTCGCCGCGGGTGAAGGCGTCGTAGTTCGACGAGCCGCCGGACACCAACTCCTCGCCGCGCTCCAGTTGGGTCGGGATCCGGCCGCTGTAGCCGCCGTCCAGCAGGGCTGAGATCAGCCGCAGCGCGTTGACCGACGTCTTGTCCGTCGCGGTGGCGATGCTCGGCACGTTGAAGGCCAGCATCACGCTGGGCAGTTGGGTCTGCACATGCAGGGTGATCTGGCGCTCGCCGGGTTCGGCCAGCTCCAGGGGGATTTTCGCCACCGGCACCGCGCGCCGGGCAATCGGGCCGAAATAGCGCTGGGCCAGGGACTTGACCTCGTCCGGTGTCACGTCGCCGACCACCACCAGGGTCGCGTTGTTCGGGGTGTACCAGGACTCGTACCAGTGGCGCAGTTCCTCGACGGTCATCCGGTCCAGGTCGGCCATCCAGCCAATGGTCGGCGTGTGGTAGCCGCTGGCCGGGTAAGCCATGGCCTTGAAGCGCTCGTAGGCCTTGGACATGGGCTTGTCGTCGGTGCGCATGCGGCGCTCTTCCTTGATCACCTCGATCTCGCGGCTGAACTCCTCCGGCGGCAGGCGCAGGCTGGCCATGCGGTCGGCTTCCAGCTCGAAGGCCACGCCCAGGCGGTCGCGGGCCAGCACCTGGTAGTAGGCGGTGAAATCGTCGCTGGTGAAGGCGTTCTCTTCGGCACCGAGGTCGCGCAGGATCAGCGACGCTTCGCCGGGGCCGACTTTTTCACTGCCCTTGAACATCATGTGCTCAAGGGCGTGGGACAAACCGGTCTGGCCTGGCGTCTCGTAGCTGGAACCCACCTTGTACCAGACCTGGGAGACCACCACCGGCGCACGATGGTCTTCGCGCACGACGACCTTCAGGCCGTTGTCGAGGGTGAATTCATGGGTGGGTTGTGGGTCGGCAGCCAAGGCTGAAAGAGGCAGACAAACTGTGCTGAGCAGCAGGCCTGCGGCGCGGCGGGCAAGAGCATTCATTCGTGTTTAAACCTGTTGGGTTGCCTGCTAGGTCTTAGCCTCAGCAGGCGAGGAGGTGCTAGGATACTGATCCGTTTTACTGGCGGCCACGCCTATCGGGCCTTTTATCGGCCCGGGGTTGTCTGGGTTCTCCGGAGAAACGCTGGGTTTGCTCGTTGATCCCGGCGTTTTCGCCGATGATGCCGTACCAGTCCTTCGAAAAAATCGACTTTGAGGCGTCCTGGGGACGCTTCGACAAAATGTTGCGCGTGAACAAGCTGGATGAAACGCAGTCTGTTCAGCATTGAATATTTATCACCGAGGCGCCCTCGTGGCGCGTCGCTACCGTGAGATAGCCGTCCTCCATGTTTGGTTCCAACGACGACAAGAAGACCCCAGCTGCGGCTGGCGAGAAAAAAGGCCTGTTCGGATGGCTGCGCAAGAAGCCGCAGGAAACCGTCGTCGAACAGCCACAAGCGCTGCCTGAGCCCGCCGCCGAAGCGGTGGAAGAGGACGCCGCGCCAATCATCCTGCCGATTGCCGAACCGATCCTGCAACCGGTCGCGCCTGAGCCTGTGGCCGAACAGCCGCTGACCCCGCCCGTCGAATCCACTCCCTGGCTGACCCTGCCGGTTGCAGAAGAGCCGGTGGCGCTGGTCGAAGACGAGCAAGCCGCGCATATCACCCCACCGATTCCGGCCGCGCCACAACCTGTCGTGGTACAGGGTGTGGCGCCGATTGCCGAGGCCTCAACGGTTGTCATTGCACCTGTCGCTTCGCAGTCCGCCCCTGAACCTGAACCTGAACCCGCTCCGGTTGAAGCTTTGGTCCCAGTCGAGCCGGCCCGCACGGCTGAAGAGAACAAAGTCGGCTTCTTCGCCCGTCTCAAGCAGGGCCTGTCCAAGACCAGCGCCAGCATCGGCGAAGGCATGGCCAGCCTGTTCCTGGGCAAGAAAGTCATCGATGACGAATTGCTGGAAGACATCGAGACCCGCCTGCTCACCGCCGATGTCGGTGTCGAGGCGACCTCGGTGATCATCCAGAGCCTGACCCAAAAGGTTGCTCGCAAGCAACTGACCGACGCCGACGCGTTGTACAAATCCCTGCAAGGCGAGTTGACCAACATGCTCAAGCCGGTGGAACAACCACTGGTGATCACCTCGCAGAACAAACCATTCGTGATTCTGGTGGTGGGCGTCAACGGCGCCGGCAAGACCACCACCATCGGCAAGCTGGCCAAGAAGCTGCAACTCGAAGGCAAGAAAGTCATGCTGGCTGCCGGCGACACCTTCCGCGCCGCCGCGGTCGAACAGCTGCAAGTGTGGGGCGAGCGCAACAAGATCCCGGTGATCGCCCAGCACACCGGTGCCGACTCCGCTTCGGTGATCTTCGACGCCGTGCAGGCGGCCAAGGCCCGTGGCATCGATGTGCTGATCGCCGACACGGCCGGTCGCTTGCACACCAAAGACAACCTGATGGAAGAATTGAAGAAGGTACGCCGGGTGATCGGCAAGCTCGACGCCGATGCGCCTCACGAAGTGCTGCTGGTGCTGGACGCCGGTACCGGCCAGAACGCCATTAACCAGGCCAAGCAATTCAACCAGACCGTCGAACTGACCGGGCTGGCTCTGACCAAGCTCGACGGCACCGCCAAGGGCGGGGTGATTTTCGCCCTGGCCAAGCAGTTCGGCCTGCCCATTCGCTACATCGGCGTGGGCGAAGGCATTGACGACTTGCGCACCTTTGAAGCCGAGCCCTTTGTCCAGGCACTGTTTGCCGAACGGGAGCACTCATGATTCGTTTCGAACAGGTCGGTAAACGCTATCCGAACGGTCACGTCGGCTTGCATGAGCTGAGCTTTCGGGTCCGTCGGGGCGAGTTTCTGTTTGTCACCGGCCATTCCGGCGCCGGTAAAAGTACCTTGCTGCGCCTGCTGCTGGCGATGGAGCGGCCTTCCACTGGCAAACTGCTGCTGGCCGGCCAGGACCTGAGCACCATCAGCAATGCCCAGATCCCCTACCTGCGGCGGCAGATCGGTGTAGTGTTCCAGAATCACCAGTTGCTGTTCGACCGCACGGTGTTCAACAACGTGGCGTTGCCGTTGCAGATCCTTGGCCTGTCCAAGGCCGAGATCATCAAGCGGGTGGACTCGGCCCTGGAGCGCGTGGCCCTGTCGGACAAGACCGACCTGTATCCGGGCGACCTGTCCACCGGCCAGCAACAGCGCGTCGGCATCGCCCGCGCCATCGTCCATCGCCCGGCCTTGCTGCTGGCGGACGAACCCACAGGTAACCTCGACCCGCGCCTGGCGGCGGAAATCATGGGCGTGTTCGAAGACATCAACCGTCTGGGCACCAGCGTGCTGATCGCCAGTCACGACCTGGCGTTGATCGCGCGCATGCGTCACCGCATGCTCACGTTGCAGCGCGGACGCCTGATTGGTGACGGGGAGGCCGGCGTATGAGTGCTACTCGCAGCCCGAAAGTGGCCGAACGCGTGGCCCCGAAGGCCTCCGATCCGCAGCCGCAAAAGAAAAAACGCGACGATGACGACGGCCCGGACTTCGCCACGCTGCTGCGCGCCTGGATCGAAAGCCATCGCGCCAGCCTGCTGGACAGCCTGCGGCGCCTGGGCAAGCAACCCATCGGCAGCTTCTTTACCTGCATGGTGATGGCGGTTGCCTTGAGCCTGCCCATGGGCCTGTCATTATTGCTGAATAATGTGGAGCGCCTGGGCGGCTCCTGGCAGCGCGCCGCGCAGATTTCCCTGTACCTGCAGATGGATGCCAGCCCCGGCGAAGGCCAAGCATTGCGTGAGCAGATCAAGGCCATGCCGGGCGTGGCCGAAGCCGAGTACATCGGCCGCGAGCAGGCGCTGGAAGAGTTCCAGCAACAGTCCGGCCTGGGCGACGCCCTCAAGGAGCTGCCGGAGAACCCGCTTCCGGGCGTGGTGCTGGTGACGCCGAACGAGGTCGACAAGCCCGCCCTTGAAGCATTAAGACAAAGACTTTCCGAGTTGCCGAAGGTACAACAGGCGCAACTTGATCTAGTCTGGGTCGAGCGTCTTGCGGCGATCCTCAAGCTCGGCGACCGGTTTGTCTTCGGTCTGACGGTGCTGCTGGTTTCTGCATTACTTTTGGTGATAGGCAATACCATTCGTCTTCATATTGAAAACCGCCGCACCGAGATAGAAGTGATTAAACTCGTCGGCGGTACGGACAGTTATGTACGCAGGCCCTTCCTTTATATGGGGGCGCTGTATGGCTTCGGTGCCGGGATTCTGTCCTGGGGCGTATTGGCGTTTGGCCTGGACTGGCTGAACGATGCGGTAGTGGGGCTGGCCGGTTTGTACGGCAGTGATTTTTCGCTGGCCGGAGTGCCAGTCGCCGACGGTCTGTCGCTCTTGCTTGGCGCGGTGCTGTTGGGTTATATCGGTGCATGGATTGCGGTCGCACGCCACTTGCGTGAGCTTGCGCCAAAATAGGGTTTTTTGCGCGTATTGACCTTTCGGTTTTTGTGGGAACTTGTCTTAGGGTTCCCGGTCAATTTTCGCAGTGCTGAACTGCACGAGTTATGTGAGTCGGAGGTTTTTTCGTATGACCACTTCTTTGCAACCTGCTTATGCTCTGGTCCCGGGTGCGAACCTGGAGGCCTATGTGCACACGGTGAACAGCATTCCATTGCTGACGCCCGAGCAGGAGCGTGAACTGGCCGAGAGTCTCTATTATGAGCAGGATCTTGAGGCGGCTCGGCAGATGGTGCTCGCCCACCTGCGTTTTGTCGTACATATCGCCCGCAGCTATTCCGGCTACGGGCTGGCCCAGGCCGACCTGATCCAGGAAGGCAACGTCGGCCTGATGAAAGCGGTCAAGCGTTTCAACCCGGAAATGGGCGTGCGCCTGGTGTCGTTTGCGGTGCACTGGATCAAGGCGGAAATCCACGAGTTCATCCTGCGCAACTGGCGCATCGTGAAAGTCGCGACCACCAAGGCCCAGCGCAAGCTGTTCTTCAACCTGCGCAGCCAGAAGAAGCGTCTGGCCTGGCTGAACAACGAAGAAGTCCATCGCGTGGCTGAAAGCCTGGGTGTAGAGCCTCGGGAAGTGCGCGAGATGGAAAGCCGCCTGACCGGCCATGACATGGCCTTCGACCCGGCTGCCGAAGCGGACGACGACAGCGCTTTCCAATCGCCGGCCAACTACCTGGAAGACCACCGGTACGACCCGGCGCGTCAACTGGAAGACGCCGACTGGAGCGACAACTCCAACACCAACCTGCACGAAGCCTTGGAAGTGCTGGACGAACGCAGCCGCGACATCCTCTACCAGCGCTGGCTGGCCGAGGAAAAGGCCACGCTGCACGACCTCGCGCAGAAGTACAACGTGTCGGCAGAGCGGATTCGCCAACTTGAGAAGAGCGCGATGAACAAGCTCAAGGTGTCGATTGCGGCTTGACCTGCGATAGCGACAACAAAAAACGCCCCGATCAGTGATGTTCGGGGCGTTTTTGTGTGCGCTCAATCTCGGATTCGCCGCAGACCCCCTGTGGGAGCGAGCAAGCTCGCTCCCACAGTTGAATGTCGGTGTTTGGTCTACTGCGCCCAAGGCGCCCGCCGCGCATGATCGAGCCCCAGCAAATAACTGTCGCCTCCCAACTGGCTCATCTGCTGGCGAATCCAGCCCGCCCGCCGTAGCACGTAGGGGCTCGGCCGGCTGGCGCTCCATTTGCGCGGGTTGGGTAATACCGCCGCCAGCAGGCTGGCCTGTTGCCGGGACAAGGCGTCGGCGCTGGTGCGGAAATGATGCCGTGCCGCCGCTTCCGCCCCGAACACACCGTCATCCCACTCGACGCTGTTGAGGTACACCTCAAGGATCCGCTGCTTGGGCCAGAACACTTCGATCAGCGCGGTGAACCAGGCCTCCAGCCCTTTGCGCAGCCAGCTGCGGCCTGACCACAGGAACAGGTTTTTGGACACTTGCTGGCTGAGAGTGCTGGCGCCGCGAATCGAACCGCCACGGCCATTGTGGGCGAAGGCGGCCTGGATCGCGCCGATGTCGAAGCCCCAGTGCTCGGGGAATTTCTGGTCTTCGCCAGCGATCACTGCGACTTTGAGGCTGTCGGAGATCTGGTCCCAAGGCTGCCAGGTGCGTTGCAGGTCGATCGGTTCACCGCCGAACCAGGATTCAACCTTGCGCTCGATCATCAACGCCGTGAACGGCGGCGGCACCACGCGAAACAGCAGCACCAGCACAACGCTGCCGACGGCGAACCAGAGCAGGGCTTTAAGGAATCGTCGAAACAATGTACGCAGCATAGAGATGGCTTGGCCGAACCCGTCGAGCGGGCCATTATACAGACCCTGTCCACCGAGTCTGACTGGAGTTCCCATGTTGCGTAGCTTTCTGATGCTGGCGGCTTTCTTCGGTTTCACGGGCGTGGCGCTGGGTGCATTCGCCGCCCATGGCCTGAAAAATCGCCTGAGCGCCGATTACCTGGCGATTTTCCACACCAGCGTCACCTACCAACTGGTGCACACCCTGGCGTTGCTGGGCGTTGCGCTGCTGGCCACGCACATTCCCGGGCGCATCGTCACTTGGGCCGGAATTTCCTTTGTCATCGGCATCCTGTTGTTCTCCGGCAGCCTGTACCTGCTGACGCTCACGGGCATCAGCAAGCTGGGCATCATCACTCCGTTGGGTGGCGTGGCGTTCCTGATCGGCTGGTTGTGCCTGGGGCTTGCCGCCTGGCGGCTGGGCTGACCTGCCGGTCCATTTCATGACGAATGGCTTGGGTCACCCAGACTGATCGGGCTAGAATGCCAGCCCCTAAAAATGATGGCGGCATCCGGCATGCGCATTCAGTTGAACGGCGAACCCCTTGAACTGCCCGACGGTGAAACCGTTGCGGCCCTGCTGACCCGTCTGGAACTTACCGGACGCCGCGTCGCGGTGGAGCTCAATCTGGATATCGTCCCGCGCAGCCAGCACGCCGAAACCACGTTGAACGATGGCGACAGCGTCGAAGTGGTCCACGCCATCGGCGGTGGCTAGTCGCCTCGGTTTCGCAGCATTTCGCAAGAACCTCACCCCAACAGAGGATTTCCCATGAGCATCGTTCGTAGCGACAAGCCCTTCGTCCTGGCCGGTCGTACCTACCAGTCGCGCTTGCTGGTAGGTACCGGCAAATACCGCGACATGGAAGAAACCCGCCTGGCCATCGAGGCCTCGGGCGCCGAGATCGTGACCGTCGCCGTGCGCCGGACCAACATCGGCCAGAACCCGGGCGAACCGAACCTGCTGGATATCCTGCCGCCGGATCGCTACACCATCCTGCCGAACACTGCCGGCTGCTTCGACGCCATCGAGGCCGTGCGCACCTGCCGCCTGGCCCGTGAGCTGCTCGACGGCCACAATCTGGTGAAGCTGGAAGTACTGGCGGACCAGAAAACCCTGTTCCCCAACGTGATCGAAACCCTCAAGGCCGCCGAAACCCTGGTCAAGGAAGGTTTCGACGTGATGGTCTACACCAGCGATGACCCGATCATCGCCCGTCAATTGGCGGAAATCGGCTGCATCGCGGTCATGCCGCTGGCCGGCCTGATCGGCACTGGCCTGGGGATCTGCAACCCGTACAACCTGCAGATCATCCTGGAAGAAGCCAAGATCCCAGTGTTGGTGGATGCCGGTGTCGGTACCGCCTCCGACGCCACCATCGCCATGGAGCTGGGTTGCGAAGCGGTGCTGATGAACTCTGCCATCGCCCATGCGCAGCAGCCGGTCCTGATGGCCGAAGCCATGAAGCACGCCATCGTCGCCGGTCGCCTGGCGTACCTGGCCGGCCGCATGCCGAAAAAACTTTACGCCAGCGCCTCCTCGCCGCTGGATGGTCTGATCAAGTAAGAGCCATTGATGACTGAATCGAACGACACGCCGGTCCTGCCGGAAGACGGCGAAGAGCGCCAGCACCGCCGCATCAAGAGTTTCGTGATGCGCGCCGGGCGCATGACTGAAGGCCAGCAGCGCGGCCTGGAGCAGGGCGCGCCTTTATTCGTCCTGCCCCTGGCCGACGCACCGGTGGATTTTGACCAGGTCTTCGGCCGCTCGGCTCCGCGCTCGCTGGAAATCGGCTTCGGTATGGGCCACTCGTTGCTGGAAATGGCCGCCGCTGCGCCGGAGCAGGATTTCATCGGCGTGGAAGTCCACCGTCCCGGCGTCGGTGCGTTGCTCAACGGCGTGCTGACTCAAGGGCTGACCAACCTGCGGGTCTACGATTGCGACGCCATCGAAGTGCTCAACCGCTGCGTGGCCGACAACAGTCTTGACCGGTTGATGCTGTTTTTCCCGGATCCTTGGCACAAAAGCCGGCACCACAAGCGCCGTATCGTCCAGGCATCGTTCGCTGAACTGGTGCGCAGTAAATTGAAGGTCGGTGGTGTGCTGCACATGGCCACCGACTGGGAACCCTACGCCGAGTACATGCTGGAAGTGATGAACGTCGCCCCGGGTTATCGCAACCTGGCCGAAGACGGCAAGTGCGTGCCACGACCGGCCGAACGGCCGATCACCAAGTTCGAGCGCCGTGGCGAACGGCTTGGGCATGGGGTTTGGGATTTGAAGTTCGAGAAGGTGGCTTAAACACCGAAGCCCCTGCTGAAACGGGATCCCCTGTGGGAGCGAGCTTGCTCGCGATGGCGGCATGACAGTCAACATTGATGTTGGATGTTATGGCCTCATCGCGAGCAAGCTCGCTCCCACAGTTGTTTTGTGATGGCTGTCGGATCAGCGCCGATCCGCCACCACGCCAATCAACACCAGCACCACCAACAACACCGGCGCCAGGCTGTAGTTGTTGAACTGGCTCAAGCCCCTGACGATCCACGGCGTGGTATAGATCAGCGCGGCGCCGCTGCCGATCATGCACAGCAGGGCGATCAACGGGACGCGCAAGGCGCCGGCGATGCTGCCCAGGCGTTGTTCGACCCAGCCCTTGATGTCGGCACCAAACAGCACCAGCAGGCAGCCTACCAATGCCAGGGAGATTTCCGACAGGTTGCTGCGGCTCCAGCGGGATACGGTGGCCAGCAGGTCGAGTACCAGATCCATTCGATTTCCTTGTGTTGATCAGCTCAGAAATGTCTGCAGCAAGTCATTGAGAAACAACTGTCCGCGCTCGGTGGCCGCCAGACGTGTCGGTTCGACCTGCAACAACCCGCTTTGTTCGGCCTCGCGCCGGCCTTTGGTCAAGCTTTGCAGGGGCAGCCCGGTGCGTTCCGGGTACAGCTGCGCTTCCACGCCCGCAGTCAGGCGCAGCGCGTTCATCAGGAACTCGAACGGCAGTTCTTCATTGGCCAGGGTTTTCTTGCCCGCCTGGAAGCTTTTGGCCGGGTTGAGATAGTCCTTGGGCAGGCGGGTCTTCCAGGTGCGCACGATGCGCCCGTCCGGATGGCTGAGCTTGCCGTGGGCGCCGGCGCCGATGCCGATGAAGTCGCCGAAGCTCCAGTAATTCAGGTTATGCCGCGCCGCCCGACCGGGCTGGGCGTAGGCCGAGACTTCGTATTGAGCGTAGCCGTGTTCGGCCAGCAAGGCTTGCCCGGCTTCCTGGATGTCCCACAGCGTGTCGTCTTCGGGCAAGGTCGGCGGCTGGTTCCAGAACACCGTGTTCGGCTCCAACGTCAACTGGTACCAGGACAGGTGGGTCGGTTTCAAGGCGATGGCTTGGCGCAGGTCGCTCAAGGCGTCGTCGAGGGACTGATCGGGCAGCCCATGCATCAGGTCCAGGTTGAAGTTGTCGAACCCGGCTTGTCGGGCCATGCCAGCGGCGCGCACCGCCTCGTCACCGTTATGGATCCGGCCCAGGGCTTCGAGCTTGGCCTGCTGGAAGCTCTGGATGCCAATGGACAGGCGATTGATGCCCAAGGCCCGGTAAGCGACGAATTTTTCTTGTTCAAACGTGCCGGGGTTGGCTTCCAGGGTGATTTCAATGTCCTGGGCGAACGGTATCCGTGCCTCGACACCTTTGAGCAACCGCCCCAGGGCCTGGGCACTGAACAGGCTTGGAGTGCCGCCACCGAAAAAGATCGAGCTCAACGGGCGACCGTAAACCGCGTGCAAATCCTGGTCGAGGTCGGCCAGCAGGGCGTCGACGTATTCCTCTTCCGGCAGTTGCGGGCTGGCGGTGTGGGAGTTGAAGTCGCAATACGGGCATTTGCGCACGCACCACGGGATGTGGACGTACAACGCCAGGGGCGGCAGCACCGGCAGTGGCGCCCGAGGCGTTTGTACACCGCCATGGATCAGCGGTGCGGGAGCGTCGTCGATCATTGCAGGCCCAGGCGTTGACGCAGCAGGGCCATGGCGCGGGCGCGGTGGCTCAGTTGGTTCTTTTCCACCGGCCCCAGCTCGGCGCTGGAGCAATCGCGCTCCGGCACCCAGAACAACGGGTCATAGCCAAAACCGTGCTCGCCGCTGGCTTCGGTGAGAATGCGCCCGGGCCACAGGCCTTCGCAGAGGATCGGCAACGGATCGTCGGCGTGGCGCACCAGGGCCAGCACGCACACGAACTGCGCGCCACGCTCGGCTTCGGGCACATCCTTGAGGGCGTCGAGCAGCTTGGCGTTGTTCGCCGCGTCACCTTTGCCATCAGCGTAACGGGCCGAGTAAATGCCCGGTGCGCCGCCGAGGAAGTCCACGGCCAGCCCGGAATCGTCGGCCAGCGCCGGCAGGCCCGAGATGCGCGCGGCATTACGGGCCTTGAGGATGGCGTTCTCGACGAACGACAGGCCGGTCTCTTCCGGTTCCACCTGGCTGAATTCGCCAATCGAGCGCAACTGCACCGACCCGCCGAGCATGGCCTGCAGTTCCTTGAGTTTGCCGGCGTTGTGGCTGGCCAATACGAGTTGGGTAAGGTTGATCATTGGCCCGGGAACAGTTCCTGGTTGAAGTTGAGGGTGTTGATCTTGTCGCCGGTTTGCACCTCGATTTCGAAGGTCCGGACTTCCTGTTGTTCCACCGGGTACTGGGCGATGTAGTAGATCGCGCCTTGCTCAATCACTTGCTTGAATTTCAGCGGGACGGAGCTGCTGGTGAGATCCTTGACCGAGCCGCTGACTTGAGCCATCAGAGGCTTGCCGCCCTTGATCACCGAAACATTGATAACGCCTTGATTCTTGCTGCGAGTCAGCTCGGCTGCCTTGGCAATGTCCGGCGTCAGGAAGGTGGAATTGAAGGTGTTGTAATGCACGGTGATATCACCGAATTTTTCCATCCGCTCGGCCTTGATGACATCGGCGGCCATGGTGCCAACGCTCAGGCAAGCGGTGATGAGAAACAACGCGAGACGTTTCATGTCGTGCTCCTGGTTAGGCCGGGGCTCACACCGCGACCTGATGATCGGCAAGGCCTGGGCTGCTGACCCGATAAATGCCTATCTCACCTAACAGATTAGGCCATAGCTTGCTGGCCCACCCGTGGCGATGCTGTTGGTCCACGGCCAGGCGATCGATGACTTTGGCTTCACGTTCGCGGCACAGCGCTTCGAAATCCTCGAAGGTACAGAAGTGGATGTTCGGCGTGTTGTACCAGGTGTAGGGCAGGAAATCCGAGACCGGCATGCGGCCCTTGCTCGCCAGGTACCAGCGGCAGCGCCAGTGGCCGAAGTTGGGGAAGGTGATGATGCACTGGCGCCCGACCCGCAGCATTTCGTCGAGGATCTTGTCCGGGTAGTGCACCGCTTGCAGCGCTTGGGTCATGACCACGACGTCGAAGCTGTTGCTGGCGAAGTTGCCCAGGCCCTTGTCCAGGTCCTGCTCGATGACGTTGATGCCCTTGGCCACGCACTCGGCGATGTTGTCCGGGTCGTTCTCCAGGCCGTAGCCGGTGACCTGTTTGTTGTCCCGCAGCCAGGTCAGCAGTTCGCCGTTGCCGCAGCCCAGGTCGAGCACGCGGCTGCCGGCGGGGATCCATTCCTGGATGATGTCCAGATCGGCTCTCATGGCGTCCTCACAGCGTTATACGGTTCATGTAGTTGCCGAACGCCTGCAGGTAGCGCGGGATCGGAATCAAAAAGGCGTCGTGGCCCTGGGGCGCGTCGATTTCCAGGTAGCAGACGTCCTTGCGCGCGGCCATCAGCGCGTCCACCAGTTCCCGCGAGCGCGCCGGGGAGAAGCGCCAGTCGGTGGTGAACGACATCACACAGAACTTGGCGGTGGCGCTGGCAAACGTTTTCGCCAGGTTATCGTCGAAGTTCGCCGCCGGATCGAAGTAGTCCAGCGCCTTGGTCATCAACAGGTACGTGTTGGCGTCGAAACGCCCGGAGAACTCTTCACCCTGATAGCGCAGGTAGCTCTCGACCTGGAACTCGACGCTGTGGAAGTCGTAGTTGAGCTTTTCGCTCTTGAGGCCACGGCCGAATTTCTCGCCCATGGAGTCGTCGGACAGGTAGGTGATGTGCCCGACCATCCGCGCCAGCATCAACCCGCGCTTGGGGATCACGCCGTGTTCCTGGAACGAACCGCCGTGGAATTCCGGGTCGGTGAGGATCGCTTGGCGCGCCACTTCGTTGAAGGCGATGTTCTGCGCCGACAGCTTGGGGGCCGAGGCGATTGCCAGGCAATGACGCACGCGGTCCGGGTAGGTGATGGTCCATTGCAGGGCTTGCATGCCGCCCAGGCTGCCGCCGATCACGGCGGCCCACTGGCCGATACCGAGGCGGTCGGCCAGGCGCGCCTGGCTGTGGACCCAGTCTTCCACGGTCAGCACCGGGAAATCGGCGCCGAAGGGCTTGCCGGTGTCCGGGTTGAGGCTGCTGGGGCCGGTGGAACCGTTGCAGCCGCCCAGGTTGTTCAGGCTGACCACGAAGAACTTGCTGGTGTCGATGGGCTTGCCCGGGCCGATGCAACTGTCCCACCAGCCGGGCTTGCGGTCGTCGACGCTGTGATAGCCGGCGGCGTGGTGATGCCCCGACAAGGCGTGGCAGATCAGCACGGCATTGCTCGCCGTGGCATTGAGGGTGCCGTAGGTTTCGTAGATCAGGTCATAGGCTGGCAACGAACGGCCGCAGGCCAGGGCCAGGGGCTCGCTGAAATGCGCCGTTTGCGGCGTCACCAGACCAACGGAATCGGGGGGAAAGGCAGCTGGCATCGACCCTGCTCGCGTTGAAATGAGGCGTAAGTCTAAAGACCGCTGTGGCGGGCGGCAAGCAAAGGGCGGCGCTGATTGTCCGCCCGGCGCAAACCCCGTGGGAGCAAGGCTTGCCCGCGATGAGGACGATGCGGTCTTCCAGGGACCGAGGTGCCTGTTTCGCGAGCAAGCTTTGCTCCCACATAGATCGGTGCTGACCGATCAGGAGGGTGTGGATCAGATCAGCAGCCGCAGGATCTCCGGCATCATGGTCATCGCCGCCAGGTTGTTGATCACCAGCATGTCGATCAGCTTGAGCACCATGAACGCCAGGATCGGCGAGATATCCAGGCCGCCGAGGTTCGGCACGATGCGGCGGAACGGCGCCAGGGCCGGCTCGCAGATCTGGTTCACCAGCTCTGCACCCGGGTTATGGCTACCCGGCGCGACCCACGAAAGGATCACGCTGATGATCAGGGCGAAGAAGAAAATCTTCAGGAACAGCGCGGTCACGCCAATGATCGACCAGATCAGCAATTGCAGCGGGTTGCCGGTGGTGCCGTAGGTCAGCAGCAGGGTCAGGGCCATCAGCGCCAGTTGCACGAGGATCGCCAGGACCAGCGACGACATGTCCAGGCCGAACAGGCTCGGGATGATCCGGCGCAGCGGCTTGAGCAGCGGCTGGGTAGCCTTGACGATGAACTGGCAGAGCGGGTTGTAGAAGTTGGCACGTACCAGTTGCAGCACGAAGCGCAGCAGCACGATCAGCAGGTACAGGCTGCCGAGGGTTTGCAGCACGTAGACCGCTGCAGTGTTCAATCCAATCATGAATGGCTCCTTATTGGCCCAGTTGTTCGGCCATTTCGGCCGAGCGGTGCGCGGCGGCGCCGAGTGCTTTTTCCACCAGGGCTTCGAAGCCCCCGGCCTGGAACGATTTGATGGCCGCTTCGGTGGTGCCGGCCGGCGAGGTCACGCGGCGACGCAACTCGGCCGCATCGACGTCGCTGGACACCGCCATGTGCGCGGCGCCGAGGGCGGTCTGCAAGGTCAACTGGGCGGCGGTTTCCCGGGTCAGGCCAAGTTTTTCGCCAGCGGCGGTCATGGCTTCGATCAGCAGGAAGAAGTACGCCGGGCCCGAGCCGGAGACGGCGGTGACCGCGTCCAGTTGCTGTTCGGTGTCCAGCCACAGGGCCAGGCCAACGGCGGACAGCAGCGTTTCGGCCTGCTGGCGTTGTTCGGCGGTCACGTGTGGCGTGGCGAACAGGCCGCTGACGCCCTGGCGCAGCAGCGCCGGAGTGTTGGGCATGCAACGTACGATCGGCTGCTCGCCGAGCCAGTTGTTCATGCTGGCGCAGGTGATGCCAGCGGCAATCGACACCACCAGTTGATGGGGTTTGAGGCTCGGACGCAGGGCCTCGCAGACGCTTTTCATCGCTTGCGGCTTGACCGCCAGCACGATGACGTCGGCGCCGTCGATGGCCTGGGCGTTGTCGGCAAAGGTTTCGATGCCGTGTTCGGCACTCACTCGGTTGCGGGTCTCTTCACCCGGATCGCTGGCGCGGATCAGCGAAGCGTCCAGGCCCTTGGCCCGCAGGCCGCCGATCAGGCTGGCGGCCATGTTGCCGGCGCCGATGAAGGCAATACGCGTGTTGCTCATGACAGGTCCTTATAAAGAGATGAGTCGGCCATGGTTCAGGATTGACCGTAGTCGCGGGCGCCAAACAGGGCAGTACCGATGCGCACCCAGGTGGCGCCCTGGGCAATGGCCGACTCGAGGTCGTGGCTCATGCCCATGGAAAGCGTGTCCAGCGGCAGTGCCAGGCTGGCTTGCAGGCGTTGAACGGCGGCAAAGGCGGCATCCTGCGCGTCACGCTCTTCGGTGGGTTCGGGAATCGCCATCAGCCCACGCAGCTTCAAGCGTGGCAAAGCGCTGATGGCGCTGGCCAGGGCGGGCAGGTCCGCCGGGGTGCAGCCGGATTTGCTGGCCTCACCACTGACGTTGACCTGGATACAGATGTTCAGCGGCGGCAACTCGGCCGGGCGCTGCTCGGACAGGCGCTGTGCAATTTTCAAGCGATCCACGGAATGCACCCAGTCGAAGTGTTCGGCGATAGCGCGCGTCTTGTTCGATTGAATGGGGCCGATGAAGTGCCAGATCAAGGGCAGGTCGGTCAATTCGACCTGTTTGCCCAGGGCCTCTTGCAGGTAGTTCTCGCCGAAGTCCCGCAGGCCGGTGGCATAAGCCTCACGCAGGGCCTGGGCGGGCTTGGTCTTGCTCACGGCCAGCAGTTGGACGCTGCCTTCGGCACGCCGGGCGGCCTGCTCCGCAGCGCGGATGCGCGAACTAACCTGAGCGATGTTGTCTGCTATCGTGGACATAAAGAAGCGCCAGCGGTGAGGTTCGCGGCATTCTACTGGAATTGAGGAGCGCTATGGATATCACTGAGTTACTGGCGTTCAGCGCCAAGCAGGGGGCGTCGGACCTGCATCTGTCCGCCGGCCTGCCGCCGATGATCCGCGTGGATGGCGATGTGCGGCGGATCAACCTGCCGGCGCTGGACCACAAGCAGGTCCATGAGCTGATCTACGACATCATGAATGACCGGCAACGGGTGGATTACGAAAAGTTTCTGGAGACCGACTTTTCCTTCGACGTGCCGGGCGTAGCGCGATTCCGGGTCAACGCCTTCAATCAGAATCGCGGCGCGGGGGCGGTGTTCCGGACCATTCCGTCGAAAGTCCTGACCATGGAAGACCTGGGGATGGGCGAGGTGTTTCGCAAAGTGACCGAGTCGCCGCGCGGGCTCGTGCTGGTGACCGGGCCGACCGGTTCGGGCAAGTCCACCACCCTGGCGGCCATGATCGACCACCTCAACAGCCACAAGCACCATCACATCCTCACCATCGAAGACCCTATCGAATTCGTTCACGAACCGCGCAAATGCCTGATCAACCAGCGCGAGGTGCACCGCGACACCCAGGGTTTCTCCACGGCCCTGCGTTCAGCCCTGCGGGAGGACCCGGACGTGATCCTGGTGGGCGAGATGCGCGACCTGGAGACCATCCGCCTGGCGCTGACCGCCGCCGAAACCGGGCATCTGGTATTCGGCACCTTGCACACCACATCGGCGGCCAAGACCATCGACCGGGTGGTGGACGTGTTCCCCGGTGACGAGAAATCCATGGTTCGCTCGATGTTGTCGGAGTCGTTGCAGGCGGTGATTTCCCAGACGCTGATCAAGAAGATCGGCGGCGGCCGGATCGCGGCGCATGAAATCATGCTGGGGACCTCGGCCATCCGTAACCTGATCCGTGAAGACAAGGTGGCGCAGATGTACTCGTCGATCCAGACCGGCGGCTCGCTGGGTATGCAGACGCTGGATATGTGTTTGAAGGACTTGGTGAACAAAGGGTTGATCAGTCGCGAACATGCCCGGGAGCGGGCGCGTACGCCGGATAACTTCTAGGGAGTTTGCAGCGTTTTTGCGGGTCCCATCGCGAGCAAGCTCGCTCCCACATTTGGTCTGAGGTGTTCACAAATTATGTGACCACTGAAGATCAAATGTGGGAGCGAGCTTGCTCGCGATGGGGCAGTCAGCCGCGACACAAATACCAGATCAGCGCTGAACCACGCGCAGTGCACCCGGTTCTTTCGGCAGAACTCGCTTGGCGACCACGTAATGAGTGTTCCAGTACGGCTTGTTCAGCGTGTCGATGGTCACCGACTTGCCGCGGCGCGGGGCGTGGATGAAGCGGTCGTTGCCCAGGTAGATGGCCACGTGGTTGACCCGGCGGCTCTTGAGCTTGAAGAAGATCAGGTCGCCAGGCTTGAGGTCCTTGCGCTCGACTTTCTCGCCATGGCCGGCGGCCATCGCGTTGGACGTGCGCGGCAGGTCGAACGTGGCGTCGTTGAACGCGTATTTCACCAAACCACTGCAATCGAAACCTTTACTTGGGCTGCTGCCGCCCCAACGATAGGGTGTGCCGAGAACATTCACGGCGCGGCTCAGGACATTGCTGGTCGTCTTGGTTGCCATGGGTGGCACCAGTCGGCTGCGGGCGGTGCTCACGCGCTGGACGCTTTGCTTGTTCTTGCTCGAAGGAGCAGAAACATGGGATTTCGGGGTATAGCCGTTGACGTTGGGAAGACGTTGCTCACGATTGGTGGCGTGGGCGGCCAGGGGCAATAATAGGCAGATGGTTAGCCATGTCTTGAAAAATGGACGCATTAGGCAGGGCTCTTAAAGGTTAGCGCGCAACTTTATAACAGCTTTTTTTGCGATTCCGAGGCCGTTTGTCGATTCGAAACCTGGCGCCAACCCCCCATAATTGCGACAAGTTGACCCGATTGTCCGACAGAAGCCAGACACCACGGGGGTTTCCTTGGTTCAAAGTCGCTCAGGACCGCTTGTCGGCGAGACACAAAAAAGTCACAAAAAGTCCGAACAAATTTTTCTATCGAGGCAAAAGAGGCCATTCATGAACAGCTATCAGCAGGACGCAATCCGCGATACCCACAGCAAAGTCATTGGCTACCTGCTGTGGATTTTCGGTTTCACCGGCGCTCACCGCTTCTATTACGGCAAGCCGGTCACGGGTACGATCTGGTTCTTCACCTTCGGCCTGATGGGCATAGGTTGGCTGATCGACCTGTTCCTGATCCCGGCCATGGATCGCGAAGCGGACCTGCGTTTTACCCCAGGGCCGATCGAGTACAGCGTGGCGTGGATTCTGCTGACGTTTCTCGGGGTGTTGGGCGTACACCGGATGTATCAGGGCAAATGGCTCAGCGGGATTATCTACCTGCTGACCGGCGGGGTGTTTTTCCTTGGGGTGCTGTATGACTTCTGGACGCTGAACGATCAGGTTTCGATTCGGAATGCGCAGAAACGTGGGGCGTTCCAGTAAGACCGAGTCGCCTGCATCGCGAGCAAGCTCGCTCCCACACTGGATCGAGGTGTTCACAGATCATGTGTTCACCGAAGATCCCCCTGTGGGAGCGAGCTTGCTCGCGATAGGAGCGGCGCGGTATCAGGCCTGGTGAGTAATCCGCCCATCCATCAAGGTGTAGCGCACCACCCCCGGCAGGCTGTGGCCGAGGAACGGGCAGTTGTCGCCCTTGGAACGCCAGGCTTCACCGGCCACGGTGGACGCGGCTGGGTCGAACAGCACGAGATCCGCTGCCGCGCCAACCGCCAGTTTCCCCGCCGGCAATTGCAGCGCCTGGGCCGGGCCGGCGCTCAGGCGCGCCAGCAAGGTCGGCAGGTCCAGCAAGCCATCTTCCACCAGCGTCAGGGCCAGCGGCAGCAGCAGTTCGACGCTGCTGATGCCAGGCTCGGTGGCGCCGAACGGGGCCAGCTTGGCGTCGCGTTCGTGGGGTTGGTGATGGCTGGAGATGGCCGAGATCACCCCGGACTTCACTGCCTCGCGCAAGCCGTCGCGGTCGGCGCGGGTGCGCAGCGGCGGCTGGACGTGGTAGACGCTGTTGAAGCCGATCAGCGCTTCGTCGGTCAGGATCAACTGGTACAGCGCCACATCGGCGGTCACCGGCAGGCCACGAGCCTGGGCCTGGGCGATCAGCGCCGCGCCGCGGGCACTGGTCAGTTGGCTGAAGTGGGCGCGCACGCCGCTTTGTTCCACCAACAGCAGGTCCCGGGCCAGGGCCACGGTCTCGGCGGTTTCCGGAATGCCCGGCAGGCCGAGGAAACTGGCGGTCGGGCCTTCGTGGGCCAGGCCACCTTCGGCCAGGTCGTGGTCCTGGGAGTTGAAGATCACTGTCAGGCCGAAGGTTGCTGCGTATTCCAGGGCTCGGCACAGAGTGCGGGTGTTGCGGAAACTGTTCAGGCCGTTGCCGAACGCCACACAACCGGCGTCACGCAGGGCGATGAGCTCGGCCAGTTGCTCACCGTCGAGGCCTTTGCTCAGTGCGCCAATCGGGAAGACCTTGGTGTTGCCGGCTTCGCGGGCGCGGTCGAGGATCAGTTCGGCCACGGCCGAGGTGTCCAGCACCGGTTTGGTCTGCGGCGGGCAGCACAGGCTGGTCACGCCACCGGCAGCGGCGGCCCGGGTTTCGCTGACGATACTGCCTTTGCGGCTGTAGCCCGGTTCGCGCAGGGCGACGTTCAGGTCCACCAGGCCGGGAGCGGCCACCAGGCCTTGGGCGTCGAGGATGTCGACCGCGACAAAACCCGTCGGCGCCGCGCCAAGGGCGACGATCTTGCAGGCATCGATATGAATGTCGGTCACTTGATCCAGGCCACTGGCTGGATCGATCACGCGTGCGCCGAGAATGCTGAGCTTCACTGGGCGTTCTCCTGGTCGAATTGGCGCTGGGCCGTTTGCCCGCTCATGGCCATGGACAGTACGGCCATGCGGATGGCGATGCCGTAGGTCACCTGGTTGAGAATCACCGAGTGCGGCCCGTCGGCCACCGCCGACTCGATCTCCACGCCGCGGTTGATCGGCCCCGGGTGCATGACGATGGCATCCGGCTTGGCCCCGGCCAGGCGCGCCGTGGTCAGGCCGAACAGGCGGTAGAACTCGCCCTCGCTGGGCAGCAGGCCGCCGGTCATGCGCTCGCGTTGCAGGCGCAGCATGATCACCACATCCACATCCTTGAGGCCTTCGGTCATGTCGGTGTAGACCTTCACGCCGTATTGCTCGACGCCGATGGGCAGCAGGGTTTTCGGCGCGATCACGCGGATGTCCGGGCAGCCAAGGGTCTTGAGGGCCAGCATGTTCGAGCGGGCCACCCGCGAGTGCAGGATGTCGCCGACGATGGCTACCGACAGGTTCTCGAAGCTGCCCTTGTGCCGACGGATGGTCAGCATGTCGAGCATGCCCTGGGTCGGGTGGGCGTGACGGCCGTCGCCGCCGTTGATGATCGCCACTTGCGGGCACACGTGCTCGGCAATGAAGTGCGCAGCGCCGGAGTCGCCGTGACGCACGACGAACATGTCGGCGGCCATGGCTTCGAGGTTGCGCAGGGTGTCGAGCAGGGTTTCGCCCTTGCTCGCCGAGGACGTGGACACGTTGAGGGTGATCACGTCCGCCGACAGGCGCTGGGCCGCCAGTTCGAAGGTGGTGCGGGTGCGGGTGGAGTTTTCGAAGAACACGTTGCACACGGTCTTGCCGCGCAGCAACGGGACTTTCTTCACCGCCCGGGCGCCGACTTCGAGGAACGAGTCGGCAGTGTCGAGGATTTCCGTCAGCAGCTCGCGGCGCAGGCCGTCGAGGGACAGGAAGTGCCGCAGCTGGCCCTGATCGTTGAGCTGCAGCGGGCGCTTGGTTTCGAGAGGCGTCATCGCGATGGACTCTTACAAGGGCAGTTAAAGGGCAAGGTCTTGCAGTTCGAGTTGCAGCGGCGACGGCCCGGAGAGCTTGACCCGCTCATGGGCGGCCAGCGTCAGCGTCGCACCGACCACGTTCGGCCGGATCGGCAGCTCGGCGGCGTCCAGATCCAGCAGGCATACCAGTGTCACGCTGGCTGGGCGGCCGTAGTCGAACAGTTCGTTCATAGCGGCGCGGATGGTCCGGCCGCTCATCAGCACGTCGTCGATCAGCACCAGGTGCTGGCCTTCGATCTCGAACGGCAGCGCCGAGGGGCGTACTTGCGGGTGCAGGCCGTTCTGGCTGAAGTCGTCGCGGTAGAAGGACACATCCAGGGTGCCCAAGGGCGATTGGCTGCCCAGTTCATCGAGCAAGGCCTGGGCGACCCAGACGCCACCGGTGCGAATGCCGATGTAGCGCGGTTCGCTGATGCCGCGTTGTTCCAGGTGTGCCGTGAGACGAATCGCCATCTGGCTGATCAGTTCGGCAGGATTGGGCAGGCTCATGCTGGCTCCTTCAGGTTCCCGGGCCGGTGGTGAGTGGCGCGGCTTATCGCTAAAAGAAAGCGCCTTGGCGGCGCTTTGTAAAAAATCAGGTTTCAAACAGGGCGGTGTTGGCGTCGAGCCAGCCTTGCAGGAGCAGGGCGGCCGCGATGGCGTCCACCGGATTGTCGCGGTAACTGCCTTTCTGCCCGCCGCGCACCAGGCGCTCGCCCTTGGCCTCGAAGGTGGTCAGGCGCTCGTCATGGGTATAGAAGGGCAGGTTGTAGCGGCCATTGAGTCGGCGGGCGAACTTTTCGGCGCGCAGGCACATGTCACTGGGTGTGCCGTCCATGTTCAGCGGCAGGCCGACCACCACGGCATCGGGTTTCCACTCCTTGATCAGCGCTTCGACCTGGTTCCAGTCCGGAACGCCATTCTGCGCCTTCAAGGTGCACAACTCGCGGGCCTGGCCGGTAATGACCTGGCCGACCGCTACGCCGATCTGTTTGGTGCCGTAATCGAAGCCCAGCAGCAAGCGCAGGGCCATCAGGCGTGTCCTGCCTGGCTGGTGAGCAGGCTGAGGTTGACCCCCAACCGGCTGGCCGCCGCTTCCAGGCGCAGTTCGCTGCTGGTGTTGAACAGGATGTCGGCGTCGAACGGGCAAGTCAGCCAAGCGTTGTCGGCCAGCTCGGCTTCCAGTTGCCCGGGTTCCCAGCCGGCATAGCCGAGGGCAATCAGGCTTTTTTCCGGGCCGACGCCGTCGGCGATGGCGAACAGCACGTCCTGGGAGGTGGACAGCGACACGCCGTCCAGGTCCACCGTGGCCTGGTATTTGGGACCCGACGGATGGAGCACGAAACCGCGGTCGGTCTGCACCGGGCCGCCGATGAAAATCGGCACATGCTGGCACAAAAGTGGCGGTTCTACGTCGGGGCGCAACTGCTCAAGAATGTCCGCCAGGTTCAGCTCCTGCGGGCGATTGATCACCAGCCCCATGGCCCCATTGGCCGTGTGCTCGACGATGTAGGTCAAGGTATGGGCAAAGTTCGGATCGGCCATGTGCGGCATGGCGATCAGGAAGTGATGCTTGAGGTAGGTGGGGCTGACGTTTTTCATAGGCGCTAGTGTGGCGGCGCAGGGCCGAACTGACAAGCTGGGGATGTGCAGGAAATGCCTCGATCTGGAAGGCGACACCGATCAAATGTGGGCTGTGTGGGAGCAAAGCTCGCTCGCGATCCAGGCGCTGCGGTCCTCAAGAGACCGCGGCGTTTTCATCGCGGGCAAGCCTTGCTCCCACAAAGCCCGCTCCCACAAGGGGATTGGCGGTGGGTCAGTTACTGGACAGGCGATCGCCCCGGGCGAACTTCCAGGTGCGGATGATTTCCAGCCGGTCGATGTCCGACAGGTCCCCGGTAAACGGTGCGAACGGTGCCGCCAGGCGCACGATCCGCTGGGCGGCCTGGTCCAGCAGCGGCTGGCCGGAGGATTCCAGTACCAGCACTTCATACAACGAGCCGTCACGGTTGATCGAGACCATTAGCCGCAGGTTGCCGTAGATCTGCTTGCGTCGCGCTTCGTCGGGGTAGTTGAGGTTGCCGATGCGCTCGACCTTCTTGCGCCACTCGTCCTTGTACCAGGCCCCCTTGTCGCGCATGGTCGAGGCGGCGCTCAGGCGGTGGATGCGCGGGCGCTTGGCGTAGAGCTGTTGCTCCTGGGCCAGTTCGGCTTCCAGGCTGGCGATGTCGCTGGACAACTGGGAACTGTCGAAAGTCGGTGCCGGGGCCTTGGGCTTGGGGTCGGGCTTGACCTCTTCCTTGACCGGGGCTTTTTTCGGCTTCGGCGCCACGGTGGTCACGGCCGCCTTGGGTGCCGTCTCCTGCACTTCGGGCTTGGCCGCTGGCGGCGGGGTGACTTTCTGCACCGTGTTGTCCTGGAATGGCGCGATCTCGGTGGTCTTGGGAATCGCCTTTTTTTCCAGGGTGCCGCTGCCTTGCTGGTTTTCCTGGGCGAGGAAATCGGCCTTCTTGGGCTTGGTCTCGCTCTTGAAGGTGGCCAGGGTAATTTCCAGGGTCTGGCTGATCTGCTTGGGCTCGACCGTGGCAAACCCGACGCCCAGCAGCAAGGCCAGGTGGATCAGCGCCGCCAGGAACAGGGTAAAACCGAGGCGATCAGCCGGGCGCACGCCACGATGGGCGAGCTCTAGGGGCAGATCGGACGGAAGTGTCATGACAAGGAAACCAACATCGCGTTTTTTTCAGGCCGGGCATGATAACGCAATGTGGGTTTCCTTCAGCAGATCTGGATCAACGAGCCTTGAGCTTCTGATCGATGGCATCCATCAGCATGCCGCCGATGTCCGTGCCAAAGGCGTTGTCGATCTCGCGAATGCACGTCGGGCTGGTGACGTTGATTTCCGTCAGGTGCTCGCCGATCACGTCCAGGCCCACGAACAGCAGGCCTTTCTCGCGCAGGGTCGGGCCGACCTGGGCGGCGATCCAGCGGTCCTTCTCGGTCAACGGCCGCGCCTCGCCACGTCCGCCGGCCGCCAGGTTGCCCCGGGTTTCGCCAGCGGCCGGGATACGCGCCAGGCAATAGTCCACCGGTTCGCCGTCGATCATCAGGATGCGCTTGTCGCCATCGACGATGGCCGGCAGGTAGCCCTGGATCATGATCTGCTGCTGGCCGTGCAAGGTCAGGGTTTCCAGGATCACCGACAGGTTCGGGTGGCCAGCTGTGTGCCGGAAGATCGAGGAGCCGCCCATGCCGTCCAGAGGCTTGAGGATCACGTCGCCGTGATGGTCGGCAAATTCGCGCAATACGTCCGGGCGACGGCTGACGATGGTCGGCGGCGTGCACTGCGGGAACAGCGTGGCGAACAGCTTTTCGTTGCAGTCGCGCAGGCTCTGGGGCTTGTTGACCACCAGCACGCCGGCGTTTTCCGCTTGTTCCAGCAGGTAGGTGGAATACACGAACTCCATGTCGAACGGCGGATCCTTGCGCATCAGGATCACGTCCAGGTCGCTGAGCAGTGCGTCGCTTTCGTCGCCCAGCTCGAACCACTTCTCAGGGTTGGCGAAGACCTTCAGCGGCTTCATCCGCGCCCGTGCCTGGCCTTCGGCCTGGTAGAGGTCGCGCTGCTCCATGTAGAACAGCTCCCAGCCGCGCTTCTGAGCGGCCAGCAGCATGGCCAGCGAGCTATCCTTTTTATAGGAAATGCTGGCGATAGGGTCCATGACAATGCCGACGCGTACGCTCATGGCTTGGTTCCTCGAAAAGTGATGGGCACATAATGGCGTGAAAAAGTGGCGTCAGAGTGGCGCCCGGAAGTTTGGCGGTCAAGGAAAAACCACCGCGCCGAGCGGCCGATAGATCGGCGATGGAGACTGTGCTAAAAAGGCTGCCATGTGACGTGCGGGCCTTGAACATCAAGGGTTTGCGCTGTCGATCACACTTACGCGTTAAAAATCGGTTCGCAGTGGCAATGGCAGAGCATCTCACGCAGCAACCCAGCGCCTTGAAGGTCATGGTCATCGACGACTCGAAGACCATCCGCCGCACCGCCGAAACCTTGCTGCGCAACGTGGGCTGCGAGGTGATCACGGCCATCGACGGTTTCGATGCCCTGGCCAAGATCGCCGATCATCATCCGGGCATCATCTTCGTCGACATCATGATGCCGCGCCTCGATGGCTACCAGACCTGTGCCCTGATCAAGAACAACAGCGCGTTCAAGGCCACGCCGGTGATCATGCTGTCGTCCCGGGATGGGTTGTTCGACAAGGCCAAGGGGCGCATCGTCGGTTCCGATCAGTTTTTGACCAAGCCGTTCAGCAAGGAAGAACTGCTGGGAGCGATACAGGCCCATGTCCCGGGCTTTGCCGCTGTCCAGCCGCACCAGGCACATCAATGACACTCGGCCAACGGGCCTGGGGTCGACAAGAAAATGGGGAACACCATGGCACGAGTTCTGATCGTCGATGATTCGCCGACTGAAATGTACAAACTGACCGGCATGCTGGAAAAGCATGGTCATCAGGTCCTGAAGGCCGAGAATGGCGCCGATGGCGTGGCCCTGGCCCGCCAGGAAAAACCCGACGCGGTGCTGATGGACATCGTCATGCCCGGCCTCAACGGTTTCCAGGCCACGCGCCAGTTGACCAAGGACCCGGACACCGGTCATATCCCGGTGATCATCATCACCACCAAGGATCAGGACACCGACAAGGTCTGGGGTACGCGCCAGGGGGCGAAGGACTACCTGACCAAGCCGGTGGACGAAGAAACCCTGATCGCGACCTTGAACAAAGTACTGGCGGGTTGACGGCGCGGCCATGAGCCAATCCCTGACGGCCTTCGAGCTGCTGCTGCAGATCGACCGGCGTTGCCGGCTGCTGGGGGCGGACCTGCCTTCCCAGCCGACCCACCGCGTTGGCTGGAGCGGCATCGGTTTTCGCCTGGGCGAGCACTGGTACGTGGCGCCGATGGGCGAAGTCAGCGAAGTGCTGCACGAGCCACGTCACACGCATTTGCCCGGGGTCAAGCCGTGGGTGCGTGGCGTGGCTAACCTGCGCGGGCGCTTGTTGCCGTTGATGGATTTGTGCGGGTTCTTCGGCCATGAGCTGTCCACCGTGCGCAAGCAGCGGCGGGTGCTGGTGGTGGACCACGACGAGGTGTTCGCCGGGTTGCTGGTGGACGAGGTCCTCGGGCTGCAGCACTTTGCCCAGGACAGCCTGGAACCGCTCCTGGTGGACGATCTCGACGGTCCGGAGGCGGCCTTCGTCCAGGGCCGGTTCGGCGGCGAGCGCGAGTGGCAGGTGTTCAGCCCGTTTGCCCTGGCGCGGTCGCCGGGGTTCATGGATGTGGCGATTTAACAAGAGACAGCGCAGGCCCCTTGTGGGAGCGAGCCTGTGGGAGCAAAGCTTGCTCGCGATGGTGGCGCCTCGGTTGACGAAAAACTGTGTCGCTCTCATCGCGGGCAAGCCTTGCTCCCACAGAGCCACACTGATTGAGCAGGCTGCACAACACTACAGTTAGTTAATAGCAGTGAGTTGGACTGGGCAGCACAGGCGAGAACCGATGATCAAAGCAAAAACAGGCAAGCCACTGGAAGCGTCGCGCAGTCGTTCGCAGATCATCGTGCTGTTCGTCGCACTGATCGTCTTCATCATGCTGCTGTTCGCCAACTTCGCTTACCTCAACACCCAATCCACCTACGACAAACAGTACATCGGCCATGCCGGTGAGCTGCGGGTGCTGTCCCAGCGCATCGCCAAGAACGCCACCGAGGCCGCTGCCGGCAAGCCCGCGGCGTTCAAGCTGCTGAGCGACGCGCGTAATGACTTCGCCCAGCGCTGGGGTTACCTGAAGCAGGGCGACCCGGTGACCGGCCTGCCGCCTGCGCCCGCCACCCTGCGCCCGCAGATGCGCGCCGTGCAGCTGGATTGGGAGCGCCTGCTCAAGAACACCGATGCCATCCTCTCCAGCGAGCAGACCGTGCTGTCACTGCACCAGGTGGCGGCGACCCTGGCCGAAACCGTGCCGCAGTTGCAGGTCGAGTACGAAAAAGTCGTCGAAATCCTGCTGCAACGTGGCGCGCCGGCCACCCAAGTGGCCATGGCCCAGCGCCAGTCGCTGCTGGCCGAACGGATTCTCGGCGCGGTGAATACCGTGCTGGCGGGGGACGAAAACGCCAGTCAGGCCGCCGACACCTTCGGTCGCGACGCGGCGCGTTTTGGCCAGGTGCTCAATGGCATGTTGCAAGGTGACCCGGCCCTGAAGATCTCCCAGGTCCAGGATCGCGATGCCCGGGCGCGGCTGAGCGAAATCAGCGAGCTGTTCGAGTTTGTCTCGGGCTCGGTGGATGAAATCCTCGAGACCTCCCCGGAGCTGTTCAAGGTCCGCGAATCGGCGGGCAACATCTTCAACCTGTCACAGACCTTGCTCGACGAGGCTTCGCACCTGGCCACGGCCTTCGAAAACCTCGCCGGCGGGCGTTCCGTCAATACCATCGGCGGTTATGTGCTGGGGCTGATGGCGCTGATGTCGATCATCCTGATCGGGCTGGTAATGGTCCGTGAGACCAACCGCCAGTTGCACGAAACCGCGGAAAAGAACGAGCGCAACCAGAACGCGATCATGCGGCTGCTGGATGAAATCGAGGACCTGGCCGACGGCGACCTGACCGTCACGGCCTCGGTCACCGAGGATTTCACCGGCACCATCGCCGATTCCATCAACTACTCGGTGGACCAGCTGCGCGATCTGGTGGCGACCATCAACCTCACCGCCGGCCAGGTCGCCGCCGCCGTGCAGGAAACCCAGGCCACGGCGATGCACCTGGCCCAGGCGTCCGAGCACCAGGCCCAGCAAATTTCCGAAGCTTCGACTTCAATTAATGAAATGGCCCAGTCCATCGACCAGGTCTCGGCCAATGCCGCCGAATCGTCGGCGGTGGCCGAGCGCTCGGTGGAGATTGCCAACAAGGGCAACGAGGTGGTGCACAACACCATTCATGGCATGGACAACATTCGCGAACAGATCCAGGACACCGCCAAGCGCATCAAGCGCCTGGGTGAGTCATCCCAGGAAATTGGCGACATTGTCAGCCTGATCGACGACATCGCCGACCAGACCAACATCCTCGCCCTCAACGCCGCCATCCAGGCGTCCATGGCCGGGGATGCCGGGCGCGGGTTCGCGGTGGTGGCCGATGAAGTGCAGCGCCTGGCCGAGCGTTCTTCGGCGGCGACCCGGCAAATCGAGACCCTGGTGCGGGCGATCCAGGCCGACACCAACGAAGCGGTGATTTCCATGGAGCAGACCACCACCGAAGTGGTGCGCGGTGCGCGGCTGGCCCAGGATGCCGGCGTCGCCCTGGAAGAGATCGAAGGCGTGTCCAAGACCCTGGCGGCGCTGATCCAGAGCATCTCCAACGCGGCGCAGCAGCAGACCACCTCGGCGGGGCAGATTTCCTTGACCATGAACGTGATCCAGCAGATCACCACGCAGACTTCGTCGGGCTCCACCGCCACGGCTGAAAGCATCGGCAACCTGGCGAAAATGGCCAGTCAGCTGCGCCGTTCGGTGTCGGGGTTTACCTTGCCGGCGAAGCCTTCGGTCGAGGAGGACAAAGCGTGACCAACCGGATCCATCCGTTGGAAAAGGCTTTTTGTGGCGAGGAGGTTTCTGTGGGAGCAAGGCTTGCCCGCGATGAAGATAACGCGGTACTTCGGGAACCGAGGTGTTTGCATCGCGAGCAAGCTTTGCTCCCACAGATCAATCCCTTTCCTGCAGGCGTGTTGTGTTCTCCTGATTGGAGTGGTTATGGGTGATCGGCACGACTACGTGGCCCTGGAATGGGTCAAGGGCGAGATTGCCGAAACGCTGAAGCAGGCGCATCTGGCCCTCAACCGCCTGGTGGACGATCCCCAGGCGTCGGATGCCCTCGGGCAATGCCTGGCCTGCATTCACCAGGTCCACGGCGGCCTGCAGATGGTCGAGTTTTACGGTGCGGCGTTGCTGGCCGAGGAGATGGAGCAGCTGTGCGCCGCCCTGCAGGACAACCGCGTCACCCATCGCGACGAAGCCATCAGCCTGTTGAGCCAGGCCCTGGGGCAGTTGCCGATCTACCTGGATCGCATACAAGGCGCCCGCCGCGATTTGCCGCTGGTGGTACTGCCCCTGATCAACGACCTGCGCAGTGCCCGGGGCGAGAGCCTGTTGTCGGAAACCAGCCTGTTCAGTCCCGAGTTGCCCGATATTGCGCCGCTGGGCAATGAGGCCTTGCGGCGCCTCGAACCCGCCGACCTGCCAAACACCTTGCGCAAATGGCGCCAGACCCTGCAAATGGCCCTGGTGGGCCTGCTGCGCGAACAGGATGACGCGACCCACCTCGGTTACCTGGCCAAGGTTTTCCAGCGCTTGGAAACGTTATGCGCCGGGGCACCGCTCAATGCGTTATGGCAGGTGGCGTCGGCGCTGGTCGAAGGCATGCGTGACGGGCGCATCGCCAACAGCCCGGCGCTGCGCAGCCTGTTCAAGGAAGCCGACAAGGAACTCAAGCGCCTGCTGGACCAAGGCATGCCCGGCATCAATCAACCGGCACCGCCCCACCTGCTCAAGAGCTTGTTGTTCTATATTGCCAAGGCCGAACACCCCAGCGGGCAGATGCAGATCATGAAAGAACGCTACTCACTGGACGACGCGCTGCCCGACAGCGCCATGGTCGACGAAGAACGCGCGCGCCTGGCCGGGCCCGACCGCGATGCCATGCGCTCGGTGCTTGCCGCGCTGTGCGAGGAGTTGGTACGGGTCAAGGAGCGCCTGGACCTGTTCGTGCGCAGCGATCGCCAGCACGCCTCGGAGCTGGACAGCCTGCTGGCGCCGCTGCGGCAGATCGCCGACACCCTGGCGGTGCTGGGTTTCGGCCAGCCGCGCAAGGTCATCATCGATCAACTGGCGGTGGTCCTGAGCCTCGCCCAGGGCCAGCGCGAGCCGGACGACGCGACCCTCATGGACGTTGCTGGGGCCTTGCTCTACGTCGAGGCGACCCTGGCCGGCATGGTCGGCACCGTCGAGCCCGAGAGCCGTGAAGACACGCACCTGCCCACCACCGACCTGACCCAGATCCACCAGATCGTCATCAAGGAAGCCCACACCTGCCTGCAACAGGCCAAGGACATGATCGTCGACTACATCGACGCGGACTGGAACAGCGAGCAACTGCAACCCTTGCCGGCGCTGCTGACCCAGGTGCGCGGGGCACTGGCGATGATCCCCCTGAGCCGTGCCGCCAGCCTGGTGGAGGCCTGCAACGCGTTCATCCGTGACCATCTGCTGCTGGAGAAGGCGCAGCCGGGTTGGGAAGAACTCGACCACCTGGCCGACGTGATCACTGGCCTCGAATACTACCTGGAGCGCCTGAGCGAAGACCCGGAAACCCCTGGCGAGCCGTTGCTCGATGGAGTCGAGCGGAGCCTGGCCGCGCTCGGTTATTTCCCTGACGAAGCACGGGTACCGGTGCTCGATGATGTGTTGAGCCCCAACGAAGCCCAGGTCATGCAGGACTTGCAGGAGCTGGATGACCCGCAGACGGTGCAGTCCTTGGCCCAGGTGCTGGCCAGCCCGGTCTCGGCGGTCAATCCGCCGGCCAAGAGCACCCCGGGCAGCCTGTTGCCGCCACCATTGGACGAGAGCCCGGTGGACGACGAGTTGCGCGAGGTCTTCCTCGAGGAAACCGCCGAGGTGCTCGACGTCCTGCGTGAATACTTGCCGCGCTGGAGTGCGCATCCCGACGACCACGGCGCCCTGAGCGAACTGCGCCGGGCCTTCCACACCCTCAAGGGCAGCGGCCGGATGGTCCGGGCGCTGGTGCTGGGTGAACTGGCCTGGGCCGTGGAAAACCTGCTCAACCGGGTGCTGGAGCGCAGCGTCGAGCCGCAGGCGTCGGTCCGTCAGTTGATCGAAGACACGGTGCAGTTGTTGCCGGCCCTGGTGGCCGAATTCGCCGCCAATCGGCAGCGCCAACGCGACGACGTCGACCGCCTGGCCGCCCGCGCCCATGCCCTGGCCAAGGGCGGCGATGCAGACGATGAAGACGATGAGCAGGACGTGGCTGCGCTCGATCCGCTGCTGTTGAAGATCTTCGACAACGAAGCCCAGGGCCACCTGACCAGCCTCAATCGTTTTCTCGACCAGGCGGCCGACCATCTGCCGTTGCAGGCCAGCGATGAATTGCAGCGAGCCTTGCACACCCTCAAGGGCAGCGCGTCCATGGCCGGCGTACTGCCCATCGCCGAGCTGGCCGGCGCGATGGATGAACTGGCCCGGGAATACCGGGCGCACCTGATCGCCCTCGACCTGGATGAGGTGGAATTGCTCCTGGAGGCGGGCGGACTGCTGCGCCGCGGCCTGCGCCAGTTGCACAGCGAGCCGCTGGCGCCGATCCCCGGCGCCGAGGATCTGATCCAGCGTGCCCAGGCTCTGTTGGCCGAGCGTCTGCACGCCGCCAACAGTGCGCCGGACAAAGCACTGCGAACCAAGCGCGACCCACAACTGATCAACAACTTCCTCGCCCAGGGCATGGACATCCTGCTGGACGCCGAAAGCCTCTTGCAGCGATGGCAGCAGCACCCCGGTGAAGGCCAGGAACTGAGTGCGCTGCTGGATGAACTGACCACCCTCGGCGAAGGCGCGCACCTGGCCGACCTGCACCCGGTGGACGAACTCTGCGAAGCCTTGCTGGACCTCTATGGCGCGGTGGAAGAAAGCAGCCTGGCGGTTAGCGATGAATTTTTCCAGCAGGCGCAGCTCGCCCATGAAGCGCTGATCGACATGCTCGATGAGCTGGCGGCCGGGCAACATGTGCGTCCGCAGCCCGAGCGGGTAGCGGCCCTGCGTCGCCTGCTCCAGGAGAGCCTCGACCCGTCGGCCACCGGCCTGATCCGCAGCGACGGCAGCCGCACCCTGAGCATCCGCGAACTGGGCCACGCGACGGCGGAAATGGAACGTGACGCGTCCGCCGAGACCTCGGTGGAAGATGACCTTGCGTCGATTTTCCTCGAAGAGGCCCAGGACATCCTCGAAAGCGCCGCCCAGGCCCTGCAGCGCTGGTTGGCCGATCCGGACAACGGTGCGCCGCTGTCCTCGCTGCAACGGGACTTGCACACCCTCAAGGGTGGCGCGCGGATGGCCGACATCCGCCCGGTGAGCGACCTGGCCCAGGAGCTGGAAAACCTTTACGAGGGGCTGGTGGACCGGCGCTACAGCTACAGCGAGGAGCTGGCGCAACTGCTCGGCAGCAGCCACGAACGCCTGGACCTGTTGCTCGGGCAGTTGCAACAGGGCCAGCCGTTGGGCGATCCCGTTGCGCTGATCGACTCCATCCGCAGGTTCCGCCAGGACAAGCCGAGCGCCATCGAGACGAGCGCCGCGACCCGAGCCGACGGTGCCGGCCATGATCCCGAGTTGCTGGAAATCTTCCTGGAAGAAGGTTTCGACATCCTCGACAGTTCAGGCGCGGCGCTGCTGCGCTGGCAGGAAGAACCGTCCAATCGCCAGGCCGTGGAAACCCTGCTGCGGGATTTGCACACCCTCAAGGGTGGCGCGCGGATGGTGGAAATCGTCCCCATCGGCGATCTGGCCCACGAACTGGAAAACCTCTATGAAGGCCTGTCGGCGGGCCTGCTCCAGCCGACCCCGGCGCTGTTCGCCTTGCTGCAAAGCAGCCATGACCGACTGGCGCAGATGCTCGACGCGGTGCGCGCCGGCCATTCGTGCCCGCTGGCTGATCGGCTGATCGCGCAGATCCAGGCGGTGAATCATCCCCAGGAAAGTGCTGCACCACAGGCTGTCCCGACACCGGAGCCGATCACTGCGCCCATCGCCAGTCAGCCAGCGGCGCCCCCCGCCAGACAAGACCCCGGCGCAGCGGGCGACGGTGCGGACATGGTCAAGGTCTCGGCCGAACTGCTCGACGACCTGGTGAACCTGGCGGGCGAAACGTCGATTTTCCGTGGGCGCATCGAACAGCAGGTCAACGATGCACGCGTGGCCCTGGGCGAAATGGAAACCACCATCGAGCGCATGCGCGACCAGTTGCGACGCCTGGACACCGAAACCCAGGGGCGGATTCTCAGCCGCCAGCAGGTGGAGGCCGAGCGCCTGGGCTACGAAGAGTTCGACCCGCTGGAGATGGACCGGCATTCTCAGTTGCAGCAGTTGTCTCGGGCGCTGTTCGAGTCCGCCTCGGACTTGCTCGAGCTCAAGGAGACCCTGGATCGCAGCAATCACGATGCCGAGGTCCTGCTGCAACAGCAGGGGCGGATCAACACCGAGCTCCAGGAAGGCCTGATGCGCACGCGCATGGTGCCGTTCGAGCGCATGCTGCCGCGGCTCAAGCGCATCGTCCGGCAAGTGGCGCAGGAACTGGGCAAGGACGTGGAGTTCGTGGTCGGCAATGCCGACGGCGAGATGGACCGTAACGTCCTGGAACGTATGGCCGCGCCCCTGGAACACATGCTGCGCAACGCCGTCGACCACGGCCTGGAACCGGCCGACGTGCGCATCGCCGCCGGCAAGCCGGCGCGAGGGCGCATCAGCCTCGACCTGTCCCGGGAAGGCGGCGACATCATTTTCGACATCCGCGACGACGGCGCCGGTGTGCCGCTGGAGGCGGTGCGGAGCAAGGCGATCAAGCGTGGCCTGCTGGCGCCGGACAGCGACATCAGCGACCGCGACGTGCTGCAGTTCATCCTGCAACCAGGGTTTTCCACCGCGGAAAAGATCACCCAGATCTCCGGGCGTGGCGTCGGCATGGACGTGGTCCACGAAGAGGTGCGGCAGTTGGGCGGCAGCATGATCATCGATTCCACGCCGGGGCAGGGCGTGCATTTCCGCATCCGCCTGCCGTTTACCGTGGCGGTGAACCGGGCGTTGATGGTGCATTGTCACGAAGATCAGTACGCGATCCCGCTGAACGCCATCGAAAGCATTGTCCGGGTGTTGCCCGCCGAGCTGGATGGCTATTACCAACTCGATCCGCCGACCTACACCTACGCCGGGCAGCGCTATGAGCTGTGCTACCTGGGCGAGCTGTTGAAAACCGGCGCACGGCCGAAGTTGTTGGGCCAGAGCCAACCGTTACCGGTGCTGCTGGTGCAGTGCAACGAGCGGCATGTCGCGGTGCAGGTGGACGCTATCGCCGGGACCCGGGAGATCGTGGTCAAGAGCCTGGGGCCGCAATTTTCGGCGGTGCAGGGCTTGTCCGGGGCGACGATCCTGGGGGACGGCCGGGTGGTGTTGATTCTCGACCTGCTGGCGCCGATCCGCGCCTTGCCCCACCAGGTCCCGCGCCGCCAAGTGCCGGCTGAAGGCGAGGGCGAACCGCAACGGCCACTGCTGGTGCTGGTGGTGGATGACTCGGTGACGGTGCGCAAGGTCACCAGCCGCCTGCTGGAGCGCCATGGCATGCACGTCCTGACCGCCAAGGACGGCGTGGATGCCATGGCGCTGCTGGCCGAACACGCGCCGGACCTGATGCTGCTGGACATCGAGATGCCGCGCATGGACGGCTTCGAAGTGGCCACGCAAGTGCGCAACGACCCACGCCTGGCGCACCTGCCGATCATCATGATCACCTCCCGCACCGGCCAGAAACACCGCGATCGCGCCATGGCCATCGGCGTCAACGACTACCTGGGCAAGCCGTACCAGGAATCGGTGCTGCTCGACAGCATCGCCTACTGGAGCAAAAACCATGCATGAACATCGCGCCAGCCACCTCACCGGGTTGCTGCTGCCCCTGGCCGACCGGCATCTGATCCTGCCCAACGTGGCGGTGGCCGAACTGATCGACTACCAAAGCAGCGCCTTCGATCTGGACACCCCGCCGTGGTTCCTGGGCTGGGTGAGCTGGCGCGAACGGCAGATTCCGCTGCTGAGCTTCGAGTCGGCCTGCGGCCAGAAAACCGTGATGGGCGAGCGCGTGCGCATCGTCGTGCTCAATGCCCTGGGCGGCCGGCCGGAGTTACGCTTCATCGCCCTGCTGGTGCAAGGCATCCCGCGCTCCTGCAAGCTCGACAGCCAGTTGAGCTACGTCGACGTGCCGCTGTGCGGGTTGGAGCAGGCGGCGGTACAGGTGGGTGAACATGTGGCGAAAGTGCCGGATCTGCTGGCGTTGGAGGAGTTGGTGGTGGCGGCGGGGTTGGTTCAGCACCACAAACCCTGAACCATGCACATCTCCACTGTGGGAGCGAGCTTGCTCGCGATGGCGGCTTGACAGCCGGCCTGGCTCTTGCGGGCGGTGTACACCCATCAGACCTGTTTGGGCTGGACCTGTTTGAGCAAGACCTGTGGGAGCAAAGCTTGCTCGCGAAGGCGGCACATTCAGCATTGATGCAAGCAGACCCGTCGCTATCGCGAGCAAGCTCACTCCCACAATGATTTATGTCGATTACTGGAATTCAGGGATGCCGCCGATTTTGCGACATATCAATTATTAGGTCCCATAAAGGGTCTGATCAGTCCCTTTATGGGACCTATTTATGCTCAAAGCTTGATAGGTCCCAAAAAGGGACCTATCGTTCCCTTTTTGGGACTCTGGGTATCCTCCATGAATCACCTCTCTCTCAGTAATGCTCTTTTCACTGCCACCCAGAAACGGGTCTTGGGTTTGTTGTTCGGTAAGCCGGATCAAAGCTTCTATACCAACGAAATTGCCCGCTGGGCTCAAGTCGGTAAGGGCAGCCTCATGCGGGAGTTAGAGCGCCTGCAACGCTCAGGTGTGCTCACCATGACGCGTCAGGGCAATCAAACCCATTACCAGGCCAATCCACATTGCCCGATTTACAGTGAACTGTTGGGCATCGTGCAAAAAACCATCGGTATCGCCGAACCGTTGCGTCAGGCGTTGGAACCTTTTTCAGAACAGCTGAGTTGGGCGTTCGTCTATGGCTCCATTGCTAAAGGCCAGGCAAACGCATCCAGTGACATAGATCTCATGCTGATCGGTGAAGGCCTGCACTACAGTGAAGTTATGGAGCGGCTCATGCCCTTGGAAGAGCAGTTGGGTCGCCCGCTTAACCCGACTCTCTACACGCCCCAGGACTGGGCTGTGAAATTTGCCGCTGGCAACAGTTTCGTAGTGCGTGTAGCGCAACAGGACAAGATCAATTTGCTGGGTGAAGACCCTTTGGAAACCAAGGATGGGCAAGCAAGAAAACCTGGAGAATCTGTTACGTAGCGGCGGCCTGAAAGCCGAGCCACCGGATCGTCAGGAATGCGAAGGCTTGATGCCGCCACCAATCGAAAGGTAACCATCAATCTGGTGGGAGCGGGCTTGCTCGCGAAAGCGGAGTGTCAGCCACCTCAATGTCGACTGATACACCGTTTCGCGAGCAAGCCCGCTCCCACAAGGTAAGCATTTCAACCTGATAAATCGGCTCGATCGTACCCGCGTGGATACGATCAGGGGTGGGAGCTTGCTCGCGATGGCGACAGAACAGTCAGCATTGATGTGGCCTGACCCACCGCTATCGCGAGCAAGCTCGCTCCCACATTTTTGATTTGTGTTCATCGTGAACCATTACGCCAACCGTAACGATCCGCCGCGGAGCTTGATTGATACCCGCGCCCCAACACTCCTAATGTGACCCCCACGACAGCGAACCCGTGGAGTGGTCATGACAACAACAATATCCCCCGACTCGCGCTGGACGCGGCGGCGCAGCGAGAAGCAGCGGCGGCTCGGGCTGGTGAAGGGGCTGGCCGACGGTGTGGTGTTGCCCACCGACAAGATCGTCGCGGCGCTGGAGGCGTTGATCCTGCCCGGCGACCGCGTGGTACTGGAGGGCAATAACCAGAAGCAGGCGGATTTCCTCTCGCGCTCCCTGGCCAAGGCCGACCCGGGCAAGCTGCATGACTTGCACATGATCATGCCCAGCGTCGGTCGTTCCGAGCACCTGGACCTGTTCGAACGCGGCATCGCCCGCAAGCTCGATTTCTCCTTCGCCGGCACCCAGAGCCTGCGCATCAGCCAGTTGCTGGAAGACGGCCTGCTGGAAATTGGCGCGATCCATACTTACATCGAGCTCTATGCCCGGCTGGTGGTGGACCTGATTCCCAACGTGGTGCTCTCGGCCGGTTTCATGGCCGACCGCGCCGGCAATATCTACACCGGCCCCAGTACCGAAGACACACCGGCGCTGATCGAGCCGGCGGCTTTCAGTGACGGCATCGTCATCGTCCAGGTCAACCAGTTGGTGGACGACGTCAGCGACCTGCCGCGTGTCGACATTCCCGCGTCCTGGGTCGATTTCGTGGTGGTGGCCGACAAGCCGTTCTACATCGAGCCGCTGTTCACCCGTGACCCACGCCACATCAAGCCTGTGCATGTGCTGATGGCGATGATGGCGATCCGTGGGATCTACGAAAAACACAACGTCCAATCCCTCAATCACGGCATCGGTTTCAACACAGCCGCCATCGAATTGATCTTGCCGACCTACGGCGAATCCCTGGGCCTGAAGGGCAAGATCTGCCGCAACTGGACCCTCAATCCGCACCCGACCCTGATCCCCGCCATCGAAAGCGGCTGGGTCGAAAGCGTGCATTGCTTCGGCACCGAGTTGGGCATGGAAAACTACATCGCCGCCCGCCCCGACGTGTTCTTCACCGGCCACGACGGCTCGCTGCGCTCCAACCGCATGGTCTGCCAACTGGCCGGGCAGTACGCGGTGGACCTGTTCATCGGCGCCACGCTGCAAGTGGACGGCGACGGCCATTCCTCCACCGTCACCCGGGGCCGCTTGGCCGGCTTCGGCGGTGCGCCGAACATGGGCCACGACCCCCGCGGTCGTCGTCACGGCACGCCAGCCTGGCTCGACATGCGCCACGGCGATGGCGAGGCGCCGTTGCTCGAACGGGGCAAGAAGCTGGTGGTGCAGATGGTCGAGACGTTCCAGGAGGGCGGCAAACCGACCTTCGTCGAGACCCTCGACGCTGTGGACGTGGCGAAGAAAGCTGGCATGCCCCTGGCGCCGATCATGATCTACGGCGACGACGTCACCCACCTGCTGACCGAAGAGGGCATCGCCTACCTGTACAAGGCTCGCTCCCTGGAAGAACGGCAGGCGATGATCGCCGCCGTGGCCGGGGTCACCACCATCGGTTTGCGCCATGATCCGAAAGACACCGCGCGCATGCGCCGCGAAGGGCTGATCGCCTTGCCCGAAGACCTCGGCATCCGTCGCACCGACGCCACCCGCGAATTGCTCGCGGCCAAGAGCGTGGCCGATTTGGTGGAATGGTCCGGTGGCCTCTACAACCCGCCCGCCAAATTCAGGAGTTGGTAAATGCACGCCTTCAACCTGCGACCGAAAAAACTGTCCTTGGCCGAGCACCTGGCAGACATGGCGGTGGATGTGCTGATCGACGAAGCCGACCTGTCACCTAAACCGGCTTTGGTGGACCGTCGTGGCAATGGCGCCCACACCGACCTGCACCTGGGCCTGATGCACGCCTCGGCGCTGTCGCTGTGGCCGGCGTTCAAGGAAATGGCTGAGGCCGCCCTTGAATGCGGCGAAATCGGCCTGCCGTTACGCGAAGCCCTCGGGCGCATCGGCCGTGAGGGGGAAGCGGCGATGCTCACGACCACCGACGGCGTGAATACCCATCGCGGGGCGATCTGGGCCTTGGGCTTGCTCGTGGCGGCGACGGCGCTGGAGCCTGAATCCAACGTCGCCAGTGCCGTCACGCTACGTGCCGCCCGTCTGGCCTTACTCAACGACCGCTACGCGCCGCAACCCCTGAGCCACGGCGCCCAGGTCGCCCAGCGCTACGGCGTGCGCGGTGCCCGGGAAGAAGCGCAACTGGCGTTCCCGGCGGTGACGGGCCTGGGCCTGCCGCAGCTCAAGCGCAGTCGTGCGGCGGGGGCGGGCGAGCAGAACGCCCGGCTCGATGCCTTGCTGGCGATCATGACCACCCTGGCCGACACCTGCGTGCTCTACCGCGCCGGCGAGCCGGGTTTGCAGGCCATGCAACAGGGCGCCAGAGCGGTGCTTGATGCCGGTGGCAGTGCGAGCCTGGGCGGTCGTCGTCAGTTGCACGCGCTGGACCAACAACTGATTGCCTTGAACGCCTCGCCCGGTGGCGCTGCCGATCTGCTCGCCGCCTGCCTGTTTCTCGACCGTATCGAACGCGGCGATGGCCTCTTCCCTGGAGTGTGCTGATGGAAACCTTATCCTTTGAATTCCCCGCCGGGCAGCCGCCACGGGGCCGGGCGCTGGTGGGCTGCGTCGGCTCGGGCGACCTGGAAGTGCTGATTGAACCGGGTCTGGCGGGCAAGCTGACCATCCAGGTGCAGACCTCGGTCAATGGCAGCGAGCAACGCTGGCAACATCTGTTCGCCCGCATGTTCGACGGCCAGACGCCACCGGCCCTGTCCATCGACATCCATGATTTCGGCGCCACCCCTGGCGTGGTGCGTTTGCGCCTGGAACAGGGCTTCGAGGAGATCGGCCATGACTGACAGCGCAGCGTTGCTCAACAAGCACAGCTTCGTCGAACTCGGTGCCCGACAACGGGCCAAGGCCTTGCTCGATGACGGCACGTTCCGTGAGTTGCTCGACCCGTTCCAGCGGATCATGTCGCCGTGGCTCTTGCGCCAAGGCGTGGTGCCGCAAAGTGATGACGGCGTGGTGATCGCCAAGGGCACGCTCGAGGGCCTGCCCGTGGTGATCGCCGCTATCGAAGGTGCGTTCCAGGGCGGCAGCCTCGGCGAAGTCGGCGGGGCGAAGATTGCCGGTGCGTTGGAGCTGGCGGCCGAAGACAACCGCAAAGGCATTGCGACCCGCGCCGTGCTGCTGCTGGAAACCGGCGGCGTACGGTTGCAGGAGGCCAACCTCGGGCTCGCGGCGATTGCCGAGATCCATTCGGCGATTGTCGATTTGCGTCAGTACCAGCCGGTGGTTGGCGTGGTCGCCGGCAGCGTCGGTTGCTTTGGCGGCATGTCCATTGCCGCTGGGCTTTGCAGTTATCTGCTGGTGACCCGGGAAGCGCGGCTGGGCCTGAACGGTCCACAAGTGATCGAGCAGGAAGCCGGCCTCGACGAATACGACTCCCGCGATCGCCCGTTCATCTGGAGTCTGACCGGCGGCGAGCAGCGGTTCGCCACAGGATTGGTGGACCGTTATGCGGCCGACGATGTGACGCAGATCCGCCAACAGGTCAGCCAGTTGCTGCACCTGGGCGTGCCCGCGCAACACCGCAGCGGCCAGGCCGAGTTGTTCCTGCAGCACCTGGCCCGCTTGGACACTGACGTGCAAATTGAACCGGCAGCGGTTCGTCAGCTGTATCAGGGAGAGCGCCCATGAATGCGTATTCATTGAGAGGTTTGCGCTGGTTCGAGGCCTTGAGTGGCGGTGCCAGCGCGGTGCAAGGCTTGCCGGCTTCGTTGAAAGTTGCCGACGTCAGACTGGGCGAGCAAACCGTACGCCTGCTCGCGGTGGTGGCTGATCCCGACAACCGCTTCCCACGGGCACGCAACGGCGAAGTCGGCTTGCTGGAAGGCTGGGGCCTGGCCAAGGCGGTGGATGAGGCGATTGACGCCGACCGTGATGCGGTCAACAAGCGTGCGCTGATCGCCATTGTCGATGTACCGAGCCAGGCCTATGGCCGGCGCGAAGAAGCCCTGGGCATTCATCAGGCCTTGGCCGGTGCGGCGGACAGCTACGCCCGCGCCCGATTGGCCGGGCATCCGGTGATTGGCTTGCTGGTGGGCAAGGCGATGTCGGGGGCGTTCCTGGCCCACGGCTACCAGGCCAACCGGTTGATTGCCCTGCGCGATCCGGGCGTGATGGTCCACGCCATGGGCAAGGCTTCGGCGGCGCGGGTGACCTTGCGCAGTGTTGAAGAGCTTGAGGCGTTGGCCGCCAGTGTGCCGCCGATGGCCTATGACATCGACAGTTTTGCCAGCCTGGGTCTGTTGTGGGAAACCTTGTCGGTGGAACAGATCGAGCAGCCGTTGGCGGAGGATCTGGAGCGGGTGACGGCGTGTCTGCTCCAGGCGATTGAAGATGTAGAGGCGGGGCCGCGTGACCTGAGCGGACGTCTGGGTGCGTACAACCGTATCGCGTCGAGCCGGGTTCGCCAACTGCTGAGAGAGCAGTGGTGAGTACGTTTCTGGCCCATGATCTGCTGTGGGGGATGACCCCGCAACAGTTGCCAGCGGATGCGCCGGCATGGGTGGTCGAGTCGATCACCGCCGGTCAACCGGTGGTGGTTCGGCGAGCGCTGATGACGCCGGATCGAATTGCGGTCGGCGTGCGCGGGCGCTTGCGCGAGCAGCGTTATGCAACGTCGATGGCGATCACGGCGATTGCCCGTCGTGTCAGGCCGGAAGACCTTTGTCACGTTGCCTCGACTCGCGACTTGCCAGCCCTGCAAGCGCTGTCCCAACTGCGCCCGCTGCTCGACGCCAGCGGCTGGACCTGGGGCGTCAGCGGTAGTGCCGGGTTCGAGCTCGCCACGGGGATCGAGGCGCTGCATGAGCGCAGTGACCTGGACCTGATCCTGCGCACGCCGCACTGTCTGGATCGGCTCCAGGCCAGGAAGTTGCTGACACTACTGGATGCCTCGGTATGCGCTGTGGACATGCAATTGCAAACCCCTTGCGGCGCCGTGGCCCTGCGCGAATGGGCGGGTTCGTCCCGTCGGGTCTTGCTCAAGGATGACGTTCAGGCCCGGCTGGTGAGCGATCCTTGGCAACCTTCAGTGGGGCAGGTCGCGTGAGCAGCCTCTTCGTCTTTCCCGGCCAGGGTGCGCAGCGAGTGGGCATGCTCCATGGGTTGGCGCCGCGGATCCTGGACGAGGCGGGGGATTTGCTCGGTGAAGACGTCCTGCGACTGGACAGCGCCGAGGCGTTGCAATCGACCCGTGCGGTGCAACTGTGCCTGCTGATCGCCGGCGTGGCGGCAGCCCGCCGATTGCTGGAACAGGCCCCAGCGCCGGACTATGTGGCGGGGCTGTCCATCGGTGCGTATCCGGCGGCGGTCGTTGCCGGGGCGCTGGGCTTCGAGGATGCGCTGCGGCTGGTCAGCCTGCGCGGTGAGTTGATGCAACAGGCGTATCCGCAAGGCTACGGCATGACCGCGATCATCGGCCTGGACCTGGCGGCAGTGGAAGCGTTGCTGGCGCAGGTGCACAGCGACCGCACACCGGTCTACCTGGCCAACATCAATGCGGATAATCAGGTGGTTATCGCGGGCAGCGACGAGGCCATGAGCAGCGTTGCCAAACAGGCGCGAAGCCTGGGTGCGGGCAAGGCTTGTCGACTGGCGGTGAGCGTGCCGTCCCATTGCCCGTTGCTGGAGACTCCGGCGCAAGCATTGGCCCAAGCGTTTGCCGATGTGACGTTGAAAGCACCCACCCTGGGCTATCTCAGTGGCAGCCGTGCCCGGCCGGTCATTAACACCGAGGCCCTGCGCGACGACCTGGCCTTCAACATGTGCCGCGTCGTCGATTGGCGCGGCACGGTGCAAAGCGCCTACGAGCGCGGCGTGCGGTTGCAGATCGAACTGCCGCCCGGTGCGGTATTGACCGGGCTGGCGCGCCGGGTATTCGAGCAGGGCACGGTCATGGCTTTCGACGGCGCCCGGCTCGATACCTTGCAGGCGCTGTTGCGTGAGGAGGGAAGCCGCCAACCCTAGACCACCGACTCAAGCTGGCGAAGCACAAAAACAACAACTTCGACGATGCATTTTGAGGATTAAAACAATGATTATTTACGGTGTGGCGTTTCTGGCCTTTTGTACCCTGGCGGGTATTTTTATCGGCGAGCTGCTAGGCAAATTGATCGGCGTGCCGGCTAACGTCGGCGGCGTCGGCATTGCGATGCTGCTGTTGATCGGCCTGGGCAGTTACCTGAGCAAACGCGGCTTGTTCAAGGGCAAATCCGAGGCCGGCGTAGAGTTCTGGAGCGCGATCTACATCCCCATCGTGGTGGCGATGGCGGCGCAGCAAAATGTCTACGGTGCGCTCAAGGGCGGGCCGATGGCGATCCTGGCCGGGACCCTGGCGGTGGTGATTGCCTTTGCGTTGGTGCCGGTGCTGGTACGCATTGGCAACAAAGATCCTCAGGCCGATGTTTCCGTCAAGACGGTCGGGTGATTGCCATGTACGAATCCATGATGAAAGTCATCACCGGCTACGGCCTGATCAGCGGTTTTGCCATTGTCGGCATCACCATGTGGGTGTCCTACTGGATCAGCGACACGTTCACCAAAGGCCGCCTGCATGGTTCGGCCATCGCCATTCTGCTGGGGCTGGTGCTCTCCTACATCGGTGGGGCGATGACCGGCGGGCAGAAGGGCGTGGTGGACATCCCGCTGCTGTCCGGGATTGGTTTGCTGGGCGGTGCCATGCTGCGGGACTTCGCCATCGTCGCCACGGCGTTCGGCGTGAGTGTCGAGGAACTCAAACGCGCCGGCTTCGTCGGGGTGCTGGCGTTGTTCGTCGGCGTCGCTACGTCGTTCATTGCCGGCGTGGGCGTGGCGATGGCCTTCGGTTACACCGATGCGGTAAGCCTGACCACCATTGGCGCCGGGGCGGTGACCTACATCGTCGGGCCGGTGACCGGGGCGGCGATCGGGGCCAGTTCCGAGGTGATGGCCCTGTCCATTGCCGCCGGGTTGATCAAGGCGATCCTGGTGATGGTGGCGACGCCGTTCGTGGCGCCGTTGATTGGCCTCAATAACCCACGTAGCGCGGTGATTTTCGGTGGTTTGATGGGCACCTCCAGCGGCGTGGCCGGTGGGTTGGCGGCCACCGATCCGAAGCTGGTGCCGTATGGTTGCCTGACGGCGGCGTTTTATACGGCGCTGGGGTGCTTGTTGGGGCCTTCGTTGCTGTTTCTGATCATGCGGGGGTTGCTGGGGTAGGGCTTTCAATCCTCATTGAAAGTATTGGCGCCATCGCGAGCAAGCTCGCTCCCACAGTTGACCGCGTGTCCCTGTGGGAGCGAGCTTGCTCGCGATGGGGGATAACTGGGTTTCAAGCCTGGCGATTGGCATACATCCGGCACTCGGCCAACAGCGCCAGCAGGTTCGGATCCCGCTCCTTGGCCTTGAGGAACACCACGCCGATGTGCTGCTGCAGCCGGTACTTTTCCTGCAACGGGATCAGCTTCACCCGGTTTTCATACACCGCCGCAATCCGGCCCGGCAGCAAGGCATAACCCACCCCGGAGCTGACCATGCTCAGCAGGGTGAAGATGTCGTTGACCTGCATCGCCACCTTCGGCTCGAACCCCGCCTGCTTGAACACCCGGACGCCGTCCTGGTGCGTGGCGAAGCCCTGGGTCAGGGTGATGAACGTCTCGTCGCGGACTTCGGCCAGGTCGACTTCGCAGCGCTGGGCAAAGGGTGAGTCGGCTGGCGTGGCGAGGAAAATGTCATCGCAAAACAGCTCGATATGCTCGCAGTCCGGGTCGTTGACGCTGTCGTCCAGGGACACCAGGATCGCATCGACTTCCATGTTCTTGAGCTTGTACAGCAGGTCGATGTTGGAGCCCATGATCAGGTCGATATTGAGTTCGCTACGGCGGATCTTCAGGCCCATGATCAACTGCGGCACGGTCTTGACCGTCAGCGAATACAGCGAGCCGAGCTTGAAGCGCTCGGCGGAGAAACCGGCGGCTTCGCGGGTCAGGCGCACGCTATCGACCACGTCCTGGATCAGCTTCTGCGCACGCTCCTCCAGCACGTAAGCGCTTTCCAACGGCGTGAGGTTGCGGCCTTCGTGCTTGAACAACGGGCAGCGCAGGGCGCTTTCCAGCGAGTGAATGGCCCGGTGCACACTGACGTTGCTGGTCTGCAACTCGGCCGCCGCCCGCGCCAGGTTGCCGGTGCGCATGAAGGCCAGGAACACCTCGAGTTTTTTCAGGGTCAATTCTTCGTCGATCAGCATGGGGCGGACTCTTATTCGTATGACCTGATTGTGCCCCAATAGGTCTTTGTGGCGAGGGGATTTATCCCCGCTGGGCTGCGAAGCGGCCCCAATACACCTAAATGCGTTCAGCCTGACACGCCGAGGTGACAAGATTTGGGGCTGCTGCGCAGCCCAGCGGGGATAAATCCCCTCGCCACAAGGTATGTCTCCAGGTTTGAAAAGCAAACCATTGCACTTTCAATCGCCAGGCCTGAGCCTTGGCACCTGTTTCTAAATGTGAGGTGGTATTGGATGTATCACGGGGAACGACTCAACGCCTGGACGCACCTGGTGGGGGCGGTGGCGGCGTTTATCGGCGCGGTGTGGTTGCTGGTAATCGCCGGGATGGCGGGCGATCCGTGGAAGATCGTCAGCGTGGCGATCTACGGGTTCACCTTGTTGGCGCTGTACAGCGCTTCGACGGTTTACCACAGCGTGCGCGGGCGCAAAAAAGAAATCATGCAGAAGGTCGATCACTTTTCGATCTACCTGTTGATCGCGGGCAGCTATACCCCGTTCTGCCTGGTTACCCTGCGCGGGCCTTGGGGCTGGACGTTGTTCGGGATCGTCTGGGGACTGGCGGTGATTGGTATCTTGCAGGAAATCAAGCCGCGTTCCGAAGCGCGGATCCTGTCGATCGTGATCTATGCGGTGATGGGCTGGATCGTGCTGGTGGCGGTCAAGCCCCTGCTCGCGGCCTTGGGCAGCACCGGGTTCGCCTGGCTGGCCTCGGGCGGCGTGTTGTACACCGTCGGCATTATCTTCTTCGCCCTCGACCACCGGTTGCGCCACGCCCATGGTATCTGGCACTTGTTTGTCATGGCCGGCAGTCTGTTGCACTTCGTGGCGATTCTGTTCTATGTGCTCTGACGCCTGAACACAGCTGATCCATTGTGGGAGCGAGCAAGCTCGCTCCCACAATGATCTTCAGTGGGCGCAGGAAACTAGAAATCCCCCCACAACTGCTGCGCCACCGCCAACGCCACCACCGGCGCGGTTTCGGTGCGCAGCACACGGGGGCCGAGGCGGGCGGCGTGGTAGCCGGCGGTTTTGGCCTGCTCGACCTCGGCCTCCGACAACCCACCTTCGGGGCCGATCAGGAACGCCAGGGTCGACGGCCTGGCATGGCTGACCAGCGGCTCGGCCACCGGATGCAGCACCAGCTTCAGTTCGGCCTCGGCCTGCTTCAACCAATCGGCCAGCAGCAGCGGCGGGTGGATCACCGGCACGGTGGAGCGCCCGCACTGTTCGCAGGCGCTGATCGCCACCTGGCGCCAGTGCAGCAGGCGTTTGTCGGCGCGTTCGTCCTTGAGGCGTACTTCGCAGCGTTCGCTGAAAATCGGTGTGATCTCGCTGACCCCCAGCTCCGTGGCTTTCTGGATCGCCCAATCCATGCGCTCGCCCCGGGACAGGCCCTGGCCGAGGTGAATGCGCAGCGGCGATTCAGATTGGCCGGCGAACTGCTCGTCCAGTTGCACCCGCACGCGCTTCTTGCCGACTTCGGCCAGGGTGCCGCGAAACTCCTGGCCGGAACCGTCGAACACCTGCACCGCATCGCCCTCGGCCATGCGCAGCACCCGGCCGATGTAATGGGCCTGGGCTTCAGGCAGTTCATGGTCGCCGAGGCCCAGGGGGGCGTCGATGAAGAAGCGGGACAGTCTCATGTGGAGTCTCTGCAAGAAAAAATGATCGTGGTTGAAGCTCGCGGCCTCATCGCGGGCAAGCCTTGCTCCCACAGTGGGCTCGCACTTCTCTGTGGGAGCAAGGCTTGCCCGCGATGGCGGTGGCCAGGCTCAGCCCGGGTCGCGATAGCCCGGGTGAAAGTCCTTCGGCACCGACACGCTGACCTTGTCCCGAGTGGCGATGTCGATGCCTTCGCTGGCCACTTCGGCGAGGAAATCGATCTGCTCAGGGGTGATGACATACGGCGGCAGGAAATACACCACGCTGCCCAGCGGCCGCAACAATGCACCGCGCTCCAGGGCATGTTGGAACACCGCCAGGCCACGCCGTTCCTGCCACGGGTACGCGGTTTTGCTGGCCTTGTCCTTGACCATTTCAATGGCCAGCACCATGCCGGTCTGGCGCACTTCGGCGACGTTCGGGTGATCGGCCAGGTGCGCGGTGGCGCTCGCCATGCGCTGGGCCAAGGCCAGGTTGCTTTCGATGACGTTGTCTTCTTCGAAGATATCCAGCGTCGCCAGGGCCGCCGCGCAGGCCAGCGGGTTGCCGGTGTAGCTGTGGGAATGCAGGAAGGCGCGCAGGGTCGGGTAGTCGTCGTAGAACGCGTTGTAGACCTCGTCGGTGGTCACGCACGCCGCCAGCGGCAGGTAGCCGCCGGTCAGGGCCTTGGACAGGCAGAGAAAGTCCGGGGTTATGCCGGCCTGCTCACAGGCGAACATTGTCCCGGTGCGACCGAAGCCGACGGCAATTTCATCGTGGATCAGGTGCACGCCATAGCGGTCGCACGCTTCGCGCAGCAACTTCAGGTACACCGGATGGTACATGCGCATGCCACCAGCGCCCTGGATCAGCGGTTCGACGATCACTGCCGCCACTGTGTCGTGGTGCTCGGCGAGGGTCTGCTCCATAGCGGCGAACATATTGCGCGAATGTTCTTCCCAGCCCATGCCTTCGGGGCGGTGGTAGCAGTCGGGGCTCGGCACCTTGATCGTGTCCAGCAACAGCGCCTTGTAGGTTTCAGTGAACAACGGCACATCGCCCACCGACATCGCTGCGATGGTTTCGCCGTGGTAACTGTTGCTCAGGGTGACGAAGCGCTTCTTGTCCGGCCGGCCGCGATTGATCCAGTAATGGAAGCTCATCTTCATCGCCACTTCGATGCAGGACGAGCCGTTATCGGCGTAGAAGCATCGAGTCAGGCCCTCGGGCGTCATCTTCACCAGGCGCTCGGACAGTTCGATCACCGGTTGATGGCTGAAGCCGGCGAGAATCACATGCTCCAATTGATCGACCTGGTCCTTGATGCGCTGGTTGATGCGCGGATTGGCGTGGCCGAACACATTGACCCACCAGGAACTGACGGCATCGAGGTAGCGCTTGCCTTCGAAATCTTCCAGCCACACGCCTTCACCGCGCTTGATGGGGATCAGCGGTAGCTGTTCGTGGTCTTTCATCTGGGTGCAGGGATGCCACAGCACCGCGAGGTCGCGTTGCATCCACTGGTTATTCAGGCCCATTTACAGTCTCCTCGAGGCGGCTCGCGGCGGGCGCGGGCAAAACAATCGCGCAAGCCTATGCAATGGCGGCCCTGGGGACAACCCATTGTGTCATTGGCGCTACTTTGAGTGAGGCGATAGACGTCGCTGGCGGCGTTATGATGGCTGTCGTATTCTTCGCCGTTCCCTGAGCATACTTGCTCGAAAAACCGCGAGCCGCCTGGCTCGAAAGCTGAAATTTCCTACGTTTAATCCGGAGTTCGTTGAATGTCTGCTGGTTGGCTGCGCGCCTGTGCGCTGGTAATGATAGGGCTGTTCAGCGTTTCGGCGCTGGCCAAGGACAAACAACCGACGGCCATCGTCATCGGCGGCGGCCTGGCGGGGCTCACCGCGGCCTATGAGTTGCAGAACAAAGGCTGGGCCGTGACGCTGCTGGAAGCCAAGCCGAGCCTGGGCGGTCGCTCGGGCATGGCCACCAGCGAATGGATCGGCAACGAGAAGACTCAGCCGGTGCTGAACAAGTACGTCTCCACCTTCAAGCTGAGCACCACGCCGGCTCCGGAATTCGTGCGCACCCCCAGCTACCTGATCGACGGCACCTACTTTACCGCCGCCGACCTGGCGACCAAGCAGCCGGCCACCGCCGAAGCCCTCAAGCGCTACGAAACCACCCTGGATGATCTGGCGCGCTCCATCGAAGACCCGCAAAACCCGGCGGCCAACAACACGTTGCACGCGTTGGACCAGATCACCGTGTCCAACTGGCTCGATCGCCTGCAACTGCCGGCCACGGCGCGTCAGTTGGTGAACCAGGAAATCCGTACCCGTTATGACGAACCTTCGCGCCTGTCGCTGCTGTATTTCGCCCAGCAGAACCGCGTTTATCGCGGCGTGTCCGACCGCGACCTGCGGGCCTCGCGCCTGCTCGGCGGCAGTCCGGTGCTGGCCCAGGCGTTCGTCAAACAACTGAAGACCATCAAGACCAACTCGCCGGTGTCGGCCATCTCCCAGGACAAGGACGGCGTGACCGTGAAGGTCGGCAGCGTTGGCTACCAGGCTGACTATGTGGTGCTGGCGGTGCCGTTGCGGGCGCTGAACAAGATCCAGCTGACCCCAGCCCTGGATGCCCAGCATCAAGGCGCGATCAAGGGTACCAACTACGGCTGGCGCGACCAGATCATGCTCAAGTTCAAGACCCCGGTCTGGGACAGCAAGGCGCGCATGTCGGGCGAGATCTACAGCAACACCGGCCTGGGCATGATGTGGATCGAGCCGGCCATGAAGGGCGGCGCCAACGTGGTCATCAACCTGTCCGGCGACAACGCCCGGGTGATGCAAGCCTTCGGCGACAAGCAGATGGTCGATCAGGTGCTGATCCGCCTGCACGCGTTTTATCCACAGGCCCGTGGCGCGTTCACCGGCTATGAGATCCGCCGCTACAGTACCGACCCATCCATGGGCGGCGCGTACCTGGCCTTTGGCCCGGGCCAGATCAGCAAGTACTGGCGCCTGTGGGAAAAGCCATTGCAACGCGTAGCCTTTGCCGGCGAGCACACCGACACCTTGTATCCGGGCACTCTGGAAGGTGCGTTGCGCAGCGGCCAGCGGGCAGCCAGCCAGGTTGAAGACCTGGCGGCCGGCAAGTCGTTTGAACCGGCCAAGGTGGCTCCGGCGGCCACAGCGGCAGCGGCCGGTGCGGTGGCCGCGAAGAAGGGCAACTTCTTCAGCAACCTGTTTGGCGGTTCGGATGACGACAAGAAGCCGGAGCCGGTGAAGGCGCCAGAGCCGGTAGCACCTGCTCCCGTGCCGGCCCCCGCCCCAGCGCCGGCCCCGGTGGAGCCTCCCGCGCCAGCCCCGGCGAAGGTTGAGCCGGCCAAGAAAGCCGCGACCAAACCAGCGCCGAAAAAACCAGCCGCCAAGGCCCCGGCTAAAAAAGCGCCGGTGAAGAAAGCTACGCCGGCGAAGAAACCGGCGGCCAAGCCGGCAGCGACAACGCCGACAGCGACTGAGACCAAGGCTCAGTAAGGCTCGGTGACAGAAAAAAGCGCGGCATGTCAGCCGCGCTTTTTTTTGCTTGAGCCACTATCGCGGGCAAGCTCGCTCCCACAGGGATTGCGCTCGGCCAGTGTGGGAGCGAGCTTGCTCGCGATGAGGCCCGTCCTGATATCACGCATTGTATTGGCTTTAATCTTTCCTTAACCCACCCCCTCCAGACTCAAGATCGTATTTCTCGATATTTCAAAGCGAAATTTTCCGCTTTAAATCGATAGATAACTCGCTAGTCTTGATCGCAGTTTTTACAGGATATGAGCAATGCAGCTTCGCAACTCTTCTTCTCGCTATGGCTGGGTCAGTATCGCTGTGCACTGGGGCGTTGCGCTGGTGGTGTACGGGCTGTTCGCCCTGGGCCTGTGGATGGTCGGCCTGGATTACTACAGCACCTGGCGCAAAGATGCGCCGGACCTGCACAAGAGCATTGGCCTGGTGCTGCTGGCGGTCATGTTGCTGCGGGTGATCTGGCGGTTTGTCAGCCCGCCACCACCGACCCTGCCAACCTATGGCCGCCTGACCCGCGTCGGCGCCAAGCTTGGCCATAGCGCACTGTATCTCGGGTTGTTCGCCGTGATGATTGCCGGTTACCTGATTTCCACCGCAGACGGTGTCGGGATTCCGGTGTTTGGCCTGTTTGAAGTACCCGCGCTGGTGTCCGGACTGCCCGATCAGGCAGACGTCGCCGGTGAGATTCACTTCTACCTGGCATGGGCGCTGGTGATTTTTTCCGGCCTTCATGCGTTGGCAGCATTGAAACACCACTTTATCGACCGTGACGCGACCCTCAAGCGAATGCTGGGGCGCCAAGCCTGATGTTCAACCTCGACTCCAAAGGAATAGAAAGCATGTTGAAAAAGACGCTCGCCGCCCTGGCAATTGGTTCTGCCCTGCTGTCGGCCGGTCAGGCCATGGCTGCCGACTACGTCGTCGACAAGGAAGGCCAGCACGCCTTCGTCGACTTCAAGATCAGCCACCTGGGCTATAGCTACATCACCGGTACCTTCAAGGACATCGACGGCAAGTTCAGCTTCGACGCCGCCAAGCCTGAAGCCAGCAAGATCGAGTTCAACGTGAATACCGCCAGTGTGTTCACCAATCACGCCGAGCGCGACAAGCACATCGCCAGCGCTGATTTCCTGAACGCCAGCAAATTCGGCAAGGCCACCTTCGTTTCCACCAGCGTCAAATCCACCGGCAAAAACGCCGATGGCAAGGAAACCGCCGATGTGACCGGTGACCTGACCCTGCTGGGCGTGACCAAGCCGGTTGTGGTCAAGGCCACTTTCCTGGGTGAAGGCAAGGATCCATGGGGCGGCTACCGTGCGGGCTTCGAAGGCACCACCAGCATCAAGCGTTCGGACTTCGGCAAGCAGAAAGACCTGGGTCCAACCTCCGATGCGGTTGAACTGTACGTCTCGTTTGAAGGTGTCAAAGCGAAGTAACCTTCGCGCCTGACAAAAAACGCCCCTGGTCTTGCGATCAGGGGCGTTTTTTATTGCGCAGATTATGGCAACACAGAGCTCCTCTGTGGGAGCGAGCTTGCTCGCGATGGCGTCTTACCAGCCGACTTCGATGTTGATTGGTATACCGCTATCGCGAGCAAGCTCGCTCCCACATTTGGATTTTTGTTGGGCCAAAAAAAGCCCCAGGTCGCGAGACCTGGGGCTTTTTTTACGGCTTGGAAAAACTCAGCGATTGCGCGTCAGCAATGCCGGTTTTTCGCCCCGTGGGCGGCTTGGCAGTTGATCCAGCTGCTCAGGCGTCGGGAAGCGATCGGCTTTCGATTCCTTGTGCATGATCTTCGGCTGGTTGCTGCGCGGGTTCTGCACGGCGGGTTCCTGGCGAGGCTGGTCGTCACGGGCCGGGCGGCGCGGGCGGGTGTCGTCGCGACGGGCCTGGCCGTCACGCGGGGCGCCGTTGCGTGGGCCGCTGCGCTTGGCCGGCGGGGTGCCGGTGGACGAGCCGTTGCTGTTGCGCGGACCGTTCTGGCGGCCTTGTGGCTGGCCACTGCGCGGAGCGCCTGCACCGGCGCCCTGTGCCGGGGCACCTGGGCGACGACCGCGGCCCTGGGCCGGTTTCTGCTGCGGCACGTAGTCGACGCGGTTACCGAAGTTGTCTACGTCGTCGTCCAGGAACTCGTCTGGAGCACGATCGGCTGCGGCGCGCGGGGCCGGGCGCTGCTGCTCACGGGCCGGGGTGCCTTCGCGGGGCTTCTGCTCGCGGGCAGGGCGTTCGCCGCGGCCATTGCTGTTGCTGGCCGATTTTTCCTTGCCCTTGTCCTTGCCTTTGTCTTTGCGACCGCCGCCACCACCACCGCCGTTCGGGCCGTCACCGCGTGGGCCACGGGCATTGCGCGGATTGCGCACATCCGGACGTTCGCGTACTTCAGGCTTCTCGGCCTCGATGGTGCTGGCATCGAAGCCCATCAGGTCGCCGTCGGCAATTTTCTGCTTGGTCATGCGCTCGATGCTTTTGAGCAGCTTTTCTTCGTCCGGCGCGACCAGCGAGATCGCTTCGCCCGAACGACCGGCCCGGCCGGTACGGCCGATACGGTGAACGTAATCTTCATCAACGTTCGGCAACTCGAAGTTGACCACGTGGGGCAACTGGTCGATGTCCAGGCCACGGGCGGCGATGTCGGTGGCCACGAGGATGCGCACTTCGCCGGCCTTGAAATCGGCCAGGGCCTTGGTACGGGCGTTCTGGCTCTTGTTGCCGTGGATCGCCACGGCTGGCAGGCCATGCTTGTCCAAGTACTCGGCCAGGCGATTGGCGCCGTGCTTGGTACGGGTGAACACCAGGACCTGTTCCCAGGCGCCAGCGGTGATCAGGTGCGCCAGCAAGGCACGCTTGTGGCTGGCCGCCAGGCGGAACACACGCTGTTCGATACGCTCGACCGTGGTGTTCGGCGGCGTGACTTCGATGCGCTCCGGGTTGTGCAGCAGCTTGCCGGCCAGGTCGGTGATGTCCTTGGAGAACGTCGCCGAAAACAGCAGGTTCTGGCGCTTGGCGGGCAGGCGGGCGAGAACTTTCTTCACGTCATGGACGAAGCCCATGTCGAGCATGCGGTCGGCTTCGTCCAGCACGAGGATTTCAACGTGGGACAAGTCGACGCTGCCCTGGCCGGCCAGGTCAAGCAAGCGACCGGGGCAGGCCACCAGTACATCGACGCCACGGGACATGGCCTGGACCTGGGGGTTCATGCCGACGCCGCCAAAAATGCAGGCGCTGACGAACTTCAGGTCGCGAGCGTAGACCTTGAAGCTCTCGTGTACCTGGGCCGCCAGTTCGCGGGTAGGGGTCAGGACCAGTACGCGCGGTTGGCGCGGGCCATGACGCTGGGATTTGTCTGGGTGACCGTTGGGAAACAACCGCTCCAGAATCGGAAGGGCGAAACCGCCGGTTTTACCAGTACCTGTCTGCGCCGCGACCATCAGGTCGCGACCTTGCAACACGGCGGGAATGGCCCGCTGTTGCACCGGGGTAGGCTGGGTATAGCCGGCGGCTTCGATGGCGCCGACTAAAGCCTCGGAGAGACCGAGGGAAGCAAAGGACATGAGTAATCCTGTTTTAGTGAGGGCCTGGCCCAATGGGATAGTCTTGCCGGGCGCGAATGACGCTCAACCAAAAGACGTCATCCCGTCCGGTCCTGCCGGGCCTCGAGGGCGGGTCCGGACAAGGCTCGCGCGGGCTGTAGGCTGCGCTGTAGCGGTGTCGGGATGCCTTTTGCAAGACCGGGCGTCCGGGCGTGAGCCTGGCGGGAAGGCCGGAGTATAACAGAGCAAACGCCCCGCGCCGCTTTCCTGCTGCTCAACGGTTTATTTCAGCGCTGGCCCGGCTGGGCGAGGAGGCCTTGGTCATCGGACCTGCGCCGTAGCGGGCGCTCAGTTCTGCATAGGCCGGTTCGCGCTTGAAACGCTTGAGTTCGGCACTGAAGCGTTGCACCAGCAAATCCATCCCGGCATTGCGCCGCACCGCCAGGTATTGGCTTTGACGGCTTATCACCGTCGGGTTTTCGGTAATCTGGTCGCCCAACTGCATATGTTCGAGCACATGCCGGCCGACCCTGCGGTCGGTGATGAGCAGGTCGATCCGACCCAGTTGCAACTTACCGAAATTGGCTTCGTGGGTGGGCGCCGTTTCCCGTTTGAACAGGGTCGATTCACTGAAGGCCTGGCTGTACAGGTAACCGGGCGAGGTGCCGACGGTCAGGCCGCCCAGGTCGTCGAGCGTGCGAAAAGGATGGGGGCGGGCGTTGGCGTAGAACATCACGAATTCCACGTCCGACAGCGGTTCGCTGGGGTAAAGCAACAGGGCATCGCGCTCATCGCTGTGGAAAATGTCCAGCGCACCGTCCGCCAAGCCCTGTTCCAGCATCGCCAGGCAACGCTTCCAGGGCAGGAACTGCCATTCCACGTCGATGCCCAGGCGCTTGAACACAATGGCCGTGGTTTCGTAGTCCAGGCCGAGCATTTTGCCGTTCTCTTCGTAGACATAAGGTGCCCAGGGTTCGGTGACAATGCGCAACTTCTCGGCCTGGGCGGTCACGCTCAGGCACAAGAGAAGAAGGGCGGTTAGCAACTGGACAATGGCGGGCATGGGCCTGAGGTTACGACGAGAGCTCATCAAATAGCTAGAGCGCTCTGGCCTGCGCCTTGATTGCCTTTTGTGCTCATGGATGGCCTCGCGGTGTTCACCCGATGCAAACGCATTTGCTTAAGGCAGGCGCCCACCGAATGAAAAAAGGCCTTGGTTTTCGCCAAGGCCTCTTTTTACCACTGCGTTAAGTCAATCAACGCGGCAGCTTGAGGTTTTTCCATACCGCGAGGCTGGGCTCGGCCTGGTTAAGGGTATAGAAATGCAGCCCCGGTGCACCGCCTTGCAGCAACCGCTCACACATTTGTGTGATGACTTCCTCGCCGAAGCTTTGGATGCTCGCGGAGTCATCGCCATAGGCTTCCAGTTGCTTGCGGATCCAGCGTGGGATTTCTGCACCGCATGCGTCGGAGAAGCGCGCCAGCTTGCTGTAGTTGGTGATCGGCATGATGCCCGGCACGACAGGAATGTCGACGCCCAGCTTGCGGATACGTTCGACGAAGTAGAAATAACTGTCGGCGTTGAAGAAGTACTGGGTAATCGCGCTGCTGGCGCCAGCGTTGGCCTTGCGCACGAAATTGCGCAGATCGTCTTCGAAGTTGCGTGCTTGCGGGTGCATTTCCGGATACGCCGCCACTTCGATGTGGAAGTGTTCGCCGGTTTCTTCACGAATGAAGCTCACCAGTTCGTTGGCGTGGCGCAGCTCACCGCTGGCCATGCCCATGCCCGAGGGCAGGTCGCCACGCAGGGCAACGATGCGCTTGATGCCAGCGGCCTTGTATTGGGACAGCAGGCTGCGCAGGTCGTCCTTGCTGTCGCCGACGCAGGACAGGTGCGGCGCGGCCGGGATTTTGACTTCGCTTTCGAGCTGCAACACGGTGTTCAGGGTGCGGTCACGGGTCGAACCGCCGGCGCCATAGGTGCAGGAGAAGAAGTCGGGGTTGTAGCTGGCCAACTGGCGGGCAGTGGCGATCAGTTTTTCATGCCCAGCATCGGTCTTCGTCGGGAAGAACTCGAAGCTGTAGCGACGGTCTTGGGACATGGTCGTATCCTTGGAAACTCGTAAGCCGGAGAGGCCTGCATATCCCTTGTGGGAGCGGGTTTATGTGGGAGCGAGCTTGCTCGCGATTGGCATCGCCTCGGTCCGATAGCTGGACCGAGGTGTCTGCATCGCGAGCAAGCTTTGCTCCCACAGGCCCGCTTCCAAAGGGAAGGGCGCCGATCAGTAGCGGTAAGCGTGCGGCTTGAACGGGCCTTCGACGGTGACGCCGATGTAGTCAGCCTGTTGCTTGGTCAGTTGGGTGACCACGCCGCCGAAACCGCGAACCATTTCCAGGGCCACTTCTTCGTCGAGTTTCTTGGGCAGTACTTCCACGGTCAGGCGCTCGGCTTTCTGGGCCGGCGACAGGTCGGCGTACTTCTGGCCGAACAGGAAGATCTGGGCCAGGACCTGGTTGGCGAACGAACCGTCCATGATGCGGCTTGGGTGACCGGTGGCGTTGCCCAGGTTGACCAGGCGACCTTCGGCCAGCAGGATCAGGTAGTCGTCGTTCTGTGGGTCGAAGCTGCCAGTGCCGGTGCGGTGAACCTTGTGCACCTGTGGCTTCACTTCTTCCCATGCCCAGTTCTTGCGCATGAAAGCGGTGTCGATTTCATTGTCGAAGTGACCGATGTTGCAGACAACGGCGCGCTTCTTCAGGGCCTTGAGCATGTTGGCATCGCAGACGTTGACGTTGCCGGTGGTGGTCACGATCAGGTCGATCTTGCCCAGCAGGGCCTTGTCGATGCTGGCTTCGGTGCCGTCGTTGATCCCGTCGATGAACGGCGAAACCAGCTCGAAACCGTCCATGCAAGCCTGCATGGCACAAATCGGATCGACTTCGGAAACCTTGACGATCATGCCTTCCTGACGCAGGGACTGGGACGAACCCTTGCCCACGTCACCGTAGCCGATCACCAGCGCTTGCTTGCCCGACAACAGGTGGTCGGTGCCGCGCTTGATGGCGTCGTTGAGGCTGTGACGGCAGCCGTACTTGTTGTCGTTCTTGCTCTTGGTCACCGAGTCGTTGACGTTGATGGCCGGGATTTTCAGCTCGCCCTTGGCCAGCATGTCCAGCAGGCGGTGTACGCCGGTGGTGGTTTCTTCGGTCACGCCGTGGACCTTGTCCAGCACGGCCGGGTATTTCTTGTGCAGCAGCTCGGTCAGGTCACCGCCGTCGTCGAGGATCATGTTGGTGTCCCATGGCTGGCCATCCTTGAGGATGGTCTGCTCCAGGCACCACTCGTACTCTTGTTCGGTCTCGCCTTTCCAGGCGAAAACCGGGATGCCGGCAGCGGCGATGGCGGCAGCGGCCTGGTCCTGGGTCGAGAAGATGTTGCAGGACGACCAGCGGACTTCGGCGCCCAGGGCAACCAGGGTTTCGATCAGCACGGCGGTCTGGATGGTCATGTGGATGCAGCCGAGGATTTTTGCGCCCTTCAATGGCTGTTCGCCAGAGTACTTGCGACGCAGGCCCATCAAGGCTGGCATTTCGGATTCGGCGATGATGATTTCGCGACGGCCCCAGGCAGCCAGGGACATGTCGGCGACTTTGTAGTCGGTAAAAGCGGCAGGCGTGATAACAGCGCTCATGAAGAGCCTCCATTCGTAATGTATGCGAATGGGCGCCGTTGTGCGTTTAGTGTCCGTGCGGGCAGGCCCGTACAAACAACGCCCCATCCGAGCCTGACAGGTCGAGCCTGCTGCAGCGCCCCTCGGACAGGTGGCGGGAACGGTCCAAAGGGTGGACCGGTAAAGCGGTGGCGATTATAACGGGCTAATCGGATCTTCCAAAAGGGTTTCTGTCGGGCAAATCGAAATTGCCGATGACAGTTATAGGGGCAGCGACATAGAGCCTGTCCGCCCGGTCTGCCATGATGCTGCAATCCATTGGCCAGACGCTCAGGAGTGATCATGAATTTCCACACCCGCAAATGGGTCAAGCCCGAAGACCTCAACCCCAACGGCACGCTGTTCGGCGGCAGCCTGTTGCGCTGGATCGACGAAGAAGCGGCGATCTACGCCATCGTCCAGCTTGGCAACCAGCGCGTGGTCACCAAGTACATCTCGGAAATCAATTTCGTCAGCGCTTCGCGCCAGGGCGACATCATCGAGCTGGGCATTACCGCCACCGAGTTTGGCCGCACCTCCATCACCCTGACCTGCGAGGTGCGCAACAAAATCACCCGCAAAAGCATCTTGACCGTGGAGAAGATGGTCTTCGTCAACCTTGGCGAAGACGGCCTGCCCGCGCCTCATGGGCGGACCGAGATCACCTACGTCAAGGATCAGTTCAAGGACGATGTCGTCGAGTGAGATCGGCGGCGCGCTCATCGCGAGCAAGCTCGCTCCCACAGGGGTTCTGGGCCGGTCACAGGATAAGCGTCCACCACCAATCCCCTGTGGGAGCGAGCTTGCTCGCGATGACGATTGCGCATCCAGCATCGATGCAAACTGACCCACCGCTATCGCGAGCAAGCTCGCGCCCACATTTGAGTGGGGTCCCACTGAACAGCTCCGAACGCCGCGTGTCGTAGGTACATCACGCCACCGGTTCAGGAGCTGTATGGACACCCACGAAGAAGGCAAGACCCCTGATCTTTCGGCGCAGGAACAGCACGAAGTCGACCGTAACCAGCCACCGCGGGCCGCAGTGCTGCATGAAATCATCCGCACCCAGGGCAACCAGGAACTGGAGCGCAGTATCGCCGCGCTCTGGTGGTCGGCCCTGGCGGCGGGGTTGACCATGGGCCTGTCGCTGATGGCGATGGGCTTGCTCAGCTCCCGGCTGCCGGATCACGAGGGCTTCAAGGTGATCGCCAGTTTCGGTTACTGCGCCGGCTTTCTCGCGGTGATCCTGGCCCGCCAGCAACTGTTCACCGAAAACACCCTGACCGCCGTGCTGCCGATCATGAGCAAACCCACGCTGGGCAACTTCGGTCGGTTGCTACGGCTTTGGGGGGTGGTGTTGGTGGGCAACCTGTGTGGCACCTTGCTGGTGGCCTACGTGATGTTGCACCTGCCGATTTTCGACCCGCGCACCGACCAGGCTTTCCTGGAGATCGGCCGCAAGGTCATGGAGAACGACACCGGCCAGATGTTCGCCAAAGGCATCATTTCCGGCTGGATGATCGCCACCATGGTCTGGATGATCCCCTCCATGGAAAGCGCCAAGATGTGGATCATCATTCTGATCACCTACCTCATGGCGCTTGGGGATTTCACCCACATCGTAGTCGGCTCGGCCGAAGTGTCCTACCTGGTGTTTGCCGGCCAGTTGTCCTGGGAGGATTTCTGGATGGTCTTCGCCGGGCCGACATTGGCAGGCAACATCGTCGGCGGGAGTTTTATCTTCGCTTTGATCAGCCATGCGCAGATCCGCAGTGAAGTTGGCCTGCCCAAAGACAAACCCTCAGCTACGACAGCGCGGCGCAACGACTCGGAGTAGGCACAAACCTGATGTCAGGCGCCCCGTTCACGGGCAGGGCCGACGTCCCAGGCCCTCAAACAACGACTGCTGCCAAGCGTCGTTGGCGATGAATAAAGAACAAGGCGGTCAATACCGTGAGGCCGCCGACCGCTGCTCCGGTCCACGGTAGATCTGCCAGGTCGGCACCACTGGCCACCACCAATCCACCCATCCAGGCCCCGGCCGCGTTGCCCAGATTGAATGCGCTCTGGTTGAGGGTTGAGCCGAGGTTCGGTGCTTCATGGGCCTGGTCGATGATCAGCAGTTGCAGGATTGGGCACAGGGCGAAGGCGAAGATGCCCCACAGCACCAGGGTGATCGCCGCCGGGATCACCGACCGGCTGGTCTGGCTGAACGCGGCCAGCACCAGCACCACGGCCAAGGCCATGCCCACCAGCGCAGGCAGCAGGCGCCGGTCCGCCAGGCGCCCGCCGAGGAAACTGCCCGCCGTCAGACCGACGCCGAACAGCAGCAACATGACGGTGATGCCGTGGGGGCTGACACCGGTGATGTCCTGCAGGATCGGCGCGATGTAGGTGAACACGCTGAACAAACTGGTGGAGGCCAGCACGCTCATGCCCAGGGCGAGCAATACGTTGACCTTGCCCAGGACCTTGAACTCGCTGGCCAGGTTGGCTTTGTCCATGGGGATTTCCTTGGGCAGCCAGACCCATTGGGCAACGGCCGCGATCACGCCGATGATCGAGACCGCCCAGAAGGTCGAGCGCCAGCCGGCGTATTGACCCAGGGCCGTGCCCAACGGGACGCCCAGCACGTTCGCCAGGGTCAGGCCGGTGAACATCATGGCAATCGCCTGGGCTCGTTTGTTTGGCGCCACCAACCCGGCTGCCACCACCGAACCAATGCCAAAGAACGCTCCGTGGCACAGTGCGGTGATGACCCGGGCGGCCATCAGCGTGGTGTAGTTCGGCGCCAGGGCGCAGAGCACATTGCCAAGAATGAACATCAAGGTCATGCCCAATAACGTGGCCTTGCGCGGCATGTTGGCGGTGCCGATCGCCAGGATCGGCGCGCCGAACACCACGCCCAGGGCGTAGCCGGTGATCAGCAGCCCGGCCTGGGGAATGCTCACGGCCAGGTCCCGGGCGACATCGGGCAACAGGCCCATGATGACGAATTCAGTCGTGCCGATGCCAAAAGCGGCAACGGCCAAAGCAAGCAAGGCGAGTGGCATGCGCAAGGTCTCTGTCTGTAGTCTTGACGCCCGGATCAGGCATACGCATGCCGGCGCCCCGGTTCGAATGAGCGGGACAACAGCGAAATTATTGGAATTGATGTATGCGCAACTGAGTGCGGCGTGATCGGCCTGCAGTATAAACGATAGCGAATCAATTCATGAGTCCCGCTGATCCTACAGGGCGGGAGCCAGACAAGGAGCGTGCCGTGCTTGCAACGGCCTTGGTATTGGTAGCGGCACTGTTGCATGCGGCGTGGAATACGCTGATCAAGTTCAGTGGCGAGCGTTTGCTGGTGGTGGCGTGCATGGACAGTGTCGCCTTGCTGGTCGTCGCATTGGCCCTGGGGTTCGTGGCCCTGCCGCCGCTGGAGATCTGGCCGTGGATTCTGGCGTCGGCGGCGTTCGAGCTGTTGTACCGCTATTTGCTGATCCAGGCTTATCGGGTCGGCGACCTGGGGTTGGTCTATCCACTGATGCGTGGCTTGTCGCCGCTGGTGGTGCTGGCCCTGACATTCATTTTCGCCGGTGAAGCACTGACGACCCAGCAGGTCATCGGTATCTTGCTGATCCCGTTCGGCATGCTTTGCCTGTTGTGGCAGGGCGGTGGCGGCGACCGGCTGCCCTGGTCGATGTTGCCGGTGGTGGCGTTGATCGGCCTGTGCATCGGTTGCTACACCTTTATCGACGGCCACGCCCTGCGGCATTGGTCCCGGCCGCTGGACTACCTGGTCTGGGTCACGCTGCTCAGTGCCTGGCCGTTCCCATTGCTGGCGCTGGTGAGCAAACGGCCGGCGTTCATGCGATTCTGGCGCGAACAATGGCGGCTGGGGTTGGCGGTCGGATTCTGCGTATTGTTCAGCTACGCTCTGGTGCTGTGGGCCATGCAACTGGGCTCGATTGCCGAAGCGGCGGCGCTGCGGGAGATCAGCGTGATCCTGGTGGTGCTGTTCGGCATGCGTTACTTGAAAGAACCTTTCGGTTTGCCGCGGCTCTTAGCCTGCGGGCTGGTGTTGGTTGGCATGCTGGTGATGAAGTTCTGACCGATATGGCTGACGTTCGATTTTCTATAAAACTCAAAAAAGGAAGTGCGGTATGACGGTTGCCCTGTGGTGTGTATTGATTGCTTTTCTCCTGCCTTACTTGTGTATCGGGATCGCCAAGGCCGGTGGGAAATACCGGTTGCAGGATAACCACGACCCCCGGGATTTTCTCGACTCGCTCGAAGGCGCTCCCCGACGTGCCTTCGCCGCGCAACTGAACAGTTTTGAAATCAGCCCGTTCTTTGCCGCCGCCGTGATCGTCGCGCACCTGGCCGGCAATGCCGAGCTGGTGACTATCAACGTGTTGGCGGTGCTGTTCATCACCAGCCGTCTGCTCTACATCATTTGTTATCTGGCGGACTGGGCGATTCTGCGTTCGCTGGTGTGGTTCGTGGGGGTGGGGTTGGTCTTGAGTTTCTTTTTCGTTTCGGTCTGAGCCTGGTTCCTGAGTCCCGGTGTCTGTGCTGGCCCCATCGTGAGCAAGCTCGCTCCCACAGTTGATCTCAGTGAATACATATTTCGTGTACACACCCGATCCAATGTGGGGGCGAGCTTGCTCGCGATGAGGCCGGGACAATCACCCCATCCCTCAAGGATTGGCGGTCACCGCGTTCGCCACCTGCGGCACCGACGGCAGCGCCATGCCCTTGGGCCAGAGCATCCAGATTTGTCCCTGTTGCTTCATGTCCCCGGCCAACTGTCCGGCGGCTTCGCCGGTGCCCCAGAACAGGTCCGCCCGCACTTCGCCGGTAATTGCACCGCCAGTGTCCTGGGCGGCGACGGGCCGGTTCAAGGTGCTGCCATCGGGGCGAGTGGTGGATAGCCACAACAGGCTGCCCAGCGGAATCACCTTGCGGTCCACCGCCACGCTGTAGCCGGCGGTCAGCGGTACATTCAACGAGCCTCGCGGGCCTTCGTTGCTGTCGGGGTTGCGGTTGAAGAAGACGTAGCTGGGGTTGCTGCCGAGCAATTCGGGAATGCGGTTCGGGTTGGCCTTGGCCCAGGCACTGATGGTGCCCATGGTCACGTCTTCTTTTTTCAGTTCGCCTTGTTCGACCAGCCAGCGTCCGATGGGGCGGTAAGGATGGCCGTTCTGGTCGGCATAGCCGATGCGCAGTTGGCGGCCATCAGCCAGTTGAATGCGTCCCGAACCCTGGATTTGCAGGAATTGCAGGTTCATGGGGTCGGTCAGCCAGGCAATGACCGGTGCCTTTATGCCATTGGTTTCGATGGTGGCCGCATCGTCGTACGGCTTGAGCACGCGACCTTCGAGGCGGCCGCGCAGGCGTTTGCCCTTGAGCTCAGGGTAGAGGCTGTCCAGCGACACGATGATCATGTCCTCCGGTACGCCGTACACCGGGATATTCGCTGTGGCGGTCTGGGTGAGGCTGCCGGGGTAGACCGGCTCGTAATAGCCGGTAATCAGGCCGTTGGGGCTGTTGTCCCCCGAGCGCAGGCCATACACGTCCAGGTTCTGTTTCAGGAAGTTGCGTACAGCCACGGCGGTTTGCGGCACTTTGGCCGCTGTTGCACAGGTCGGGCCCCAGGTCGCATCGGCCTTGAGCCGGGTGCATGCGCTGCGCCAGGAACCGAAACCGGCCAGCAGGTCTGCATCGGACACCGCAGGCAGCGCCTCCCAGGGTGCGCTGACATAGGTGGCGAGGGCGTGGGTCTGCGGTTCCTCGACCTTTTCGCCGCGATTACAACCGGCCAACAGGGCGATCAGCGTTAGGGTCAATGCCAGGCCTTTGTGCCAGGGCTTGATGCGGCTGTTCATGAAGATTTCCTTTGCAGCCATTCGAGCGCTGTCAGGCGCTCGAACAACCCGTATTGTTGATAGGGGCATTGGTCTTTACCGATGACCCGAGGATACTAACCGCCGTTCCCTGCCCCGAGGCCAAGATGTTTGTAAAACGATTTTCCATGGCCGTGCTGGCCTGCCTGATGTTGTCCGCCTGTGGCGGCGTCGATCCCAATTCTCCCCTGGGCCAGCGCAAGGCGATCTTCAAGCAGATGCTCAAGACCAACGAAGAACTGGGTGGCATGTTGCGCGGCCGCGTGCCGTTTGACGGCGCACGTTTCGCCGAGGGCGCGGCGCAACTGGACCAATTGTCCCATGAACCGTGGAAGCACTTTCCACAAGTACGCGAGCAAGACCACACCAGCGCCCGGGATGAGGTCTGGCAAAAACAGGCGCGCTTCCAGGAGCTGGCCCGCAGCCTTGAAGCCGCCACCGGTGAATTGCTGATCGTCAGCAAGATCCAGCCCTACAGGGCCAGCAACCTGGGGCCGGCGGTGCAGAAGGTCGAAGATGCGTGCAGTGCCTGTCATAAAGAATTTCGGGATTATTGATTTTGAAGCAGCTGCAAGCTGCAAGTGTGGAGCTTTGAACTTGCAGCTAGAAACCTATTTATCCAACTCATCCACCGCTTCCTGCAGCTCCTTGCGAGAGGCCGCCAGCTTGTCCTTGCGTTTGTTGATCCGCTCGGCGTCGCCTTTCTTCATGGCCTTTTCCAGGTCGGCCTGACGCCGGCTGACCTCGTGCTTGGCATCGAGCACCTTGTTTTCACGCTCCTTGCGCAAGGACGCATCGGTGCAATGGGTGGTGACTTCACTCAATGCGGTTTCCAGGCCTGCCTGCTGGTCCTGGTTGCCACGGGACTTGGCCAGTTCGATCTGGTTGATGATGCCCTGGCGCTTGGCCGCGCAGCCGGTGAGCTCCGGGGTCTGCTCGTCCGCCATCAAAGGGGCGGCCATGGCGCTGCACAAGAGCATCAGGGCAGCGGGGGACAGGAAATTCATAGCAACTCCGTAAAAAAATCGCGAGCGGTCGGTAACAGATGCGCTGTTGGAACGCATCTTCGCCCCTTGGGTTCAACCACACGGGCCCCGGATTAAAAACCGTCGATCCCGGCGGTGCGTAATTCGTCACTCAAGGCCAGTACCTGCGGGTCGCGAAAAAAGGCGCTCAATTGCGCCGCGCGTCCCGGTCCGATGCCGGCTTCGGCTTGCCATTGTTCGGTACTGCGTTCAGCCAGCCCTTGCCACGGCCCTTCCAGCCGGACCTCACCGATGGGCGGCAGGCCCAAGGCCTTGAGCCATTGCCCGAAAGGGCGTTGCCGGGCGCTGTCGAGGCTGGCGAGCAGGCGCGCGCTACTGCGTTCGCCGAAGCCGTCAATGTTAGCAAGCTCGGCGGCATCGAGGGTCAACCAATCCAACAATCCGTGGAGCCGACCGGCAGCCAGGAGTTTTTCCCAGGTGCCGGGGCCGACATGGGGCAGGGCGAGCCCGTGCTTGCCGCTGAGCCAGTTCAGGCGTGCGAGGAATTGGCTTTCACAGCCGGGCGTCGCTTGCCAGCAACTCAAGAAGTGATGATCGCTCGCCGCGGGGGCATTGACCTCCTGGCGCTCAAGGCTGCGCAGCACCACCTCGTCGAGTCGCGGAATGGTCAGCCCGGCCAGGCTGATGGCGACCCGATCGCCGGGACGGATGTCCATCGCCTCCCAGCGCTTGAGTGAACTGACGCTCACCCGGCGAATCCACCGGTCGTCGAGCAGGGTTGGTTCAAGTTCCAACACCGGGGTGATGCGCCCGGTACGCCCGACCTTGAAGCGCACCTTGCGTACTTCGGCCAGGGCCTTGGCATATGGGTATTTCCAGGCCACGCTCCAGAACGGCGCCTTGGCTTGCCAACGGTCGGCGGATGGACGGCGGCTCTGGCGCAGGACGATCCCGTCACTGGCGAAGGGCAGCGGCGTGCGATACCAGTGGTCGCGCCACCGCTCGGCATCGCTCAGCGCCCGGACAGGCTGGTTGTAGTCGCGGGTGTCGGCGAAACCCAGCGCGCTCAGCGCGACCATCCGCTCGGGCAGGGTGCTGGGCCCTTCAGGCCAGTCCCAGACAAACAGGCCGATGGATGACGCCTCCTGCGCCGTCAAATTGCTACGCGCCATCAAGCCCGCCACGGTTGCGCGGGCGTTCAGACTGCCGCGGCTGGCTTGGACATGGCCGTCCAGGCGCCAGTACAACTCGCCCTGAACGACCAGGTCCACGGGCTGGCGCAGTCGCTGTGCGATGGCGTCGATCTTGTGCGCATTGGCGGTCCAGTCATGCCCCAGGACGCCATCGCCGCGGCTGATTGCTTGATGCAAGCGGCCCTTGCGGTAAACCAGGGAGACCGCCACGCCATCGACTTTCGGCTGCGCCCAGACGTCCTCTCGACCGAGCAGCCAGGCCCCCGCGGCGTCGACGTCCTTGAGTTTTTCCAGGCCGGTATGGACGACGGGGTGCGTCACCTTTCCGCCCGCCGAGCGCAGGGGATCGTCGGGCGCCGCAAGATTGAAGCAACTGCGCCATAGGTTCAGCTGTATGCGGGATTGATCATAAAGCTCATCGGCCACCGGCGACTGGCCGAGGCGGTGGTAGCTGTCGTCCCAGGTGTCGATTTGCTGTTGCAGCGCGGCGATCTCGGCCCGGGCCCGTTCGGCGGGCCAGTCGGGGCAGGGCGCGGCGACCGTGGGGAGGGCAACGAATACGAGGCAGGCGAGGGCGTATAGGAACGGTGACATCGAAGCATCCTTGCTCGGTTGAGTCCCTGAAGGCTAGTCAGCGTCCCAGCTGTTGCGAGGGCCGGAGCGTTACCGGATTTTGCGGCGCCTGATGGCAAACTCGCGGCGGTACAGTCCCGCGCGATTTAGCCGCGCAACTGTCCCTTGAACCGATCAATGACCGGTGCAGAATGAGCCTTCGATCCACCTCTGCCTGGAGCGCCCGAATGGACCTGCCGACACTCGCTGTTTTCATTCCGGCCTGCTTTGCGCTGAACATGGCGCCGGGGCCGAACAACCTGCTCTCCATCAGTAACGCCTCGCGTTATGGCTTCGTCCGGGCCTGCAGCGGCGGCATCGGTCGGTTGCTGGCGTTTGCGATCATGATCGCCCTGGCCGCGGTGGGACTCACCGCCGTGCTGCACACCTCGGAGCTGCTGTTCCTGGGGATCAAGCTCGTCGGTGCCGGGTACCTGTTCTATTTGGCCGTGCAGTTGTGGCGGGCCCAGCCCGAGGCCGACAGCGAGGCCGGACGCGTATCGATGAGCCGGGCCGGCCTGGCGCGCCAGGAGTTCCTGGTGGCGATTGGTAATCCGAAGGCGATTTTGTTGTTCACTGCGTTCCTGCCGCAATTCGTCGACCGTACAGGCACCGTCACCCAACAGTTCGCCGTGCTGGGCGGCTTGTTCCTGGCGCTGGAATGCATCGCCATCGGCTTGTATTGCTACATGGGGATTTATGCGCGGCGGCTGTTCGCGCGGCCCAGTGGTAAGCGTTTGTTCAACCGGATGTGTGCGGGGTTGCTGGCCAGTGCGGCTTCGTTTTTGCTGGTGGCACGGCGATCTTGAGCTTCGGCGAGGGAATTTTGTGGGAGCAAGGCTTGCCCGCGATGCAGGCGCCTCGTCACCACAGGGACCGAGTTGTCCTCATCGCGGGCAAGCCTTGCTCCCATAGATAAATGCCATCGTCACAAGGCCCCGGTATGAGAGTAGTCAAGCACCAGGCATGAAAAAGCCCCTGGCGACCAAGTCGCCAGGGGCTTTTTTTACACGCAGGTCTTACAGGCCGGCAGCAGCACGCAGGGCGTCGGCGCGGTCGGTTTTTTCCCAGGTGAAGGTGGTGAAGGTATCGTCACCCACGGTCTTGGTCTGCGGCGTGCGACCGAAGTGACCATAGGCGGCGGTGTCCTGGTACATCGGGTGCAGCAGGTCGAGCATGGTGGTGATGGCGTACGGACGCAGGTCGAACACTTCGCGGACCAGGTTGATGATCTTGTCATCGCCGATCTTGCCGGTGCCGAAGGTGTTCAGCGAGATCGATGTAGGCTGGGCCACGCCAATAGCGTAGGACACCTGGATCTCGCAACGCTCGGCCAGGCCGGCGGCCACGATGTTCTTGGCGACATAACGACCGGCGTAGGCGGCCGAACGGTCCACCTTGGAAGGGTCCTTGCCGGAGAACGCGCCACCGCCGTGACGGGCCATGCCGCCGTAGCTGTCGACGATGATCTTGCGACCGGTCAGGCCGCAATCGCCCACCGGGCCGCCGATGATGAACTGGCCGGTCGGGTTGATGTGGAACTGGGTGTCCTTGGACAGCAACTCGGCAGGCAGCACGTGCTTGACGATCAGTTCCATCACGCCTTCGCGCAGGTCTTTGTAGGACACATCAGGATTGTGCTGGGTCGACAGGACGACGGCGTCGATGCCGACCACCTTGCCGCCTTCGTAACGGCAGGTCACCTGGGACTTGGCGTCCGGGCGCAGCCAAGGCAACAGGCCGGATTTACGGGCCTCGGCCTGGCGTTGAACCAACTGGTGCGAGAAGGTGATCGGGGCCGGCATCAGCACGTCGGTCTCGTTGCTGGCGTAGCCGAACATCAGGCCCTGGTCGCCGGCGCCCTGGTCTTCAGGCTTGGCCCGGTCAACGCCCTGGTTGATGTCGGGGGACTGCTTGCCGATGATGTTCATCACGCCGCAGGTCGCGCCGTCAAAGCCGACGTCGGAGCTGTTGTAGCCAATGCCCAGGATGACATCGCGAACGATCTGTTCCAGGTCGACCCAGGCCGACGTGGTGACTTCGCCGGCGATGATTGCCACGCCCGTTTTCACCAGAGTCTCGCACGCCACGCGGGCGAACTTGTCTTCAGCAATGATGGCGTCCAGCACCGCATCAGAAATCTGGTCGGCGATTTTGTCCGGATGCCCTTCAGACACGGACTCGGAGGTGAAAAGGGAGTATTCGCTCATCTCGATGTTTTCCTACAAGTTACCGTTGGTGAGTGTCGCCAGTGGGTCGCTGAAAGTGGCGAACCTGGATCTGGAAACCATTACGTAAGCCTACATAGAGGCTTTCCCCGGGCACGAGGCCCGCTGCGGTGGCCCAGCGGGCCAGGTCGTCTTGTTCAAAGCCTAGCCAGAGATCGCCGCAGGCTTCCCTGGCCCAGCTCTGGTTGTGGCTGCATAACTCGGTCACCAGCAGGCTGCCGCCCGGTTGCAGCAGGCCGGCCATGTGCTTGAGCGCCTCGGCCGGCGCGGCGAAATGATGCAGCACCATGTTCAATACCACGCAGTCGGCCTGCAGGCTCATGCCATCCAGCGCATCGGCCAGTTGCAGGTGCACGTTAGTCAGGGCCTCGCGTTCACAGACCTGGCGCGCCAGTTCGAGCATGGCCGGGCTGTTGTCCAGCGCCGTCACCTGGCTGAAGCGTCGCGCCAGCTCCGGCAGAAAAGCACCGTCGCCGGGGCCGACTTCGATTGCCGTGGCCGTGGTTTCGAAGCCCAATTTGTCGAGTAGCGCCACGACGCTCTCACGGTATTGCGGCAAGCCGGCGATCAAGTCTTGCTGGGCACGAAACTTCTCGGCGACCCGTGCGAAGAAGTCCTGGCTGGCGGCGGCCCGTTGCCCGTGGACCTGGGCGATGCGCGCCTGCACATCCGTCGGCAGGTTCAACGCGTCCACTTCGTCCAGCAGTGCCGCGTGCAGCTTGCCGCCCAGCAGCTCGGTGTGGGGCAGGGCGCGGCGATAGAAAATGGCGTTGCCTTCCCGGCGGGTCGCCACCAGGTCGGCCTGGGCAAGGACCTTGAGGTGGTGGCTCATGCCGGACTGACCGATGCCGAAGATCTGCGCCAGCTCCAGCACACCGAACGAATCGTTAGCCAGGGCGCGCAATACATTGAGCCGCAACGGGTCGCCGCCGGCCTTGCAAAGGGCCGCCAGCTCATCGCAGTCGTCATGGCGAATGGAGGGCGCGGGTAGGTTCATCGTGGGGCAGTCTGTTTCACTAGTGGGTAGTCCGTTTCAGTGAGGCAGTCTAGTGAGGGGTTTGGATCATCGCAAGTTCAATATCAAAAAGTTTTGATATTGGTTGATAAATGGCACTTCCCAGACCGTGCTTGACTCTACAAGCCATCAGCGGAAAGGTTTCACCTGGCGAATGCGACTTTATCCACCGGAAAAACGCTCCAGGATGACTATCTGTCATTGCCCCGGGGCGGGTGGGTGAGGGAAAATGCTCGCCTTTTTCAGTTCCGTTTTATTCATTCTCGATTCAATACCCGCAGGAGATCAGCGATGCCCAGCCGTCGTGAGCGTGCCAATGCCATTCGTGCCCTCAGCATGGATGCCGTGCAGAAAGCCAACAGCGGCCATCCCGGTGCCCCCATGGGTATGGCGGATATCGCCGAGGTGCTTTGGCGCGACTACCTCAAGCACAGCCCGAGCAACCCATCGTTCGCCGACCGTGACCGCTTCGTGCTGTCCAACGGCCACGGTTCGATGTTGATCTACTCGCTGCTGCACCTGACCGGCTATGACCTGTCGATCGATGACCTGAAGAACTTCCGCCAACTGCACAGCCGCACCCCGGGCCACCCGGAATACGGCTACACCCCAGGCGTGGAAACCACCACCGGCCCGTTGGGCCAAGGCCTGGCCAACGCCGTGGGCTTCGCCCTGGCGGAAAAAGTCCTGGCGGCGCAATTCAACCGCCCAGGCCATAATGTCGTCGACCACCACACCTACGTGTTCCTGGGTGATGGCTGCATGATGGAAGGCATTTCCCATGAAGTCGCCTCCCTGGCCGGCACCTTGGGCCTGGACAAACTGATCGCTTTCTACGACGACAATGGCATCTCCATCGACGGCGAAGTCGAAGGCTGGTTCACCGACGACACCCCCAAGCGTTTCGAGGCCTACAACTGGCTGGTGATCCGCAACGTCGACGGTCACGACCCGGAAGAGATCAAGACCGCCATCGAGACCGCGCGCAAAAGCGCCCAGCCGACCCTGATCTGCTGCAAGACCACCATCGGCTTCGGCTCGCCGAACAAGCAAGGCAAGGAAGACTGCCACGGCGCACCGCTGGGGGCTGAGGAAATCGCCCTGACCCGTGCCGCGCTGAAGTGGAACCATGGCCCGTTTGAAATCCCGGCCGACATCTATGCCGAATGGGATGCCAAGGAAAAGGGCCGTGCGCTCGAAGCCGAGTGGGACCAGCGTTTCGCCGCCTATTCCGCCGAATTCCCTGAGCTGGCAAACGAACTGGTGCGTCGCCTCAGCGGCGAGCTGCCGGCCGACTTCGCCGAAAAAGCCTCGGCGTACATCGCTGAAGTCGCCGCCAAGGGTGAAACCATCGCCAGCCGCAAGGCCAGCCAGAACACCCTGAACGCCTTCGGCCCATTGCTGCCGGAGTTGCTGGGCGGTTCGGCCGACCTGGCCGGTTCCAACCTGACCCTGTGGAAAGGCTGCAAAGGCGTCAGCGCCGAAGACGCCAGCGGCAACTACATGTACTACGGCGTTCGCGAGTTCGGCATGAGCGCGATCATGAACGGCGTCGCGCTGCACGGCGGCCTGGTGCCTTACGGCGCTACTTTCCTGATGTTCATGGAATACGCCCGCAACGCCGTGCGCATGTCGGCGCTGATGAAAAAACGCATCCTGTATGTGTTCACCCACGACTCCATCGGCCTGGGCGAAGACGGCCCGACGCACCAGCCGATCGAGCAACTGGCGAGCCTGCGTTGCACACCGAACCTGGACACCTGGCGCCCCTGCGATGCCGTGGAGTCGGCCGTGGCTTGGAAATACGCGATCGAGCGTAACGACGGCCCATCGGCGCTGATCTTCTCCCGCCAGAACCTGCAGCACCAGAACCGCGATGCCGACCAGATCGGCGACATCGCCCGCGGCGGCTACGTGCTCAAGGATTGCATCGGCGAGCCAGAGCTGATCCTGATCGCCACCGGTTCCGAAGTCGGCCTGGCCGTCCAGGCCTACGACAAGCTGACCGAGCAAGGCCGCAACGTACGCGTAGTGTCCATGCCGTGCACCAGCGTGTTCGATGCCCAGGACGCTGGCTACAAGCAGGCGGTACTGCCGCTGCAAGTCAGCGCACGGATCGCCATCGAGGCTGCTCACGCCGATTACTGGTACAAGTACGTGGGCCTGGAAGGCCGCGTGATCGGCATGACCACCTACGGCGAATCGGCGCCTGCGCCGGCGTTGTTCGAGGAGTTCGGCTTTACCCTGGACAACATCCTGGGTCAGGCTGAAGAGCTGCTGGAAGACTAAGTCCAGGAATGCATCGCCTGTTCTGACGCCATCGCGGGCAAGCCTTGCTCCCACAGGATGTGCACGCTCCCACTGGGAAAATGCCATCCTGTGGGAGCAAGGCTTGCCCGCGATGACTGCGGAACATTCAGCGCTGTACTCCATGGATTCACCCTGGTCAGAGAACCCCCATGCCCCAACCGCGTCCCTACAAAGTTGCACTCAACGGCTACGGCCGGATAGGTCGTTGCGTCTTGCGTGCGTTGTTCGAGCGAGGGGCCAAGGCCGGTTTCGAAATCGTGGCCATCAACGATCTGGCCGACATGGCCAGCATCGAATACCTGACACGCTTTGACTCCACCCACGGCCGGTTCCCCGGCGAAGTGCGGGTCGAGGGCGATTGTCTGCATATCAATGGCGACTGCGTGAAGGTCCTGCGTAGTGCCACCCCCGAAGGCATCGATTGGGCGTCCCTGGATGTCGATCTGGTACTCGAGTGTTCCGGTGCTTACCACACCCGCGAAGACGGTCAGCGTTTCCTCGATGCTGGCGCACCACGGGTGCTGTTCTCCCAACCGATGGCCAGCGAAGCGGATGTCGACGCCACCATCGTCTATGGCGTGAACCAGGATTGCCTGACCGGCGACGAATTGCTGGTGTCCAACGCGTCCTGCACCACCAACTGCGGCGTGCCGCTGTTGCGCCTGCTGGATCAGGCCATTGGCCTGGAATACGTGTCGATCACCACCATCCACTCAGCGATGAACGACCAGCCGGTGATCGACGCCTACCACCATGAGGACCTGCGCCGCACCCGTTCGGCGTTCCAATCGGTGATTCCGGTGTCCACTGGTCTGGCGCGTGGCATTGAACGGCTGCTGCCGGAACTTGCCGGGCGAATTCAGGCCAAAGCCGTGCGGGTGCCGACGGTCAACGTGTCCTGCCTCGACATCACGATGCAGACCGTGAGCGATACCGACGCCACCGAAGTCAACCGGATCCTGCGCGAAGCCGCCACCAGCGGCCCGCTCAAAGGCCTCCTGGCCTACACCGAGTTGCCTCACGCCAGTTGTGATTTTAATCATGACCCCCATTCGGCCATTGTCGATGCCAGCCAGACCCGGGTTTCCGGGCCGCGGCTCGTGAACATCCTGGCCTGGTTCGACAACGAATGGGGGTTTGCCAACCGAATGCTGGACGTTGCCGAGCATTACCTGCAAACCGCTTCGAAAAAACCTGCTCTCTAAACAGTTACCCAGGAATTGCGACCCATGACCGTGTTGAAGATGTCCGACCTCGATCTGCAAGGTAAGCGCGTACTGATCCGCGAAGACCTCAACGTCCCCGTCAAGGACGGTGTTGTCACCAGCGACGCGCGTATCCTGGCTTCGCTGCCGACCATCAAGCTGGCCTTGGAAAAAGGCGCGGCCGTGATGGTCTGTTCCCACCTGGGCCGTCCGACCGAAGGCGAGTTCTCGGCGGAAAACAGCCTCAAGCCTGTGGCCGATTACCTGAGCAAGGCCTTGGGCCGTGACGTGCCATTGGTGGCTGACTACCTGGGCGGCGTCGATGTAAAGGCCGGCGACGTCGTGCTGTTCGAAAACGTACGCTTCAACAAGGGCGAGAAAAAGAACGCCGACGAATTGGCCCAGCAATACGCCGCCCTGTGCGACGTGTTCGTGATGGACGCCTTCGGCACCGCTCACCGCGCCGAGGGTTCGACCCATGGCGTGGCGAAGTTCGCCAAAGTCGCCGCTGCCGGCCCGCTGCTGGCAGCTGAACTGGATGCACTGGGCAAGGCCCTGGGCTCGCCGGCCCAGCCGATGGCCGCCATTGTCGCCGGCTCCAAGGTTTCCACCAAGCTGGACGTGCTCAACAGCCTGAGCCAGGTCTGCAACCAACTGATTGTCGGTGGCGGCATCGCCAACACCTTCCTCGCCGCCGCCGGTCACCCGGTTGGTAAATCCCTGTATGAGCCGGATCTGCTGGATACCGCCCGGGAAATCGCCGCCAAGGTCAGCGTACCGTTGCCGGTGGACGTGGTCGTGGCCAAGGAATTCGCCGAAAGCGCGACGGCCACCGTCAAGCTGGTGGCCGACGTGGCCGAGGATGACATGATCCTCGACATCGGCCCGCAAACCGCAGCCAACTTCGCCGAACTGCTGAAATCCTCCCAGACGATCCTGTGGAACGGCCCGGTCGGCGTGTTCGAGTTCGACCAGTTCGGCAACGGCACCAAGGTGCTGGCCCAGGCCATCGCCGAAAGCAACGCGTTCTCTATTGCTGGCGGTGGCGACACCCTGGCGGCCATCGACAAATATGGCGTGGCCGAACAGATCTCCTACATTTCCACCGGTGGCGGCGCGTTCCTCGAATTCGTCGAAGGCAAAGTGCTGCCCGCCGTGGAAGTCCTGGAAAGCCGGGCCAAGGCCTGAGGTTGCGTTGACCAGGCAAAGGAGTGTTCTGATGGTCAAGACGTTCACGTTGCTGCTGGCGGCGACGATGCTGGTGGCTTGCTCGAGCAGCCCGGAGGCCCCGGCCCCGCAAACCGGCACGCCGACGCCCGAAGAAGGCTGTTACCAGGCTGACTGGCAGGCCGAGACCAACCCGGTGCTGAACAAGCGTTCCGGACCGGACGGCCTGGACAAATACGAGACGCAAACCCCGGCCAAGGAACATGGTTGTCCTTGACGGGTCTGACTCTTAACTCATGGCGGACGGCGTGTGCCGGCCGTCGAGGAACACGGATGAAAGGCTTGATCGCCGTTGTGGCGTTGGCATTGCTGGCCGGTTGCTCGCAACTGGGTTTTTTGCAGTCGTCCGAGCCCGTTGCAGAGGGCTGGACGAGCTGGACCTGTGATAGCGAGGCCAAAGTGCTCTGGCGTTACGCCGATGCTGCCCGAAAGGAAGTCGATGTGCGCCTGGGCGGCGCCGATAAGGTTTATCGCCTCACGCTTGAACCGGGTGTCGAAGGTTCGCTGTACAGCGATGACATGCTGGCGTTCCACGTCAAAGGTCAGGAAGGCCTGGTGTACTGGGTCGCCACCAATGACTTGATTGGGCGGGGTTGCAAGGCGCAGTAATACGATTGAACTGATCCACAGTGATCCAAATGTGAAAGCAGATCCAATGTGGGAGCGAGCTTGCTCGCGATAGCGGTGTATCAGGCGACAGTGATGTTGAATGTGCTGGCCTCATCGCGAGCAAGCTCGCTCCCACAGGGATCGCATCAGTATTTGGTTTAGCGACACCGAACACGCAGGCCGGGGTCACCCCCCGATCCGCAATGACTTGAATAGCCGCCGCCGCTCCGGCAGGCTGGCACGATTAACGACCCTCGACCGGGAGAGAGACACAATGGCACTTATCAGCATGCGTCAGATGCTGGACCACGCAGCCGAGTTCGGCTACGGCGTTCCAGCCTTTAACGTCAACAACCTTGAGCAGATGCGCGCCATCATGGAAGCCGCTGACAAGACTGACTCTCCGGTGATCGTCCAGGCTTCGGCCGGTGCCCGTAAATACGCCGGCGCGCCATTCCTGCGTCACCTGATCCTGGCGGCGATCGAAGAATTCCCGCACATCCCGGTGTGCATGCACCAGGACCACGGCACCAGCCCTGACGTCTGCCAGCGCTCCATCCAACTGGGCTTCAGCTCGGTGATGATGGACGGTTCCCTCGGCGAAGACGGCAAGACCCCGACCGACTACGAGTACAACGTACGCGTCACCCAACAGACCGTCGCCATGGCCCACGCCTGCGGCGTGTCGGTGGAAGGTGAGTTGGGTTGCCTGGGTTCGCTGGAAACCGGCATGGCCGGTGAAGAAGATGGCATCGGCGCCGAAGGCGTGCTGGACCACAGCCAGATGCTGACCGACCCGGAAGAAGCCGCGGATTTCGTCAAGAAGACCCAGGTCGACGCCCTGGCCATCGCCATCGGCACCAGCCACGGCGCCTACAAGTTCACCAAGCCGCCTACCGGTGACGTGCTGGCCATCGACCGTATCAAGGAAATCCACAAGCGCATTCCCAACACTCACTTGGTGATGCACGGTTCTTCTTCGGTGCCGCAGGAATGGCTGGCGATCATCAACCAGTACGGTGGCGACATCAAGGAAACCTACGGCGTGCCGGTTGAGGAGATCGTCGAAGGTATCAAGTACGGTGTGCGCAAGGTCAACATCGATACCGATTTGCGTCTCGCTTCTACCGGTGCCATGCGTCGGTTGATGGCGACCAATCCTAGCGAGTTTGATCCGCGTAAGTTCTTTGGCGCGACCGTGACGGCGATGCGTGATGTGTGTATTGCGCGTTATGAGGCCTTTGGTACGGCGGGGAATGCTTCGAAGATCAAGCCGATTTCTTTGGAAGCGATGTATCAGCGTTATCTGAAAGGTGAGTTGAACGCTAAGGTTAACTAAGGCTTCAACGTTGTAAGAAAACCCGCAGTGATGCGGGTTTTTTTATGTGTGGGATTTGTGTGTATATCCGTTTTTTGGGTAACGGCTACTTATGGTTCCACCCTTACGGCCATCCCTTTCAAGGTCTTTTCGTTTTGGCGGCCTTGATTACCCGGTCCGTTGAAACATGTGCATGCACCGCAGTGCCTTGCACCCATGTTTTGGGTTTAGGCACCTTGGGGCCCCGGGGATTTTTCGCAACTTGTTTTGGTTGGATGTTTCTGGCCAGTTCCAACAAGCGCTGGGCCAGTTTTTCCAGAGGTATGACGGGAAGACATTCCGAGGGCAGCGCAATTTGCAGGCCTTCATAACCACTCCGGACCTGAACCGCCAAGTGATAGGTTGAGGCTT